>CAZUCC010000054.1:0-25630 GCA_964619065.1 uncultured Acidobacteriaceae bacterium | reverse complement strand
GGCCACGACCGACGGTCCCTATGCGGAAACCAAGGAACAACTCGGCGGCATTCTCATCCTTGAGGCGCGGGACATGAATCATGCTGTACAACTCATGGCGCAGCATCCGGCGGTGACCTATGGCAACATTTTCGAGATTCGGCCAGCGGGAGACATGAGCGAAATTATGAAGGCAAGTGAACAGCGCCGGCGGAAGAATGCTGCCCGTTGAGGGCGGCCTGCCCTTCCAATTGCGCACCGCGCCACACCCGCTTCATTCCAACGGACTATAGATCTGCCCCTCAATCCGATCCGCGATCTTAGGCAAGCTCTTCTTCGCGTACTCCAGGAAATGCGGCGCACTCTTGTGGGCTTCGAGCGCAGCGTCGTCCTTGTATTGCTCGTAGAGAAAGAATCGCCTCGGCTCGGTGCGGTGGCGATGGACCTGGTACATCTGGCAGCCCGGCTCTTTACGGGACTGCTCCTGTAATTTCCCGAAGATTTCGGCCACATGCGCCTCCTGTCCGGGTTTCGCCATCCAAATCACCGACAGTACCACCATGTTCGCGCCGCTCCTTTTCAGGTTGAGTTGGGGTTCTGCTTAGCCGCGTGTCACAGCCTGTTTGCCGTGTAAGGCTGTGAGAAATTCATCCATGTAAATGGTCTGGTTGCGATCTGGCCCAGTTGAAATCATGCCGATCTTGGCGCCCGTCTCTTTTTCCAGGAATGCCAGATACTCCCGCGCAGCTTGCGGCAGCTTCGCGAAGCTCGTAATGCCTTCCGTGGACGTCTTCCAGCCGGGCATCTTGGTGTAGACGCATTCCAGCCGCTCATATCCACTGGACTGCGCTGGCGCTTGCGTCGATGCCTTGCCATCCAGCTTGTAGCTGGTGCACACAGGAATTTCAGTGAGTTCATCGAGCACATCAAGCTTGGTAACCACCAGCCAGGATACGCCGTTGATCATATTCGAATAGCGCAGCAACGGGATATCAACCCAGCCGCAACGTCTTGGACGGCCAGTGACCGCGCCAAATTCGTTGCCCCGCTTGCGCAACAGATTGCCCATTTCACCGTGATCTTCCGATGGGAATGGACCTCCTCCTACGCGCGTGCAATAGGCCTTGGTGATGCCGATTACGGTATCGATGGACGTGGGAGGCACGCCAGTGCCGATGGTGGCGCCGCCGGAGGTCGCGCTGGACGATGTAACAAACGGATAGGTTCCGTGGTCGATGTCCAACATGCTGCCCTGTGCACCCTCGAAGACGACGGAATCGCCCGCGCCAATGGCTTCGTTCAGAAGGGCCGCCGTGTCGCAAACAAAGGGAGCGATTTTTTCCGCAGCCTGGGCATAGTCCTGGTACATCTTGTGCGGATCGAGCGCATCGGCATTGAAGAGCGAGTGCGCGATCTGATTCTTTTCCGCGCAGGCATTTTCAATGTGAATTTTCAGCAGCTTGAGGTCGAGCAGATCGGCGACACGCAGGCCGCGGCGTCCCATCTTGTCTTCGTAAGTGGGACCGATCCCGCGCGAGGTCGTACCAATCTTCACGCGTCCAGGGGCATTCTCGGCTCCCAACTCCATCATGCGGTGATAGGGCAGAATGACGTGGGCGCGGTTGCTGACGAACAAACTGCCATCGACGGTGATGCCGCTTTCGCGCAGCGTAGCCACTTCCTTTAGGAAGGCGAGGGGGTCGAGCACAACGCCATTGCCGATCACGCTGCGGCGGCCCGGGCGTAGCACGCCGCAGGGAATCAATTGCAGGACAGACTTTTTGCCGTTGATGATAACGGTATGGCCGGCGTTGTGCCCGCCGGCATAGCGGGCCACGATGGAAAAGTCTTCGGAGAGGACGTCGACGACCTTACCCTTGCCCTCGTCGCCCCATTGGGCGCCGACAATTACAGCGGTTCTGCCTCTGGTCAATTCACAGCTCCGTCGAAAGAATGGTGGCGCAAGGCCGCCCAGCGAATTTGCACACACGTGGCACCCGCGTCGAGCGATTCGTGCCAAGACTAAAGGAATTTTTCGCGGGCCGGGAGTGTACGCACTATGATATCGCGCACGGCGGCGGGCGGCAATCGGAAGCAACTCGGGGAAGGAATGAGGACGCGTCTGGCGCGCCCTCAATATCCGCGGCTTTCTATTTCAGCATGACTTCCTGCATCAGCTCTGAACTGAGCAGTTCGCGCATTTCCAGGCGCTTGTCCGCGACCTGCTGTGCCTGATTTTTGCCACCCATGATCTTGTCGCGGACGGCCTCGTTTTTCGCGGTCGCACCGTCGAGGGCCGCGTGGTTCTTGAACTGTATGGCGAGAGCAATGTCCCAGTCTTCTGGATTAGCCTTGGTTTCCTTGAGGAAAACCTTGTAGTCCATGATCAAGCCCTGGCGTTTTTGTTCGTCCAACAGGGGCTTGGTGGACTCCCGCAGACTGGTGAGATAGGCGTCCATTTTGCCGGGTTTCACGCGGACTAACTGTACGCGCCATACCGGGCCTTCGGTGTAGTGCTCTTGTGCCAAAGCTGCGAACGTCAACAACAAGACAGAGGCTACTAGCCCATAAAACTTCCTCATTGAAAACTTCCTCTCTAAGCTAAATTGGACTTCTCCGAGCGGGAGCATCATACGCTTCTGCGGGTGGCTGTCAACGGCAAATGGGTGGTTATGCTTGGGATGTCCTATGGGAACTTCGGCTATCGCCCGATGCACAGGCGAGGGTACTCTTCGACAAGCTCAGGGCAGGCACCTGTGCCTACGTGAGGCCGTGCCTGTAGACTGGCTTCTCATGCCCGAACTCCCTGAAGTCGAGACCATTGTCCGAGGCCTGGAAAGCCGTGTTGCCGGGGATCGGATCCAGTCGGTCTGGATTGGATCGAGGAAACAGCCGCTGAAGTCTTCCGCATCCAAGATTGCTGGAACCCTGACCAACAAAAAAATTGCCCGCGTCCACCGCATGGGGAAACACATCGTGTTTGACTTAGTAGTGCAAACTCCCTCGGCCCGTTCCGCGGGCAATTCCCCGGATGCTCAGTGGATTGTGCACTTGGGAATGACGGGCCGCATGCTCGTCTGCGACCCGGAAGTGGAAGCTGTCAAACACACGCACTTGGTCGCCACGCTGGCTTCGGGACAGGAACTCCGCTTTATCGATGCGCGCATGTTCGGGAAGCTGGCGGTAGCCGTGCCCGCAAAATTCGATCCTGGCGGTGTCGAGCCGCTTGACGCGGATGTTGCCACGTTTGTGCCGCTCTTTCGCGGACGCAAGACACCCATCAAGAGCGCGCTGCTGAACCAGAAGCTGCTGCGCGGCGTCGGAAATATCTACGCCGACGAAGCATTGGCGCGAGTGGGCATTCGTCCACGGCGGCGAGCATCGTCCCTCACACGCGACGATTTAGCGCGGCTTCTCCGTGCCGTGCAGGAGGTTCTGCGCGAGGCAATCGAACTCGGTGGCTCCTCGGTCTCCGACTATGTCGGCGCGGACGGCGAAGAAGGGTTCTTCCAATTGCAGCATCGTGTGTACGGGCGGGAAGGCGAGCCTTGCCTGGTTTGCGATACGCTGATCCGGCGGGTGGTGATTGGCGGGCGCAGCAGTCATTACTGTCCGCACTGCCAAAAATAAAATGGCGGCGAAAGAAAGTCTTATGGCGAGTTATACGATCGGTGTGGATCTAGGCGGAACCAATTTGCGAGTGGCAGCGGTGGATGAGCAAGGTCAGCTACTGGAAAAGATCACGCTGGGAACTCAAGTGTCGCTGGGCCGCGAGCGGGTGATCCATGATATGTGTGACTCAATTCAGCAGCTCACGCAGAAGTACACGGCTTCCCTCAAGTTGCTGGGGATTGGTATTGGTGTGCCGGGAATTATTGATATGGAGACCGGCATGATCCGCGAAGCCGCCAATCTTCCGGGTTGGGCAAATTCTCCGCTACGTTCGGAAATTGAGCAGCGCTTGCGTACACACGTGATTCTCGAGAACGACTCCAAGGTGGCGACGCTCGGCGAAAAGTGGCAAGGTGCTGGGCGGGCTGTTGACGATATGGCCATGATGACCCTGGGTACAGGCGTCGGCGGCGGCTTGATTCTCGGTGGAAGGATTTGGTACGGCATGAACGGTATGGCGGGCGAGTTCGGCCACTGGACGGTGGAACCGGAAGGGTACCCTTGCGGCTGTCGCAACCTGGGCTGCCTGGAGCAATACGCGTCGGCAACCGCGATTGTACGGATGGCCCGTGAAGCGATTGCGACCGGTAAGGCTCCCAAGCTTGCCGAGGCTGCCAGCACTGGATCGGAGTTTAGTTCCCGGGCGATCTACAATCTCGCCGTCCGGGGTGACGAGGAGGCCCAGAGTATCTTTCGCCGAGTTGGCCGTGCCCTGGGAATCGTACTGTCCTCTCTGGTCAATGGCTTGAATCTTCCGATGTATGTGCTCGGAGGCGGAGCCGCGAGTGCCTGGGAAGCCTTCGCCCCCACCATGTTTGAGGAACTCCGCGCGCGCTCCATCGTGTATGCGGCAACCGCTCCAGAGAATCCTATGGAGTATGGCCACGTCGCCTCGGCGCAGGTGGAACCCTTCACGCTCGAACGAAAGACGATCATTACACGCGCATTGCTGGGAAGTGATGCCGGCTTGTACGGTGCGGCGCGGCTGCCCATGATTTCCCGCTACCACTAATTCGTCATTACTTTTCTGAACGTCGCCATAAACTGGCGGTTCTCTTCCGGCGAGCCAGCACTTACGCGAATGGCGGTGGGCGCGCCCCAAGCCTTCAGCGGTCGAATAATCACGCCTTCGTCCTGCATGCGCTTGGTCACAGCGATGCTGTCTTCCCCAACTTCGCAATACACGAAGTTCGCCCATGACGGAACGGGATGGAGGTCCATCTCCCTGAACTGTTCGCAGAGCCACTGTGTACCTTCGGCGTTGTTCCTCATTGTCTTGCCAATGTGAGCTTCGTCGTTGAGAGCGGCCAGTGCCGCGGCTTGTGCAACTGATGAAACCGAGAAGGTCACGTGCAGGCGGGCGCAGTATCCCAACAGTTCAGCGGGGCCAAAGCCATAGCCAATGCGTAAACCGGCCAGTCCATGAGCCTTGGAGAATGTTCGCAGAACAATAACGTTGCGTCCCTGGCGAACATAATCCAGCGAGTGCGAGTACTCAATTCCGCGAAGCTGCGCGAAGTGCTGAGCGAACTCGTAATATGCCTCGTCGATGACCACAACCACGTGCGGCGGAACGCGATCGAGAAAGCGGTCCAGTGCGGCTACATCAAAGAGCGTTCCTGTCGGGTTGTTGGGGTTCGCGAGGAAGACGATTCGAGTATCGGCATTGATGGCTTCGACGATAGCATCGAGATCAAATCCGTGATCGCGAAGCGGGGTCTCAATCAAAGTGGCGCCCGTCGCTGTTGTTACGACTTGATATTGGATAAACGAAAGCTTGCTCGTGACCGCGTTGAGGCCTGGCGCGAGCAACGTGCGCGCTGTCAGATTTAGGAGACCGGTAGAACCTGGAGTAACCAGAATTTGATCGGACTGCAGGCCGTACTTTGTCGCGAGAGCCTCGCTCAGGAGGGCGGTGTTGTCATCGGGATAGAGGTTGCCTTCAGCGAGCGCGGAGCGCATAGCGTCCAGAGCGAGTGGGGAAGGCCCGAAGGGATTCTCGTTCGACGCCAATTTGATGCAGGGTACACCGCTCTCCTGTTCAGCCTGCCATAGCGACTTGCCAGGAGTGTATGCACCCAGAGCGCGTATGTGAGGCGGAACGAGGTGATCGAAGTTGTTCATGCTGTCCTCAGCGGGGGCGGTTCTTGAATTTGGCCGCACCGTGTTTCCGTGGACCGGGCTTGCGCGAATCCGGTTTACGCGAATCCGGTTTACGCGAATCCAGACGTTTTGAGCGAGCAGCTGGCCGCTGTTCGTAGGCACTTTCCTCCTTGGTGCGGGGGCGGCGTTTATCCGCGCCTTGCCAGAAAGGCGGCCTGGCATCGCTTCCTTGGCGGGCAGGGGGGGCGTCGGGTCTCGCGCCACGGGCTTTGCCGCGAGTGTCGTCGCGAGCATCGCTACGAACTGCTTCGTTGCGGGGCTTGCCGAAGCGTGCGGCATACGGGCGTTTGTTCCAGGTGGGCCGTTGGTGGGTGTTTGGGGGATGAACCGGACTAGGGCCACCGGTCTCGAACCGCTTTTGAAACGGCGGGCCTCCCCGCACACTGTCACGGCGAAATTTGACTTTACGAGGACCCTTCTTGCCAAAGTCATTCCCGCGAAAAGCGCCCGATCTCGCCTGTCCTGGTCTCATTTGCTCTGCATGTTTCAAGCCGGAGCGAGGCCCAGAGGCAAATGTGCCGAGTGGCTTAGGCATGCGCTTTGGCTTGTCAGTGCGGACGCGCACGAGTGCGGGCGCGGCAGGGAACTTCGCAGGCGCCGTCGCTGCTTCACGCAGCTCCGTATCCGTGTAAGTTCCCGGCCGATCTGCCGGGCGAACCGCCACTTCCGCAGTTGCACTCGATCCGCGATGGATGGCCGCCCTAAGCTGTGCGACTTCTTCCGGTAGCAGATTGCGAAACTCACCGGGATGAACGTCCAGCGTAAACGGACCGTAGCGCACGCGCTTTAACTTCTCGACATGGTGGCCGGTTTGCTCAAACATCGCGCGAACCTGGCGGTTACGGCCTTCGATGAGCGTGACCTCGTACCAGGGGTTTTCCGCCTTGTGAACGAGCTTAATTCCAGCGGGCGCAGTGCGCGAAGGGACTCCTTTACGGTCGGGTAAGGCAATACCAGAGCGGAGCTGTTCGATTGCGCCATCGCTAGGCTGGCCGCTGACTTTGACGAGGTACGTTTTTGGAACATGGGACGCGGCTTTCGTCAGCGCGTTGGCAAGCTCGCCATCGTTGGTGAGCAGCAACAGGCCTTCGCTGGCGTAGTCGAGGCGCCCAATGGGGTAGACGCGCGTCTTGACTCCGCGCAGCAGGTCGACAATCGTCGGACGGCCTTCGGGATCGCTGAGTGTTGTGACGTAGCCCTTGGGCTTGTTGAGCAGGATGTAAACGTGGTGGCCGGAGAACTTGAGCAACTTTCCATCGACGCGGATGTGATCTTTAGCGGCGTCTGCTTTTGTGCCAAGTTCGGTGACGATTTGACCGTTGACCTGGACGAGGCCGGAGGTGATGAGTTCCTCAGCTTTGCGGCGAGAGGCAACACCTGCGGCGGAGATGATTTTTTGCAAACGTTCCATGGTCAGGCTCTTTCTGCGGCTCCAAAATTCTGCGATGCCAAATCCCCGCCTTGTCGCCAAAAAAACGCGACAACGACGGGGCACCCATCTTAGACGCTAGGATTTCACGGTTTCTGTGGCAGCGCTATGCTCTTCCTCTGAGGCTGGCTGTGGTACTTCTTCTGCGGCTGCCTGTGTGGCGGCGGTGGACGTTCTCCCGGCAGAGTTTTTCGTTTCGAACATCTCGTTCTGGAACGATTCGCTGACCAGCTTTTCGAACTCCTCCATGCTGGGAAGTTCGTTGACTTCGTTGAGGCCGAAGCGCATCAGGAATTCTTTCGTGGTCTTGTACAAAATGGGGCGTCCAATGACCTGCTTACGGCCTGCGGTGGTGATGAGCTTGCGATCGAGCAGCGTGGTGATCACGCCTCCGGCATCGACACCGCGAACCTCGTTGATCTCGGGCACGGTGACTGGCTGCTTGTAGGCAACGACGGCCAACGTTTCCAGCGCGGCCAGAGAGAGGCGGATGGGAGGCTTCAGGCTCTTGGCGAAGCCGCGCATCAGGTCGTGATACTCCGGCTTGGTCGCCATGCGATAACCACCCGCGACCGAACGGATCTCAATGCCGTGGTTCGCTGAGGCATAGTCGCTCGTTAATTCCTCAATCACGGCCTCGATCCTGGATTTGGCGCGTGCTTTAGTCGCAGCGTCATTGGTTGGGCTGGCTTCAGTGGGAATAGCATCGGTTGAACGAGAATCGATCGAGACGACTTTGTTCGGGTCAACTTCGGGCGTCGCCTCCGCAAGGACAGAATCCTTGACGAGAGCGGCGATCTGGTCGACCGTCACGGGTGTTTCGGTGGCGTAAATGATAGCTTCGATTTCGGCTTTCAGGCTCATGTTGAGTTTCTATTTCCAGTCGTCGCGTACAGCGGCTTGTTCAGCCATGACAGCGTCGAAGCTCGTGTGCTTCTTCAATAGGATATCGCCGAAGACGCGTTCCTGGCGCAACAGAATGGCTTGCAAGCGCACCAGTTCGAGCAGCGCTAGAAACATGCACACCAAAGCATTGCGCGACTGCACATTGCGTAGAACCTGTTTCAGGCGCACGGGGCGGTCTTCCAGCGCGAGGCGCCTGCGTAAGTAGTCGATCATTTGGCTGACCGTGACTTGGTCCTCATCGACCTCCAGCAGCGGACGGTTCTTCGCGCGCTCCAAAATTTGGCGGAATGTGCGGACGAGATCAATAACGTCGGCCGCAAGTTCGGCTTCCGCGCCTTCTTCGTGGATGAACTCTTTCAGCGAGGGATTGCTGACGACCGCATCTTCCAGCTGTTGCTTCTGTTGCAGCATTTGCGCGGCAGATTTGAACTTCTCGTGCTCAAGAAGGCGGTTGACTAATTCTGTGCGTGGGTCGTCCTGCTGATCTTGAGGCGCATCCGGATCCCGCGGCAGCAGCATGCGCGACTTAATCTGAATGAGCACAGCCGCCATATAAATAAATTCGGCGGCGATGTTGACGTCGAGCTGGCGAATCTTCTCAACGTAACCCAGATATTGCGCCGTGATGCGCGCGATGGGAATGTCGTAGATGTCGATATCCTGCTTGCGGATGAGGTCGAGAAGCAGGTCGAGCGGGCCATCGTAAACCTGATCCACAGAAATAGAAAAGGAAGACTCGCTTTCCTTCCCCTTCTTGGTGTCTGACTTGATGTCTGGCTTATCGACAACCGCGGTTATCGCCGGATTTGATTTCGGGCTGGCCGGAATTTCCTGCGCGAATTGGGAAGGATCATTCATCAACAGATCATGCATCAGAGAATCGGTCATCAACGGCGACTATTGGCTCTCCGGACCCTTCTGTTGTGGCGGTTCGTATTCCAGCGAGATGGTCATGGCGTTGCGAACATCCTGCATGGTCGCGTCTGCCACGGTCCGCGCGCGCACGGAGCCCGCTTCCAGAATATCCCAGGCGAGGCGGGGATTGCTCTCGTATTTCTTGCGACGCTCCTGGATAGGGTTGAGGACCTGCACCAGAGCGTCGGCGGCCCACCCTTTGCACTCGATACAGCCAATTCCAGCGGAGCGGCAGCCTTCGTTAACTTTGGCCATGGTCGCGGGCGTGCTGAAGATTTTGTGCAGGTCGCCGACGGGACACACATCGGGGTCGCCCGGGTCGCTGCGGCGAATGCGCTTTGGATCGGTGACCATGGTCTTCAGCTTTTGTCGCACGACCGGTTCCGGATCGGTCAGCAGTATCGTGTTGCCATACGACTTCGACATCTTGCGGCCGTCAGTGCCAGGAAGCCGCGGAGAATGAGTAAGCAACGGTTTCGGCTCGGGGAAGACTTCCGCGAGCTTGGTGTAAATCGAATTGAAGCGGCGGGCGACTTCGCGTGTTAGTTCCACATGAGGAACCTGATCCTCGCCCACAGGGACGAAATCACCTTTGTAGATGAGAATGTCGGCCGACTGCAAGAGCGGGTAGCCCAGGAAGCCGTAGGTACTGAGGTCCTTTTCTTTAATGTTTTCGCGTTGTTCTTTGTAGGTAGGCACGCGCTCCAGCCAGCCCAGCGGAGTAATCATCGAAAACAGTAGATGCAACTCCGCGTGCTGCGGCACATGGGACTGAAAAAACATGGTACAGCGCTCAGGGTCGAGCCCGGCCGCGAGCCAGTCCATGGCAACTTCGAGGGAATTTTGTTTAATGCTCGAGGTATCTGCGTAATCGGTAGTCAGGGCATGCCAGTCGGCGATGAAGAAAAAGCAATCGTACTGGTCCTGCATGCGCACCCAGTTGTCGAGTGCGCCAACATAGTTACCGAGGTGGAGTTTTCCGGTGGGGCGCATACCGCTGAGGACGCGTTTTCGTTGGTTGGGGCTAGCTAGCATTCAGGTGCCGAGGTGTTCGGAGTCATGACAGATTCTTTTAGAATATCATGCAAATCTGTGACCTATGCCGTCCGCAGCCGCTGTTTTAGCGTGTCCTGTATAATTCCCGCCATTCGTCTCAGCGAGGTTTTCCGTGCAAAAGAACGTCCCCAACTCATTCCGTATGGCAATTGCATTCATTTTTTTGATCGCTCTTGTGGTGCCGGCAGCGGCGGCCTCGCAGGCATTCGATGTTGTGATCACGAACGGCCACATCGTGGATGGCACCGGTTCGCCGTGGTACAGCGGAGACATTGGCATTCGCGATGGCCGAATCGCCGCGATTGGAAACCTTGCCTCTGAGCCGCGCAAACGGACGTTGGACGCGAAGGGCATGGTAGTGGCGCCGGGCTTCATCGACATGCTGGGACAGTCCGAGCTGACCATTCTGGTGGATCCGCGCCTGCCATCGAAGATTTATCAGGGCATCACGACCGAGATTACAGGTGAGGGTGGATCAATTGCACCGCAGAACGATGCTTTGATCCAGGCGGATCACGACAGCTATGAACATCTGAAGATTACTCCCGACTGGCGGACTCTTGGCCAATATTTCTCCCGGCTCGAGAAGCAGGGTATGGGGATCAACTTGGCAACCTACGTGGGCGCGACGCAGGTCCGGCGCATGGTTCTGGGAGATGCGGACGTGCAGCCCACGCCCGAGCAACTTGACCGCATGAAGGAATTGGTGCGGCAAGGGATGCGCGAAGGGGCTGTGGGAGTTTCAACGTCGCTGATGTATCCGCCCGCGCCGTATGCGAAGACTGAAGAGATCATTGCACTGGCGGCGGAAGCGTCGAAGTTTGGTGGTATCTATGCCAGTCACATTCGCAGCGAAGGGGACAACGTCTTGGAGTCGCTGGACGAAGCGGTTCGGATTGGGCGTGAGGCGCACATCCCCGTGGAAATCTGGCACTTCAAGGTTGGCGGCAAGAAGAACTGGGGACGTATGCCCGAGGCCATTGCGAAGGTAGAGGAGGCGCGACGTTCCGGTGTGGACATTGCCGCCGACACCTATGCCTATCCCGCGTGGTTCAATGATTTTTCCGCCTTCATTCCGCCGTGGGCACATGACGGCGGAAAAGCGAAGTTGATCGAGCGGCTCGAGGATCCAGCGACGCGCAAGCGCATCCGCGATGACATGCTTGCACCGAAACATCCGTGGGACAACGAGTGGCAGGAAATTCCAGGTCCAGAAGCGATTCTGATTGGTGTTGTGCAAAATTCCAAGCTGCGACCGCTGCAAGGGAAGACGCTGGCGCAAGTCGCCGAGATTTGGATGAAGGATCCTCCGGCGAAAGATCGTCCCGAAGCCGATGCGATCGATACGCTCTTCGATCTGCTGATCGAAGACGATGCGTTCACCGAAGTTGCCGTGTTCGCCATGTCGGAACCCGACGTGTCGCTGGCGTTACAGCAATCTTGGATTGCTGTTGATAACGATTCCTCCGGTACATCTCCGGAAGGAATTCTAGGGATGGATCATCCGCATCCTCGGGCCTACGGGACATTCCCACGGATTCTCCGGAAATATGTGCGGGAAGAGAAAAAGCTGACGCTGGAAGATGCCATCCGGAAAATGTCGTCGCTGGCGGCGCAGCGCGTGCGACTTACGGATCGCGGGGTGTTGAAGGCGGGCATGTGGGCGGATATCGTGGTCTTTGACCCGGCGACCATCCGTGACGTTGCGACCTTCGATCAGCCAAACCAGTTATCCGAGGGCATGCGCTTTGTTCTGGTGAATGGCGTTTCCGTGATTGACGAAGGCAAGATGACCGGAGCCTTGCCGGGCAAGGTGCTACGCGGGCCTGGGTACCAGAAGTAGCTTACTTCTGCTGCACAGTGAGCCGATGAACACCCACTGTCGCCGTATCGATGCGCTCCGGCAAAGAAAAGTGCGAATCGATACCAAGGTTCGGATACTTGGAGGTGATGAATTTCTCCACAAACAGTGACAAGACGAAATTAGGAACTTCCGCGCCATCGAGGGAAACCGAGTCCACGTGGAGAGTTGCTTCGCCGTGCGTGGCCTGCCCGTGGGCTACGACGACGACATCGTGTAATCCGCTAAAGACTGACAGCAGCGGGTTCATGGAGTGGCTTCCCGCTCGAACCTGATCAAAGTCCACTTTCGCGTACGACGTGATCACACCGGGCTGACCCTCAAAACGCAGAGACTGCACACCCGCGGGAAGCTTGAGTCCTCCTCCCGCGATGAAGCCGTTGATTTCCTCTTCTGTGAATTGCGTAGGTTGCGGGTCGGGATGCGCACGCAAGGAATTCTTATGCAGATAAGCGAGCTTCTGTTCCATACTTGCTTTAGGGCTCGTCTTGGTGGAAGACTTCGGGGTTGTAGCTAGTAATGCAACGGCGGTTAGCAATACTAGAGGAAACAATCCCAAAAATTTACTCATTGCCCTTTGCCTGGGCGTGCTCGGTGATAATGGGTTCCACATGAGGTTTATCCAATGCTCCTAGGACGGCAAATCCAGCGCCGCCTTTTCGCAGAAATTTAAAGTCCACTTTCTTACCGAAAGAAGCAACCCCGCTAATGTCATAGATGCCTTGTGCATTTTTCAGTTTGCCTTTAGAAATCACAAGTAGAGATTTTCCCGCGGCGAGTTCGGCATGCAGGTGCTGGAATCGGAGCGCTGCTTCGGCTGGGCTAAAATGGGAGAGCTCCCCATCTTGCGCATCAAAGATGAGAGTGCCGCGAGAAGAGCTTTGCAGCTCACGAGCGTCCCAGCCGCTCAAATTCATTTCGTAAGATCCGTGGGCCGTTCCCGTAATCCAATTACTATGTATCAGCTTGCCGAGTTGGGGCAGGGCTACACCGTCGAATGTGCCTGTGACCTTATAATCCGGTGCGGCTGCTGTGAAATCGGCCTGCCAATCGCCGGAATGCCGTCCGCCCAAAACGGCACCGCGCAAATTTGAAAGATGTAAGTGGCCATTTTCCAATTTTAGATCAGTTGTAATTTTTTCTGCCGTGAGATCGCCGGCAACAAATCGATCGAGCTTTAGGGCTCCCTGTACACTCAAGTTCCGCAGCACTGAACCCGTGTGCCGCCCACCGCCGGTCAAGGTACGGTACCAGGGCTGCTTCTGTACATTTGGATTGAGCAGGAGGTTGAGTTTGGCAGTGGAAATTTCGTCCGCGGATAAATTAACGGTGACGGCACAGACTCCGGGCCCAGGGCAAATTCGGGGACGGAGTATTCGGCCTGTCCAGTGAATGCCGTCAACGGTGGCTGAGAGCTTCTCCAGCTTAAGAGTGTCCGGAGTGAGAACAACATCAGTGGCGGCGATTTCGATGGGTGCATTCAATCCAGCAAATTCAGAACGTGCGTTGCGCAACTGGATCGTCCCCGTAGTCTGAGGCGGAGCAAACCCACTCCAACTTCCGCGCGCATTCCAATTCAAATTCGCGTCGCCCTCCACGGCTGGATGGATGGCTGTAACACCCGCCGTTCGAGCGATTTGCAGTAGCCGTTGGAACGAGCCAGTCCCCGAAAAATTCACGCCATAACCCTCGCGCGAGAGCCAAGCGTGGAAGGTGGCGGGCTCCTCCTTGGCGAGATCTACAGAAAAGGGGCCGACTTCGAGGATGTTCCCCGACGGCGAGACATCCACGGCGACTGCCAAGTTACCTCGTCCTTGCTCGGTCTTTCCCTGCTGAGGCTTCAAGTGACTTACGCTGGAAACTGCACGAAATGGGATGCGTCCCAGATTTAGAGCGTTTGTGCCATTTTTTGTTTGCAGTGCTGCCGAGCGTATGAGGAGGCCATTGGTGTCGCCGCTTCCGGACCAATGCACGGCGCCAGTACCGTCCGCGCGAAAGGAAAGATTCGCGCCGACCGTGCCCGTAGCCGAGAGATCCGCCGGCAGCCCCTTTTTCACTTGCCGCACCAAATCTATAAGTGCCTGCGCGGGAAACCTCGCAGCATCCACATTCAGCTCATAGGCAGGTGGTTTAGCGAGCATAATTCTGCCCCGGAGTTGCAGGGCGGCGTCCCCCGCCTGCGAAGCGCAAAGAATCTCGGTGAGCTGATGAGAAGAGCTGCTGTAACGCGTGCCGCAATTGGCAGCGAGTCGTAGCGACCGCCCGGCCGCAATATCGTAACGGCGGAAGTTGTCCACCGAGCCTTCACTCTGAATTCGCAGATCTTCAGCCGAGCCCGTGAGATTCGCCGACACGATTATCGTTCCGCGCCATCCCTTGTCCGTACCATAAATGAGCTTGGTGAGCTGGCCCAGTTGTGCGCCTTCGAGGCGCACGGTTAAGCGAATAGGCGTCTTGCGTAGGTCATTGCTATGCAGATCATTGGTACGGCCCCAAGTGCCGTTGGCGGTCAGAATGCCGGTATCGCTCAAGCGCATATCGGTGCGCACCGGTTGTCCTTTCAGGCGCAAACCCCACTCGTCATCGGATGCGAGCCATAGGGCCAGATCCGCATTCGTCAACGCGTACGGTGTTTTTTCTGCCCCGAGCTTAAAGTTCACTCGCCCGTCGCTGACTTCAATGTAGGGAAAGCGCGGTCGGGATTCGGAGCGCGTATTTCCGGTCGGCGCGGCGGGAGTATGAGCAGCGCGTTCGAGAATGGGTTCGATATTCCATCGCCCGTCGGGCCGGCGGACGAGGTTCAGACTAGCTTCTTTGAAGCTTAGGGACGCGATCTCAATGCGCCATCGCCAGAGCGAACTCGGATGGATCGTAGCGGAAACTTCGTCCGCGCGAAGGATCGGTTCGGCGTTGAATTCCTGGTCGTCGCGGATCGTAAATTGCGAGAGATTGAATCCTGGCTGTGGGAGAATCTGCACGCTCACGTTGCCAATTTCCACTTTATGCCCCAGAGCAGAACTCAGGGATTTCTCGAGGCGGGAGCGCAGGCGGTCCGCGCCGGGCCGCCACAGTAGAAGAGTCAGAATCAGTAATCCGGCAATGGCCAGCCACATCCGTCGTGAGCGCCAACGAATCACTGCACCACCTTGAATGTGCGGCGCCAGCGTGTTTGATCGAAGAAATGAATGATCGTATGCAGAAGGAATCCGAGGCGCTCCGTAAAGTCTGTCCGCTGATATTGGTTCTCCGGCGTGTCGAAGGACCAGTAGATGAACATGGGGCGGCCAATCAAGTTAGCCTGTGGCACAAAGCCCCAGAAGCGGCTGTCATAGCTGTTGTCGCGATTGTCTCCCATGGCAAAGTAATGTCCCGGAGGCACTACCACTTCGCCATTCTGGATGAATTCAGACTGCGTCAGAGCCCAGTCGCGGTGAACGCCATATCCCTCAGGAGAAACTGAGGGAAAATTATTTGCATAAGGACCATCAGGAGACCGCTCCTCGGGAGGCAGATGCAGAGTGAAAGGTTCATTCAGCTTTTCTCCGTTGCGGTAAACCGTTCCGTCCCGCAGGCGAAGGTGATCTCCAGGAACGCCGATGATGCGCTTCACGAGGAACAAACCCGGCTGGACGGGAGAAACGAATACAGCTACTTCGTCACGATGCGGCGTCCGGTACGGAAGCAGCTTGCCGAGCCAGCTCGAGGGTGGCGCGAACTGGATGCGATTGACAAAAACGTGATCGCCAATGAGTAGGCCATTCTGCATGGAACCCGACGGAATCTCGAAAGCCTGCAAGATGAATGTAATGATGAAAAGTCCCGTGACTAACACCGAAGCGAGAGAGGCGACAAACTCCAGAGGAGTCTCTTCCGGTGGTTTCGGCTCAGTATTATTTTTGGCGGAAGCTGCTTTCACGCTGGACTTTTGTTTTGACTTAGCCACAGATCATTATCCCTTCCAAAACTCTAATGTCCCGCAAGTTCCTTTGAATAGCAATGAGGCTCGCGAGGTGTTCATCGGATGACCCGGAATGTGCGGTCCCAGCGGGTGACTTGAAACAGATGCGTGAGAACATATAGGAAGTGAGCGATTTTATCACTCCAGGAGGGTAGATCCCCCCCGGCGTCCCGAAGCGACCAGTAAATCAGCAGTGGGCGGCCCACAATGTTGCCCTCGGGCACAAAGCCCCAGAAGCGGCTGTCTTCACTGTTATCGCGATTGTCTCCCATCACGAAATACTCGCCTTGCGGGACCACAAGTTCCCCGCGATCTAAGTGGTCGGGCAGCTCCATATACCAGCGCGGATTGATACCGGGGCTGAGAAAATCGAGTCGTGGGAAATTATCGCGGAAGACTTCGGGCGGGCGATTGAGCAAATGCACATACCCTTCCTGTTGCGGTACGCCGTTGATCCACACTTGCTTGTTCACCAAGCGAATGCGGTCCTTAGGGACGCCAATGACTCGTTTCACGAGATGCAACGCCGGATTGACGGGGTAATAGAAAACAATGATGTCACCCCGTTGGACGGGACGGCAGGGAAGAAAGAAGCTCGAGTCGTGGCTACCGCCGAAGTGCAGCTTATCGACAAACAGGTAATCGCCGATGAGGAGAGTTTCTTCCATGGATCCGGAAGGAATTTGGAAAGCCTGGAGCACAAACGTCACAATGAACAGGGCGACGACAATGGTCGAAATTAAGGCCTGAACCGATTCCAGCCCGCCCGACGATGGTTCCTGTGTGGCGGAAGAAGGCATGGGTTACTCGGCGGCTTTCGTGGATTCTGGTTGCTCATCACGGTGGTTCAAGTGTTCCAGGATTTGACGGGCGGCATCCTGTTCAGCTTTCTTCTTTGTCGGGCCTATCGCGCGCCGCACGTACACTGCTTTCTCGGGGGAACTGGCGTCGAGCAGCCGGACTTCCACGGTAAAACTCTTCCGGTGTTCCGGGCCCTCCTCACCCACGACGGTGTAGGAGAGATGCTGCCGCGAGTTCGCTTGAATCAGTTCCTGAAGCGTCGATTTGTAATCGGTGACCACGAGGGACTCTCCGGCAACATTTAGGCGCTCTAATTCCGGAACAAGAATGCGCTCGAGAATAAGGCCGCGCACACGCTCAACCCCACCATCGAGATATACCGCAGCAAGGATGGCCTCAAGAGCGTCGCAGAGCAGGGTAGCCTTGCCACGGCCGCCGCTCTTCTCCTCGCCGCGTCCGAGTTGGAGATAGTCACCAATCCCAAAGCGCTGGGCGATCTCCGCGAGATGCTTTTCGCTGACCAAATGCGCTCGCAGTTTGGAGAGCGTGCCTTCCCGAAAATGAGGGAAGCGTTGCACAAGCTCGGCGCTGACCACGAAAGAGAGAACCGAGTCGCCAAGAAACTCCAATTGCTCATTGTCGGCGGTCGAATCCGTGGAACCAGCGGGCTGAGCTTCCCGGGCGTAGGAACTGTGACTTAAAGCGAGCCGGAGGAGTTCGGGCCGTTGAAAACGGTAACCGAGAGCCCCCTCCAGCGATGTCAGGTCGTCGGAATTCATGGTTGTGCGCTCGCTCCAGCGCGGGGCTTACTTGATTGAATTGGCAGTGAGCTTCTGCAATCGGCTCTGTTCGCGGCGAGCCGGATCCCCCACAGGCGTGCCCTCCTTGGTCATCTCGACCGCCTTGTTGGCCTCGGCGAGCGCATCGGTGTACCGGCCCTGCTTGTCCAACGTAATGGAAAGGCGCAGGACCGAAACCGGGTCAGGCTGTGACGGCAAGGCGTCAATCGACTTGCGGAGGTTCTCTTCGGCTTTAACGTAATTTTCCTTTGTATCTTTGTTGAAATAAAGGGTACCGAGAACGCCGTAGGCAGCGGAACGCAGGAACCCTTTGAACAGGTCAATCTTTTCCTGGGGGGTGCCAGCGGGTACCGCCAGATCGGTGTCCACGGTTTGCAGAGCTTTTTCCGCCAGTTTTTGGGCCTCGGCGTACCTTTGGTCCTTGTCGAGATCCGTGTCACGTGTGCGCTCTGTCAAGACCTGAGCGACATCGACGAGAGCTTCGGGGTCATCGCCGTCGAGGGCCAGTACTTTGCGGCCCATTTCCAGTGTTTTTTCGGCGCTGTTCGCAGCTTGGTAGTTGCGCAGGGCTTGCTTGTAGAGCAGAACCCGGAGTTCGCTGTCGGCGAATTTCTGTGCAAAGTCATCGGCGGCCTTCTCAAGTGCGGCTGGGCCGGCGCTAGACATCGCAGCTTGATACGCGTCGAACTCGGGCTGTGTCTTGGCCTGAGGCGGGCGCTTGCCAGGAGCCGGGGCGGGTGCTGTTGCCTGCGCTGCTGGCGCAGCTTCCTTCTTCTGGTCCTGTGCCGGACTGGGCAGCGCAAAGCACATACTCGCGAAAGCGAGTGCCGCCATCAAGATTCTTGTTCGTTTCATGACCCTTTCCTCTCTGCAGTTACGTTAGATGATTTCTGTGATGCGAATCGTTTACGGCTGCTTCGGTGACGACGGCGGCGCGTAGGCTTCCTTCAGTCCCTTCTCGGCAGCGTTCTTCACTTCGGGACTTGCATCTCCAGCGCCCAACGCCGCCTTGTACTGCTCCACCGCGCTGTCACGGTCTTCTTGTAAATCATAAATTCGTCCGAGATAAATGTGCGACCAGGCAATCAGCTTTTGCTCCTTGGAGACTTCCAGCGTGCGTTCGAAGTAGCTGCGCGCTCCCTCCATGTCGCGGCTCATGCTCGAAGCTCGTGCCAGGATGAAGAGCGCATATCCGGTATCTTCCTTCTTCTCGTCAAGAGCTTGTTGCGCCAGTTTCTGTGCTCCTGAAATATCTCCGGTAGAGAGCTTCTCCTCCGCAAGACGCAGGGTCGGTTGTGTTGAAGCCTTCCTCTGCCGCACTCCCACTACGAGTTCGGGACTCGCCTGAGCCGCAAACTGTATATTTCCTGCGCGGCGCGCCTCCTTGCCCGCGTCAATTGCGTACAACATGTCGGGATAACTGTCGCGCAATCCCGCAGGATCCTTCTCAAAGGCCACCAGCGCTTCGAAGAAATACTCGGTAAGGATGTATCCTTCCCGCATGGAAGACATCACGGCAGCCTTCTGGTCCTCCTCCGATGCTTTTCTTGTTCGAATTTCGATGGCGCGAATCAAGCACTCGGTGAGTAATAGCGCCATATCTCCCTTAAAACTTTCGTCCATGGGCGCGGTCTTCACCACGTCCAGTAGTGGCGCCAGCTTCTGTATTGTGGAAAACCGCTTCAACGCCAGCGGATCCAGAACGTAATGCAAATAGGTATGCCGGATTTGCTCGATCTGCAGAGTGTCTCCCGAAGGCGTCAGAACGACGTAATAGTTATCGCCGTAATTGCGTGCGTTAGACTGCCCAATCGCGCCGAGAGGCTCCAGATACACCACGAACTGCCGTCCCAGGTATCCGCTGAATGCAAGTTTGAGATAGATGTCGGTGTCGAACACCATCTTAGCGACAGCCCCGTGATAACGCTCGATGAGTCCGTTGTACTGGTCACGGTGTCTGGTCCAGAGGGCGTGCACTCCAGCTTTATCGTAAAAGTCGGCTACGAGCGGCAGAAAGCCGATCACATAAACCGCGTCCGGCGGCAGTTCGGCCTCTTTGATCGTGGTCTTGAACTTGGGAGGTCCGTCGACGAACAGAGCCAGCGAGACATATTGCGCGAAGTCCCGCCCAGAGTCTCCAGTCTGGTGGTCGCGATAGAACTCACACATGGAATTGATGAGTTCGGCCGACTTGTCAGAAGCCTGCAGGGTCTTCTCGAGTTCGGAGCGAATTTGCGCGCGCAACGGATCCGTCGACTCGGAATTCTGGCCAAAGCCGCAGGCACTCAGTGCGGCTGCGAACGTGAATAAGGTTTCGCTTGTGTCCAAGTTGACCTTCGAGGCAGGTGTTGGTGCGGAGGATTGAGCTACAGGTGCTGATGGTCTGGCGGGTGGGTTGGTGGCAGGTTTCCCATCCTGGGCGACACACACGTCCCCTGCGAAGCCCAGGCAAAGAATGCCCAGCGAACTCGCCTTCCAGAACACTCTATTGCAGAAATCTCGACTCCAGAGAATCAGGAGAAACCTCCGGCAGGGCAGGCGCAACTACCACAGACTCGGTTTAGTCTACGGAATCGGTTGGCTGGGGGTCAAACGGCAAGGTCAACGCAGTACGAAAAAATGGCCACCCTACGGTTGTCGGCGGAATGCCGATTCAGTTCAATTTCACAATCCACACGTCAGAGCGAGGTCCCGTACTCGTGACGCCAACTTGTCCGTCCCAGGTCGACGAAAACATAAAGAAGCGGCCGTCGTTGGAGGTATTTCCAAAAGGGTCGGTCCAGTAGTATTCCGGATCCCAGATGGTGCGGTTGTGCGCGAATCGCCAGACTGTCGAGGCAAGCCCGTCAGTCTCCATGCAGAAAACTTCACCATCGTAAGGCTGCGTAATCGTCGTGTCGCCCACGGGGCTGTATGCATTGCCACACAAAGGTGAATTGTTATTGAAGCGTCCATTCCCCCATGTTGGGTGCAGCTCCATCCCCCAATAGTAAGGCAGCGGTAACGGATTCAATAACGGAGTCATACCCGCGAGATTGCCGAGAGGACGCTTGAGCAAATTCAGTTGGTCGATTGCACCGGCGGGATTGATGTAAGTGTTAAATCCCAAGGATCCATAACCGCCGCACTTCAGCGGTCCACTGTTCAGGCATGCTGTAACGTTGAGGGTCGACAAATCCCAGATATAAAACCCGACCTTATCCACTCCGATTTTTATGTAATTTCCATCCCCTGAGATCGAAGAATGCCGGACTAGGAAGCCGGAGGTCGAGGCGTTGCCAGAGGCTCCCCATTGTCCGCCGATTTGTCCGGTTTGTGTATTGAACCAACGACAGCCGAGTTTGCGATCGTAGACGACGACCAGAATTCGATTCCCAAACTGCGTGCCCCCTGCCGAAACTACGAAACGATTGTCATCCGCAGAGGTCGTAAGGTCATTGGTGCGCGCGGTTGGACTCGACACGATGGGAGGCTGAGTTCCACATATCGTGAGGTCATATACCGGGGCGGTCTTGTTCGTGGAAAAACGATAGCTGCTGATGGTGAAGTGAGCGGCCCGCGTCGTTCCGTAAATGAGGTCGGGATCCACGGAGCTGAATGTAGTTGTAGGTAGAAATGGCAGCCGCAGACCTCCGCCCGTTCCCGCTCCCGGCAGAGAGTAAACAGTCATGCTCGCAGGCACAAACCCGAAAGCGAACAAGCCGGCATTTTCTCCTTCAACAAAGAACTTTCCGCTATCCGCGCTCCATTCCGTGGCATCCGCGCTGGAATTCCGGAAGTAGCTTCCCAGCCTTTTCGGATTGGTGTTCCCATCTGTGACCCGAACCATCAGCGAGCCAAAATCCGGGTCCTTGAAGACCGCGCGAACGGGAGGAGGAGTCATCGGTGTCGCGGTTCGAACCCGTCGGTCGGTTATAGCGTTGGGATAAGGTTGTACACCTTGTGCCGAGCTATGAATTGGCAGGAGTTGAAAGGCTAGCCAAAATGCAAAACTGACTTTCACGTGAGTGGTCATAAATCTTCCCCGAACCAGGGGCTGACGATATCACAGCGCTACATCGCCGGCCAGCATCCGGGAGAACTTTAACGCCAATGAAACAAACTTTAATTGGACCGTAACGGACGGACTGATGGAAGGGAAATTGATGGTGGGAAAGCGATACTAGATCAAACGCTTCGTCCCACTCCCCGCCCGGCTGGTTTGATGTGGGCTTTGAGGTGATCGAGCCGGTTGCGGGTGAATGCCAGCACGACGCGGCCTGAGGTGGGACGTCCCATGGCCGTAGCAGGCTGGAATTCGGTGAAAATCAAAGCGTTCTTCACCTGCGGGAGCCACTGCTGCACGTCTTCTGGGGAGGAGAGAATGCGGAAGTCTTGCACACGGCCGGCTTCGTCGATATCGGCTTCCACGACCACGGAGTCCTCGCTGATCATCCCCTCTTCCAGAGCATAGGCAGAGGCCTTGAAAGCGGGCGCTACATATATCGGCAACGGAACATCGTTGGCCGCCTGCACGGGAATGGCAAACGATCCCATCAGCATGACAAAGACGATCACAGCCGTGACTAGTCCAGCAGTCGCGGGAACCATGAAACGGCGGATCGCGTTCTCCAGACTGATCCATGTTCCTTGGAGTTGCGGGCGCCGCGAACTGGCGATTTCCCGGGAGATGGCAATGCGCAACTTGAGAGCCAAATCCGGCGGCACCTGCGGGCGTCCCACGGAGGTTAGCCATTGCTGGCTTTGTCGCAGCAGCGTGTATTCCCGCTGGCACGCCGGGCATTCCTCAAAATGCGCGCCTAGCGCCTGCATTTGCCTGCCGGTCAACGCGCCATCCAGATATAACGAAAATAAGGATCGGGCTTGTATGCACTTCATGGTGTCACCTGAACTTTTTCAGCCTGTGCTGCACGATTGCGAATTTTGACGGGAGACTTGGTGGCCGTAAGTCCGAGTCCAGCCCCCGTTTTTTCGATGTACGCGGTCAGGCGTTGCCGCAACGCTTCGCGTCCGCGTGTGAGTCTCGATTTCACAGTTCCCAGGGTTGCGCCTGTTACCTCCGCAATTTCCTCGTAGGAGAGTTCCTCGAGATCGCGCAAGACCAGTGCCGTACGATACGGTTCTGGAACATTGCGCAATTCCTGCTCAACCTGCGTTCGAATTTCCGCGTGCATAACGTTGTCAAATGGTGAATCCTTTCCATCCACCAAGGTTTCCTTAAGACCGCTGTTTCCGCCCTCACTGAATTCCATTTCCGAGTCCGCTGGTTCCATGGATGTTTCCCGGGACTTGTGCCGGAACCACCAGCGCCGCCGGTTCGAGGCTTCATGCAACGCGATGCGGTAAATCCACGTCTTGAGGCTCGATCCGCCGTGGAAGCTGCGAATGCCGCGAAACACTTTGGGGAACACTTCCTGCGTCGTATCGGCAGAGTCGGAGGGGTCGTTCAGCACGCGGTAGCAGAGGCTGTATACAGGCTGGATGGTCTGGGCCATCAACCATACGTACGCCTCCTCAGACCCAGCTTGCAGTTCGGCGACGACCGCCGCCTCTTCCGTCCGAACTCCTATGGCGCTCGCGAGATCGCCCAAAGTGGCAACTCCCGCCATGCTCTTCATGGCGTCAGCCTCAATTATAGGATTGTCCGCGCTGTTCGCCTGCGCCAATAATTTCTCCCCATCAACTGTCGGCGTAGACGGTAGCTACTTATATAGACTCCGCCAGCCTTCTTGATGTTCCCATGGGATGGGCCGGAGTGGGGATTACGGACGTGCTAAATCCCTGCTAATTGGTTCAGATACCCAGTCGTATATCCAACAAAATAATAATCTTAGGGGGACTTTGGCGGTCCTGCGGGTGGGGTGGCTGGCTTGGGGGTTGGCTTATTGGCAGTCTTTTTCTTGACTGGCTTCTTGGGTTTATCATCGTCGATGATAACCCTCGTGGGCGGAGCCGGGGGTGCAGCCGCCCGCAGGACTTTCACTTGATTGTGCAGATCTGAAAGCTCGGACTCTTTGGCGGAAGCCAGCTTATCCATACGCTCGCCCAGAGCGCGGCGCACTTTCTCGATGCTGCTGGAATCATTGGCCAGCATTTGGAACTCATCTTTGGACCCGAACGCACCAGCCGATTCCGCCAGGTTCGAGAGAACGTCATACAGAGCTCCAATGTTGCGATAGATCTGGAACGTGTTGGTCAAGCTGTCCGGCGCTGCACTCAATTTCGACGTCATGGCAGGAAGAGCGTTTTGCAGATTGCGCTGCAAGGATTCGAGGTTCGCCAAGGATTGGCGCTTGGTGTCGCCATCGGCCTTCCACCGTTCGACGCGGAGTTTGCCCAAATCGTCCGTAAGCGTTTGCGAGGCTTGGTTCAGTTGCGCGAGAACACCGCTCACCTCGGTCACGGAAGCGTAGGAGACAGGCGCACCGCTGGACTGGGGGACGGCGGCAGTTTGCGCAAGTACAATGCTGGCCAACGCGGACGCAAGAGAAAACACCAACAGGGAGAGTTTCATGTGCACCCCAGAATACTCAATTTGCAGGGTTTGGCCAAGATCGGAAGGAAATTACATAGGCCCGGTGTTCTCGCCGGGGTATTGGACGACAGCCCAAGATTGTTTCGTAGCCTTCAGAACAGTGGCACTGACCTAGTCCGTTCCTCCAGAACCCGGGTTTCTGAGTAGTTTGTTACATTAGGGAGACTTCAACCACCGTCGGAAGGACTCCCACAACATGCGAAAGACTCGTTTCTTCTCCGCGCTGGCCATGATCCTGGTGGCGCTAACGTTTGTCCCGAGTGCCCCGGCGGCCGATAAGGGTACGGGCAAATATCTCGTTTACGTAGGCACCTATACCGGTGCCGAAAGCAAAGGCATCTACGCCTATCGATACGATGCGGGCACGGGAGATCTGACCTCTCTCGGGTTGGTGGCTGAAACGACAAACCCGTCTTTCGTTGCGGTTGATCCCGGGCACCACTTTTTGTATGCCGTGAACGAAGTTGACAAGTACCAGGAGAAGGCGAGCGGCGGGGTCAGTGCTTTTGCCATTGATCCGAAGACCGGAAAGCTATCTTTCCTGAATGAGGTGCCCTCGGGCGGCGCGGA
Source organism: uncultured Acidobacteriaceae bacterium (assembly GCA_964619065.1). Taxonomy (GTDB): domain Bacteria; phylum Acidobacteriota; class Terriglobia; order Terriglobales; family Acidobacteriaceae; genus JANXUC01. The sequence goes on along the minus strand of CAZUCC010000054.1, from coordinate 985 downwards.
TCCCTGCTACATCGCTCTGGACAAAACCGGGAAGTATGTTCTTGTCGCGAACTACACGGGTGGCAATGTGGCGGTGTTTCCGCTTCTGAAAGATGGACGCTTGGGAGAGGCATCCGCGTTTGTCCAACATGCAGGCTCCGGGCCGAATCACGAACGCCAGGAAGGCCCCCATGCGCATTGGATTGAAGTCACATCCGACAATCGTTTCGCGGTCGCTGCCGACCTGGGACTCGATGAACTGCTGGTCTACCGCTTTGACGGAGCAAAAGGATCGTTAACCCCGAATGATCCTCCTTTCGCTAAAGTCGATGCCGGAGCTGGGCCGCGGCACTTTGCATTTCATCCGGATGGCAAATTTGCGTATGTCGTGAACGAACTAAAGTCCACGGTAAACGCCTTTACATACGATTCGAAGAATGGAGTTTTGCACTCGGTGCAGACGATCTCGACGCTCCCGGTGGGATTTAACGGAAAGAACGACACGGCCGAAATCGAGGTACACCCGAACGGCAAGTTCGTTTATGCCTCAAATCGCGGCCACAACAGCATTGTGGTCTTTGCGGTGGATGCCAAGAAGGGTACGCTCACTCCCGTTGAGGATGTATCGACGCAAGGCAAGACACCGAGGAATTTCAAAATCGATCCAACCGGTTCGCGCCTGTTCGTGGCCAACCAGGATTCGGGAGAAATTGTCGTCTTTCGCATCGACCCCAAGACAGGCCGCCTGACTGCGAGTGGACAGGTGCTCAAAGCGCCGTCGCCCGTGGACATCAAGTTTGTAGCCGCAGAGTAAAATCGCACGGGCGGACGCCCCATGCCTCCATCGAAATTTGATTCGGGCGAAAGGTACCGACGTGTGAGAGCTCCGTTTGACGGAAGGCGCGCCGCTGCGCGAGAATCGAAGGAGCCTTCCTCAAGTAAGCTTCATCAAGTGGGCCTGTGGCGCAGCTGGGAGCGCGCTTCCATGGCATGGAAGAGGTCGTCG
>CAZUCC010000053.1:0-26543 GCA_964619065.1 uncultured Acidobacteriaceae bacterium | reverse complement strand
CCCGCGGTAGCAGCTTCGTTCCCTCAGGGGCCAAAGCCCCTGTTACCAGCGGACTTTGGCGGCACGGTTGAAGCCGTGCCCTTCCCGAATGCGAGGATCACATCATGAACCGCCGATCGTTCACGAGAAACCTGGCGATCCTGAGCGCTACCGCGCCACTCGCATCTGGAATGCTTTGGGGGGCGAGCACTCCAGTCGCTGCACAAGAAGAAGACATCAAAGCGGACCGCATTCCCCGTTGGCGCGGCTTCAATCTGCAAGGCCGGTTCGGTTGGCCGGGTCACCCTTACGATGGCCGGGCGTTCGAGGAGTCAGATTTTGCCATCATGGCGGAGTGGGGCTTTGACTTCGCGCGTCTGCCGCTGTCGTACTGGGTTTGGGGAAGCCGTGAGGACTGGACGATCATTCGCGAAGCGCCTCTAAAAGAGGTCGATCGCGCTATTGATTTGGGAAAGCAATACGGAATCCACATCAATCTGAATCTTCACCGCATTCCAGGTTACTGCATCAATGGCCGCGAGCTGGAGCCGGCAGACCTATTTTCCGGGCGGAAGACCGAGCGGGACAAAGCGTTGACCGCAGCCGTGTTTCATTGGAAGAACTTTGCGCGCCGCTACAAGGGTATTCCCAATCGCCGCCTGAGCTTCGACCTGATTAACGAACCTCCGAAGATGCGCTCGTACGAAGGCTACCTCGAAGAGCGTTATGTGGAGATTGTGACCGCGCTGGTGGGAGGAATCCGCGAAGAGGATCCGAACCGGCTGATTTTTGCCGACGGTCTGAACATTGGCCAGTCGCCAGTGCTGGGAATTGTTGATCTCGGTCTGGTGCAGAGTACGCGCGGGTATTTGCCCAAAGCGCTCACGCATTACACCGCCAACTGGGTTCCCAAAGATGAATTTGAAACCATGGCTCTCCCCACGTGGCCTCTGAAAGATGATCAGGGCCACATCTGGGACCGCGACCGCCTGAAACAGGAATACATTGAACGCTATAAGCCTTTGGTTGACAAGAAAGTGCAGATCCATGTAGGCGAGTGGGGTGCGTTCAATAAAACTCCGCATTCCGCCGTTTTGGCGTGGATGGAAGATAGCCTCTCGCTGTGGAAAGAAGCCGGATGGGGAAACTCCATGTGGAATCTGCGGGGGACTTTCGGTGTGCTCGACAGCGGACGTGAGGACGTGCAATATGAGGATTTCAAAGGTCACAAATTAGACCGGAAGATGCTGGAACTGCTCCGGAAATATTGAAGTGCGGAATGACTAAGTACTCAATGACGATGATCTCGATCCCACTCGTTGAAGTGGCAGCGCATTAAGAGCACGGTGCGGCGGAACCGGCTCCGCCGAGGGCATTTGAAATCCGGTAAGGGCACGGCTTGAGCCGTATCGCCAAGGCCGCCAATGACGCGGGCTTTAGCGCCTGAGGTCTACGATTTTGACGAGTCTGGTCTATTGTTTTTTATCAATGAATTTTAGACTCAGCGTACTGGCGGCGCTGCTCGCGGCGTTGCCCTGCCTCATCAACGACGGCATCTATGCTCAAGGTCTAACCAAAGTTGCGGACCAAGCGCAGGTGGTTCCGGGCAAGTTTACGGATGTGACATCTGTGCTAGGCGTGAAATTTCAATACCTGGCATCACACACTTCCAGGAAATATCTCCTGGAAACGATGGGCCCGGGAGTTGCTCTATTCGACTACGATAACGATGGCCGGCTCGACATCTTCGTGGTCAATGGCGCACCACTGAGCGATCCCATGCCCAAGGATGCCATTCCGCTGAAGACGGGACCGGAATACTGGAATCGTCTCTTCCACCAAAAAACAGATGGCACCTTCGAAGACACTACGGAAAAAGCCGGCTTGCAAGGAGTGGGATATGGCATGGGTGTTGCCGCCGGTGACTATGACAACGACGGCTGCGAAGACCTCTATGTGACCGCATACGGCGGCAACCGGCTTTACCGCAACAAGTGCGATGGAACATTTGAGGACGTTACCGAAAGAGCGGGTGTGGGCGGAAGCGGGTGGTCCACGAGCGCGGCTTGGGTGGATCTCGATAACGACGGCATGCTGGATTTAGTCGTGTTGCGATACGTCAAGTTTGATTTCACAGACATTTTCTGCGGAGTCCACGAAGAAGGTTTTCGCGCTTATTGTCACCCCGATATGTTCCGGCCAATCTCTCCGTTGGTTTATCACAATGACGGCAAAGGACACTTCAGCGAAGTAGCGGAGAAAATTGGCGTGCTGGCGCCCGGCAAAGGCCTGGGCATCGCACTGGCGGACTACGACCGCGACGGCCACATCGATCTTTTTGTGGCTAATGATTCCATGTCGGAATTTCTTTACCACAACAGGGGAAATGGGACGTTCGAGGAAGTGGGATTGACCTCGAACGTTGCCGTCGATGAAGACGGCGATACGTACGCAGGCATGGGGGTCGATTTTGAAGATTACAACAACGATGGTCTGCCCGACCTGGTCGTCACTAATCTGGCGAACCAAATCTATGCTCTTTACCAAAACAGCCACGATGGCACCTTCGCTTATTCGAGCCGTACGTCTGGATTGGCTCGCGCCACAGTGGGACATACCGGTTGGGGTATCCGCTTCATGGATTACGACAATGACGGATGGAAAGATCTGCTGGTAGCGCAGGGTCATGCGATGAATACGATCGAGATGCATTCCTCCAACGTGCACTACCACGAGCCGCCGTTGCTGGTCCGGAACACAGGAACAGGATTTGTGGATGTTTCGGAAGATTCGGGGAGCGTCTTTCAACAGGCCTGGGTGGGACGAGGACTGGCGATTGGCGATATTGATAACGATGGTCGTCTGGATGCGATTGTGACCAGCAATGACGGGCCCATCTACATTCTTCGCAATGAGACACCGACACAGAACCATTGGCTAAATTTGAAACTCGTGGGACATAAAAGCAACCGGGATGCGATCGGAGCTGAGGTCAAGCTTGTAACCGCGAAAGGTCTCCAGTGTGCACGAGTATCCACGGCTGGGAGCTATCTTTCCTCCAGCGACAAACGTTTGCACTTTGGTTTGGGAATAGAGACAACGGCAAAGACACTCGAGATCCGGTGGCCCAGCGGCATTGTGCAAACGCTGAAAGATGTTTCTGGCGATCAGATTTTGCAAGTGGATGAACCTATCGAAAAAGCAGCAAAAGCAGGGCAGTAACCCTTTACCTTCAGACCTTGACTACGACAAGGAGCTTTATGCGAAACAATAGTTGGTTGTTGCTGGCCGGCGTGATCACGGCGTTATGGGTTTCGAGTTGCGCAGCTCAGAGCGCAACCGCGACCTCTGCGGCGAAGCCTGAGTCGATTACTTACCTTACGCCGACCAAAGAAAACTATTTGAAGTTTGCGGACGAGGCGGAAACCATGCTGCGCCGGGACATACTTACCCCGTGGTTTCCGCGCAACGTCGATAACGAAAATGGCGGCTTCTACTCTGGCTTCACGCGGGAATGGAAGCCAGCAAGAAGCGAGGGCAAGTTTTCAGTGTTCCAAGGGCGCATGACGTGGGTAGCCTCCCAAATCGTGATGCGGCGTCCCGATCTGCGAGAACAATTTATTCCAATTGTGCATCATGGGGTAGATTTTTTATCCAACGTTATGTGGGACAAGCAATACGGAGGATTTTTTTGGGGGGTCGACGACAAAGGCCAAATCACGCCTTTTTACAGTGATGGCAAGCATCTTTATGGCATGAGTTTTTGCCTTTATGGCTTGGCAGCAGCCTACCAGGCGACCAAAGATCCCAAGGCTCTGGAGTTGGCGCAAAAAGGCTTTCGCTGGATGGACCAGCACGCTCACGACACCAAGAATGGCGGCTACTTTGAGTGGCTAACTCGCGAGGGCAAGGTCGTGGAAGGCGAGAAAGACACGGGAAAAGTGCAGGGGGCCCCGTTGGCGCAGTTTCCCATCGGCTATAAGTCGATGAATACTCATATTCATCTTCTGGAGTCCCTCACGCAACTTTACGAAGTATGGAAGGACGACACCTTGCGCCGGCGCGTGGAAGAATTGTTGACGATTGTGAGAGACAAGGTCTCGGTCGATCCCGGCGCGATGAATCTCTATTTCACCAATGAATGGCGCGCCTTCCCCGATCATGATTCCTATGGTCATGATGTGGAAGCGACTTATCTGATGGAGGAAACCGAAGATGTACTGGGCCATGGGCATGACCCAAAAACGGAACGAATGGGGAAATTGCTAGTGGATCATGCGCTCGCGTATGGTTGGGACGAAAACCTCGGCGGCTTCTTCCAGCATGGCACAACTTTTGGAAGACCGGAAGACAGGCAGAAGGAATGGTGGGTGCAGTTCGAGGGCTTGAACGTACTGTTGCTCTTGCACGAAAAGTATGGCCGCCAGACAGATGTGTATTTCAAAGCCTTTCAGCTGCAGTGGGATTTCATCAAGAAATACCAGATCGACCCGGAATTTCACGGTGTGTACGAAATGGTCGGTGAGGACGGCCTGCCTGTTGTGTCGAGCAAGGGACGCATCTGGAAGGCGGCATACCATGATGGACGCGCGCTTTTGAACGTCACGGCGCGGCTACGAAAATTGGCGGAAACCGTGCCTGCAAAATGACTCAAGAGCGAGCAGCGTCCGCTTGGTTCTTATGGGAGGATTTCCAGCGTTGCTCTTGAGCCATGAGCGGAGTCAGGGCTGATCCAAATGCTCACTTTGGAGGGTTCTGCCGCGAACTGATTCTGATCATTCCACAACGCAAAAGCATCGGGTCCCAAGCCGAAGATTACGGTTTTCGTTTCGCCTGCATTCAGCGAAATACGTTGAAATCCCTTCAAGGCGCGCACAGGTTGAGCAACGCTTGTACCCTGCAGCCGCACATAGATTTGCACGACCTCTTCTCCTGGACGCGAGCCGTTGTTTGTAACTTCAGCGCTGGCGGACAATACTTTTTTCCCGCCACCCATAACCGTCGTCAGAACAGGGGCTCTGAGCTGCTGTCCACTGATTTGGGTGGGACCATAGCGGAAGCTCGTATAAGAAAGACCGTAGCCGAAAGGGAATTGCGGACTGTTCGATTCATCAATGTAACGCGACACGTACTTGTTATTACCGTCCGCTGGAGGCCTGGTCAGGTCCGCCTTGTCGGCAGGGCGTCCTGTATTCAGTGCGTTGTAGTAGAGAGGTTCCTGGCCCACACTGCGCGGCCAGCTTACAGTCAGTTTCCCGCTGGGATTTGACTCGCCATAAATGGTGCGCACCAGCGCCGGTCCCGCCTGAATACCTGGGAACCAAGCCTCTAATACCGTAGGAACATGCTCGAAGGCCCAGGGTAAGGTCAAGGGGCGTCCACTAAACAGAATCAAGACGACGGGCTTGCCCGTAGCCACAACCTTCTCCAACAGCTCTTGCTGGCGGCCGGGCAAACCTAGTTTTGTTCGCGATGCCGCTTCGCCGTTCATTTCTCCGGCATCCTCGCCAAGAGCGAGAATGGTCAGGTCCGTCCTGCTGGCCGTTGCGACAGCAGCAGCTAGATCATCATCGGATCCGCCTGTGACGCCTGTTCCTTGAACATACAGAAGATGTGAATCTCCAATCCGTTTGACGAGAGCGGCACGCAAGGTGACAACGTCGTCTCCACGTCCGAGAGCGGCCCAGGCTCCCAGCATCTTTGGTGGATCATCGGCGAGCGGTCCGATTAGGGCAATGTTTTGTGTGCCGCTGGAGAGCGGAAGCAACGGTGCAGCATTCGGGCCAGCAGAATTCTTCAGCAATACAAACGACCGTTCGGCCGCAGTTCGTGCCAACGCGATGGCCTCTGGCCGCAACATGGCTTCGTTTTCATGCGCCTCGTCGGCGTAGGGGTGCTTGAACAGGCCCAGCGCAAACTTCATTCGCAATATATGACGAACAGCCTCATCCAGATTCGCTTGCGACACCTGACCGGAACTTGCTAACTCCGCGAGGTGATCGTGATACAAGCTGCTGACCATGTCCATATCCACGCCGGCCAGGAATCCTTTGCGGGCCGCCGTAGCTCCATCGTTAGCGATACCGTGCGCCATTAATTCTTCGATGGAGGTCCAGTCACTGTCGACAACGCCGCGAAATCCCCATTCCTTCCGCAAGATTTGTTTGAGCGTAAAAGGATTGGCGGACGCGGGCACACCATTGATGGAGTTGAAGGCGCTCATGATGCTTGCAGTTCCAGCATTCACCGCCGCGTGGAAAGGAGGTAGATAGAACTGCCGCAAAGTGTGTTCGGAGATTTCCGTAGAGTTGTAGTCGCGTCCGCCTTCGGCGGCTCCATAGCCAACATAGTGCTTGGCGCAGGAGGCAATGCTGTCAGGTGCGTCCAGACGCGAGCCTTGATAGCCGCGAACGTAGGCGGCGGCCATTGCGGAACCCAGAAATGGGTCTTCTCCCGCACCTTCGGTGATGCGCCCCCAGCGGGCGTCGCGGGCAATATCCACCATGGGGGAGAACGTCCATCGAATCCCGGTTGCCGAAGCCTCCCGCGCAGCCAAGCGGGCCGCCTGCTCTACCAGAGGAGGATCCCAGGTCGATGCTAGTCCGAGCGGAATCGGAAACTCAGTGCGGAAACCGTGAATCACGTCTTGTCCGAAGACAATCGGAATTTTAAGGCGCGATTTTTCGACTGCTATGCGTTGATAGGCGTTGGTCTCGCGCGCGGTGGTGACGTTAAATAAAGCCCCAATCTCGCCCTTCGCGATCATGCTATTGTAGTCGCTGCGCCCCGTACCTGGTCCAGTGGGCTGACCGGCCGAATACTGGACCAATTGGCCGACCTTTTCCTGGAGCGTCATTTTGCGCAGAAGAGCTTCCACTTTGGCATCGATGGTTGGGCTGTAGATGCCGGTATGGAGCGGTACCATTGAAGTAGCAGCGGGTCTAACAGGGTGAGCCTGCGCTTCCAGTGGAGTGTGGACCAGTTGACAAGCAACAACGACACAAAGAGCGAATGCGGCACACAGCTTTCGATTCATTCGACGGCTGAAACCGTTTCCTACCCAAAACATTTTATGAGATCTCTCCTCGTCTACGATTCCCAGTCTACGACTTAGCGAGTATGCCGGTTAAGCGGCCTTATGCTCGCCCCGGCGGAAGTTTTCGATCATGTAGTCGCATGTGCGTAGCGTGAACGTCATAATGCTGATCGTCGTGGTTTTATCAGTACAGCTCAGGAACACGCTTGCGTCACAAACATAAAGGTTGGGCACATCGTGAGTTTGCCCAAAACGGTTGGTCACGAAGTTCTTCGGATCGTTGCCCATCCGGCAGGTTCCCGTCTCATGCAGACTCCATCCCGGAATTAAAGGTTCGTCGGCTGAGCCCTCATATTCTCCGCCCGCTGACCGGATCAGGTCCGCGCTGATTTCCTTGGAATGCTCCCACATCTTCAGCACGTTTTCGTCCCATTGAAAGTGAACGCGGGCGACGGGCATCCCGAATTTGTCTTTCACTTTGGGGTCGAGGTCTACATAGTTTGAATCGGACGGCAGAGAGGGTGCCTGAATGGTGAAATCTACCGGAGTGGGATAACGCCGCCGGACTTCTCGCTTGTAGGAGGAGCCAAAACCTTCCGCCTGCACCGCATACCACGGATACTCGGTGCAACCCCCTCCGGGATACATCGAGTAGCCCCGAATGAATTTCTCTTCGTGTGGGTTTTTGAGGTTCTGCCAACGTGGCATCCACGCCACTTGGTTGTCGCCCACGTTATCCGGGAAGCTTGGCTGCCCCAGCAGTTGCGGCAGATAACCACGGGCGGACTCGCCGTAAAGATGGTCGCAAAGATTTTTTCCGAGCTGCCCGCTCGAATTGGCGACGCCGTGCGGCCAATGGCGCGATTTCGAATTCAGCATGATCCGCGCCGATTCTATGCACGACGCGGCGACCACAACAGCTCGCCCATACACTTCCACTTCCTGGCGGGTTTTGCGATCGATGTAGGCCACACCTTTCGCCATTCCGTTTTCGTCTACCAGAACGTTCTTGGCCAACGCGTTGGTCCGCAGTTCCAGGTTCTTGGTGGTCTCCGCCTTCGGCAGAAAACGCCAGGGCGTCGAGAAAAACGAACCTGTATCACAGCCAGTTGTGCAAGCTCCGCAGTAGTGGCACGCCGGATGTCCCTCATGATTCTGCGTTAGTTGCGAGAGACGATCCGGCAGGTAGGGCACGCCAATTTTCTCCGCACCCTTTTGCAAGATGTGATCGAGGCAACGAAAATTAAATGGAGGTAAATACTCGCCGTCCGGATTGCTCGGCCGGTTCTGTACGGTGCTGGCTACTCCCACCATGCGCTCGACGCGGCTATAGTAAGGAGCGATTTCGTCATAGGTAACCGGCCAGTCCATGCCGTAGCCATCGAACGACGCGGCGCGGAAATCGATGTCGCCGAATCGCGCGGACGACCGTCCCCAGAAGTTTGTCTTTCCTCCCACCGCGAAGCAACGAGGCCACATCCATACAGTGCCGGGCGCGGTGGTAAAAGGAATCTCGTGCTCCCATACGCCGTCGACCCACTCGTTATCCATGTATCCATAGGACTGGGCACGCTTGGCGGGGTCACCGAATCCGCGGAATTTCATCTCCCATGGCATGCGGTGATGGCGGAAATCCTTTTCGGGATCCAGTCTTCGACCGGCATTCAGCGCACACACCTTCAGGCCCGCCTCGCACAGGGTCTTGATCGCAGTGCCACCGCCTGCGCCCGTCCCAATCACGATCACGTCATACACTTGCTTCGGCATGCTCTTCACCATTTGGGGGCTGGAAGGTGTTTGTGTTCTGGATCGTCGGAGTGTGGACACGCCGGCGACTTCGGATAAAACTTAAGCGCGGGATTATCCAATTCCTTATAGCCAATTTCACTGGTGTAAAATCCCATCACTGTCATTTCCTTCATGCTTTGGAAGAACTCGAGCCCGTCCTCGCCCTCACGGTGCTTCGCCTTATAAGCGAGCGGCTCGAGAATGGAAATCTGTTGTTCCTGCGAAAGCTCCACGAACGACTTGCCGAGTTGCCTCTCAGAATGCGCGTTCAACCAGGTCAGTCCAGTGCGGAATTTGTATTGCTGATCGTGGTCGTGGGCAACCATGAAATCTACAAACTCTGCCACCCCAGCCTCGCGCGCTCCTGGCGTCGAATCAGTGGGGATGATCAATTCCGTCAGCCGTTCTACCAGCGCATATTCACGATTCGAGAAAAATTGCGGCTTGTATTGGGCAGGTTTAATCTGCTCTGTGCCGCAGCTTCCATGACCGTAGGCAAACGCCCACTTCGTGAACCCTGGAAACTGGGACGCGACTCCTGCCAGCGCCATGATTCGCAGAATCTCGCGGCGTCGAATATCCTGCCCTGCCATTTCTGCCTCCATCGCAAGAACGATCTGTGCCGTAAGCCCGTGCCATTCTCTCCGAAAGCGGAGTAGCGCGCAAGGCAAGGGATACCTGGAAAACGCGTATTATGTTGAGCGACGCGCTGCCAGGTCTGATGGCTATGACCTGTTCTGCAAAACCTCAATATCAAGGAACCGTATCCGTGAACAAGAGCTCTCGCAATTACTCACAAAAATCGACGCATCTCCTGATCATCCTGGCATGTGTCTGGATTGCGCCCTGTATGCTAGGCGCTCAGGCCGGAAGCAAAGCGGCCGCGGTAACCATCACCCGTACACAGTTCCATGGCTGGCGCGCCATCGTTTTGCGCAACGGAGTTGCAGAGGTCGTGGTGGTGCCTCAAGTCGGGCGGGTCATGGAGTTCAATTTGCTCGACGGAGAAGGCCATCCCCGGGGTTCTTTCTGGAAAAACCCTGCTTTCGGAAAAGAATTAAAGCCCGACAACGAAGGATGGACCAACCAAGGCGGCGACAAGGCGTGGCCCGCGCCACAGGCCGACTGGCCGAAGATTGCCGGTCGAGGTTGGCCGCCGCCGAAAACATTCGACGCAGTGCCTTACACCGATTCAGTCAAGGAGAATCATCTCCAGTTGGTTTCGCCGGTGGATCCCAACTATGGAATTCGCGTTCGGCGCACGATCTCGCTTGCTCCTCATGCTCCCGTGATGACCATCCAGACCTGGTACGAAAAAGTTCAGGGATCTCCGCTGCCAATTGCCGTCTGGACGATTACGCAACTCAATCCGCCGGAGCGCGCTTTTATCTTGTTGCCCGCGCGCTCCGCACTGCCCCAGGGCTACACGAATCTTCTTCCAGTCTCGGAGCCGAAAGATCTAAGTATTAATGGACGGCTCCTTTCCGTTGCGCGCGACCCGCAAAAAAACACGATGCTGGGAAGCGATGGCGAGACGCTCCTTTGGGTGGGGGATGGTCCTGACCTTCTTATCGAAAATAAATCGCCGCAGGCTACAGATAGTACCGACCAGTGGCCAGAACAAGGTTCGCACTCAAAGATTTACACGAATGCCAGTGAAACGGCGAAATATGTCGAATTGGAGTTGCTGACCAGCTTGCGCACACTAAAACCAGGGCAAGAGACCTCGATGACGACAACCTATACGCTAGTAGCCAGGACGGAATCCGATCCGCTTCTGGAAGCGCAGAAGGTGCTGGTACAGCCTCCCGACGCCATGGCCATCGCCACGAAAGACCTGGAAGATTGGCGTAATTCCCGGGCGGCAATGCTACGCAACGATTTTGGTGAGCTGGCACGTTACCGGGACGCGAATGCCCTGTTGAGGCCTCCCGCTGCGGGAGAAAAACGCGTGGTGTTTATGGGCGATTCCATCACCGATGGGTGGCATCTGGAGCAATACTTTCCGGGTAAAGGCTACGTGAACCGCGGCATCGGCGGGCAAACCACGCCACAGATGTTAGTGCGTTTTCGTGAAGACGTAATCAACCTCCAGCCATCGGTGGTTATGATTTTAGCCGGCACCAATGACATTGCCGGAAATACCGGCCCCATGTCGCTGGAGGAGATTGAGGCCAACTACGCTTCCATGGCGGAACTAGCGAAGACCCACAACATTCGTGTGGTGTTCTCTTCGGTCCTTCCCGTCCACAATTACACGCCGAGAGCTGCGAACTTTTTTGTGACGCGTCCGATGTCGAAAATCCGGGAGCTCAACCGCTGGATGCAGGAATATTGCCGTGCCAACGGATGCATCTACCTGGATTACTTCAGCGCGTTAATGGATGATGCGGGATTCCTGAAGAAAGACTTTGCGGCAGACGGGTTGCATCCGAACCAGGCGGGCTACAGCGTGATGGCGCCACTGGCATCTGAGGCGATCGAGAAGGCTCTGGAACACTAGACGGGCTTTCCTCAGCAACAAAAAAGGACGCGCCGAAGGCGCGTCCTTTATCTAATATCTAACTGCCGGTTCTAGTTGCCCGAGCCCACAGTTACCGCAGGTTGCGGTTCTGACTGTACTCGGTTCCGGCGCAGGTCGGCGCCAGAACGGGTTGTCGGATACGGCTTGTCGCCCATCAAGCCTTGCCAGATTACGCGGTTAAACTTATCCGGGTTGACTCGGTCTTCCGCAGAAAAGTCGAACTGCTTGGTCCGGGCTTCCCACCATGCGGCGTCGTGAGTTGGTTTGGGGATCTCGCTCAACTTGACGCGCGCCTTGTTGAGGAGGGGCAGCTGGGTGTTGAACAAAACCAACGCCGGAAACGCGTTGAAGGTCCAGCTGGACTGGGTCGTGTCGAAGGCGTCTGTCATGGGTGGAAGGCCAGAGTCATGCACGCCTAGTTTCTCAAGGCCAAGCACTTCCTCGATGGTCCGCAGCATGTTGACGGTTGTGTAGTGAGTAGAAACCACTCCGCCATGTTTGACGTAGGGCCCGACGATGAAGGCTGTGCTGCGGTTCGCACTGACGTGGTCCGCACCATCTTGCGAATCATCCTCCACCACAAAGATCAACGTGTTGCTGGCGTAAGGACTGTGCGCAATCTTGTCGACGAGCAGACCCACAGCATAGTCGTTGTCAGCCATTTGCAGTTCGGGCGTATTCACGCCGTACACGGCAGCGCCGAAAGAGCCAAAGTGGTCGTGGGGAATGCGAACCGTCTCAAAGGCGGGGAAATTGTTCGCTTTCACCTGCTTATTGAACTCTCGAGCCCACTCTTTGTAACGGAAGAAATCGGGGAACGCGTTGTCATAACCACGGAAACAGAGATCCGTGCGTTTGATCAGTGAAACTTGCGCGGGAAAGGATACCTGGACGTGGGGCTTCGACGCACAAGGGTCGACGATGCTGGCAGGAACTTGGAACGCCGCCCCCAAGTCAGAGAAGAAACCATAGTTGCGCACCGAGAGGTGAGCACGAATGGCTGCATCCCAAATGTAACCAAGACCCGGTTGGCCATTCGGGCCGTCCGGTGCGACTTCGTTGGCAACGCCCGGGAGTAGATTCGGATCGGGCGGATACAACGGCTGCCATGCTTTTCGCGCCGCGACTCCAACCAGTCCAACGTTGATGTTGCGGTCCGTGCCTTCGCTGTCATAGTTCGAACCGCCCTTGCCATAGTTGACGACCTGACTCTTCTCGTTGAGGTCGAGAGCACGAGCCGCTGTGGACCACTGCCATCCCTCCATGCTGGCGCTGCCGCTATCGTAGAAATTGTCAAAATCGACGAAGTTTGTCGCTATGGCGTGGAAGTTGGGTGTAACTGGCTGCGGGAACTGCGTGAGTGCAGGATCCCCGTTGCCCACTGGCAGATCGCCAAGAATCTGATCGTAGGTGCGGTTTTCCTTGATGATGTAGATGACATGCTGGATGTGTTGCCGCAGAAAGAGCATGGTTGAGATGTCTTGCTGGGTGAGCTGCAGGTTGAAGCCATTGTTCTCCGCCACTTGAGCGGTCAGCAGTGACAGATCGTTGGCACCGGGCATGGGTACTGTCAAGAGCGTAGTGTGCATCCCCTGCCACGCGTACTGGTTTGCCGAACCGTTCTGCGCCTGGACGCTCTGGCAGCCCGAACCGTAGTTGCCGCCAGCGTTGATGAACCGGCAGTTGAGCAGATCGGGGCCGGTGTTGCTCCGGCCGTTGACCACATAGAGTGTGGAGGCATCCGGACTCACGCTGACGGAGTTCGGTTGCCAGCCTGTTGGGATCAGTCCGGCGACCATCGGCATCTTCCCGGCTAGGCTGATTACGGCAACGCTGTTCGTGCCGCCGTTGGTCACGTAAGCCGTCTTCTCGTCCGGCGACAAGGTAATGCTATTGGGATTGCTGCCCTTGGGGACAATCTTGCCGTTACCAAGGATGCCCTTCGGAGCGCTGGTATTGACCTGACTTACAACCGCGTTGGCCGCCGTGTCAATGATGATTAGCGCATCAGCGTTATCCGAAGTCACGAACAGCTTGCTCTGAGCTTTATTCAGAACCATTCTGTTTGGATTCCCCTGGACGGGGATGCGGGTTGTCAGCGTGAGCACGCCACCATTGAGATTGAGAACGTCGATCTCGCGGTCACGTGAACTGGAGACATACACAGTGTTATTACCTTTGATCGCGACACCTACCGGAAACTCGCCACCCGGCACGCCCGTCTGCGCTGGATTGATCAATCCCGGCCGCAAATCGCGTTCCGAAAGGACAGCGCCATGAACCAGGTCCACCGCAGTGGCGGAATCAGTCTCGTAGTTCGCCACGACCACCGTGCTGCCATCGGCTGTGATGGCCACTCCCGCGGCAGTCGGCCCGACGAAGGTTTCCTGACTTAAAAGATCGCCCGCGTGACCCATAGAAATTGGAGTTCCAACTTCCACCCACGAACCATTGTTGAGTGCGTAAGTGTGGACATTGTCGTCCTTACCGCCCGCGATGTAGAACTTGCTCCCATCTGGACTCCAAACCAAACCACCGAAGGCGTTCTTCACCAGCACGATCTGTTTCAGCACCGGCAAGCTGGGAGAGGAGATGTCGTGCACGAAGACATACTCGTTGGAATCCTGCGGCTGGTAGCTGCCGTTGGAATCCAGCAGGTAGTTATAGCCGCTGGTGAGGACGAGCAAGGTTTTTCCGTCTGGGCTGACGGCGGTAGTCTCGCCGCTGTCCGGCGAATAGTTTGGATAGTCCGGCAGTGCGACGGTAAGCTGCTGCAGCGTTGAGCCCGGCGCGGCGTCCGGAGTGATGCTTGCGCCGGTTGGAAGTTGCACAGGCGTAGACACAGCAACTGCTTTGGCGTCGAAAACCAGACTTGTAGCGGCGAATGCGGCCACGACGCTGGCGCGGCGAAGAATAGCTCGAATATCCATCTCAGTCCTCCAAAGGGATTGTTAGCTAGAGGGACCCGCCAGGTTTTCTGGGATCCACGTTGACGACCAGCAGGGCACGTGGATCAAAAGCCACGCATCCGAGCGAGGAAAGGCGGCGAAACAGCAGAGCCTCCGAGTGCGACTCAGAGACTCAACATGTGATCAGTGAAGTTGCGCGTGACGCGCACGAGAACTACATCAGATAGTTGTTAACGGAAGTTCAAGGCAGCATGAATTTCAAGTGAACGCGTAAGTACGTTGTGGAAATTAGTACAAGCTTTAAGGAGGGAAGGTTTCTCGTCACAGTCTCAGGACCTTAGTGTGCTGTGAGTAGCTGGGAATTCTTGGTAGAAATCTTCGTGGAGGGTACAGCTTCAGCAAAAGATTCGTCAGGGTCGGTTTCAGATATGCGCAGACACTCCTTCTGGTAGATGGGCCAGTTTCCGCTGGCGGTCTCAGCGTGCCTTTGGTTTTCCCTCACGCTACTAATCTCGCGGCATACCCACTATCCAAAAGGATAGAGAGCTATCTGAATAGTTAAAGAACGACCCGACAATGGAACAGCATGAAATTCAGCGAGTTCCGCCAAGTCGCTCCAAATGCGGGATATTCCGGCAGACTCTGGCCGGGCGGTCGGCTCGCGGGCTTTGGCCATTCCGTTGCCAATGAAGGAGTGGAAGCGGCGGAAGGACTCGGCCTGCTAGGATGGTAGGACGAAAGTCTGAGGCCCGGTGATTAAGATCCAAATCTTGCTCCGCGAAGATTGGCGCTCCCCTGCTGGAGTCAAGAAGGTACAGGAAGTTGCCGGGACTCTGGGAATGAAGCCGACCAGTTCGGGCTTGGCCACGTTGTCCGCCGAGATGGAGCCCAGGGTTTTCGAGTCCCTGTTCAAGCAGAAGGTGGGGGAAGTTTCCTCGTGCCCACCTGGCAAAGGAGACTTTGGAAGTCCTGGTGGTGCAGTTTCCGGTGCCTTGCAAGTGCCGGAGTCTCTCCGGGAATGGGTGGAAAACATTACTGTAGCCCCACCGCATATCCGTTTCTAACCTTCCTTTAAATTTAGGCCCAAAACTGGATTCCCCAGGCCCAAGGAGTTTGCCCATTATGTATGTCTATGGTGAGAGTCCCACGCCCGCACGTGAAAAAAAGACATCGAAGCCTTCCGACGAGCTACGCGTCGCAATTACATTCCATCGTCCGGATGGAGGGCCGGGCCTGACGAAGTTCGATGCGCCTCTCTCTCCCAATTCGGTGCAGCACTTCGTGCCGAATGCGGTAGACATGGACCGCGGCATTTTTGGATTGACCAAAATGGGGTTTGTGCTGACCCGCCGAGGCCACCTAACGGCATCCATGCGAATTTCGCGGGCGCAATACGAAAAGGCTTGTGGGACGCAGCTGAGCGTACATCAAGTCGACCCAAAACGAGGCTATGAGTACCAGTCGTTCTATTTCCCGGCGCAGGGAGCGCCTTGGAAGCCAAGCCCAACGTTTGCGGAACTCATCGACGATGCCTACATCCAGTGGCCACATATCTACATGGCGCCCAAAAAGCGCAAGGCCCCCAAAAAGAACAAGAAGAAGGCGGCAGGAGGTGCCGCCGCTGGCGGACCTTCGGTCAATCCACCCAAAGTGAACTACTTCCATCTGGAGATGCCGAACGATGTGCCGCAACTGCTTAACGTAGCGGACGTCCACAAAGCGGGAATCACAGGAAAGGGAGTGCGTGTGGTGATGGTGGACACCGGGTTTGCGCATACCAGCCATCCTTTTTTCGCGGCCCAAGGCTTTGCGTCCACTGTGGACCTGGCGCCTCACGCGATCAACGATGCGACGGATCCGAACGGGCATGGAACGGGGGAGTCGACCAATATCTTTTCTGTAGCGCCCGGAGCGACGTTCGTTGGGATCAAAGTCGAGAATGACAACGATCCGCAAGGGGGCGCGAGCATGCTAGAAGGTTTTCAAACCGCCCTGCAACACCAGCCCAATGTTATTTCCATCAGTATGGGATTCGATCTGAGGGATGATTTTGGCAGGCAATTAGCGGAACTTCCGAACAGCCTGGCGGCTCTGGAGGCGGAAATCCAGGCGGCGGTGGCTTCGGGAATAACGGTAGTGTTTTCGGCGGGGAACGGTCACTTTTCGTTCCCCGGGATGATGCCCAATGTCATCTCCGCGGGCGGCGTATTCGAAGACGAGAACGGCGATATGCAGGCGTCAGACTATGCTTCCGCGTTCGACAGCAAGATTTTCTCCGGGCGCCATGTGCCGGACTTCTGTGGACTGGTCGGGATGCAGCCCCACGCCAACTACATCATGCTGCCAATCCCAGAGGGATGCGAGATTGATCGCGAAGTGTCCGCCGATGGCGATGGAACAGCGGTGGATGACGGCTGGGGAGTGTTCAGCGGAACCTCGGCGGCGGCACCGCAACTGGCGGGAGTCTGTGCCTTGCTGCTGGAGAAGAATCCCGGACTCAAACCAGCTGATATCAAGGCGATTCTGCGGAGCACAGCCAGAAGCGTGACGGCGGGCCATGCCAATCCGTCGAGCAGCGACAACAACGTGGGCATGCCGGCGAATGCGGGGGACAACGGTGCGTGCGGGGCAGGATTAGTGGATGCCTTCGCAGCTTTTCAACAAGTTTAGATTTGGAGGTGATATATGGCGGCTCATGATTCAGTCACTCCTTTGGCAAACTACCCCTATGCGAAAGACGCGGAAGTGTTCCGGCGTATGGATGGGGTGATCCGCACCAATCTGAGCGCTTTCCACAAACCGGGAGTGCTCACGGTAAGACCAGGTTACAAATCTGTAGGCGGGTTTTTGACGCGGAAGCCAGCGATCGTGGTGTCGGTGGTGAGCAAGCACGACGTCGCGCCTGCGGCGACTCTGCCTGCCAAGGTGGGAGAATTTTCGGTAGATGTGCGCGAAGCCACCGCGGTGGAAAAACTGCGGGTGCAAAATCCGAACGAGTACGCGCGAGTCATAGCGGGAGGGCGCGGAGAGTATGTGCTTCCCGACCCGATCTACGAGCGAAACCCAAGCACTGGGGAGCCGCTGGCGGTACCGGCCGCTGCACTCCTGGCGGGAGCGGCAAAAACGAATATCCCATACACTCCGGCGGCGGACGTCACGCTGGATGCAGTGGAAGAGCCGATGGCAATCATCTGCCACGCTAGCCCTGATGCCGGCTGGCCGCAACTTAAGAAATTCTTTGGGCAGGTAGAGACGAATCTGACCGTGGGGCTTTATGACTTCACTTCCCAGCATGTGCTGGATGGATTGACCGGCGCAATCGGAAGTGGTGCTGCCGCGCTCACCTTGACGCTGGATCATCCGACGAAGAATCCGACGGCGGATCTGACAGATGAAGAAACAGTACAGGACTTGCAAGGGACGCTGGACCACCGGTTAACGTTTGCCTGGGCGCTCGAACGTTCCGACCCCAAAGTGAATACATGGATTTTTCCGACGGCTTACCACATCAAGGTGGCGGTGCGGGACCACAAGGCGATGTGGCTTTCCAGCGGAAACTGGAACAACTCCAACCAGCCTGATATTGACCCGGTTGCTGATCCGGCGGGATCAGCGGCGATCGCCCGGAAGAGTGATCGAGATTGGCACATCATCGTGGAGCACGCAGGGTTGTCTGAGGTTTACGAGGCCTTTCTCCAGCACGACAACGACGTGGCACGGAATCCCGGGCCGGCGGCGCCGCATGCTTTGGCGGCGGTGGCGGGAGCGCCGGCTCCGGAACCAGACTTGACGGAGTTTAATGCGGCTTTGATGGCTGGAGCACGGACGCCCAAAAAATATTTCGCTCCCCAGCGGATTCCGGCCCACGGCACGCGCAACATCCGGATTCAGCCCATTCTTACGCCCGACAACTACCATCAGAACGTCTTGCCGCTTATCCAAAGCGCGCAGACCAGTTTCTACATGCAAACGCAGTACATTCATCCTTCCGACAAAGCGGATGATCAGGATTTTGCCGATCTGATCTCTGCGGTCGTGGAGTTGCAACAGGCGGGCAAGGATGTTCGCATCATCCTGAGCCAGTTTGAAAAGGAAGGGGACTGGCTGGACCGGTTACAAGCCACAGGTATGGACCTAGCCTCGGTAAAGATCCAGACGGCGGTGCACAACAAAGGCATCGTCGTGGATTCCAAGGTGGTGATGCTGGGCAGCCAGAATTGGTCGGGCGACGGCGTGCTGCGCAACCGGGACGCGTCGCTTATCGTCCATGACGAAGACGCGGCCCGTTACTATGAGCAGATCTTCCTGCATGACTGGATGCACATGTCGAAACCGAGTCAGTAGTCTGCCGGGGCCGCCAGCCGGCCAGCTATCGAACCGCGCGTTTCAGCAAAGACGCTCGTAACCCTTCCGGCAGCACGGGCACGCGCAGCACCCGCCGTGCCAGCTCCGGGTCTGGTTCGTGACCCAGATACATGCGGTTGACGTCCGCAATCGTGACTTTGTTTTCGTCCCGATGGACGACTTCGATCGCAGACCCCGCCGCGACCTCGCCCTCTTCCACAATGGAAAAGTAAAAACCGCTCCGCCCGCTCGCCAGAAAGCGCTGAATAATGTCGTCCCGGCCGAAGCGGATTTGCAGCTTGTAGCAAGGCATGCGCGGCTGCACCACCATCAGCACCGCCGAACCTACCCGCAGCTTATCGCCGATGTGCAGCGAATCTTCCGACAGGCCTTCTGTCGTCAGGTTCTCGCCGAATGTTCCCCAGGGCAGTTCCATCTGCGGAAAATGTGTCCGCCAAAAGGGATAGTGCTCGCTGGCATAGCCATACACAGCCTTGTTGGGACCGCCGTGGACAGTGAGATCCGCCTGACGGTCGCCATCGAGATTATCCCTGCAGACAGTCACCGCTCCGGAAACCGGCTCCTTAAAGATTCCCGTGGTGACCGATATCCCCTTCCACGCGACTTCTCGTGGCAGGCCTACGTTGACGGAAATGACTTTCATCCTGGAGTTGATGCGCAATCACCGCTTGTCGTCGCAAGGAACGCCAAAAAGCAAAAGGCGAGGTGCATGGCACCCCGCCCTTTTTCTTAGCGCAGAAAATGCTATGCGCCCATATTCTGCCCCGCAGGAGCTGGGGTGCCTGTAGTGGCAGCGGCGGCTTCCGCCAGGATGCGATGGTGGATGGTGAACAGCGCCAGTTCCAAACGGTCGGAGACACCGATCTTGTCGTAGACATTGCGCAGGTAGTTCTTGATAACCTGCTCCGTGGTCCCAAGCTGGGTGGCGATTTCTTTGTTTTTGTATCCCTGCACGATCAGCGCCACGATGCGCAGTTCCTTAGCAGTGAGACGATCGCGAACGCGCATGCCAACCATGTCGTTCTCGGTGAGCTCGCTGGGCACGGCAATGTCCTGAATCCAGCTTTCGCCGCGCGCCACTTTGCGCACGCAGTCCACAAGCGCAGCGCTGGTGACGTTGCGGTAGATGACGCCGTGGGCCCCGGCGCTAATGTATCTCGACGCAGCCTCTCCTGTGTCCGCAAGAGCGATGAGCCGGGTCTTCGCGGTCGTGGTAGCGGCGACGACCGAGTTGAAATCGGCGATGAAGCCGCCAGCTACAACCAGGACAGCAGCCTTGAATTTGTCGAGAGCCATGAACATCTGCTCAGCCGTTTGTGCCTGCGCCACGATCCGCATCTCGTCTTCGACGGCGAGAACTTTGGCGATGCCGGCTCGAAAGATGGCTTGGTTATCCGCCAGAATCAGTTTCAGCATTCGGTTTCCCTCTAGGCCTATTCTTTGCGCAACAAGTCGTAGGTGTCGATCACGCAAGCGACGCCACGTGTCTCTCCCGGTTTGCCATCTGCCAGGTTGTCCGTGCGAACAACTCGACCCTTGCAGTGCAGGATGGATTCTTGCCCGCCTGTAGAAGCCGCGGGCAAAACGATTTCGAAATCGACCGGAGATCCCACTTCAAAGGATTCATCGGCGCGAATGTAAACTCCAGCAGCGCTTAAATTTCCGGTTGTGCCTTTGTAATCGGCCGTGGTTTCACCACGGTGAATCCGAATGGGCAGCTCCAGCGGGAAGCGTTTCCCCGTCCGTGCTTCGTCCACGATGCCTCCTCATGCCGCGCCCGGCGACCAGCTTCTAAACTTAATTGATCCCGCGCAATAGCGGAATGGCACAGGCAGTTCCCCGGAATCGAGTTCCTGGAATGAATTCCTGTGCTGAGGGGGGTTATATCACGGGAAGCGGCTCAAAACAAAGCGGTAAGAGCGTTCAGGGTGGCCGAAGTAGGTACCTCACCCTACGCGGAGTGCCTCCATGCTGTTTTTTCGTGTGCAAATTGGGTTTTTGGCGTCCAACTTGAACATTCTGAGCCTCCTTGCCATTACCACAGTACCCACGTAGTTTCGTCCTCCGCTTGTGCCATCCGGCGATTTAGTCTGTACTGAGAGTGGCGGATTTTCCGGGGTGTCGTCGTCACCCTTCCGGAAGAGTTTCGTCCGTCGGAGCACTGCATGGTGGATGACCCGAAGTGGGAGTTAGCGATCCTGTGTACCGCCCACAGCTTCTATCAGAAGCTGTTGGAGGACTCCCTTGGGGAGCAACTGTTGGTGCCCAAGGGGCTGGATGCGGAGGCGCTCAGCCAGCCGGATATTGACCTGCACGACACCCTGGAGCGGATGCGGCGCTGGCTGCGGCTGCTGGACCTGGCTGTGACCACGGCGGCGCTACGGCACGGGCTGGCGGCAGATGGCGATCCTGAGGTGGCTGAGGCCTTGCTACGCTACTTCTTTCGCAAAGCGGGCCCCAGCGATGCCGACCGTGACAAGACGGACTTTGCCGCAACTTTTCTCTATCGCAACCCTCGCGTTGCCGGGCAATGGGAATCGCGAGGCGTAGCCATTGACGGTGCTGTACCACTGGCTCCTTTCGAAATTGCTCTCATGGAGATTCTGGCGGACTCGGAGCCTGTTGAACTCTCCGAAGAGACGGCACTTCTACTGTATGAACTCGATGCCCTGCGCGACCAAGCAGAAACTCTGGATGATTTCGACGAAATCATGGAGCTGGCCATCGTGCAACGAGGCCGGCGTCTGAAGCAGCTTTTGGGCGATCACTTTTATCATCCCGCAGTCCTGAACAGCATCACCACCTACAACGTGACACTGGGACGGCGGTTCCAGTCCCTATTCCGGGATGCGGCCCGGGAGATCAAGGGTTTTGCTGTGACGATGCAGAACGATGGGGGCAACCCGCAGCGGCGGCTCGACGGCGACGTCACAGTGCGCGACGTGGCGGAAATGGAAGAAGACGAAGTCCTGGGAACGGAATACAGCATTGCCCAGGAGCGTTTCCAGCGCATGCTGCGCGTGAAAAAAGCTTTGGAAGCGCAGAAACCCGGCCCGGCCCACCACGCCCCGCACCCGGCAAAGGCCACCTCGCCCAGTTACATTCCCGCGCCCAGTTCAGCGCCTTCCATCACCGTACCGGCATTTGCACGAGCTGGGGCAGGAGCAGCAGCGGCTCCAGCTTTACGTCCCACCGCGCTGACCTACGATGGAAAGCAGGAAGAACCGAGGTTGCAAAGCGTGGCGGATTCCATCCGCGCCTTCGTGCTGGCCGCCGACCCCACCGTGCGGGAAGTGGTTCCCATGCGGTCGTTCAATCTGGTGCTGACAACGGCGGAAGCGGATGCGTTTTGCGCGGACTTTATCGGTGAGGACAGCCTGCGCGGAGAAACGGTCCGGATGCTGGTGCGCATTGTCGCCATTCTTACCCGCATGGGCACGGAATACGACGAACTGAAACAACGGCAAAAATCGCCGACGCTGGCCAAGCCCCACGCGGACGCACTGCGTTACCTTCTGCAAATGTCCACTTCATCCGCCGCGGAAGCGGACGAGCTGTTCTTCGAACTGGAGCAAAAAAGCTCGACCAACTTTGCGGCAGCCATGCTGGAATCGCTCGACCGCCTGCGCGGGCGGGCGGAATTCATCGTGGACGTACTGGCGCGCTGGGAACGTAAGGAAAGCGCGCAGGGCGCGCAAGCATAACGGAAGCTTTGCTCTCACGACGACCGAGCGCTGTCATTCCCATCAAACTGCAACTATAGAGTCCCTGAATGATTCTGCGGTGACGCTGAGCATCGTACTTTGTCATGCTCAACAACCATTGTCATCCTTCGCTACGCGCAGGATAAAAATGAAAAAAAACTTGCGAGACCGATCCAGACCTTTCTTAGAATGCGTCTCCGCCGCCACCGCCGAAGCCGCCTCCGGAAAATCCACCACCACCGTCACTGCTGAAGCCGGAGCCGCTTGAATCGGAACGTGGCGCGGATGTGAACACCTGGTGTACGTCGCTTGCCATACTGCTCATGCTGCTCGAGAAATACAGGGGGCTAAAGGTGCTCATGGGGTTGGGCGAAACGTACCAGTTCGGCGGCTGCGTGAGTAACCCCTCAAACGCTTTCGCCCAATGGTGTTCCACGCCGAGCGCCATGGCGAAGGGAAGAAATTTCTCGAAGGTATCCGGTGGCATGCGCTTGAGCCGGTCGGCGTCCACGCGATTCATGAATTCCTGGAAGCCGAGAATGGCTACGCGCGTTCGTACGCCCTTGGTGGATTTGCAGGTCATCTGGCGGCCGAAGAGCAATACGATGAGAGCCGCGAGGCCTCCGCAGATCACGAGCAGCAGCGGAGAGTTGAATACTTTCGTCAATCCAGTGAACTGGGCAAGGACAAATGGTGCGGCAACCAGCAAAGCCCCACCGACCGCATACAAGTGGCCCGAGTTGGGATCGACCGTGTACATGCCCCGAGTTTTGAGTGCGGTGAAAATGTATCCGCGAATGGTGGGAATGGCCGTATAGAAGCGGTTTTTCAGGCTGGCGAGCTGCGTGGTGTCTCCGTCCTGAAAGACATTTTCCAGCATCACGCGTTCGTGGCCCGCGAGGTTCGTCCACTGGTCGCGGGGCTTGACCAAGTGGAAGACGTAATCTTTGTGCGTGAACATGAGCAGCTTCATCTGCGTTTCTTCAATCTTCACGTAGCCTTTGACGGCGAGGTCGATGAGCGTGGAGGTGATATCGCGCGGATCGAGAGAATCGTCGACGAGTGTGCCGACCTCGGCGGGGCTCATCCCCGCGGGCGGCTCGTACATGGGCGCAACCGAGACACCGGGATCGGGATCGCGGCCCTTCTTCCACCAAAGCGCTCCCATCACCGCGAAAGCCCAGAGGGGGAGCAGCACGATGGTATTGCTTTGCAGGAACCACCAGGCTTTTGTGAGCGGTCCTGGCTCGCGCAGAATTCCTTTGGGCAGGTAGACGTCGATGGTCAGCCCACCGCGCATGGGCAGCGGTTCAGTCGTTTCAAATTCGACACCCGATCCACTGACGTTGGCGGTGGCACTGTGCTCCGCTGAGCCGTAAGCCCCGGTGAAAGCCTGCGCCCGCAGGGATCCGGCGGCGGCCGCAGGAAAATTCACAAAGGCGGATGCATGCTCGATGGGAACCGGCCAGTCATTGCCCGTCACATTCCAGTAAAACTCGTCGTGGTCGGGGAAGAAGCGCGTGGAATTCTTAACGGTGTACTCGATCTGCACCGTGCGCGTGGCATCGACGGCACCGGGGACATATATCTTCAGATCGCGGAAGTCGCCCCGCGCCGAGCTCTCGTATTTCAACTTGTTTCCGGCTCCGTCGCTGACGCCCAGAATCGACAGGAACAGTGTGTAGTTGGTTCCGTTGGGGCCGGGATATTCGATGGGGATGGTGCGGTGGATTCCGTTGAACTGGCCATTGAAGTCGACGTCAATGCGTTCGGTGACCACCGTGCTGCCATCTTCGGAGACGCCGATGGTCGTGCGATAGTCGGAAATATGCCAAGTGCGGGCTGCGAGCGGGGCGCTCAGCGCAGGCAACATCAGCAGCGTGGCCGAGAGCGAGAGAAGTATTCTTCTCGACACCATGGCCTAGAATTTAACGGCTACGGGTTCACGATCCGCCGCCGCCGTTTCGAAAAACTGCCGCTGCTGGAAGTTAAACATTCCGGCCAGAATGTTCGTCGGAAAGGATTGGATCTTTGTATTGAGATCCCGCACCACGGCGTTGTAGTAACGGCGTGAATTCTGAATGGCGTCTTCCGTTTCGCTGAGCTGGCTCTGCAAGGCGGAGAAATTCTGCGAGGCTTTGAGTTCCGGATAGTTTTCAGCCACAGCAAACAGACTCTTTAGCGCGCCGGTGAGCTGGTTCTCGGCGGCAGCTTTGTCCCCGGGAGTCGTGGCCTGCATCGCCATGGAGCGAAACTTAGCGATGTCCTCAAACGTGCCCTTTTCATGAGCGGCGTAGCCTTTGACGGTTTCAACCAAGTTGGGAATGAGGTCGTGGCGGCGCTTGAGCTGCACATCGATATCCGACCAGGCGTTATCGGTTCGCACCCGCAACTGCACCAGGCTGTTGTACATGCCGGCAATGAACAGGCCGATCAGGACAAGGATGACGACGAGAATAATCAGACTCATGGTTCCCTCCGCATGGACGCTTGGGCTAAGTGAGGTTGATCATAATATTGTGGCAGATCAAGAGGACGGTAGCACAGGGCGCGGGGGAGCGCAATTTACGGCGGAACGAGGCGGGAAGAGAGATCAAAAGCAAAGACTGGGCCACGCGCCCCTGGAAAAATCCCACGCGGGAAATTCCCCTTTCCCGCGTGGGCGGAGCGCAACTTCCAACGTTTTAGTTGACCGTGAACGTCTTCGCGCTGGTGGCGGAGCCTCCCGGCGTGGTGACGGCGATCTTGCCCGTCTTACCAGCCGCGGGGACGGTTGCCGTTACCTGACTGTCGGAATTGACGGTGAATGTTGTTGCCACGACTCCGCCAAACGTCACTTTCGATGCCTGGATGAGTCCGGATCCTGTAATCACAACAGACGATCCCGGAGGTCCAACCAGCGGCGTGAACGACGTGATCGCTGGTGTCACCTTGAATGCTTTGGTGCTGGTGAGGGTGCTCGTGCCGGCGGTTACAGTAACCGGTCCAGTGTGTGCGCCCACGGGAACAGTCGCCAGAATGAACGTGCTACCCGTGAGAGCGGTTGTCGTAGCCGTTACGCCGCCGAACTTGACGACGGATGATCCAATAAAGTTTTGGCCGAGAATGCCGATCTGCGATCCTACTTTGCCTTTGGGTACAGGCGAAACGAGCGTGATAAACGGAGCCGCGCCAATGTTCAACGAGAAAAAGGTGCCTTGTGCGGGGAAGGGACTGCCACCCGTGCTGTTCGTTCCAAAAATAGTTCCGTTGGTGTGCTGCATCAAAGGTGCGAAAGGTTGGTTTCCGAGGGCTGCTTTGGTCGCCTGGTCGAGTAGGAACGAGGAGAAGCCGCTGGCGGAAGTGAGTTCGTAAAGGTCGCCCTGGTTCCCAAGTCCTCCGCCCTCGCCCGCTCCGTAGAAGTTTCCGTCCGTGGCTTGCAGCAGGTCGTTGTAATTGGTGGGACCGGTTGCGTTGTCGGTGCTGTGCAGTAGCGTGAACGCGCCCCCTGTGGTCACCTTGTAGATGCCGCCATTGCCGTTGGTTGCTCCAAAACCTGTCGTTCCGTAGAGTTTTCCATCGGTTCCCTGGATTACACCCGAATTCGGGAAGGAACCCGTTGCGTCCACAAAACCATGGACTGTCTTGATGGCTCCGGCTGTGGTGATCCGGACCACTGCGCCGCGGTTCCCAAACGCGGGTGCGGTCTGGACCGTGGCATAGAGATTCCCGTCGCTGCCAAAATTCAATGGCGACGGCAGGGTGTAACCGCCGCTCAGGGTATTGAGATTCTTGTAGACGCCTGCCGTCGTGATGCGGTAGATGTTCCCGGGAGGGGCATTTGAATTTTCGGTCTGACCGTAGAGATTGCCGTCCGGCCCCAGAATGGGGGCACCCAGAGGGTTGAAATCACTCGCGGAGCCATCAAAGTCGTGCAAGTCGGTCAGAACTCCGGCGGGCGTGACTCGGTAGATCAGACCAAGGTTGTGGGCTCCGCCCGCGATGCAGGTGCCGTAGAAGTTTCCGTCCATAGCCAGCGTAAGTCCCTGGCAATTGTTATAAGTCGACGGAAAGCTGACCAGAAGGGTTTCAGCTCCGGAGGGAGTGATCATCCAGACGCCCCCTCGGAAGTTCGCGCCTCTCGCTGTGCCGGTTCCATAGAGGTTGCCGTCTCTGCCCTGAGCCATGGTGCCAACGGGAGACGGAGCGTCTGTCGGCGCGCCCTGGAACTCGTAGAGAGCAGTGGGAGTGGGGATTTG
>CAZUCC010000052.1:0-28132 GCA_964619065.1 uncultured Acidobacteriaceae bacterium | reverse complement strand
AAGATGCGGCCATCTTCGAGGGCAAGGATTGCTTGCATTCCTGCTCCCGGGAGTGGATTTTATAGATTCTAACAGTCAACGGGGCGGAGCGCCAAGAAGTTACGCGCCGAAATTACGATTTTCCGCACAGAAAACCAGCATGGCCTGTGAATAACTGGTAGCGGATTTTACTTCGCCGGCGGCGAATCCGGGGTGCCGCCGTCGTAGATGACTTTCCACGATCCGTCGGGCTGTTTCAGCCAGACGGTGAGGTAGTCGCCTTCGAGTGTAATCTTCTCGCCTTTGTCATTTTTGCCGTGGTAGGTCCAACGGCCTGAGGTGTAACCGAACTTGCCCGATTTGAACATTTGGGCACGTTGCGGCTCCCAAGTCAGTGAGGAGGAGGGATCGTCAAACCGCTGCTTGGTAATTTCGCGCGCTGCGTCTTTGCCGATGACAGGTTTACCGCGCAACAACACGACATCGTCAGCCATGAACTGCATCCAGCCTTCGACGCGTCTCTCAGAAGTAGCCTTATTGAAATCGCGGTCGGCTTGCATCAGCGCTTCTTCCCCGCTCTGGGCCAAGGAACCTGCCGACGCTACCACCAGGAAAATCAGAACTGCCGCAGCCAGACGGTACGATTCCAACCTTTGCAGTACTGATGGATTGCGCATGTCATCTCACCTTCCCTAGTTTTTCCATGGGCCAATAGCCAAATACGGCTTGGCCGATGATGAATTTCTGAGGCACCGGTCCGAAATCGCGACTGTCACTCGACATGTTCCGGTGGTCGCCCATCATGAAGAAGGAGCCCTCTGGAACGGTAATTTCCGGTTCCGACCGCCAGTCCACATACTGCTGCGGAACATAGTTTTCCGCGAGGGGCTGGCCGTTCACGAACACAAGGCCTTCGACAATATGAATGTGGTCGCCGGCTACGCCGATTACACGCTTGATGTAACTCTTCGATGGATCGCGTGGATATCGAAACACAATCACATCGCCGCGAGATATCGGTTCCAGCCGATAGACGAACTTGTTGACGAAGATGCGTTCCTGGTCCTCTAAGCCGGGCAGCATGCTGGTGCCCTCAACCTTCACGGGTTGATAGAGAAATAGGATGGAGAAAGCGGCAATCAATAACGAAACCACCAGATTACCTAACCACGTGCTCAATAAGCCGACAAAGCTGAGCCGACGGCGAGCCAGCGGGGTAGCCTCATTAATGATTGAGCTCGGGATGACTGCGTTCGGATCGATCTCCATATTTGTTACATTCCTGTCCAAGGGTACCGGAATTTTATACGGATTCGCCAATCGTCGCTCGAACTTCTCTCGCCGTGTACTCCTCCGTTACCGCCGGCTCACCAGTCCCCACGATTCGCGATAGAATGATGCAAGAGACGTCGAATGGACGCATCCGGTAGGTAAGCATGTCGAAACGAATTCTCACGTCAATTTTTCTTATCCTGCTGATCGCCCTGACCGTGTCGGCTCAACGAGCCGGCCAGCCGGAGGCCAGCAAAGTTCCGGCCTATAATAAGATGCCGCCAGCCAAGGGCGTGAAGTTGCCTCCCATCTTGCCAAAAGAGGAGCTTTGGCAAGAGAACGGGCAGTCGCCTTTCCAGACACATGCCTATGAACTCGCGGCCAAGATTCCTGTCCTTATACATCAGATGCCGTGCTACTGCTACTGTGATCGCATGGGGCACAATAGCCTGCATAGTTGCTTTGAGGGTACACATGGCGCACAGTGTGACGTCTGCTTGAAGGAGCTTTACTACACCTATGGCGAGAAAAAGAAAGGCAAGACTGTAGCCCAGATTCGTAAAGGGATTATCGCCGGAGAATGGAAGGCCGTCACGCCGGAAGCGGCAGCGGCGCTGCACTGAGCCTGCACTGGTGAGGGGAAAGAGCGTAAAAGTGGTTTTCCACAGCCGAGTGGCAGGCAGCCTGAATTCCGTGGAACAATAAGCATTTTCATCAAGTTTTGAAAAGAAAGGTAGAGTTGATAATTTCGCACGTAAGTTGTTAAATAAAAATATGGTTACGAAACAAGCATCGAAAATAGCCAAGGCTTCCACGACACCGCCGGGGAGAACGCCCGTGCCGGTAGACCCTAAATTTGCACAGGCTGTGCAAAACTACGAGGCGGGACTTCGCGCCCTTCAGGAGCGGAAATTCGACAAGGCCAGAGGGGCTTTTCAGAAGGTCCTGGAAGGAACAAGCCGTGAGCTTGGCGATCGTGCGCGAATCCACCTCAGCACCTGCAACCAGCAGACAGTCAAGAGTGAATTGCACTTCCAAACACCCGAAGAGCACTACGACTATGCCGTTTCCCTGATGAATCAGGGCGACTACGTGGGAGCGCGCGAACATCTGGAGAAACTGCAGAAAAGCCCCGCACAGCGCGACTATGTATTGTATGGACTCGCAGCCTTGGACTGTCTCACTGGGCATCTGGAAGATGCATTGCGTCGGCTTGGCGAAGCCATTGCCGCAAACGCGCATCTCCGCTTTCAAGCGCGAAATGACGGTGACTTTCAGAACTTAGCCGAAGACCCGCGCTTCACCGAACTGCTTTACCCCGACCCAGGCGCGGAAATCGGTGCCTCCGGCTACGAGACCGAGCAGTAAGAGCCATTCCCATGGCAGCAAATCCTCAGGGACCGGCTATGCCCCCCGCGACGGGATTGCGCCCACTGCGGGTGGTTGCCATTGGGGGAGGCACAGGCCTCTCTGCCATCCTACAGGGGCTGAAGCACTTTACGGCTCATCCCGGCGTATCCTCGAGCAATCCTGTATGCATCTCCGAACTCTCGGCCGTTTTCACTGTCAGCGACGATTGGCGATCGAGCGGACGGCCCCGGAAGGGGACGAAAATTCCGCCCCCGGGGGACCCACGCAGTTCGCCGGGTGCGCTCTCCGAGGACGAGGCTCTCTTGTCTCGTCTCTTCCAACACCGCTTTGAAAAGGGATCGGGACTCGAAGGACATAGCTTCGGAAATCTTTTTCTGGCCGCGCTCACAGCAGTCACCGGGGATTTCACCGACGCCGTACATCAGTCGTCGGAGATTTTGGCGATCCGGGGCCGGATTTTCCCTGCCACCACATCGCACGTTGAGCTAGAGGCTGAGATGGCCGATGGAGCAAGGGTTCGGGGGGAAACGCGAATTACGGCCAGCAGTGGTCGAATCGTTAAGCTGGCTCTTGTGCCGCCGGACGTACAGCCCTTGTCGCAGACCCTCGAAGCTATTGCCAATGCGGATTTGATCACCATTGGACCTGGCTCGCTGTTCACGAGCCTGATTCCGAATTTGTTGGTGCACGGGATTCCAGAAGCGATTGTGGCCTCGCCTGGGATCAAGGTTTACATTTGCAACCTAATGACTCAAGCCAACGAAAGCCTGGGACTCACTGCGGCGGATCACATTCGCGCGTTGCATGAACACGCGCAGCGCCCCATTTTCGATTTTGCGCTAATCAATCGAAAAGCTGTCTCGCACCCTGTCAAAGCAAGATACGCTTTGGAAGGCGCAAGTCAGATCGTGGCGGATCTTGAAGCCGTGCAGTCGCTGGGCGTCCGGCCCATCCTGGGCGATTACCTGGTGGAAGGCGAGAAGGCCCGCCATGCCAACGATCAAGTGGCCCACGATCTGATTCACTTGGCACAGATCGCTATGGCACAGGGAAAAACGAGTGTTATCCCCTTGGCGAATGCCACGCTAAAGCCCTAGTGTCTGAGTCGGAAATGTGTTGCAAAGTCAGCAGCACCGAACCGCGAAAAAGTCACGCCCTCAGAGGCTGAAGCCCGGCTTTTATTGACCTCGGGCGGCACGGTTGGGAGCCATGCCCTTCCCTAAGCGCTCTTTTATCAATGACTTCTAACTCAGACATTGGCAACTTGCGGAAAGCGAGCCGCGCCTTACAGCGTGGAAGATTCCGCCGAATACATCATTCGGGACACGGCTTTCCGCTGCGCAAGCTCCACCACGGTCTCCAGGTAGCGTTGTTGCCGCTGGAAATAGGAATTCCCCTCTAACCGCTCAAGTTCCTCTCGCTGAGCGAGCCGCGCTTTCAGTCGCCCTGTAGCATTTTTTACCAGGCTCGCAGTGCGATCAGCTTGTTCTATCAAACGAAAGCCTGCCAGCTCCAACGTTTGCTCGTTGAAACCCACAGGAACAAATTGCGTGGGCCCATGCACAGCCCTCAGTTGAATTTCCTCTGCGGATACTGCGCCTGTAACCACTCCGGCATCCGTAAACAAGAACCTTCCGCCTGGAACTAGAACCCGTGCCACTTCCCGAAATACAGCCAAGCGATCCTGCAAATGAAGAATCACATCCAGGGATACCACCGCATCAAAGAAGCCGCTCGCAAATGGGAGGGGGTGATTCAGGTCGGATTGCTGGAGCGTAACGAACCCGTCCAGTTCGAGCGAAGCGGCGCGGGCACGACCTGCGGCGACGGCTTCCGCGCTGATGTCGAGGCCACTGCCATGACACCCGATTCGACGAGCCATAAATGCAAGCGGCCCCCCGGGACCACAGCCTAGATCCAGAAAATGGCTTGTTTGCGACAGCCTGAGTCGCGGTATGTCCTCGTCCATCTCCTCAGCGGTGACCCAGGAATGCTGACCGATATCTTTCCCATAAGCCTCCTGCCGGAGCCGCTGCATCAGCGGCGAATCAAACTCCCGATAGAAGTCGTCATAACCTCGATCTTGGGGCTGCACCGGATCACTCATGAGCATTTAACGATTCAATTTGGTTTTGATCAACTGTGTATTTGGGTAGTAGTGCGTCAATATATCGTGGAACGAGGCTCCATGTTCGGCCATGACTCGCGCGCCGATCTGACACATACCAACTCCGTGACCCTGGCCCGTTCCCTCCAAACGAACTCCTTTTTCTTCTGTGTGCACAGTGAAGTTGTTACTGGGCACGGCATCCCAGCCCAGGCGGCGATCGACTTGCAGACGCGCGGTTTCGCTCGACGCCAGTAGCCCGGTTGTATCCTCCCGTGAAAAGCTCCGGCTCCAACGAAACGGATTCCTCGCACAATAGCTGCAGGCAACCGGAAAATACGGGTAACCGTGTGCGGAGAGGCCAATCTCGACAGGTGTTCTCGTGCGGCCGCCGCAACTGCGCGTGTACATGGCAGTGAGCGGGCGATCTTCATAAGCAAGGACGAGGCCTTGGGTCGCCAACGTCGCAGCTGCGGCTGGAGAGTTCGATGCAGGTAGCTCCTGCAGAAACTGGCAATGCGTTGTGTCACAGAAGTCCAACCCATGATGCCGTCCCTTGGTCGCAGAGAAATACGAACGGGCAGCGATGGCCTGTGCCTTCAACGCTTCAATGGGCGTGCCGGGCTCGCTTTCGGCTTGCACCACCGAGGCTACGGCAGTTTCGAGATCCATGGTGACGACCGGGAGGAGAATGCCGGAGTCTACCGAGACGTCCAGTGCCCCCAAGTAGAGGCGGCGAATCTTGCCGGGCACCTCCAGGATGAAGCCGCCGGAGGTCTGATTTCTTGAGCCTGCGTGGATCGTGGAAGCCTCGATCGCACGGCCTCCAACTTCCGCTTGCAGATGGTCGTGAAGAACTTGAATTTGCAGGAAATTTCGCGCGGAGCTTTCTTCCAGCACAAATGTCTCGTCTCCGGTTTGAACCATGAGAGCCGTTCCACGGGCCGGACGCAAGCTAAGTTGATGAGGATGGAAGAGACCGAAGACTTCGATGCGAACGTCTTGTGCAGTAGCTAAGGAGCTCAAGAGGCAGCTGGTCCACGCGGCGAAGACGAGGGTTCTCAGTGACACGCGGCAGCTCCCTAAACTCAACGTATGTGTGGCTCCGTGTAAATTCGATTGAGCATGCGACCGGCTGTGATTGCAGCTTTGGCGCCAGGTTCTCCATGCACGCGAACCAGTAGAAGCAGCTCGGGTTGACTGGCCGGCACCAGCGTGACGACAAACCCATCTCCGGGGGCATGTTTCGAATGCGTGCAAGCAGCAGTACCAGTTTTCACAAGCGCTGTGACGGGGTTGAGACCGCGTCCTACTGCAGCTCCAGTGCCGGTGCGAGCAGATTCTGCCATTCCCGCCAGGACTTCGCGGACGCCGGATTGCTCACGGCGGCGATTCAATTCAAGAAATGCGCGTGCTAGATGCAGAGGAGAAATCTGCCATTCTCCGCCGAGCCCGCTGAGTGCTGGGCCACCGAGGCCGGGAGGCGGCATGTCCAAGCCAAATTCCTCGGCTGTAGGAGCCATCTGGTCGCCGCTCATCGCAGTCGTCAACATGCGGAAATAGGAATTGCAGGAGTAGGCAATGGCCGAGGTAACACCAACCTCACCGTGGCCATGCGGCAGCCAACACCCACTGGCTTGTCCCGCACAATGGTGTGTGGGATATCGAAACTCGTGGACCTTGCCGTAAGCCAGAGCGGTAAACGGCTTGACCAGGGAACCCATGGGAATTGGACTTTGCGGATTTTCCCAGCGAGAGGCGAGCAACGAGCCGGTCTTAACATCGAATAAAAGAAACGATGTGTCGTGTCCCGAGGCTTCGCGGTCTGACAGTTCCCGGTCAAGAAGGCGGGTCACAGATTGACGGAACAGCGTCTCGGGGGGGTTGTTCGTCCCGATACTGTTCGTTCCGATATTGGCAAGAACTGTGTTTTGACTCCGAGCATGATTGCTGCAGAGCAGGCTTATCAGCAGGCTCAGTGGCAGCACCTGCCCCAGAAAACGCTTCTTCAGTTCCCTCTTCAATGCGACCACCGATAACGGACCGTTTGCAACACCTTATCGCCACGATCCCGGACAACGATATTCTCGGAATCCATCCGTCCGAATGTGGAACTGAGGCTGACCATATTTTCCGCGAAAAACTGCGGTTCTCTACCAGATTGCGCGGCCCCGGCAGGGCTCATATTGGGCCGATCGACGGCAGTGGTGAAGCGAGCGAAGTTTCCCCGCTCGTGTGCGTGGTCGAATCCCGCCAGTAATACCGCGGGCTCCGCTGGCGACTTACGAGAAAAATTGGCAAGCATCGCCGTCATTAGAGCGGGGTCGTCGGAGACCAAGAGATAGTTGCCGCGAACAGCCGCCAGCAAAGGCAGCAGCCCATCCAACTCCTCATAGCCGGACTTTTGTTGCCAGCCGACACCCAACTGGCT
Source organism: uncultured Acidobacteriaceae bacterium (assembly GCA_964619065.1). Classification (GTDB taxonomy): domain Bacteria; phylum Acidobacteriota; class Terriglobia; order Terriglobales; family Acidobacteriaceae; genus JANXUC01. Next base: position 20,972 of record CAZUCC010000052.1, on the reverse strand, counting down.
GGCGGTTAGCCCGGGACGAATCGCGTCACCCAGCGCCGACAGAATCTTGGATTGATCCCATGCGGCCGTACCAGCCAACGCAATTGCTGAATGCATTCTGATGAACACACCGTCTTTGTCCGGCCCGGTGGACTGCACTTGCAGGCTCGCGCGGACGCGATTGCTGTGAATCAAATTCTTGAGTGCGGCTGAGACATCCGCGCCCACCTCATGCTGGGCGGGAGCTTGATCGATACGAGTTTCGAGGTCCGTTGCTGTGCCGGTCGTACCCGACGTCAGTTCCACGCGCGGCGCGAGTTGGTCCGCAGGTGCAGGACCGAGATGCGGTGCCAAAATCTTGGTGGTGAGCAAGTCAAGACAGGCCTCGTCCGCAGGATCAGCTTGCGCTTTGTAAACACCAGCACTCTCTGGAACCAGACGAACAAGATCGGCAACGGCCTGCGCCCCCTCCGAGGAGAAAGCGGATTCCGCAGGTGTGGTGCGGCGCAACAGAACGCGATCTTCGCGGTCTTCACTCGGACTATTGTTCGAAGACGAATCGCTTCCACCGGAAAGGATAAGGTCGGAGATCGCCGCATTGTACTGTTTCATGTCTGTAATGTTTTGCTGAATCCAGTAGGAGCGGAAATACGGACCAGGCACGATCTTCTCCAGGTTGAGAGCCAGCCGCAGATCCCCCGGAGCCTTGGCTGCGGCAACGGACTGCGACCACCAGGCCTCCGCCGCGAGTGTCCGGTCCTTGCTGCCTGCCATTAACTGCAATGCGCCCGCGAGCAGATCTTCGCGCGTCGCCAAGAGCAGGTAGTCGCCTCGAACAGCAAAGGCCAGCTCTTTTCCACTGGCAGGATCGCGCCGGATGTAAAACTCGACACCGCCGGCGTTACGGTTCTCAAATGTGGAGCGCTTCTGCCATACCGCCGTTTGCAGCGAACGAGCCGAAGGCAAACGCGTGATATAGAGGAACTGTAATTTCCCGATGTCGTAGATGGCTAACGCGCTTTGCGACCCGGCTACGCTGGTAAGAAAGTTCATGTCCGGGGGCAGACCGGCAGCGACAGCAAATTGATCTCCAGCGCCTTTCAGCCGAAGGAAGAGTCGCGAACGGGAAAACACTTCGTAGTTGCTCGAGGCAACCCACTGGAGTCTCTCCGGAGACCTGTTCCATGTGGCGAGTAAAGAGGAAAAATCCTTGGCCTCGAGGTACAGGAGCCCGTCGGCAGGAAAATAGCCGGAGAGAGGTAGCAAGGGTTCCGCAGGCGTGGCCGCTTGGAATGCAGCCCAGCCCAATCCTATGCAGGCAAATGCAACCAGCAGGAATGCTGCGATGCGCTTCATCGACTGACTCCTCCCTTCGCCGCCGCCCGCGGGCGAGGTGTAGCTTGCGCCATCAAGCGCGGTCGTACCAAACGGTCTTGCTCTAGAGCTTGATGCAGAATGGGCCGCCGGGCCTCGTTCCTTTGCGCAAGCAGAAGCTTAGCCCGGACTTCAGCGATTTCGCGAGCGATCTCATTACGACGTGCGGACACTTTTTCTTGATGCCGCGCAAATTCCAGATACGAAAGAGCATCTTTATCGCGATTCAGGCGGATCATCGTATCGCCGAGTTCCCGAGCGAGTTGTGTTTGCTGTGCTGCGGATAACGCGATCGAACCATAGGATGCTGACGACGTTGACCCCTCAACAGGCTCTACAGAATCTTCGTCCTCGGAATGGAGTATTTCCGCGTCATCGGCGTCAGAAACCGGACGGGCTATCGAGCACAGGAATTGCCGTTGAAGCAGCGGCTCCAACACTCCAAGCGCAAGCTGATCGGCCTTCGCTGCCACTGCTGCCTCGAATAGCGGAATCCTGGCATCGTCCTGATTAGGGTTATCGAAGAAAATACTGCGCAAGAGCTGAGTCTTCACCTTGGAGTCTGTGGATGCGCGTGCGGCTCGAATCCGAGCTTCGTAAAAGAAAGGACGGTCCGCAGTCGCGGAAGTAATACCGTCCGGCAGTCCAGCCAGAAGATTGAGTTCCTGGCTACTCAGGTTGATTGGCGACGAGTTAGTCAGTGACGTCGAGCTCGCTAGCGCACTCGCCGCTTGTGTCCTGAGCGAGTAGGCGGCCTGCGTGCTGGACGCAAGTGTCTTGAGCGAGTCATGTACGGCACCGACATTCTGCGATGCGGCTAGCGAGGCGCGTGCCAATCGCAACCGATAAGCCGGTTCCCAGGGAGACGAGTTCACCAGCTGTTGCAAGAACTCAATCGCCTCGGTGTGATGGCCTGTCTTTTCCAGTAGAGCGGCAGCAGGATCCAGGTTCTCAAATGGGTTCCCTACCACGACGACAAGGCGGCGAAGCAGGTCGAGGGCTCCTGGAGTATCGCCAGCGGCGAGGCGAATCTCGGCCAATCCCAGAAAATTCGCGGCCACGAGCTTGTGATCTTCAATCTCACGAGCAAACACAAACTCAAGAACTTTGCGCGCAGATTGTTTATCGCCCGCTTCGAACAACTGTTTGGAGGCGGCGCGGAGCACGTCGGACGCGGGTGCATTGCCCGGCTGGTCGCGATAGGCGGCGATGCGCGCGTCGAGGGTTCCCATCTGCGCTGCAACCTGCAACTCGATGGGGACAAGGGTGGCAGCTTCCACGTCACGCGTTTCCTTGGGAAGCGCTGTTATGGCCTCGCTGGCCTGCGGCCATTGCTTGGTGCGGACCAGGTGCTGGATCCAACGAATCTCCCACGAGCGCACCGTTTGCTGCGCATAGTCCTTCTCACTACCATCGGCTTTGAGCACGGCATTGCGCTTGGCCTCCAGGATGAGCTGGTAAATTGGAGCGCGCTGGTCCAACGGCATCCACGACGTCTCAACAACATCCGCCAGGACAGCGGACGGATCATGCGCAGCCGATGTCAGATCGAGGAGCCATGCCGTAGCGATCTCCGGAGTTCCGGCCGCCAAGTACGCGCTGTGCAGTACCGCATTGGAACGGTAGTTACCATTATGGTGTACATAGGCTCGGGCCACGGCATCCATATCTGACTTCAGGCTCGCGAAGAGATGACGCGTGCGGATATGGTCACAGACACGACCAAATTCCGCCCAAAAACTTTCTGGCACGCGGGCGCTATCGACTTGCTTGCCGAGAATCGCCAACGCACGCCGCCATTCCGCAAGAGCCTCGGCGTGACGGCCTTGCTTCTCCAAGGCCACGGCGAGCCGATCATGAATGGCGGCCTGTTCGGGAGCAAAGTCTAACGTGTGGTTCAGTTCGACAATCGCGTTTACGGTGTCTCCACGGCTTTCGTAATAATCCGCGAGCGCGAGATAGTTGGACGCTGTGGCAGGACTCTCTTCGAGCGACGCCGGAAGGTAGTCTTCGGGTGTTCCCAGTTTGTTCGCACCCAGGTATTCTCCATAGCGCGAGCCGTAGTAAAACCACGTTTTCCCGGCGAGCGCCAGGTTGCGATCTACAGGCTTGGCAAGACGCTCTCCGATGGTGCTGTCGCCAAGCGCGCTGAGAAAAGCGCTGTTCACGTTTGGCGCGGATTCGGAGAAATAGAGACCCGTAAGAGCGTTATAGGCATTGGACCAGACTGGCGCCTGTGTCGAAGCGCGGGCAGCCACTATGGCGTGAACTAAAGCTGGATCAGCATGTGCAAAGGCATAGGCCGCGGCGGGAGGATCCCCTTGCTGGCTCCAAATGGAAGCACGACGCACCAACTCCTGCGGTTCGCGCGCTAACAGCAACTCGAAGAAGCGCTGCTGGCGATCCAAGTCAAAACCGTACGCTGAGCTTTTCATAACACGCAGCTCATTCGCGGAGTCTCCGGCTGATCTGTAAGCATCGCTGGCGGCGAGCTTTGCCGGGCCAACGTGATCCCGGTCCAGGCGCGCCGCGAAGGATTCCATCTGCGCACCTAACTCGGCAAACTGCAGCCGTCGACGCTGCAAAGTTACAAACTCATTCATCTGTGGCGGATGAACATTTGGGTTGTACGAGGGATCCATCAACAGGCTTACGCGCAGGCGCGCCTCAAGATCACCCAATCCCGCACTTTGGGCAAGGGGCACGGCGAAAGCCTCAATATCCGCGCGAGACATTCCGGAGTGGCTAGCCTCGGCAAATTTCGCGAATGACAACTTCTCTTCTGGAGTGAAGTAGCGGTCAACGGTCACTCCCATTTCGAGCAGGGCTGCTGTCATGCCTTGCCGAGCCGTCGCGATACGTTGTTCTTGCTCCTGCTGCCGCAGCTCGGTTTCGGTGACGGCGGCGATCCCGTTTTTGGCAATCTGTTTCTCAAGCACCGGCAGGGCGGAAGATGCGGCGCTTCGCACGTGCTGCAGAACCGCATACGCCTTCTCCTGCTGGCGCAGGCGCGTCATGATACGGGCGTACAGCTTGGCGCCAGATTGCTGTTCCGATGTTGCCAACAGATCGGAGCCCGCCGTCTCTACTCCTTTTTCAGCAAAGCTGCGCGCTTCGGTGAGCATGCCCCACGATTCGAGACGGCGCGCGGCTTCAAAATACTTGTCAGCATTCTCTGGGCGGCCTTCGATGAGCGCGATGCGCAGCGCTTTGACGGCGTCGTCGTTGCGGCTCTGGCGCGCGCGTGCTTCGGCAACGTTGCCCATCCACTTGGGATCTTTATAGGCCAGTTCATAGAGCCGCTCATAATCGGCAATTGCGTCATCGAAATGCATGAGACGCTCGTTCAATTCGGCACGAGCTACGCGAAGGTCGACGCGATCTGGACGGACCGCTATTGCCTTGCCGTACATGTCAATCGCTGCGGGGAAATTCTCGAGGCTCGTCTGAATGCGAGCCAAGGCCATGGGCCAGCGATAGTCGCTGGGGGACTGAACTACGGTTTTGCCATAGAAATCGAGAAGTTGAGACTGGCGCTGGTAGCGCAATGCGAAGAGAGCGGCCTCCGTCGTAAGTTCGGAGTCTTCCGGAAATTTATTGATGAGTTCGATGTATTGGTCGACCGCGCCGACATAGTCCTTCATATGAGTCAGCGCCGGGATCAATCCGCGCCGCAAGGCCGCAATCCTCGTTTTGCGTTCATCGACGGACATTGGAGCATTACGGAAGAGGTCAATTTTTTCGAGATAGAACTGCTTGAGACCTTGATGGTCTCCCGCCTGTGCATAAGTATCGGCAACGGCGGCCAGGTACTGCGCATCATAGGGGGAATTCTTCAGAAGCGGCGCCAGCAACTCACGCGCCTGTTGGAACTGTCCAGCCTCGGTGGCTTTGCGGGCCGCCTCGAACGAAAACTGTTGGCCAAGTTCAGGATAGGCAACCTTGGCGGCAGTCAGCAGGACATCGATGGCCTGCGAGCGCATCTTCATACGCCAATAAAAATCGACGGTCTCACGGACTACTGCGAGTATTTTCGGGTTCTCGTGATATAGGGCCTCGATGTTCCTTTGCGCAGATGCGATATCTTTACGGGCCTCATAGAAATGCACCAGAGCATAGCGAATTTCTAGACGAGCCACAGGATCCGCAGTCAGTGCAGCCTGTTTTTCCAAGGCATGCTGACGCACCGTCTCCAGTGATTTCTGCTGTGCAAGATTGGCCATCTCCTCAGCCTGCTCGATGGAGGTGGTGCGCTCCACGACTGAATCCAAGAAGTTCTCCAGATCCTTCTTGCGACCTTGTGCTTCCAGAATGCGAACGCGCAGAGATACTGCTTCCGAGGGGGGATTTGGCGAGGATGCCAGGCTCGCGGTCTGCTTTTCGACAAGATCGCGCCGAGCAGGGCGATTTGCTAGTTGAAGCAACCGCAGCCCAGCTGGTGAATCCGCGCCGGTGGCCAGAGCACCGGCGACGTATTCCTCAACAGCGCGAGGATAGTCACGCTTGTTTTCGCTAACTGCACCCGCTTCGTAGCGGTAGAGGTTGTCGTCAGCCAGTTTTTTCCTGCCGTCGCCCATAAGCCGTAGCGCGCTGTCAAAATCGAAATAATCCCAATAAATCGTTGCGGCTTCCAGGTAGCCATCCGCCTGGCCCGGAGCGACTTTTGAAATTTCTTCCCAGTATGGAGCCGCCTTGGTGTAAAGTTCGCGATCGGCGTAGATGTCACCAAGGCGTCCAAGGATTTCGGTGTTGGTTGGGTCGGATTTGTGCAGATTCTCTTCGATCCTGACAGCGACGACGGTCAGCGCCGGATCGAAGTAGGCGAGGGAGCGATGCACCGAAGATGCCGCTCTCCCCGTTTCAAAATCTGCAGGATATTGACTGGCAAGAGCTTTGAGAACGGGCGCGCTTTCTTCGTAGTCCGACTTCCACAGACTGGCGTCCGCTACGAAACGCGTTGCCGCTGGATTCTGCCGTGCCAACTCGTCCCACTGCTGCTTGCCAGCGGTCGGCGTATCCCGCCGGAGAGCGCTGAGTTCGGCCTCCAGTTTATTGGTACGCGAGAGAAACTCGAAGAATTCACTGCGCAGGCCGTCTTCTTCGAACCAGTGCTGCCGCAGGAGGGCCTCCCAAGCTGACTCGTCGTAAGTCTGCTTGGTGTGATAAGCGGACAAGAGGTTGCGCACAAAGACGGGGTTGTGCGGAAAGCGCTTGTTCGCGAATAGATTCAGGCGCAGGTACAACGCGGGAGTGCCGCCGCTGCCCACGTCCTGAAAATAACTTTCGAGAGCGGTACCGCTGAAGGTTTGAGTAACATCTTGCGTGAGCCGTTCGAATTCCGCGGATTTCTCGTGACGGAGGTAGAAACGCGCGAGCTTGTGATACCAGGAGTCGCCAGGAAAATGCGCTATAGCCCGGCGATAGATTTCTTCCTGTTCTGTGCCTAATTTGTTCTGCTCAAGAAACACAGCCAGACGCTCATAGAGACCAGGATCATCCGGGTCGCGCTCGATTTCTCCGCGGAGGACTTGCAGCGCTTTTCGCGTTTGCTTCAGTTCAGCGAGCCGGGCCAAATAACGTTCGAGCACACGAGCGTACTCTGGTGATCGCGCACCGGTTTGCGTTGTCACGGTCACGGCGCTCACTTGAAACGCCCGGTTTCCCGGCTTTGCTCTCGACGGAGCTTGGTTTTCGCCACCGGCATTGCTGCCGTCTTGGCCCTCGTCTTCCCCTTCTTCCGAAGTGGCGTCGGGTACGTCCTCTCCGGCACCCGCTGAAACCCCGTAAGCGTTCGCTCGCTCTCCGAGCGGTACTTTGTCCGCTTTGGCCGCGAGTTCCTGGAGCACGGAATCGTAAATTGCGAATTCATCGTCAGGCTTGCTGTTACGCGCATAGGCATCGGCCATCAGCAAGGCAACCGGCGTACGCTCGGGAGCGTTTGCGAAATGGGTAAGAAAATCGCGGCCACCGCGAATCACTGCGTCGCTTTCGCCGGAATTTGCGTAGAACTCAAGGAGCTGTGCGTGCAGTTCAGCGCGGCGGCTGGCCTTCGGAAAGTTGGCGTCCAACAAAGCAAGCAATTCCGCGGCACGGGCGCGATGAAAATACGGCACAGCGCGTTGCTCTTCTTCGGAAAATCGGCTGGCCGGAGCCGTCGTGTTCAAGATGAGAGAGAGAATTCCATTGAGAAACCCCGGGCCTTGATCGAGTGTCGCGATATCGCGGTACATCGAGATTTCGCCCGAACCGAGCCGGATCGGAGTCTCGGGGGCAGTTAACAGGAGATTGGTGAGTCCCGCCAAAGCGCGCTCCTGCGCGTCGCTCATGCCCTTGCTGTTGTACAGGCCGTAGTAGTAGCGGGCAGACTCAGGGTAGGAATGTATCTCCTCCAGCAGGCGCGCACAGACGTAAAGCTCTTGCGCAGTCCATTCCGACTTGGAAGCTTCCTTATGCAGGCGGAAATCGGTGATCGTCCGTTGCGCTGCATCCAACTTGCCTTGCTGCTGGTAGTAATAGAAAACTCGCGCGGTTGCATCTAAGTCTTCCGGGTTCGCATTCAATTTGGCGCGAGCCTGATCCAGGAATTTGCGCAGACTCCGGGTCTGGGTGAGCAAGTCAAAATAACTTTTGACTAGCTCAGGCTCCCAAAGCGGCTGAAATGTGTGTTCGTAGACGGTTAGACCCTGCTGGAGCGAACCCTGCTGATACTCGAGCAGGGCTTTCGCCTTGACCGGGAAGACTTCATCTTGAGGAAAGTGCGTTTGATAGTCCGCGACCAGTTTGTTGGCAGCCGAGTAGTCCTTCCGCGCAATCAGGTAATCCAGGAAGCGCGAGAAGAGTGCTTTCTCGTTCGGGTAGCGAGCAATCCAGGCACGATACTGGGCAACTGAGGTCTCCTGGGGCAGACCCTGAGCGCGGATGATGCCGAAGATGCGCTCGAACGCCTTCCAGGAGCACTGCTCGGTAACGGGAGTGAGTTTTTCCGACGCATCCGGCGGCGCCGTCGCAATCTCCGACAATGTGTGAATCTCTTCTTGCGGGCGTAAACGTCGATGATAAAAGTCTGCGAGAGCGATCTGGGCGGCGGACGTGACCGTACTACCCTTGGAGGGATTTGCGGAGTATTCGACGTAGTGCTTCCAGTCCGCTTCTGCTCCGGCAAAATCCAGTTGTTGCTCGTCCTCCCGGGCGCGCAGAGCGTAGAGCGCGGCCTCTTGCGGCTGGGTCTTGATCAAATCTCCGAGCGCCTCCCGAGTCTCATGCGGAGGCCTGCGAAACAACACATCGGCGCCAGGAAGCGCCATCAACCGGAAGAGCGCTGCTTCGATTTTTGTCCCCGCCTCGGTGTTTCGAATCCAAGCGGGCAATTCCCCGAGGGCGGGAACGACCAATCCCACAACGAGTGCCAAGACAGCGGTGAGGCACAGCCACGACAGGCGGATTCGCGCATAGCTACGGAAGGACCTCAATTTGCACCTCCTGCGTCCCGGTGTTGTGGGCGATGTCTTCCGCAGTCACAGCCAGCCGATAGGTTCCGGGAATCATTTGCGACGGAATCATGAGCTGCCCTGTGTTCGTTCCTGCCCGCGCGTCCCACTTGAGCGCAACGGGAGGAATGTCCTCGAGGCGCGCGACCAGCGTTCGCGTGCTTTGCGAGGCGCTCACCTCCAGGTCTACGACCTCACCCGCATGGAATCGTTTTCGCGGAAGCTTGATCTGGATCACGGGCGGCTGGCTCGCAATCACAAACGTCTTCGACTCGCGATAGGTGTGGCCGAGGCGGTCACGCAGCACAAGCCGCACGGAATAGGTTCCATCCCGCATGTCGGTGGGTGCGAGGAAGCGGGTCTGCCAGATGTCTTCCGATGGCAGATGCCGAAGCTGCTGTACGAGCCCAAATGGGAACAATGCGATCACAGAGGAGATTGATTCATCGGTTCTCACACGGAGAACGGGGTCGCCGGGGCGGATCACGCGCGGACGCAGGAGAGCGCGCGGGGCCGCGAGGAAGGACGTATAGGGCGTCACAAACTTGTATTGGCGCGCCAGGCGAATGATTTCATCAATGGTCGCCGTGTCCTCGCCCTCGCGAGCGATCTTGTCCAGCAAGGCATCGACACGGGCGCGTGCCCAGAGCCGCGGGAGTTGCGGGTGTTCGGAGGACGCGCGCGGCAGCGTAGCCTTGCTCGAAAGAGCGAGTGCTGCACCGTCACGCACTCCCTGGACAGAAAACGCAACACCCTCACGCGGTGTTTGATAGCGTCCAACCCAGGAGGCCAGCGCTCCAGAGAAAACGGAAGCCTGCAGCGGATAGACAGCATCCACCGCAGACTCCGGAGTGACACTGAGCCGCAACTGGCCGACTGGGCTTCGCCCAATTTTTGAAATGAAAGAGTTCAGTTTGAAATCAATGGGCTCGGTGGTCAGCACATTCTCCAGCAACCCGTCCTGGCGCGCGAGAAGGCGCAGCAAAGGCAGATTGGCGTCGTCCCCAACGCCAAAGATGTAGGTGCGCGGGCGTTGCGTTTCTGGAAGCTGTTTCCAGCTTGCTCCGTACCAGGACGCAAGTTTGCTGGTCTGGATAGGTCCCCGGGTTGCTCCGCCATCGCTCAACAAAACTAGGTACGGACTTCCGCCATCCGAGGCGGAGCACTGCTTGAGTCCGGAATCGAGCGCAGCCTGAATGTTGGTGCCACCACGCAGCCGGCTCAAGCGCACAAAATCGAGCGCCTTCTGAATATTGGCTGGATCAGCCGGGACTGTTGCGGGCTGAAATGTCTGCACTTGATTGTTGAACAAAAGCAGGTTGAAACGATCGGTGGGCCGTAGCGTTCGTAACAGGGTTTCGAGTGCCTGGTAGCTGCGTTCCAGTTTCTCCCACTGCATGGACAGCGACGTATCCAGCAGGATAACGACCGACCTTGGAGCACTCGCGGGTGTCGTCGCGCCGCCGGTAGTATTCGCGCCGTATCCCAAAAGCGCTTCCGCCTCAAAGAAACCCGGCTCATTGGTACTGCGCAAAGGAGAGATTTCGGTGGGCGAGGGCGCAGCACTCACCGGGGTCCGGTTCGTCAAAATTTGCAGAGTATCAGCGCTAGTGGGGTCCAGTTCGTACGTGATCACGAAGTCTTCGGCAAGATTGACGTTCTGTCCTTCGAAGCTCGCTTTCACCCCATGCGCGTCGTTGCTTTCGAAATGGAGGAGAAACATCTTCGCTGGTGCGGCGAACCCGCGAATCTCATGGGCTGTGCGCAATTCGAAATTAATGCGCAGATGCCGCGCCACCTGGGCTTGATAGGCATCCGGATGAAGCGGCAGAGCAAAGTACGACTTCAGATTCTCGACCGGGATGGACTCGTGATATTCAATCTCCAGGCGCTTGGTCCCATAGGCAGGAATGGGCACGATCCGCGCACTGAAGACGGAGCTGAGCTGGGCTTCTTCCTCTCCGCGCTCGCCCATCTGCAAGAGACCGGGGTCAATCGCCTGCTGTTTCAGCTGCGTGTAGATTTCCTCGGCACGTTTGCGCTCGAGAACAACCGCGGGGATTCGCACCGGACCGTCCCACACAGCGAAATCCGAGATCGTGGCATGGCTGGGAAGGGCAAACACGTAGTTCCCTTCCTCGATCCTTCCCGTGTGGTTCTCGAATATCTGCCGCACAAAGACCCGAGCATCGCCGTTATCGATGCGGACCATGATTTCCATGTCTTGCAGAGAGAGCACAGCAGGATTCGGCTGCGCCTTGTCGCGCGGAATAAGGATGCCTGCGTCTGCGTACAAGAGAGACGCCAATATCAACATCGTCGAAACAGCAAGAATCGTTTTCTTCATGGCTGCAAATTCTGCTCGGAAATTCGGACGAGACCGTTTTCTGTGCCGACATAGAGATATCCGTTGCTGACTGCGAGTGCGGTCACGTTCAAAGACGGCAAACCGCGGGTTATCACAGACCAGCGCCCGGAGTCCCGGTCCTGAACATACAAGCCCTTTCCCAGCGTGCCCGCCAACACGTGTCGCTCCGTGACGAACATGGCATTGGGGTTCACTTCGAATTTTCCTGTGGCATTTTCGAACGGGTGGAAATGCCCCACACTGTCGAGACCGAGAATTCCCGCTCCGTAGGTGCCGACCATCCACTCACCGCCAACCCGCACCACAGCCGTGATCCAGTTGTGGGTTAGCGAAGAGGTGGCTGTAGTGTAGTTGGTCCGCACACCTTCCTTCTCAACCATAGAAAGGCCTCCGAGCGTACCGACTAAAAGTTCATCGCCCGCGGCTCCCAAGGCATACACGTGGTTGTTGACCAGGCCATGAAAGGCATACATGCTGCGGGCTCCGCCGGCGTCGAGAAACGTGAGACCCGCGGGCGTGGCCACCGCCAAACCGTCGCGGTAGAGCGCGACGTCCGTCACGTGATCAGTGATGAGGCCGTCGGCCCGCGTTAGAACCTGCTGCTGGTTTCCCAAGGCATCAAAGCGCACCAGTCCGTTGGCGGTGGCGACATCGACCGTCCCTGCACGGGAATTGGCGAGGATGCGATTGACACAGAAGACATGGTCGTCCTCGGAATGCGTGGCTTGATTTCGTTCAGGATCGAGAACATCGAGACCACGGTCGAAATATCCAATCCACAGTCGGCCATCCCCAGCTACGGCCAAGGCGGAGACGTTGCGGTCGGTGAGGATGGCGGGCCCGGTCTGCAACACTGGCTGCCAGCCTGCACCGTGAGCGCCTTTGCGATACAAACCACTCCGGGTCAGGGCCAAGAGCGCGTCACCGGAATCAAAGAATTGCCGGACTTCCGTTAGGCTCGCTGCTACGCTCGAAGAGTCCATACCTCCATGCACGGCGCCCGGACGCCGCGCCTCGAGTGGAATCGTAAGCACGCCTTCATCTTCCGAACCAACGTAGAGAGTTCCCTGCTTTACCGTCATGGCGCTCGCGAAAACTCCGGGGGCCAGGACCCGGGAAAAACGGCCGCGATCGAACACCGCTACCCCCAGAACCGTACCGACGAAGGTGCTCTCCCCGGACAGAGCGAGGGATTGCACCTGGGAATCCGGCAGGCCTTGCTCGTCGGCAAACGACTCGGTCTCACCCGCATGCCAATGGAAGACACCGCGATCCAAAGTTCCAGCCCACAAATCCGATTCCGTGCCTGCCAAGGATGTAACGTAAAGGCTGGAGAGCGTTGGGTGCAGCGCGGTAATCTGCTTGCCGTCGTAAAGGAGTACGCCTCTTTTTCGGGTTCCCATCAGCAAGTGCCCGGAGGCCAGAGGAAGGATTGCAGTGACAGCCCGGGCCTCGGCGTCTTCGGGATAAATCTGGCGGAAAGTGCGGCCATTGAATGCCAGTACGCCTTCCTGAGCTGTAGCAATCACGAGTTCGGGCCCGCCTGCGTGCGCCAAAACAGCCGGTGCAATGGCCACCAATGGTGAAGCGGGCAACTCGCGTCCTAAATCGTAGCGATGGAGAAGCGTGCCTCCCTCGCCGTACTCCCAAAGCGCAGCGGGACCTGCCACGTAGAGATGCCCTTGGAACTCGGCCGCTTGCTGAAAGACGGCGGGGGAGCTGATGCTCTGGAAGCCGCTGTCCGGAGCAGCCGGTACCGGTCGTACGGTAAACCGGATTTCGTTTTCCGAGCGGACTTCTTCGGTGGCCTGGTAAAGCGCCATCCTGGCTCGCCAACCCACGGCCAAGACTCCCGCCGCCAATAAGGCCAGGCTGGCAAGGGCAATCTTCCGAATTCGGAGGCGAACCTTGGACTCCATAAATTTTCTGCTTGAGGACATGAACTATAAACCCAACTTAGTAACGTCTCCAAGAGAGAGCACCCGGTTGGCCAATACTTCTCCATTGAAAAAGAAGGAGATTCCGGAACCGGCCCATTACTAGAGCGTGTCTGCGGGCCCACACCGTATGCGACAAGACACGAGATATAGAACTTCAATAGTCACTTACAGAAGTGGAGGCCCAGAAGAGCGTATTTATCATATTGAATCGTTTCACTAAAGCTATTGCTCAGCCTCGTATCCACCACGTACACTTCGACTGGAGGCAAATCGCACGCCCCATGGCCGAAAAGACCTTGCTAGACCAACCCGTGCTAGATCAACCCATGGATGTCCGCTCTTTCCCGCACGAAATGCTGCGCGAAATCTATGAGCAGCCCCACACCATCCGGGAAACCATCCGCCGCAACGTGGAGGGGGACACGCTCTTCCCGAACATGCTGCATCCCATCGAGAACGCATTGCTCGCGTTCAAGAAGATCATCATTGCGGCCAGTGGGTCGAGCCGCCACGCGGGACTGGTCGGCGAAATCATGATGGAGGACTTGGCAGGTGTAGCCGTGGACGTGGAGTATTCCAGCGAGTATTGTTACCGCTCTACGCATGCTGGAGCAGACCCTATTGTTGTGGTGATTACGCAGTCTGGAGAAACGGCGGATACAATTGCGGCGCAGCGTGAGGCCGCAAACCGCGGCGCCAAGACGGTTGGCATTTCCAACGTGGCAGAGTCTACGATTGTGCGCGAGGCGAGCGCGGCGCTGCACACCCATGCCGGCCTGGAAAAAGCTGTGCCAGCGACCAAGAGTTTTACGGCGCAGCTCACAGTGCTCTACCTCTTCGCTCTGTTTCTGGCGCGCAAGCGGGGACGCATGACCTCCGAAGTGACGCGCGTTCACTTGAACCGGTTGGCTGAAATTCCGGTGATTATCGAGAAATCCTTGCAAGCATGGGATGCGCAGGCGCTGACAATTGCAAAAGTACATCAGCATGCCAAGGCGTTCTTGTTTTTGGGACGTGGCGCACATTACCCCATTGCTCGTGAAGGCGCTCTGAAGCTGAAAGAAGCTTCTTATGTGCACGCAGAAGGTATACCGACGGGAGAACTTAGGCATGGTCCCCTTGCGTTGGTGGATGAGCAGCTTCCGGTCGTGATGCTCGCAACGCATGATCGCGGCGATCCGGACTCGTTGCTTCGCTATAAAAAGACACTGGATGTGCTGAAATACGTGAACCAACGGGGCGGGCAGCCGGTTATTCTAGCTTCGGAAGGAGATCGCGAAGTCGGCGCGCTGGCTGAGCACGTGATCACCATACCGCCAGCAGTCGAGCTGTTGCTTCCATTGCTGGAGACCGTGCCTCTGCAACTCTTCTCGTATCATTTCGCCGTGCTCAACGGCGTGAATGTGGATAGTCCGCGAAATTTGGTGAAATCTGTGAACACGGAGTAACGCCCCGAAATTCATCTTGTGGGGATCACCCCGTATTGTGCAGGCCGGCGGCAATGCCATTGATGGTTGCGCCCAGCGCGTAGTTGAGCGTCTCTTCCGGCGCACCGCTGCGCTTTCTGCGCAGCAGATCGACCTGCACCAGGCTCATGGGATCGACGTACGGGTTGCGCAACCGGATGGAGCGGAAGAGAACCGGGTTTCTTTCGATCAACTCTCCTTGACCAGTGATGGATAAGAGGACGCGGCGCGTGCGCTCGAACTCTTCCTGCAGCATTCCGAAAACACGCTCGCGAATACCAACATCGGTGACTAGATCCGCGTAGAGCCTGGCAATGGTAAGGTCGGCTTTGGCCATCGCCAGTTCTACATTACTCACCATGTTGGAAAAGAGCGGAAAGGCACCCAACATATCCCGGAGAAGCTGCGCCTGCTCCGGACCCCGATTGACAAAGCGTTCGAAAGCATAGCCCACGCCGAACCATGCAGGAACGGCGTGGCGGCTCTGCATCCAGCCGAAAACCCACGGAATGGCGCGGAGATCCTGGAGACTGCGGCTGGTGGAGCGGCGCGCAGGACGCGATCCCATTTGTGCGTGTTCCATCTCATTCACGGGCGTGGCTTGCTCGAAGTAGGCGAGAACTTCCGGGTTGTCGACAATATGTTCACGATAAAACGCAAAGGCATCTTGCGACATCGCATCCATCGTCTCGGTCCACTGCTGTTCCGCTGCCAGTGGCGGCTTGCTGCCGAGCGTCACCGCTTCGAGTGAAGCTGCAATCATCAATTCTAAATTCCATTCGGCGAGCACAGGATCGGAATACTTCCAATTCAGCACTTCTCCCTGCTCAGTGATGCGAATTTCCCCGCTGAAGTCGCCTGGAGGCTGGCCAATGATGGCGGCATGCGTGGGTCCGCCGCCGCGCCCAACCGTGCCACCGCGCCCATGAAAAAGGCGGAGCCTCACGTCGCACGCACGCGCCACGCGGTGCAGTTCCCGCTGCGTCTTGTAGAGTTCCCATGTGCTGGTCAGCATTCCGCCATCTTTGTTGGAGTCGGAATAGCCCAGCATCACTTCTTGCGAGCGCGACCAGGAATCGAGTAAAGGTTGATAGGCGGCGGAAGTCCACACGCGCTGCATGGTATCCGGAGCGGCTCGCAAAGCTTCAATCGATTCAAAGAGTGGCACAGGCTTGAGACCTGGGGCATTCCCAGTGCCCGCCACACTCACACCACACAGCCGCGCCAACTGCACGACGGCAAATATGTCGTGCTCCGATTGAGCGTTGCTGATCACAAAGTTCTGGATGGCATGAGGCGAATACACCTTCTTCAGCTCCGCAACGGTGCGCAGTGTTTCCAACAGCTCGACCGACTGCGGAGATAGTTCTTCTTCCAAAGCTGGTCCGGACAAGGAAGATTCGGACAAAGAAGATTTGGATAGGGAAGGTTCAACGGTTACCGGTGACACAGCGGCCGCAAGCTCTGCGAGTGCCTGCGCGTGGATGCTCGAATGTTGACGGATATCGAGAATGTTCAAGTGAAAATGAAAGGTGCGAACCTTGCGCAGGAGAGGATCGACCAGTAGCTCAGCCAGGCGTTCGGCGCGGTTCGTGGCCAGGCTTTTTCTGACGAGGACCAAATCGCTGTCAAACTCTGCCGCGGAAGCATAGGCATGCTCGCAGGCTGGAGTTTCACGAGTGAAACGTAGTCTCGCGGCAACAAAATCCAGAAAGCAGCGATAAACTTCCGCACCGGAAATACGCATCCATCGCGAATGCTCCTGCCCCAGGGTCGAGGCGTACTCCTGGACGCGAACCAGCAACCGCTCCGACGCACCCACCCGGCGGACAGAAGGACTGAGCTGATCCGACAACCGGAACGTCTCCGTCAGATAATGATCCAGAATCAGGGTACGGGCACGCTGTAGCGCGAGACGCGTACTCGCGGCGGTGACAAACGGGTTGCCATCACGGTCCCCACCGATCCACGAGCCGAAACGCAGCACGTCCGGCAAGTTTTGCACGCTGAGCGCAACCCCGTAAACGTCGCGCAGTGAGTCTTCGAGTTCGGCATAGAGACGCGGCACCGTATCGAAAAGGATCATGGGAAAGTAGTCGAGGCCCATGTGGATCTCGTCATTGACGGTCGGCCTTTTGAGACGAACTTCATCGGTCTGCCAGAGAGCGGTAATCTCCGCCAGAATTTGCGATTCGTATTCGAGCGCGTCAGCGGGGGAAAGCGGCAGATTATCCAACAGCTCAAGGCAGCGGGCAATGCGGCGGCGCTTCACCAGGACCGTACGCCTTGTTACCTCGGTAGGATGCGCCGTAAAGACGGGTGTCACTTGAACACAACGGAGCGCATCCAGCAATGCATCCAGACCGAGTCCCGAAGATTTCAGGCGGACCAGCGTACCGCGAAACGAGCCCGGCAAAGGAGGGCTATCCGAGCGAGATTTCGAAGCACGGCGGCGGCGCTTGCGGTGGTTAGTTTCCGCAAGGTTGGTAAGCTCGAAATAAATGGCAAAGGCTTTGGTGACCCGGTAAGCATCCTCAATATTAAGATGCGCTATGATTTCGCGAGCCTGCGCGAGTCCGCTCGCGCCGCCTCTTGACTTGCCAGAAGAGGCTCCGGCTACTATCTGCTCCCGATGTTCGATAAGCAGACGTCTCAGTTGCTCCACAACATTGAAGAGCCGATCCCCTTCTTGTTCGACGAGCACGCTGCCCAGAAGCTTTCCCAGAAAGCGCACGTCGCGGCGAAGCGGCAGATCCTTCACGGGGTCGCCCGTGCCGGCCGTTAGCTCCGCAAGCCGCGCGGCTTGATCCTCAGTGCTCCAGAGCGGAGTGCTCCAATGCGGAATGTCAGCCGAATTTTCAGCCATAGTGGGATCGCGTCTTCCGTTCGCTAGCTCTGTGATGCCTGCTCTATCTTACGTGGAGTAGTCAGCATTGATGTGGACATACTCCGCGGTGAGGTCCGTGGTCAGGAACAGCAGTTTTGTACGTCCACGTTGGAGTTGCACGCGAATCTCGCAATCGGGCTGTGATAAGTGCTCATGGGCACGCCTTTCGTCAAATGGTTGGAAAGCCCCATTGCGGCACACCATCTGGTCTGCAATAAAAATCTTGATGCGAGCAGGATCGATCAGCACCCCGCTGTTTCCAATCGCCGACAGGATCCGGCCCCAGTTGGGATCGGCTCCCGCCCAGGCCGTTTTGACGAGCGGTGAATGTGCGAGCGACCGCGCCACGCGAAGCGCTTCCTCACGATTCTTGGCCTGCTCAATCGACAAATGAATTACGTGCTTCGCACCTTCACCATCGCTCACAACCTGTTCCGCCAAGGAGCCACAGACACTCTGTAAGACCTTGGAAAACTTCGCTCGTATAGATGCCCCGAGCTTCACGCCACTCTTGCCGCTCGCTACCAGCAAGACAGTGTCATTGGTAGAGGTGTCGCCATCCACTGAAATGCAGTTGAAGCTTTCCTCGGTAGAGCTCCGAAGAAGCTGTTGCAATTCGCTTGCGGACGCACCCACGTCCGTAAAGATGTAGGCCAGCATGGTCGCCATTTTGGGATGGATCATCCCGGACCCCTTGGCCACACCCAGCAGCGTGACTGGCTTCCCGCCGACTTTGATTTGCGCTGACGCTACCTTAAGACGCGTGTCCGTGGTGAGGATGGCGTTGGCAAAAGCGCGGGCCGATTCCTCGGTGGCGCTCCGAGCGGCCAACAATTCAGGCAGCTTTGCCAGTATCTTGTTGGACGGCAGCGGCACTCCGATGATCCCCGTGGAAGAAGGGAAAACTTGCTCGCGGCGGAATCCTAACAAGCGCGCGGCGTCCTTGCACACGAGTTCGCAGGCAGCCCTGCCTCCGGGGCCCGTGGCGCAGTTGGCATTGCCGGAGTTGACCAGCACGGCGCGGATGCGTCCTCTGGAGCTCTTCAGAACGGCGCGGCCCACCTCGACGGGGGCGGCAGCCACGCGATTTTTCGTGAACACGGCGGCAGACGTGGCACCTTCGCATGTTTCCGCCAAAGCGAGATCCGGACGACCGCTTGCCTTAATGCCCGCAGCGACCGCGGCAAATGAGAAACCTTCGGGCAGAAGAATCTGCTCGGGAGAGCGGCGCACTTCTCTCATGCCTGAAGTCTCACGAGAGGGCTAACGGAATCCGACAACATGGAATAGCGGGGCACTTCGCCACGCACCATCGCCACCTCGTCGCAACAGTTAAGGCGGGGACAATTGCAGCAGTCTTTATTGATCTTGTCGGGCAGGCTCTCGCGAATGGCTTCGGTAAAACCCAGACGCGCGAAGAATTCCGGGGCGCGTGTGAACAGGCAAACACAGCTTACTTGATGCTTTTCCGCCTGTTCCAACAGTGCATCCACAAGCTGCCGCCCGCATCCTGCGTGCTGATACTCCGGATCGACGGTGATGGAACGTATCTCCGAAAGATGCGGACCATAGAGATGGAGTGCGCCACAACCGACAATACGGCCATCCCGCTCAATCACGACGAAGTCCCGAACGTTCTCGCAGATTTCCGCCAGGCTGCGGGGCAGCAATGTGCCATCGCCGGAGTAGGCAGCGATGAGGCGATGAATATGCTCCGCATCAGGAAGAATCGCTTCACGCGTGGACATGGACTCCCTCTCGTAAGGCCGCGGACTTCCTTCGCGCCGCCAAGATTGCCTGCCGCACACGCACCGGAGCCGTTCCCCCTGCAACGTCGTGTACTTCGAGTACAGCCCGCAGTTCCAGGCTAGCCGGGAAATCCGCGCCGAAGGCTGGGTGAAGTTCCTGCAGGGTGGCTAGAGGCAAATCCTGCAGTTCGCAACTCTTCTCCAAGCACAATTGAACAGCCTTGCCTACTTGCTCATGCGCCAAGCGGAATGGAACTCCGCGCCGCACAAGATATGTGGCAGCGGCCCACGCATTCAGAAAGCCGGTTCGCGCGGCTGATTCCATACGCTCAAGATCAAATTCCACAGACCGCATAAATCCGGCTGCCATCGGCAAGAGTGCGAGCGCAGTCTCAGTGGCATCGAACAAGGGCTCCTGTGTTTCCTGCAAGTCTTTGTTGTAAGCCAGAGGTAAGCCCTTGACCGCGATTAGTAGTGTATTGGCATGGCCGAGAATGCGGGCAGCCTTGCCTCGCATCAGCTCGAGCAGATCGGGATTCTTCTTCTGCGGCATCGCGCTGCTGCCAGTGGAATACGCTTCAGGCAATTGCACGAAACCGAATTCCTGCGTGGAAAAAAGAATCATCTCCTCGGCAAAGCGGCTCCAATGCAGCGCGAGCAGAGAAAGCACATTTACGAATTCAAGAACAAAGTCACGGTCGCTGGTGGCGTCCATGCTGTTCGCCGTGGGAGCGTCAAACTCAAGAGCAGCAGCCATGGCAGCACGGTCGAGGGGCAGCGTTGCGCCTGCAACCGGTCCGGAGCCCAGAGGACAAACGTTCACGCGCTTACGACAGTCACCCAACCGATCCGCATCGCGCTCGAACATTTCCACATAGCTGAGCAGCCAGTGCGCCACCAGCACCGGTTCGGCGCGCTGTAGATGCGTATACGAAGGTATAGCAGCATTGGCGGCGCCCTCGATTCGGTCAAGACAGGCGTCGATCCAATCCGCGAGTAAAACTCGCAGTTGATCAATATTGGCACGAACGTACAGGCGGAGATCCGTCGCAATCTGTTCGTTGCGGCTGCGGCCACTATGCAGCTTGAATCCGATGTCTCCAATGAGCGCGACCAGGTGCTTCTCCACAAAATGGTGGATGTCCTCAGCCTCGCTGTCCTCAAGAAACACCGGGGAAGCCGCCTGGGCCGCAATCTGGTCGAGGCCCTGAAGAATGGAAATCAGTTCCTCCGAGGCTAAAATCCCCGCATTCTTCAGAGCCTGCGCATGGGCGCGGCTCGCCGCCAGCTCGTAGGGCAACAAGCGGCAATCGAAGGGGAACGACCGCTGCCAACGCTCGAACTCGGGATCGAGCGGCTGGCGAAAGCGGCCTGACCACATCTTCATTGCGCGACCTCCGCTCCGGATTTCGCCAGCGCCATGGCACGTGAGCGGGCCGGCAGTCCGAGAATGCGGATGAAACCAGCGGCGTCCTTCTGGTCGTAGCTATCGCCCATCGTGAATGCGGCCAGGTCCGTGCGGTACTGTGAGTATTCGGAATGGCGGCTCACGATCGAGACATTGCCCTTGTAGAGCGAAAGGGTAACCGTTCCCGTGATTTCTCCCTGCGTGCTGGCGACAAACGCGTCGAGCGATTCGCGCAGAGGAGTAAACCACAGACCAAAATATGTGAGCTCGGCGTACTTTAAAGCAATGTGCTGCTTGAAGTGCATCAGATCGCGA
>CAZUCC010000051.1:30094-30545 GCA_964619065.1 uncultured Acidobacteriaceae bacterium | reverse complement strand
TTGACGCTCTGCTCTATTAGCAAATAAGATACTTGAGTAGAGTTGTCTCCTTACACTCTCAGCCCTCTCTGGGGCGCCCGTCCATATTACGGAAGGACCAGTTACCAAATAAAAGCTCGTCGATCGATGCCCATTACCTCCATTACCGTGCGCGGTGCTCGCCAGCACAACCTCAAAAACATCGACGTCGAAATCCCCCGCAACACCCTAACCCTCATCACCGGCCTTAGCGGTTCCGGCAAGTCGTCCCTGGCGTTTGACACGATTTACGCCGAAGGCCAGCGCCGCTACGTCGAGAGCCTCTCCGCCTACGCCCGCCAGTTCTTGGACCAAATTGAACGCCCCGACGTCGATGGCACACACGGCCCCACCCCCAACCTTTCCATTGAACCCAAAACCCAACAACCCCACCCCCCCCTCACCAGCACCCCCACACCCACAAACCCCGCCC
>CAZUCC010000051.1:0-30084 GCA_964619065.1 uncultured Acidobacteriaceae bacterium | reverse complement strand
ACCGTGGGCACAATTACTGAAATCTACGATTATCTTCGCCTTTTGTACGCTTCCATCGGCAAACCGCACTGCCCCAACTGCGGACATGAGATTGCCCGCCAGTCGGCCGACCAGATCGTTCATCGCGTGCTCGCGTTGAAGCCGGAAGACCGCGTCATGATCCTCGCGCCCATCGTGCGCGGACGCAAAGGCGAGTTCAAAAAGGAAATGGAGAAGCTTGTCCAGCAGGGCTTCACTCGCGCACGCGTTGACGGCGAGATCGTCAGCCTGGAAGACGATCTGCAGCTCGACAAGCGCAAGAATCACACCGTGGAAATCGTCGTGGATCGCCTGCTGGTTAAGCCGGGAATCGAGAGCCGGCTGGAAACCAGTGTCGCGCTTGCCATGAAACTCGCGGACGGGTTGGTACAGGTCGCCATCGTCGGGGGCGAGGAGCAACTTTACTCGTCCAAGCTCGCCTGCCCCGATTGCGGCATCAGCGTGGCGCAACTCGAGCCGCGCTCGTTCTCGTTCAACAGCATGTACGGTGCGTGCCCCGAATGCCATGGCCTCGGCAGCAAATTCGATTTCGATCCCGAGAAGATCATCAACGACTGGTCGAAGCCGCTGCTTGACGGCGCCCTCGGCCCCGGATCGGCGTCTGCCAATCTCATCCATATGATCGAGATCGCCGCCAAGGCGCACAACATCGACCTGCGTCTCCCCTTCGATCAACTGACGGTGAAGGCGCAAAACATGTTCTTGTACGGCGAGCAAGCAGCCGCCAATGGTAACGCGGAGGCAAAAGCTCCGACGACTAAAATTCCAAAGACCGGCTTCCGTGGAATTCTCTCCTACCTGAAGCGCGCTCTTGAGGAATCCACTTCCGACCGTTACCGCGAATCGCTCATGGAGCACATGTCTGCCACGGTATGCCCGGTTTGCCAAGGACGCCGCCTGCGCCCCGAGAGCCTCGCAGTAAAGGTCAACGGCATGTCGATCGCCGATTTCACCGCTCTACCCGTTTCGCGCGCGCTGGAAACCGCGAAGAAAATCGTTCTCAAGGGTCGTGACGAAATCATTGCTGGACGCGTGATGCACGAAATCCGCGAGCGCCTGGAGTTCCTGAATGCTGTCGGCCTCAACTATATTTCACTCGACCGCTCCGCGGCGACGCTTTCCGGCGGCGAGGGCCAGCGCATCCGGCTCGCCACGCAAATTGGCTCCAAGCTTCGCGGCGTGCTCTACGTCCTCGACGAGCCCTCGATTGGCCTGCATCATCGCGACAACGGACGCCTCCTCGCGGCGCTGGAGTCGTTGAAAGCTCTCGGTAATACAGTGCTGGTTGTAGAACACGACGAAGATACAATCCGCCGCGCCGATTATGTCATTGACCTCGGACCCGGTGCCGGACGTCACGGCGGGAATCTCGTAGCCAGTGGTACGCCTCAACAAATTATGGACACGGCTGGGTCGTTGACCGGCTCCTATATGTCCGGCCACAAGCAAATTCCCATGCTGGCGCAACGCCGTCAAATGAATGGAAAGTCCATCGCTATCCTCGGCGCGCGAGAAAACAACCTGAAAAATCTCGATGTCGTATTTCCGCTCGGTGTCATGACAGTGGTCACTGGTGTCTCCGGCTCCGGCAAATCCACGCTGGTCAACGACATCCTGTATCGCGCATTGGCAAAGAAACTCTACCGCTCGCGCGAAGATGCCGGAGGCCACAAGTCCATCTCTGGTTTCGAACATGTCGATAAGATCATCCGCATCGATCAATCACCGATTGGACGCACGCCACGTTCCAATCCAGCAACATACACCGGCGTCTTCAGCCAGATTCGCGATATCTACGCCATGCTGCCCGAATCTCGCGAGCGTGGTTATAAGCCGGGACGCTTCTCCTTCAACGTAACAGGGGGACGCTGTGAGGCCTGTCAGGGCGAAGGCCAGCGCCGGATTGAAATGAATTTTCTGCCGGATGTTTACGTAGTCTGCGAGGTCTGCGGCGGCAAGCGCTACAACCATGAAACTCTCGCCGTTCGTTACAAGGGTTGCTCGATTGCAGAGTTGCTCGAAACGCCAATTTCCGACGCGCTCCAACTGCTCGAAAATATCCCCGGAGCGCGCCAAAAACTGCAAACCATGGTGGACGTTGGACTCGGCTACATTCACCTGGGTCAATCCGCTGTGACGCTTTCCGGCGGTGAAGCCCAGCGCATTAAACTCGCGCGCGAACTCAGCAAACGCCAGACCGGAAAAACTATCTACCTCCTCGACGAGCCCACCACCGGACTCCATTTCGAAGACGTCAGCAAGCTACTCGACGTTCTCCATCGCCTCACCGATCTCGGCAACACAGTCATCATCATCGAGCACAATCTCGACGTCATCCGCAACGCCGACTGGATCATTGACCTGGGACCAGAGGGCGGCGAAGACGGTGGCCGCTTAGTCGCGCAAGGCACCCCGGAGCAAGTCGCGCGCGTGAAAAAATCCTACACAGGGCAAGCCCTGACCCAGCATTTCAACGGCACGCTCCGCGGCGCATAACAATATGGAGGCTCGGGCGCCCTCACCCGTGCGAAAATGACATAAGCCACAAAACTCAGTGGGAAGATCTGCTTGTGCGGGCGGGCATTCCTGCCGGCCGCTCGACCTCTCAAGCTTTCCCTTTCTTCCCCGCCACCTCATAAGCTTCACCCAGCCACTCCAATGCGTTACGTAAATTACCATCCGTTTTCATCTCAAGCGAAAACCACTTCGCTGCCTGCATCTCAGTCTCTTGAATATGAGCATCACGCTGCAACCGCGCAAGCACCCGGGGCGAAGCCGCAGGAATCTTGAACGCCAGTGAGCTAGAAGAGTTCATGCCCCGTGTTTTTGGCAGCACCGCGAAGATCACGCCTTTGCGATAGAACGCGGTGAGACCGAACATGGGCCTGGTCGTGACGCTAGGCCATCCAGCCATCTCAGTGGCTAACATCGCAGACCAGACTTTCATCTCCTCGGATATCTTCGGCAGCTGTGGCCGCGGTTTCTTTGTCCCGCTCATGATCGACCTCTTCCTCCGGCCCAATTCTACCGTCAAGCTACTGCACAGCTTCGATGGAGGCACGGCGCCTCGCCCGACGCACTCTATCGTGACAGTCGATAGCCAACAGCAGGTAACATTTTTCATGTAAATTCAAGACAGCCGGAAGGACCTCAATACTTTGGACTCACCACAAACCCCACTCCCCGATCTGCCTCTATCTCGGCAGGAAGTCACTCCCGCTCCATTTGAGGACACCGCCAGCGCAACATCTTTGATGTCAGAAGTTGCGGACACTGCGATTCCAGTAGCTCTACTTCCGGAATCAGCAATCACCGAACCCCTGACAGACGGGCCATGGATCGAGAATCCAGCCTGGTCCGGTTTGGACCTTCTGATCGTAGTCAGCGTGTTGTTTTTCGGCATCGTCCTCTTCAGCGCGATTTTCATGGGCGTTCTCCGCGCTATGCCGCAATACCACGGAAAGTCGATTGAGGATATTACTCGGACCGTGAGCGTCTGGCTGGTCATCCCCGCCGAGAGCGCTGCTTACGCTGTGACGTTTATCGTCCTCTATCTGCTCGCGAGCACGCGCCGGATGCGCTTTTGGCCCGCTCTGAGCTGGCACTGGCCCAGAGGTTTTCAGTGGGCAGGCTTTTTGCTCGCCGGTAGCGGGCTCGCGTTTGTCGGAGGATTCCTCGATAAAGTCCTGCCGATGCCTAAGTCGGCGCCCATTGAGCAGATGTTCTTGCAGCCCGGAGCGCCGCAACTGCTCGCATTCTTCGGCGTCGCCATCGCTCCCTTCGTCGAAGAAACGCTCTTCCGCGGCTTGCTCTATCCTGTTTCCAATCGATGGCTGCGAAATGTTCTGAATTCACAACAACGCATTCGCCGTGGACGCCTCATCTTCCTTCTGCTTGTCCCCTGGGGATTCGCCGCTCACGCGCTTCCCGCAACTGGTGCTGTGTTGCTTGTGTCGACAGTCTTGCTGCTTACGGGAACCCTGTTCGCCATCCTCTCCGCCAAGCGGAGCCCAGCCGCTGCCGCGCGCGTGATCCTGCCGGGCCTGACATTTTTCACCTGGGGACTGGCCGCTTCCCATCTAACCCGGCCTTTGCTAGTGCGGGCTTCCCTGGCTCTGCTGTTCATGGTTTTCTTGATGACCGTCTTCGGCCTCAAACTCAAACCTGGCGCAGCCACTCGCCTGGGCGTCGCTTTCAGCTTTCTGCTGACCGCCGGATCATTCGCCCTCCTCCACAGTGAGCAGCTCGGTAACTCCTGGGGCCCGGTACTAGTGCTTTTTCTGGTGAGCAGCGTGCTCACGTTCACCCGCGCCTACACCAAGTCTCTCGCCTCCAGCTTCCTCGTTCATTTCGCATACAACAGTACGCTCTTCGGAGGCATGTACTTCGCAACCGATCACTTCCGCCACCTCGAGCACATGCCGCACTAGGCGCCGTGTGGCGCGGGCGCCCGCGCCCGCGAAAGCCTTTGGCCGAAAACCAAGCGCCAAAAGCCGACAGCCATACTGCGTGATATCGTAGAAGTTTATGTCCTCTGCACGAGCCCAGCTTCTGGCTCTCCTGGCCCAGAAATCCTTCCGCTTAGGCGACTTCAAACTCTCCTCGGGTGGCTCCAGCGACTACTATGTCGATTGCCGTACCACCACGCTGGATGCCCAGGGCGCGCGCCTCACCGGGGAAGTCTTCGTGGAAGAAATTTGCACTCGCGGCTGGAAGCCTCGCGCTATCGGCGGTCTCACCATGGGCGCCGACCCCATTGTGGTTGCGGCTTCCGTGATCGCCGCATCGAACGCCGGTAACGAATTGCACGGATTCCTGGTGCGCAAAGCGGAAAAACAGCACGGCACCGGACAGCGCATCGAAGGCTTCCGCGAAAAAGGCGCGCGTGTCGTCATCGTGGATGATGTTTGCACCACGGGATCTTCCACCGTGCAGGCAATCGAGGCGGCTCGCGAATTCGGGTTCAACGTCATCGGTGTGATGTGCCTCGTCGAACGCGAGGAAGCCAAAGGCCGGATGAGTGTGGAAAAGTCCGCCGCTCCTGCTCCGTTCGTATCAATCTTCACCGCCAATGACGTACGCGCCGAGCATGTAACGCTGCTGAAGACTCAAAATTGAAACAGGCAACTGACAACTAGCCACTGACTACTGACATGATCATCACTCTCGAATGGACTGACGCAGGTGTGCGCTTCATCGACCAGACGAAGCTGCCCACGGAGGAAACCTACATCACCGCCGCGAACTACCAGCAGGTCGCGGACATCATCCGTACCATGGTCGTGCGGGGTGCACCCGCTATCGGCGTAGCCGCCGCTATGGGGGTTGCCATCGGCGTACTTCAAACCGATGCTACCGATGTTCCAGTCCTCCGCAGCCAGCTCAATCACATCTGCGACATCATCGGCGCAACCCGCCCCACAGCCGTGAATCTCTTCTGGGCCATTCAACGCATGAAGGAAAAGTTCGAGTCTGTCGCCCACCTGCGTGTCCCGCAAATCAAAGACGCGCTCGTTGAAGAATCCAAACGCATGCACGTCGAGGACATCGCTTCCAACCAGGCCATGGGCCGCCACGGCGCTGTGCTCCTGCCCGCGACAGGTAACGTGCTGACCCACTGCAACGCGGGAGCACTCGCAACAGCCGGATATGGAACTGCCCTTGGCGTAATTCGCGCCGCTGTCGAGAGTGGCAAAGAACTGCATGTCTTCGCCGACGAAACCCGCCCCTTCTTACAAGGCGCGCGCCTCACCGCATGGGAATTGATGAAGGATGGCATCCCCACGACCGTCATCCCCGATTCCGCCGCTGGCAGCATGATGCGCGCCGGAAAAATTGGAGCCATCGTCGTCGGTGCCGACCGCATCGCCGCCAACGGTGACGTCGCCAACAAAATTGGCACTTATCAGGTAGCCGTGCTCGCCAAGGAAAACGGCGTTCCGTTTTATGTAGCCGCCCCGTTCTCCACCATTGATCTGCAAACGTCCGATGGCAGCGGTATTCCCATTGAGCAACGCGCCGCCAGCGAAGTTACACATTTCTCCGGCAAGCAAATCACTCCGGACGGCGTCAGCATCGGTAACCCCGCGTTTGATGTGACCCCAGCAAAATACGTCACCGCCATCATTACTGAGCGTGGCGTGGCACGCGCGCCTTACGCGGAGTCGCTGCAAGAGCTCGTCAAACACCCGCTGAAGTTCGACTGAAATGGCAGTTTATTCAGTTTCCACCCACGAAGTTTCGTTCGTTAGTGGCGGCAAGACCATTGCCATCGACTGTTTCCTGCCGGAATCTGGCGGCGATCCATCCCATGCTCACCGCTTCCCCGCTGTAATCGCCCTACATGGATCCGGCGGCGGTCACAACACTCTCGCCGAGACCGCCCACCCTCTCGCCGCTCAGGGCTTTTGCGTGTACGTGCCGCACTACTTCGACCGTACCGGCACCACCGAAGCGCAAATGCCTGCTATGTTCCTTGATTTTCCTCTCTGGATGAAAACGCTCTGGGACATGGTGAGCCTGGTGGCGAATCAACCGAGGGTCGATGGCGATCGTATCGGGCTTCTAGGGTTTTCGCTTGGCGGGTATCTCGCGCTTTCCCTCGCCTGCATCCACCCACGCATTTGCGCGGTCGCGGAATATTTTGGTGGGCTCCCCCGCGAAATCCGCCCTTTCATGCGACGTCTGCCGCCCACGCTCATCCTACATGGGGACGCCGATACGGTGGTTCCCGTTGCCGAAGCCTACAGCCTGCAGAAGGCGCTCGAAGAGCGCAAAGTTCCCTACGAAATGCAGATATATCCCGGCGAAGGGCACAACTTCACTCCCGAAGTCCGCGCCAATGCGGATTTTCGCATGCACGCCTTCCTCCAGAAATACCTCGCCCAACCTCCCGGAATTACGTAGGCCCAGGCGCCCTCGCCTGGGCATCGGGCGAGAGCCCGAAACTTATTCAGGACTTCCCCAACGGAACTTTTTCCATCTCTACCCTCGTATCTTGCATCAGAAGCCGGAGGTTTGCGATGTTTACGTTCTTACTGTGGTGTGTAGTCTTCGTGCTGTGTTGGCCGGTGGCGCTATTCGCGCTGGTACTCTATCCGCTCGTGTGGGTGCTGCTGCTGCCATTTCGGATCGTGGGCATAGCGTTGGAAGGCGTGTTCACATTCTTACGGGCGCTGTTCCTGCTTCCCGCCCGATTGCTGTCCGCGCCGGGCAGGCTTTAGCCCACTTGGGGGGTGAACGGTTGCAGCTAAGACAACATCGTACTTAGATTCGGGCTTACAATCAGCGTCGCCCCAGTCGCCTTCTGCACGTCTTCAGCAGTGAAACCTGGCGCCACTTCCTCGAGCACAATGCCCCGCTGCGTTACCCGCATATAAGCCATTTCCGTGACAATCGTATCTACTACTTTTACACCCGTCAGCGGCAGCGAACATTTCCGCAAAATCTTGGGTGCGCCTGCCTTGGTGGTGTGTTCCATTGCAACAACAACTCGCCGCGCTCCCGCCACTAAGTCCATGGCGCCGCCCATTCCCTTGACCATTTTTCCCGGAATCATCCAGTTCGCCAGATTGCCCGCTTCATCCACTTCCATGGCGCCCAGCACACTCAAGTCCACGTGCCCGCCTCGGATCATGGCAAACGAATCCGCGCTCGAAAAATAGGCCGTGCCTGGAAGTTCGGTGACCGTTTCTTTTCCCGCGTTGATCAGATCTGCGTCCTCCGTCCCCTGCACTGGATACGGCCCAATCCCTAACATTCCGTTTTCGCTTTGCAGGATCACGTCCATTCCAGGCGGCACATGGTTCGCCACCAGCGTTGGCATGCCAATGCCCAGATTCACATAGAAACCATCGCGCAGCTCTCGCGCAATGCGCTTCACAATGCGCTCGCGCTTTACAATCTCATCTTGCTTGTCGTTCTTGGGTAGGGTCGCCATGGTGGATTTGTCTTTGGTTTATCCGTCTTTCGTCAGGCTGTCTTTTGTACTGTGCGCTTCTCGATCCTCTTCTCGAACAATTCACCCTGGAATATACGCTTCACATACACGCTCGGCGTATGCACTAAGTCCGGATCCAATTTTCCTACCTCCACAAGTTGTTCCACTTCCGCGATGGTTACTTTTGCTGCCGTCGCCATCATCGGACTAAAGTTGCGAGCCGTCTTCCTGTAAACCAGATTGCCCCACGTATCGCCCTTCCACGCCCTGACGAAAGCGAAATCGGCCTTGAGCGCAGTTTCCATCAAACACGGACGCCCGTCGAATTCCCGGACTTCTTTGCCGTCTCCTACCATGGTGCCCACGCCCGTCGGTGTAAAAAACGCGGGAATGCCCGCGCCCCCCGCACGAATCCGTTCGGAGAACGTACCCTGCGGCACCAGATCCAAATGCACCCGTCCCTGCAGCACCATCTCTTCAAGCAGCTTGTTTTCCCCGACGTAAGTACCGATGTGCCGCGCGATCTGTCCATTCGAAAGCAGCAACCCCATGCCAAAACCGTCCACACCGACATTGTTGCTGATCGTGGTCAGGTTCCTCGCGCCCCTACGGACCAGCGCGCGGATCAAGTTCTCCGGAATACCGCACAGACCGAAGCCCCCAAACATAATACTTGCGCCATCGAAAACATCCTGGATCGCCTCATCGGCGTTTGCGACAACTTTATTCATAAGTGCGGATTGTATTTGGGCGGCGCGTCCGGCGCAAACCGGGATCGCCAACCTTCGCCTTCTTCAGCTGATGCGCCTTCTCGAATTCTGCGGCCAGTTCCCGCGTGTCCAGGTTTTCCCGGATATGCGCCAGCCGCTGCTCCATCTGCAGGAGCGCATGCCCCAGATTCTTCTTGTTGGTGATCGCGATATCGCGCCACATGGAATAGGGGCTCGCCGATATTCGCGTCATTTCACGCAACGCCCGGCCCCCGGCCTCCAGCAGTGGTAAGTCGCTGCCAAACTCGTCGACCAGCGCGGCCGCCAGAGCCGTCGAGATCATCTGCGGCAGGTGGCTAATCCAGGCGCACAACCGGTCGTGCCCTTGAGCGTCCATGACAGCCACCCGCGCACCCATCTTCTCGATCCATCCCACCCACTCGCCGCACCGATCTTCTTCAACATTCTGCCCATGGGACGGCGTCAGAAACCAAACTGCATCCTGGAACAGATTCGCGTCAGCGCCTTCCAGGCCGCTCAATTCTTTCCCCGCCATCGGATGTCCCGCGAGAAACTTCTTCGTGACGCCTTTCCCCAACACGGTCGCGGCTGTCTGGGTCACAGCCAGTTTCGTGCTGCCCACGTCTGTAAGCAACGCCTTGGCAGGCAGCGCAGGCCCAACTTCCCGAACAAGATCCAGAATCGCACCCACCGGTGCCGCCAGAACTACGACATCACTGCCGGTAACGGAATGGTTTGCATCCCCGACACCCGCATCGATCACCCGTAGCTTACGCGCTTTCTGCAAAATCCCAGGCGAATCGCATCCCACGATCCGTCCTCCAAACCCATGCTTACGCAGCGCCAGAGCCAGCGAGCCGCCAATTAACCCCATCCCGATGATCGTAATTTGCTTGATCATATTGCAGTCTCGGTTCTTGCCGCGAGCGCCATTCGGCCAGCGTCTCTATGCCATCGTCCGTCCCAACACGGGAGCAATCATCTTCAGTTCTTTCATTAGATCTTCGAATTGTTGCGGAAACAGTGACTGCGCTCCATCCGACAAAGCATGCTCTGGATCGTGGTGCACTTCGATCAGCAGCGCATCGGCTCCGGCCGCTACCGCTGCTCGGGCCATCGGCGGCACCTTGTCACGCCGGCCCGTCCCATGCGAAGGATCCCCCGTCATCGGCAGGTGCGAAAGTTTCTTGATCACCGGGATCGCCGAGATATCCATCGTGTTACGTGTGTAGGTCTCAAAGGTCCGGATGCCGCGCTCGCACAAGATCACATCGTAATTGCCGCCCGCCATAATGTATTCCGCCGAGAGCAGCAGTTCCTCCAGCGTCGCTGCAATCCCGCGCTTCAGCAGAATCGGCTTGCGAATCTTTCCCAGTTCCCGCAGCAGATTGAAGTTCTGCATATTCCGGGCTCCTACCTGCAGAATATCTACGTACGTCATCATCAGCGGAATTTGCGAAATCTCCATGACTTCGCTGATCACCAGCAGGCCCAGCTTATCCCCCGCCTCGCGCATGATCTTCAACCCGTCTTCGCCCATCCCCTGAAACGAGTACGGCGACGACCGCGGCTTGAATGCCCCGCCCCGCACACCTTTTGCGCCAGCCTTAGCCACAATCTCCGCTGCCTTAAAAAACTGCTCGCGGGATTCCACAGAACACGGCCCCGCCATCACAACGACTTCCTTGTCGCCAATTTTCACGCCGCGCGGCAGTTCCACAATCGTTCCCTCAGGCCGAAACGACCGTCCCGCCAGCTTGTACGGGGCACTCACGCGATAGACTTCCTGCACCCCCGGCAGCACTTCCAGGTCGCGCATGTCGAAATCGTGGCGCGCGCCCACGGCGGCGAGAATCGTCTGCCGCACTCCGGTCGTGCGGTGAACCGCAAATCCCATCTTCACCAGATGTTCCACAACGTGCTGAATCTGGTCTTCCTTGGCGCCGTCTTGCATTGCTACAATCATGGCTGGTCCCCTATCTTTTCGCTCTCGATGTCGTCATCCCGCGGTAAATTCTTCGCGACAATTCCGCTGTTAATTCCGCGGCTCCCGCTCTTCGTTCAGATCTTCCGGCGCAATCTCTTCCTGCTGAATCTTTCGCATCATGTCCATGATCCGCTCGAAGATCGCTACGAGGTCACGGTCCGGCAACGGACCCTTGTTCACTCCGCGCACATTGTCGAAGACCGCCCTTTCCCGGTCCGGTTCATAAATGGGCAATGACTGCGCGCGCTTCATGCGGCCAATCTCATGTGCGACCTGCGCGCGCTCGCTCAACAACCCCACCAGCCGCCGGTCGAGTTCATCGATCTTTTTACGCCAATCTACAATGTCCATGGCTAGCCCTTGTCATTCCGATATTGGATTTCTACTCTTCAAGCAGAAACTCACGTCGCGCACATACTCTCACACTCTCAATTTTTATGTATCGCACTCTGACGTTGAACATACTCTCAAGATTCTCATTCCGAAGAGCTTTTGCCCTGAGGAATCTGCTATTTCTTCAGGACCTCCCGCGATTGCACCAACCCGCACACCAGTGCCGCCACCGCGTCCGCTTCCCCGCCTGCATTGCGTTCAATTGCTTCCACAATGGCGCTGCCCACCACTACAGCATCCGCAAATTTTCCGACGTTGACAAATTGCGCTGGCGTCGAAATTCCAAATCCCACAGCCACAGGCAGCTTGGTATGCCTGCGAATCCGCGCTACCAGTTCTTTCGCTTCGGGAGGAAACTCGCTCCGCGCTCCGGTAATTCCTGTCCGAGCCACAGCATAGACAAAACCCGCGCTCGCTTTTGCAATATTCTTCAGCCGTGCGTCCGGACTCGTGGGCGCCGCCAAAAACACCGGCGCCAGATTCCGCTTCCTCATCTCGCGAAGATATTCCTCCGCTTCCTCCACCGGAAGATCCGTGACCAGCGCGCCATCCAGCCCAGCCTCCTCCGCAGACGCGCAGAACTTCGCAAGCCCCATACGCAAGATCGGATTCAAATAGGAAAAAATAATCAGCCCCGCTTCCGGCCTCCGTCGCCGCACTTCGGACGCCAGCTTCAGCACGTCACTGAGCCGCGTCCCTTTCTGGAGCGCGCGTTCACTCGCCCTCTGTATCACGGGACCGTCCGCCACCGGATCGCTGAACGGCACACCCAGTTCAATCACGTCCGCGCCAGCGTCAATCGCTTCCAGAACCACGTCGCGCGTCGTCTCCAGATTCGGGTCGCCACAGGTCACGTAAACCACGAGCCCGGGCCGGTTTGTAAAATCCAATCTCATATTTTCCTCGAACCACATAGGGCTTCGCTGGATCCCCCGCCCTTGTCGCATTCTTTGCGACAGGGCGGGGAAACTCACTCTAACTTCAAATTCTTCCGCAAAATCCCGATATCTTTGTCCCCGCGGCCGGAGACATTGACAATCACAATCTGCGAGCGTTTCATCTTCGGTGCGCGTTTGATCGTTTCCGCTACGGCGTGCGCTGATTCCAATGCTGGAATAATCCCTTCGGTACGCGCAAGCAGGTTGAGCGCGGCTAGCGCCTCCGCATCCGACGCATGCACATATTCCGCCCGCCCTGTATCCCGCATCCACGCATGTTCCGGACCAATCGACGGATAATCCAATCCCGCCGAAACCGAATGCGTCAGAGCAATCTGCCCAGCATCGTCCTGCAAAACATAGGAAAAAGTTCCCTGCAAAACGCCGGTCTTCCCCTGCAAAAATCGCGCTGCATGGTCGCCCAACCCTGTCCCGCGCCCGCCCGCTTCCACGCCAATCAACCGCACTTTCTTGTCCAGCACAAAGGCGTGAAAAATCCCAATCGCGTTCGACCCGCCGCCCACGCATGCAAGAATCGCATCCGGCAATCGACCCTCCGTTTTCAGAATCTGTCGCTTCGCTTCCAGTCCAATCACGCGATGAAAGTCGCGCACCATTGTCGGGTAAGGATGTGCACCCAATACGCTGCCCAACAGGTAATGGGTGGTGCGGACGTTTGTCACCCAATCCCGCATCGCTTCGTTGATGGCATCTTTGAGCGTGCGTTGCCCTGAGTCGACGCCGCGCACCTCCGCGCCCAGCAACCGCATGCGGAACACGTTCAACTCCTGGCGCCGCATGTCTTCCGTCCCCATGTAGACGACGCATTCCAGCCCAAACAACGCGCACACGGTGGCTGTCGCCACGCCATGCTGACCCGCGCCCGTCTCCGCAATAATGCGTTTCTTCCCCATACGCCGCGCCAAAAGTGCCTGCCCCAGGCAGTTGTTGATCTTGTGCGCACCCGTATGCAATAAATCTTCGCGCTTGAGATAGATCTTCGCGCCGCCCAGCTCTTCCGTCAGCCGCCGTGCAAATGTCAGAGCCGTGGGCCGTCCCGCAAACTCGCGCAACAAACGATCAAGCTCCTGTCCAAACTTCTTATCACGTTTCGCTGCCGCATACGCCGACTCTAATTCCTGCAGCGCCGCCATCAGTGTCTCGGGAACGTACCGTCCTCCGTACACGCCAAACCGCCCCGCTTGCTTTGTGTTTGGCATCTTGAGCGAAGCGAAGAGCCTGCCCTGAGATTGCCGAAGGGACCCCTGCGCGCTGGATACTGCCGCACTTCTTCGAGCTCTTTTACCGGACTGTTTTCCCAGCATTTTCTTCTGAGCCATCACGATACCTGCTCCGCTCCATGCACCGCCGCAACAAACGCGCGCACTTTCTCCGGATCTTTCTTTCCCGGACGCGCTTCCACTCCAGAAGACACATCCACGCCCCAAGGTTTCAAAATCGAGATCGCTTCTGCCACATTCACCGGAGTCAGCCCACCGGCAACAACGATCGGAAGGTTTCGTCCTATCGCCATCAGACTCGCCTTGGTTTCCTCCCAGTCAAACGTCTTCCCTGTCCCGCCACGCTGTTGTACCGTGCCTGAATCCACCAGGAGCGCGCTCAAGTTCTGAGGCAAAGTCATCAGGGAATTTCCAGCCAGATCTTTTGCGGGAATCGCCAGGTACAGCTTTCGTTTCGCGGCAGGCCACGCGTGGCCTCGGTATTCATCCCCATGTAACTGGATTGCCGTAAGGCCCGCTATCTCGGCGACCGCTTCGATTCGCTCGCCCGTTTCATTCACAAACACTCCCACCTTTTCGACTCCGTCTGGTAACTTCCGCACGATTTTCCGTACCTGCTCCGGCGTAACATGCCGCGGACTCTTCTCGTAAAACACAAACCCCACCGCATTCGCGCCCGCCTCCACCGCCAGGAGCGCGTCTTCCAGATTCGTGGTCCCACAAATCTTGACCCAGGTCATACAGCAGCTGTACCTAGCTTCTTTCGAAAACTATGCCTTCGGCGATCAATTCGAGAACCTGTCATTCCGAAGGGTTTTAACCCTGAGGAATCTGCTATTGCTGCTTCGCAACGGCAACCTTGCCCGAGGCTGCATCCGCGTCCTCGATCAAATTCCGCAGCGCATCTCCCGGCACTGTCGCCTTCATCAGAGATTCTCCGATCAGAAACGCACTGAATCCGGCAGCCCGGAGTCGAGCAATGTCCGCGCCGCTATGAATTCCACTCTCTGCCACACGCAACACATTCGCAGGCATCAACGCCGCAAGTCGCAACGACGTATTCAAGTCCACCTCGAATGTTTTCAGATTGCGGTTGTTCACCCCAATCGTGTCGCACCCGGCGTCGAGCGCCCGCTTCAACTCCTCTTCGTCATGAACTTCACACAACACATCCAGCCCTGTCTCACGCGCCTTCGCTCCCAGTCCCAGCAATTCGCTCGGCTCCAGCCCGGCCACGATCAGCAGCACCGCGTCCGCTCCAAAAGCCCGCGCTTCCAGAATCTGGAACTCATCTACGATAAAGTCTTTGCGCAAGCAGGGAATGTGGGCCGCGACAGAAGCTCGCTCCAGATTCTCCAGCGATCCCTGGAAATATTCCATATCCGTCAGCACGGAGAGCCCGGCCGCTCCCGCGGCTTCCAATTCTTGCCCCAGCGCCGCCGCATCAAAGTTGTCGCGGATCAAGCCTTTCGAAGGCGAAGCCTTCTTCAGCTCTGCAATCACAGCCACACCCGATTGCGAAACCTCCAGCAGCCGTCGTCGAAAGCCTCGCACCGTATGCTGCGCGGCGCGCCGTTCCAGCTCCCGCACGTCCGCCCGGTTTCGCGTCTCTTCTACACGGCGGCGGGTGGTGCGAATGATCTGGTCCAGTAAGCTCATGCAAAAATCCCTGAGTTGAGTGCGTTTGAATTTTAGATGGAAGCAAGGCTTGAGCGCAGGTTAGAAGCGCCAAAATCGACGGTAATAAAAATAATAGCGCGCTGTCGCGGGAAGGGAGCGCGCGCCGTTGCAGCCGTATTGGCTATTGGGGAGCCGCATGACGGGATTTAGTATCCCATAGAATCCGCGATTGCGCAAAATGCAATTCCACAGACTCCAGATTTTCTTTGGTGCCATCGAAGGGACTCGAACCCCCACACCCTTGCGAGTACATGGACCTGAACCATGCGCGTCTGCCAATTCCGCCACGATGGCGCGAAACCTTTATTGTACAGACGGGATGCACTCCACGCCAATTTCGGCCTGATAACGCGGGCTCGGCTATGTTAGCATTCCGACTTCATAGGCGTATTCCATGAGCCCCGCGACCTCTTACTGGAAAGTTTCCACGCGCCGAGCATCCCTGCTGTTTCTGCTGGGAGTGTTTCTCATTTTTGGCACCATCGCATTAACGATGGACCAGGCGGAGATGGGGCGCGAGCCCGCACCGCGCTTGGCGATTAGCATCCTGATCTCAGGCACGTTTGCCGTCGCGTATGCAGCGACCGGATTCGCGCTACGGGGCCGGTTCTGGAAAGCGTTCGTGCCTCTATTCGCTGTTAATTTTTTCCTGATGAACGCCATCGTCCGCTGGTTTCCCGATCAGATCCAACCCGCGCAGATGGACGCTGCCGTGATCGCGCGGTTGCAGCAGCGCCTCACCTGGGAAAGCCGCACCATTGTATTGGCCATCATGTTGGGCTATGCCTGCTTCGCCTACGTTGCCATTACTCAGGGCCGGCGCTATTTCCGTGTTCGTGCCGAGATCGACCTGGCTATGGAGATTCATCGCGTGCTTGTGCCCACGATTGATCAGAAAATTGGGGAATATGAATTCTATGGGCGCTCTTCGCCGAGTGGCGACGTCGGCGGGGACCTAATCGACCTCGCCTTGCAAAATTCGCCCGATCCTGCCGAAGGTCCCACTGAAGACCATTGGGTCGCCTATGTGGCCGATGTCTCGGGACACGGCGTTGCCCCCGGAGTCGTTATGGGCATGGTGAAGAGTGCGGCACGAATGCTATTGAGCTCCGGTGAAAACTCTAGCAGCCTTCTCGCCCGGCTCAACGAAGTTCTGTACCCGTTGAAGAAACCGGAGATGTTCGCCACGTTTTGCTTTCTGGCAAACCATGAAAACGGCTTGCGGTTTGGACTTGCAGGCCATCCGCCAATTTTGCATCTCTCCGGCAGGACGAATGAAGTCACACAACTGCAATGCGCGAATCTGCCACTGGCAATTCTTCCGTCCTCTGATTTCGCGACTTCCGAGACACAGGCCGGGCCAGGAGACATCTTCGCGCTCTACACGGATGGATTGCCGGAAACAGAGAACGCCGCCGGGGAAGAATACGGACTGACCCGGCTCATCGAAGAACTGCGAAAACATGATAAAGAGCCTTTGGGCGCAATTTTCCGGGCTATTCAGGACAGCGTAGCCGGACACGGAAAGCAGCTTGACGACCAGTCTCTTTTCTTGATTCGCAAGCTATAGATTCTTCGATCTTACTTCTCCAGCTTTGCGGTCATGCTGATCTTGGCATTCAGCACTTTGGAAACAGGACATCCCGTTTCCGCAGCGTGCGCCGCCGTCATAAACGCCGCTTCATCTGCTTTTGGAACGCGAGCCGTCACATCGAGATGCACGGCCGTAATCGTCCATCCCGCCTCGAGCTTTTCCATCGTCAATGTCGCGTTGGTATGGATGCTTTCCGCTGTAAGCTGAGCTCCTGCGAGTTGCGCCGAGAGCGCCATCGAGAAACAGGCAGCATGTGCCGCCGCGATCAACTCCTCCGGATTCGTGCCCGGCGTGCCTTCAAAGCGCGTGCTAAACGAGTAGGGCGTGTTGGAAAGAACACCGCTGGCGGAGGAAACGGTTCCTTTTCCGTCCTTCAGTCCACCTTTCCAAACTGCGCTGCCTTTGCGTTCCATGGAAATCTCCTGGGAAAATGGCGTTCGGCTATCAGCACTCGGCCATCGGCTTCCGTTTTTGCGGAAAGCTAGAGCCGAGAGCAAGCTCTTGGAGATTGTATGTCAACACGCTGTGGTGAGGTGTGAGCGTCTGGTAAAAATCCAACCAGCTCCGGGAAATGGGTCGTTGGCGAGGGGGCGATAACTGACAGCCGGATTAGTAAAAGTCCGGGCGGCTCACGTAAGCAACGGTGCGGACAGCTCAGTTTGCAGCAATGCTCATGCAAGAGGAGCAGGTTGGCAGTAGAACTTAGACGTTCTGTCCTGACGGGCCGGGCAGTAGTATTGGCCACCAGCCAGCACTTCTCAGGCAGCGCTCTGGTGCGCCACGAGCGGGAGGTTACTACTCCAGCAGCTGGCCAGAGAGCGCCACGCACCCATGCGGCGCCATGTCGACAAATACTTGCCCTCGTCTGCAATGCTCGTGCCATCGGGACGGTGGATAGTCAGGCGATAGCGCCCGATTTCCATAGCCATATCCCCGGAGTACTCCACGCGAATCGTCTCCAGACGCAGGTCCTGATAGCCGTTTTCCGCCAGTTGCTGCAGGGCACGTTCAATCAGCTTGTTGCTTTGCACCGGCGGGTGGTTGGCGGACATGAGAACACCGTCCGCAGCAAATAGCGCCGCAGCTTGGTCGTAGTTGCCGGTATTAAATGCCATGGAGAAATCTTGCGAAAGATTCCGGATAGTCGTCTCGATATCCATAGACGTACCGGAATTCGAGAACGCGGCGGTATACAACCGGGACGACATGTGAGCAACTCCTCCTGGGGGGAAGGCAAACTCGAGACACGTCACCAGGGATAGCAGGATGGCGCCCCCGAGTGCAGATGATTATAGCCCAGAAGTGCCATTGACGTTCGACTACCTTGTGGAGGCTTGTGGAAAACTATGGTTCCCTGCTCTTCCGGCAGGCCAAGGGTTGGATTCTCAGCGCATTAGCGGAATCGATGAGCA
The DNA here is from genome assembly GCA_964619065.1 of uncultured Acidobacteriaceae bacterium. Lineage (GTDB taxonomy): Bacteria > Acidobacteriota > Terriglobia > Terriglobales > Acidobacteriaceae > JANXUC01. Next base: position 12,130 of record CAZUCC010000051.1, on the reverse strand, counting down.
CGGAAATCCAAGACTGTACGTGGCGCGAAGGCGGACAGCGTCAGTGGGGCGGGGCAAGCCGGGGGACTTCGACGCTAAACCCCAGAATTGCAACAATTTTATCCAATAGAGAATCCGCGACATAGCCGAACAGCGCCATGGTTTCATGATTCAGCGGGATGGCTTGCGTCACCGCGCCGCCCGTCGCCGTTTTCAACAAGCTGCTAAAAGCATCCGGCATATCGAGCCAGAGACCGAATGCCAGCGCACACAGAAACAGGCGCACCACGGCAATCGGCCAGGTCAGCGCCAACCACTCGCGCACGGTCTTCAAACCGTTCGATTGCGAGCGCACGCTGGCCTTCGCCTGCAACAAGAAATGCATAGCAAAGCCCAACAGAAACAAAGCCCAGCTAATCAGGCGGGAAGCGTCGTGCATGGGTATACCTCGCTTAAGACTTGTATAGGGGTCATGGGCCCAGGGTTGCGGCGGCTTGGGGACAAAAAGAAGCCAGCGGCATTTAGGAAGGCAGGGGTAACACGTGGCGACCCACGCCGAATTTCCTGAATTGAATCTATGCTTTCAGTATATCAATCGGGAAGGGGGAATCCCGCCAACTCGCTGAGGACAATTTCGTGATTGGAATGAACAGGTTACAGGAAATCCCGCCGTGGGCGGGCCTTGACACCGGTTTCGAAATCTTGGCCGAAAAGGCCGTACAATGCGGCATTTCCCTAAAGCCTCGTGTGCATCCGCCGATCACTGACCTTGACGTTGTTGTGACTCTTTCCGCCAGCAGGCCGCAGCCGTGCCCTTTCCGAAGTGTTCATTTCGTCGTCGATGGGTTGGCGTCCTGCTCCTGCCGCTTCTGTTCTTCGGTGCATCGCAATCCCATGCCGGAACTGCTGGATCGACCACCGCGACAACGCTGTTTGTAAGCCCGGGGATCTCCGTGACCGAAGGCACGCCGTTGGCCCTGCAAGCTACCGTGGTGGATTTGTGCGAGTCACCCGTAACCGAGGGTTCCATAACATTTTATGACGGGACCAAAGTGTTGGTGACAGTGCAAGTGGTCAACTCAGGATCGGCCTATCCTCAGGGCACAGCCAATCTCAAGTTCTACCTGGGACCCGGCACTCATGGGGTCAAGGCAGTGTATAGCGGCACGAACAGCTATGCGACTAGCGTCTCCGAAACTGCCACCATCACCGTAACTATGCCATCTTCGGCCGTAACAACCACGACAATTACTTCTACTGGCAACCCTGGCAATTACACGTTGAAGGGAAAAATTACGGCCTTCAGCTCAATACCTCTCACCGGAACGGTTTCTTTCACAGATCAGACCAACAACAATTTTTTGTTGGGCGCGACAACTCCCGATGCCACCACTCTGGCGAACAGCTGGAAGAACTTCACTGCGCCGGTGGCCGCCAGCGGGAACTATGGCGTAGTCATGGGGGATTTGAACGGGGATGGAATACCAGACCTCGTGACCTCCAACTTTACCGGCAACACCTTGAGTGTATTTCTCGGCAAGGGAGATGGATCCTTCCTGACCCACGTCGACTACATGGTTGGCAGCCTTTCCTTTGGGATGGCTCTGGGCGATCTTAATGGAGATGGCATACCCGACATCGCCGTGGCATCCAGCTTAAGCAGCATCGTGAGCGTGTTGCTCGGAAATGGAGACGGAACCTTTCAGGCAATAAAGAATTACGCAACGGGTGGAATTTCGCAATATGTCGTGATGGCGGACTTTAATGGCGATGGGATTCTGGATCTTGCCACATGTGCCAGCGGCAGCGGTTTCGTAAGCGTGCTCTTGGGGAATGGAGACGGAACTTTCCAGACGCAGCACGTGTACGGCACCGGCTCTTTCGCCTACGGCCTGGCGGTTGGAGACTTCAATCGCGACGGGAGCTTCGATCTGGCTGTTTCGGACTCCGATGACGATAGCGTTAGCGTGTTTTTGGGAAATGGCGATGGAACTTTCCAGGCGCAAACCAACTACGCCACCGGTCCCGCTCCCACGAACATTGCGGTGGTGGATCTCAACGCTGACGGAAATCAGGATCTGGTTGTGTGCGACGCTGGTGGCTCCACAATCAGTGTTCTGCTGGGCAATGGAGACGGGACCTTCCCGCCGAAAGTTGACTATGCCAGCTCCGGCAGCCCTTGGGGAGTTGCTGTCGCCGATGTTAACGGAGATGGAATCCCCGACGTGGCGACCACGAACCCCAATTCCCAGACTGTCGACGTATTCCAAGGGAAAGGGGACGGGACGCTTCTGGCAGCCGTGACCACGACAACCGGAGTCACGAACTATGTCCCCGCCTTAGGTGATTTGAACGGGGATGGCGTAATCGATCTTGCGGTCCCAAGCATGTTGACCAGCAGTGTCGTTGTGTCGTTAGGCTCGATCTCTGAAGTTGCGGCCCTGCTCAACGTCTCCGTGCCCGGCGGCAGCACACACAATGTCGTTGCCAGCTATGCAGGAGACGCAAATTCCTCCTCCAGTACCTCGCCTCTCATCAGCCTCACCGGAACCCCGTTCACGACCACGTTAGTTTTGAGCGCCGCCCCGATGTCGGGGACACCCGGGCAAGCGTTCCTCCTGACAGCAGGCGTCTCTCCTTCGAGCAGTTCTGGATACACGGCGGGAGGCACTGTCACTTTTTTCGACGGCGGTGTGAGCATGGGGGCGCCCGTCACTCTGAGCAGCGGTTCCGCAGCGCTGAACAAGAGCGACTTTACTAACGGAGTACACACCATCACGGCAACGTACTCCGGCGATACAAACTTCGCCGCAGGCAGCACAATTTCTCCCACCATGATCACAGTTGCAGTCCCCGACTATTCCATCGTGGCGAATCCGGCGGCGCTCACGGTCCAACGGGGCGCTACGGGGACGTCGGTGCTCACCATCACCCCGGTCGGTGGATTCACAGGAGAGGTTACCTTCACCTGCTCCGGTCTGCCTCAATTTACAACCTGCGCCTTCACTCCTGCGACCGTCATGCTCCCAGGGAACGACGCAGCACGCACTGTGCAGTTCTCTCTGATCACTTCTGTGATGACTGGAACCCTGGGCACACTGCCTCGCGGATCCGGCCATGGAGGCTTTGGGCACGGGCCGACCCTGGCCTTATTGTCTTCGTTCGACATCTCCTTTCCGTTCGGCATTTTGGTCTGGGTTTCGGTCACGAGACGGCGGAATTCCGCCGCTCGATTCTGCCGCATGAAAAGCGTGCAAATGTTAGTGCTGGGCGCTGCTCTCTTGGGCATCGTCGGCTGTGGCGGGACTGGCGGGCACCAGGTTCCTCTGGGCACCTCAACCGTAACTATGACAGCCACCACGGTTGGTGGAAGTGTCCATCACACGGCCGCGATCAGCATCACCATTACGCCGTAAGCGGAACATTGGATTCGATGGAGGCGCGTGCATCCTCTCCCGTGCGAAAGCTCCAGTCTACCGGTCTTCCCGTGTATGCCAGAGCCGCAGCACGTAAAGCGTGGACTCTTGGATCTCGTAGCGGATTTCGTAGCGTCCTGCCAGGATGCGGCGCACTTCGCGCGGCTCGAACTCGTCCAGCCGTTCCCCAAGACGCGGATGCTTTAATAGGCGGGCAGGGGCGGCCACCAACGCTTGTACGACACGCGCTGCAGCTGGCGGATTGACCGGTTCCAGAAACTCATAGAGCCGCTCAAGGTCGGAAAGTGCCCTGCGCGTCCATTTCAGTTGCATGGGGCTCGATTGCTACTTCGACCTGCGGGGTGCGGGCGACACTTTGCCGTTGCCGAGGCTCTCTGCCCAAGCCTGCACCGGCTGGTGGTCGATGACGTTCCCGGCATCGACATCTGCCAACGCTTCCAGCGTGAGCCGTCTGCGCTCTTCTTCCTGATCGATCCAGGCAGCCAATGCCTGTTTCACAATCCAGCCGCGCGAACGTTCCAGGCGGGCAGCAAGTTGGTCAACTTTCTTGGCGAGCGGCAGCGGAACGTGGGCGGTTAGCACCTTGGTCTGCATAGGAAGTCTTCTAAAATCAAATTAATCATAATGATTCAAATTGATTTATGCAAACACACATTGGACATACCCGCCCCTCACTCCGAAATGCGGCGCACCACAACATTGGCTGCGCTTTCGGTTGTGTTGTGATCGATCACTCGGAAGCTTTGCATCTGCGCGCCCGCTCCCAAATAGTTGAGGGTGAGCGAGAACTGGTCGGCAGCTAAGGGGCGAACGCTCCAGGTACCGGAAAATGGCTGTTGCTGAGGATAACCGTTGACAAGGCCGGACATCGTTCCGGAAAAATCGCCGTTGCTAAAAAATTGCGTGCGACTCGTCACAACAACTCCGGTGTAGGGATCGGGAGCACGGGCCTCCCACACGCCTCCTGGCAGGTAATCCTCAAACTTTTGCGTGAGGCTGATCGGTTTCGTCTCTTGCCTCTGCGTCCCTGGGCCGGAGCCGGAGATGGATGCATCCTCCGTTTTCGCACCAGGCTGATCCGCTGGCGGCGAAACCGTACCCCTATAGCCAGTGTTCTGCACACCCCCGCCCTGATCACCCGGATGATCGTTGTTGAGATTCAAGCCGGTGGAAATTAAGAAAACGCCAAAGAAAAAGGCGATAACGCGTCCAGCTTTTCCTACCGTGCCTTCCACTTTCGCGCCGAAGATCTCAAACTTTCCGGCCACAAGAGACAGCAGAACGAGAACCGCGCCAAAAACAAATGCGCCAATACTGAGCGACTGTGGCATAAGAGACCGCCTGATTCAAACTTGGGCCCGGAAAACTGCCCGCATTCTAACGGATTTCGGGGCAGGCGGCGCAGGATTGTTCCAGGTCCCCAACCGGTTTCGATCGAGCGTGGGTGTCCTCGCCCGTGCGCAAGCTACGATCTTCTCCGGCGCCAGAGCCGCAGCATGTAGATCGTTAAAACGGCATCCCGGACAATGTTTCGTCGTTCCCGAACAAAGAGAAGAGACGGCGTGACATGAGGCGGCTCCTTGATCCCAGATCCATGAGCTGGTATTGCACCTGCGCGAAACTGACTCCTGGAGTCATCGCGAGGAATACGATGGCGGACAACAAAAAGAAGGGTAGGCGGCGTGACATGATGAAACTCCCTTCGTCGGAGTTGCACCCTTCTTTCCAAAATTGCGGGAACAGCGGTGTTGCTCTATCCCCTTGTGGGGAAATGACATACAGGGAGCGCAAGTCACGCTTGAGGGTTCTACAGGCTCTGGCAGCTATCGCTATGGATAGCCGCAACTATCACCGTCGATAGCTGAGGCCAACGGGGAATGCAGATAGAGGGCCGGGCGTCCTCGCCCGTGCAAGGGTGACCGAAGCCTGGGTCTTTCGTCGATCTTGCCAAAAAGAAAACCCGCCCTCCGGCAACCGAAGGGCAGGTTCGTGCTTGTCTTTTACATAACACAAATCTCAATGATTCTCGGCCGGCTTGTCCGCGGGCTTCTTGGCGGCCGCGGGAGCAGAAGTAGCTTTAGCTTTCCAAAACTCCGGGTCAGCCTTGACCCAATCGTCCGACACATAACTCATGCGCGGATTGAAAGCGAACAGGTTCGTCTGGCTCATCTCAATGGATGCGGCCGACAACTCGCCTAGCTTTCTCAAGCCTTCCGCGCCGAGCGCAGCTTCAAACTCTTTGCCCTCCGCGAAACCTTTGTCAATTTCCTCCGCCGACTTCAAAGCCATGAAGTAGACGTAGGTATTGTTGGGAAATCCATAGACACCGGCATACGTGGCCCAGTGCGCGTCAGGAATTTTCTCGTAAGCTGCGATAATCAACTTCATGAGGTCATCCCAGTCCTTTTCATGTCCGGCGCGGACCTGAAAGAGCCCGATTTCGAAATAGCGCATGTGGGCAATGTCCACATTGGGACGCAGACTGTATTCCTCGCGAAACATGAACGTCCCGCCATCCGTCTCGCTTAAAAGCTCACCGTCGGCTGCCCAGGCACGGTCCAGGGCCGCCGACAGAGCAGCATTTTTCTGGCTTGCCTGAAAGTCCTTTTCCCAAGCTGCAAACGAATCGTAGCCGGTGAGAAAGAGCGAGCGCGACTTGCCCGAAAGCGAGTCGACAGCCAGATAGTGGGTGGGCCATTTCGCATTCCTCATGGCCTGCACAAATGCGCTTTCCGTCTTTTCATGGGCGCTACCCGCCTTTCCCGGCTTGGTATATTCGCGCGTGATCGTTAGTACCTTGGGTGGTGGTGTCACGCCAGAGGGCTTTTCCTGGCCAGAAGCGATCCCGGATCCCCCAGCGGCCAGTAGAACAAACAGGGCAAGCATTGATCCCATAAGTCTTTTCATGGTTGACCTCCTCGGTCGCACAAAATAGATTGACAGTGAATTTTGTTCTTAATATGGAAAGCGGCGCTGGTGAACACGGGTTGCGCGTATCCTGCACTCGTTCCCAACGGTCCCACACTATATACCCTCGACGGAATCCGGCGCACTTATTTTTCTTCTTGGGGCGCGACTCGCCCACCGAGTTATGGGGCGGGCACAGGCAGGACATGAATGGTCTGCAGCCAGGTCTCTACCAGGCGGGGCCACGCGGTAATGGGAAGTGCTGTGCGCCGGAGTCCGTAGCCGTGCCCGCCGTCTGCGTAGAGGTGCAGTTCGACCGGAACTCTGGCATTCTTCAACTCCAGAAAATAGACAGTGGAGTTTTCGACATGCGCGAAATCATTTTCTGCCTGAAGAATAAAAGCCGGCGGGGTCCGGTCGGTGACGTGAATATCGGGATTGGGTGCGAACTTTTGTTCTGCAAGGGCGAGGCCCCCGGGATAGATGATCACGGCGAAGTCGGGCCGGCAACTGAGCTGATCCGCGCTATCGATGGCTTCGTAAATCCGGTGATCAAAGTGAGTGCCAAGAGCTGCCGCCAGGTGAGCTCCGGCAGAAAACCCGAGCACGCCAATACGCTTTGGATCGATGTGCCATTCCGCGGCATGCGATCGGACGATCCCAAGAGCGCGCTGGGCGTCCTGCAGCGCGGCTGGAATCCGGGGATAAGGTCCCGAGTCGGGCACACGGTACTTGAGCAGAATGCAGGTGACACCCGCAGAGTTCAACCAATCGCACACTTCCGTGCCTTCGAGGTCGATGGCCAGGATGTGATACCCGCCTCCGGGAAAGACGACAACGGCGGCGCCCGTGTTCTTGCCTTGGGGCGTGTACAGGGTAAGGGTCGGCGTGGAGACGTTGCCCAGACGAATGACCGGCTTGCCGGCGATGAGGTCGTCCTTGGTGGTGGTGGCGTCGATCTCCGGCCCCGGATTCGCTCGAGCGCCCGGCGCCCCTTGCGGCCAAAGTACAACAGAAGTGTGACCGGGCGCGGGTTCCCACCCAGGCTTCTGCGCCAACAGACTCGTCGAGAGCGCGGCAAACGCGATGAGGGATGGCAAATGCTTCAGCATGGTGTGAGCCTTTAGATTAGAAAGTCGACTCCAAGCGCAAGGATGATCGCAGTCCGAGGGGCTGCTGCGCAAGTGGTGAGTATCGCAGACTTTGAAGGGAGCAGCGCTTTGACAAAGTTTGGATTCGGAATACTATGTGGGGTGTTCCGCGGCCAGCCGAAGGAAACTTCTTATGGCAGTGAAGTTCTGAAGACCATCCCACCGAACACGCGGGCGGTGTGCAGGAGGTAATTCCATGTTTTGCGCAAAATGCGGAAACCAGCTCAGCGATACGAGCGCGAAATTCTGCAGCTCGTGCGGAGCACCCGTTGCTCCTGCGGCGAGCGCGGACGCTCCATCCGCAACCCCGCCGCCGGCTGCCACCGCTTCTGGAGCTTCCCCTGCCGCATCTCCACTTGCCACACCAATGACCGGACCAGCGGCGGCTCCGAGCGGGAAGTCGGCCCCGTGGCTCAAGCTGATCCTGATCGTGCTGGCATTGTTTCTGGCCCTGGGCATTGCCGTTGCGGGCGTTATTACCTATGTGGCGTATCGTGTGAAGCACAAGATTGAGGAAGCAACAGCCGAGTACGGCCTCGATAAGCCTGGCAAGCGTGCAGAGAAAGCCAGCGGCAGCGGACCCTCGGGGGCGACCGTGCAGGCGCGCGACGTCTGCTCGCTGCTCAGCAAGCAAGAAGTGTCCCAGATCACGGGGGTGGTCATTACGAGCGTCCAAGGAGACACGTCGCGCTGCACGTACGCTTCCGCAACCAATGAGAAGGTGGTCGAAGACACCGTGAACTGGGAAGGTGGAGAGATGGGTTACAAACTGATGGTGGCCTCGATGAAGTTTTCCGGAGGCGGGCAAGGTCTGGTCAGCGTCCCGGGAATCGGTGATGAGGCGGTAGCCATTAGTCCGGGAAATGCGACCATGAACGACTTCAAAAAAGAAGCCAAGACGGACCCTACCGGCATGCTGCAAGGCATGGTCAAGCTGATGGGACAACCTCCCCTAATGTTCAGAAAAGGCGATGTGTATGCTGCCGTGGGCGTGAGCGAGGCTCACGATCTGGACGAAGCGAAGAAAGCGTTGGCCACGAAGATCGCTTCCCGGATCTGAGATTAGAGGGTCGCTACAGGCCGTCGTCGTCCGATCCTAACGCCGGCCTCAAGGCCGGCTCTCTCACGCAGGTCCAGAGTCTCGTTGAATCGGCAGGATTCAGAATTTTGTTGCATCGAAAAGAGATCAACATCGACAGACGATTCGAGGGGATGTAAAGGAGATCGTCTGGATCGACGTGAAAAATCCCAACCCGCCGTGTGAAAAAATCTCAACCCACCGTGAAAGAGCGGCCCTTTAGGGCCGCGTCAGCCCGCCAACAATCTGGGCTTTAGCCCCAGTGGAAGGGAATCCATCACGAACGCTTGTCCGGCCGAACAATAAGAATATTCTTCGACCGTGACCGACAACTTCGCGCGTACCGGATTCATCCAAATGTAATTTCTATACCGCTCGAAGTCTTCCAAATCATGAATCCTCTGATTCGTAAAACCAGCCTGCCAAACGGGAAACCGCGAATGAAGCCGATGCGAGAATCCCCCCTTGATGAACTGAACAGCCTTTTCCAGCGAAATGTTTTCCGAAGGCGTGATGAGCGCGTGGAAGTGATCGGGCATGATGACAAATTCGTGAAGCAGATATTTCCCTTGCGAACGATAATCGAGCAAGGTTTCCATGAATAGGGTTGCGGTCGGATCATGACGAAAAATCGCGCGCCTTTGAGCCGTGACGGAGGTGATGAAAAACGTGCGGTCCATTCGTTGATCGTAAGACCGGTTCAAGGCATTGGCGCAAAGATATCGTGATTTTCGAAATCCCTGATTTCGTTTTGGGAATCGGGAAATCATTTTCACGGGGCCTAAAGGCCGTCAGTCACTCGATCTTAACGCCGGCCTGAAGGCCGGCTCTTTCACGCAGGGGTCCAGTAATTTCGTTGAGCTGCAAGAGATCAACATCGACACCAATCCGAGATCATTTCATCAAGCCCCAAACAGACCGACGTCGATAAAGAACCCCGGATGACCCGCAATAATCACCCTATCGTGAAAGAGCGGCCCTTCAGGGCCGCGTTAGGATTGAAATGAGAGGGCTTTAGCCCCGGGGACGGTCGTTCCTTGCGAGTGTCGGGTCAACCCCGTCTAGCCCCGAATTTTGGGTCGAGAGTTTCGTTGAAAATTGTAAGGAGATCAACATCGACAGACGATTCGAGAGGATTGTTAGGAGATCGTTCTGATGAGCGTGCCACCTTCGTCCGATCCTAACGCCGGCCTCAAGGCCGGCTCTTTCACGCGGGGGTCCAGAGTTCCGTCGAAATCGGAGAGATCAACATCGACACCAATCCGAGATCATTTCATCGAGCCTAAACAGATCAACGTCGATAGGTAGCCCCTGGGATGACCCGCGACAATCTCAACCCACCGTGAAGGAGCGGCCCTTCAGGGCCGCGTTTCCATCCAGGAATGCGGGCTTTAGCCCCGGTGGACGGTTGTTCCTTGCGAGGGTAGGTCTACCTATTCAATCGGAGCTAGATAATGAATTGTTTTCAGAGGCAACAACCGCTTATCTGATTCCGCGATCTTCTCGTAATTCTCGATCCATAGATCAACAAGCTTCCTTAGGTTAATCAGCGTTACCTTTCGTGTCTCTTTGGTCCGGGCTTCCATCTCTGCATCGCTCGTGAAGCCACCCGTAGAGACGAAGATCCCCACATCTTGGTCACCAAGGATTGAGATGAATGACCGAAGGGTTTCTGCATTAATTTTGTCTGCACGACGCTTCACCTGTACCTTAATCCGTGGGCCCCTGGTGCCTAGAGGGTCGTTATATGCCACGATGTCGATCCCCCTATCGGGACCTGGCGGCGAGTCCCACGCGACGTGGTATCCCATCGCACGAAGCAGTGCGGCAACCAATTTTTGCAGATCAAAAGGTTTGATCAGTCCCATGTACTCTTCGATTTCACCCCAAGCCGTCTCGTCCGCTTCTTCTGCAGTGCTTACAGCGTCAGCGACGCTTTCACTCGTGCCAATCTCGCTCTCGAACTCTTCGTCCGTGTCGGTATCTTTCGGTTGCTTCTCGACCCATTGGTGATAGAGACGACCAGATTCCTGGCGAAATTCCTCGGGATTTGGAAATCGGCGGTAAGCGCTCCTTCCCTCGTCGGTCAGATACCACCTGCCTTTGTCTTTGACAAGCCATCCTGCTTTTACAGGCGCGATCGTTGCGAAGCGAATAATCTTGCCGAATCTCTGGACGCCGGGATGCTTAGGATAGTCACTCTTTTCGAATTCTGTTGGGGGCACGACTTGCTCCATACGTCGAAGGATGTCCCTCGCTGGTAGCCCCTCAAATTGATCGAGAAGGATGGTGAATACTCCACGCTGCAGTTCGCCAACGCGCTGATTAGACAGATTGCTCATAAACCCCCAACCCCCTTTAAGATCCAGCTAGCGCTGCGAACAAAAAGGCCCGTGCTTAACGGGCCCCTATGTCTTGGTTTCATTTTTTCAGCCGAAGCGCTTCACGAACACCCGCTCGTGCTCCCACAGCTTCCACAGCGGTAGCAGCTCCCATTCCTCGTCATGATGCTGCCGCAGAAGGAGCAGGTTGGGGCATCGCCGAGGTCGACGATTCCGGCGAGTTGGTCGGCGGCATGGGCGGAACCTGGCATTGGTGGACGGTTTTCGGCTGCCGGCGAACTCGTGCTGCCTTCGCTGCCTCCGGCTGGCGTAGTGGATCTCAGCCGCATGCCTTCAAACAGGCTCTGTTGCTGGCCGGTCAGGAAGCGCAGGTGGAGCCAGCGGAAGATATAGTCCATGATCGACTTGGCAAAGCCGATTTCGGGATTGGAACTCCATCCGCTGGGCTCGAAGCGCGTGTGCGCAAACTTCTCGCAGAACAGCTTCAGGGGCACGCCGTGTTGCAGAGCCAGACTCGTGGCGCAGGCAAAGCTATCCATCAGGCCGCTGACTGTGGAACCTTCCTTGGCCATGGTGATGAAGAGCTCTCCGGGCATGCCATCCGGATAGAGGCCGACCGTAATGTAGCCCTCGTGGCCGCCCACATTGAACTTGTGGGTGATGGACGCCCGCTCTTCCTGCAAGCGGTGCCGCACGGCGCGCGGCGGGCCATTGGGGTTGTCATCCATGGCAGCAGCTCCAGCCGCCACCGCGTTGGCGGCATCGTCTTTCTTCGAAAGCGCGGTTTTGGTTCCAGCTGCGGAAAGCGGCTGACTCTTCTTGCAGCCATCGCGGTAGACGGCGACCGCTTTCAGTCCCAGTTTCCACGACTCAATGTAGACTTCCATGATTTCGGCAACCGTGGCCGACTCCGGCAGGTTGACGGTCTTCGAGATAGCTCCCGAAATAAACGGCTGCGCCGCGGCCATCATTCTGATGTGCCCGTTGTAGTGGATAAAGCGCGTGCCCTTGGACGGTTTGAAGGAGCAATCGAACACAGCCAGGTGCTCGTCCTTCACATGCGGCGCGCCTTCAATGGTGCCGGTGGCATCGATGTAGCTGACGATCGCATCGGCTTGATCGTGCGTGTAGCCGAGCTTGAAGAGCGACGATGGAACCGTCTGGTTGACGATCTTCAGCATGCCGCCGCCGACCAGCTTCTTGTACTTCACCAAGGCCAGATCGGGCTCGATGCCG
>CAZUCC010000050.1:0-31081 GCA_964619065.1 uncultured Acidobacteriaceae bacterium | reverse complement strand
GAACTGGCAGACGCAGCGGACTCAAAATCCGCCGGGCTTCGGCCCTTGGGGGTTCGACCCCCCCTCCCGGCACCAACATAACCCACACATAATCACTCGCTTGCAGCCTCACGCGGCTGTTTGCCGCCGTGGGCGGGGGCAGGCAGCTTTTTGGGTGTGCCCAAATTTGTGCCTACCGGGCTTCACACCGCTGAGTTGGTACATGGCTGCCCAAGCCAATCCAGTTAGCAGCAAGGTGGTGATCATCAGTTTCATCAACTTCCATTCTCAACTTGCAACACGTGTTCCGCAATTACCCGTCCGCTCACTCACTTCCGTTCCCGTTTGATCTGTGGGACTTTCTGCCACACGATCCATTACCTTCGTTTCATTTCCGGCATGTTACGGCTTGGCCTGCCGCTGAAACATAAGGACAATCAGGGCTGGGGGAAGCAGACATGTTTTGTACACAATGCGGCACCAACCTACCCAATGATTCGCAATTCTGTCGGAGTTGCGGGAAAACGCAAGGCGCGGTATCTGCTGGCGGTGGCACAGCCGCAGCACCTGCCCCAGCGCCTATCCCGGCACCGTTAGCGGCTGCACCGGCACGCAAGAGCAAAGTCACAGTGCTACTGGCAATTTTGGGCGTGTTGTTATTTCTGATTTGGCGGGCTGTTGGCACGGATAACGTGCGCACTGTGGTTAGCACAGCCGCACGCTTGCCGGTTACGCTGGACGATCAAGTCGAAAACGTACGGGCGGCCTCGTGGAAAGCAATCGCCCTGAACTTGCCCTACTCAGGAACCGTTTCTATCAATCTGGCAGTGGTCAGCGGTAATCCACTAGACGTATTCCTCACCACACCTGACCAAACAGACGCGATGAAGGCTGGACAATGGCAAGACGTAAAGGTGTTTTCAGGCTTCAGCGCCACAAAAACCAAAACGTACAGACGCACCCAAACGTTGAATCAGGGCAGCTATTACCTTGTTGTGCGGGACACTTCGCTGGGCATTCTGTCGTCGTCCGCTTCTGACATTTCCGTGAAAGCCGAATTAAATCCATAAGAAACAACTGCCGCGCCAAGCTATTACACACACGTAAGGGAAATGTTAATTTTATGGTGATGTTCTTGCCCTTGTTGCTGATAATTCCGTTTTTGATTCTGCGCTTTTACTACATGCCGAAGTGGGTTTCGGAGGCCGCGCAGCGACGGGGCTGGGACAAACGTAGTTGGCGTATTTGCACGTTCTTCTTCGGCCTGTTGTGCGTGGCCGCCTATTGGGTGTGCGTAGGGTTTCGGACGCGGGAAACGAAACAGCCTGCACCGCTGCAATCTTGATTCGGGGGCGGACGAGAGGATAGCGATGATTCCAGACCAGCAAGGGCTTGAGCTAGCTAAGGAAGGCATCAAAGAAAGCGTAAAACAGGCATTTGCGCCTCTGCAAGATATAGCACAACGCTTGTTGGGCCCGGCCTGTACTGAAATTGGTTTGAGCTTAGGCGAGTCTGCCCGCGTCTGGAGGAAGCAGCGCTATCTACGCCTCCTAGAAAAAGTCGAGAGAATGACGGATGGGGCAGCCATTCCTTTGGGGCCGGTTGCCCCTCGTTTGTTATTTCCGATTCTAGATGCCGCCGCCCTCGAAGATGATGACGATCTGCAAGAGCGATGGGCAGCGCTTCTTGCAAACGCAGGCAACTTAGATTTTGGGAAAAATGTGCTCCCTTCTTTCCCTAGCGTCTTAAGGGAACTTTCTGGCTTTGAAGCACTATTCTTGGACAGGGTGTTTGATGAAGTGCTGGAGGACGAAAAGGCAAAAGTAGCGTATATCAAGGTTGGCAATCCGCAGCTTCCGAATGAGCCTGTGCCTGAGTGCCCTCTGAGGAAGGCTACGTTTGCGGCTGCTGCCCCTGTGATGCTCGGCAACTTGCAGCGATTGGGGCTACTTACTTTGCGCCGATCGCTACCGATTCTGCTTAACGGCAATCCTCTGTCAAACAACGAAGACTATTGTTTCCTAAGTGCTTTCGGCAAGGCATTCGTCCGAGCTTGTCGTCCACCAAGCTAGATTGTGCCCAAATTTGTGCCTACCAGCAAACCACAGCTGCTACCAGCAATTGCTACGTAATCGCGCGCATCCCTTGGCAGCGTAGCAACTTATAGCAACTCAGTGGCATTTCATCGCAAAGCGCGTAAGCCCTTTGTTTCCGGGCTTGCTGTAACTCAAAATCCGCCGGGCTTCGGCCCTTGGGGGTTCGACCCCCCTCCCGGCACCACTCCTCGGTCTTCGAGCACAGCCAGCATGCTACAATCGCGTTTTTCTCGTTTCGTGTCATCGCATGCGAAAAACAACTCTAAGACCAAAGATTTCCTGTCCGTATTAACAAAGTACGGAAAGACGGATCTGCCTCTTGGGTCGCGGCGCGGGGAGAGTCGAACGCGATTCCCATAGAAGGCCAAGCACTTTCCCGGTGTTGTCATTGATTAGCGACGATATTAGCGACGGCAAGATTTCTGAACAAAAAGCGGAAGAACTGCGTTTCGCCTGCAACAGCAATCTCACCTCTTCGATATCACCCTTTCATCAATCAAGGACTTTGCTTACATTTTCGACCGAAATGGCCGATTCAGTTTCGTCAATCGAGCTTTACTAGAGTTGTGGGGCTTGAAATTGGAAGACGCGATTGGCAGAGACTTCTATGACCTGAAATATCCCGATAAACTTGCGGAAAGACTGCAACAGCAGATTCAACAGGTGTTCAATACCGGGGCGGGATTGACGGACGAAACTCCTTACACAAGTCCTACCGGGGCGGGCGGATATTACGAATACATTTTTCGACCTGTCTTTGGCCGCGGTGGGAGTGTGGAGGCAGTCGCGGGCTCGACCCGGGATATCACCGAGCGCAAACGAATTGAGGAAGAACTTCGGCAGAGTCAGGAGCGCTACCGGCTCCTTGCTGAGACGCTCGAAAACCAGGTGGCAGTAAGAACAGCGGAACTGGAAAAACGAAACGCGGATGTGCTTAAGCAGTCGGAGCAGCTTCGGGATTTGTCAGTTTCCCTGATGGAAACCCAGGACCGTGAGGGACGTCGGATTGCTCGCGAACTGCATGACAGCGCAGGTCAGTTGATCGCGGCCCTATTGATGAACCTCGGGAATATGCTGGACGAACTCAAAGTAGGTAAACCGGATCTGGTGAAATTGGCGCAAGATGCACGAACCTGCGCGGAAGAACTGGACCGTGAGATTCGCACAACGTCCTATCTCCTTCATCCGCCGCTGCTCGATGAAGTAGGATTGCAGGCGGCACTGAGTTGGTACGCGGAAGGTCTACAGCAACGTGCGGGACTTAATGTGCAGTTGAACATTCCAGAAAACCTGGAACGTCCGTCCCGTGATATCGAGATGACGATCTTTCGCGTTGTCCAGGAATGCCTAACCAACATACACCGCCACTCGGGCAGCGAATCCGCGCAAATAAGATTGGAGCGGGACGACGCGAACCTGATCTTAGAAATCCGTGATGCTGGACGTGGGATCTCAGCCGACAAACTTTCTAAACTTCGAGAAAAAGGTGTCGGTGTTGGGTTGCGGGGAATACGCGAAAGGGTTCGCCAATTTGCCGGGAACTTGCGAATCGAGTCACAAGAGGGGGCGGGAACCACGATTCTGGTGAAGTTGCCGCTGGGTGGCTAGATAATTCTTTTCTTGCACCTTTCCGTTCAACGCATCTCCTGCTCTGCGCCAAGATTTGCAGCCTCTTACTCAAGATCAACGGGTACGTAGATCTGCGGCCTTGCTATTGGAATCGGTAGCCTGGCTTGAGTTCACAACGGTACACACTCGTTTGGTCCCGGTTCACTCTGGAATTGCAATTTGCCCAGCTTAAGAAAAGTTCTGGGCCCAGCGGGAAGATAATGGTTTTCCCAGCCATATCTGCCTCCAGGCTTACGCCTTCAGCGTCCGTGGGCAAAGTGAAGTTGAGGGCTGAACCGAAGATGACTGGATACGATTGGTGGTCTATCGGACTCTGCATGGTGTGCACCACTTCGGCTTCCACCAAAAACGTGGCTGGGTCTGACCAGTTTCGGGCCGATGCCGTTATTTTCTGACTGGTTTTCGAAAAATCATCGGACTCAATTTTTGTAAAAGGACAAGGCCCGGCAATGCACGAGACCCGGGCATTTTGAAATTCATTGCCCAGGCCCGCGTCCAGCAATGCGCCGCCAATCGTAGCTTTCCATTTTCCATCGGGAGAACATGGGAATCGCTCCTTGCATGGAATGTTGCCTATATTCTCGACCTGAAAGGTTTTTACCGCGCTGCCTATGTTGACCGTTCTCATGGCTTTCATCGAATATCTCACGCGAATGTTGCTCACCCCAACAACGGGCCGGTTGGGGACGTCGTCAGTATTTTTGGACAACTGCGCCAGGTGAACGATATAGAGTTTATCGTCCGCGATTTCTTCCATGTCGAGAGGCTGGTAATCCGGATGCCGGAAACGTAGTCTCATAACCTGGCCTTTTTTTAGGCTTTTGTTCAGGTTAAGTTTGAAGAGGCCGGAGGAGTCGGATCGACTCGGAGTACTTTCCAAAGGATTCTCGGTAGTAATTTCTACATCCGCAATGGGCAATTGTTTTCTGGCGTCAGCAGCCTGGACGGTAACGGCACCCATGATCGTCAAGGACTTCCGAAGGTGACGGCGGACCAACACTCCCGCCCCAATCAGACAGGTAGCCAAAATCAGCGCGATCCAGAGCGAGCGTTTTGTTCCCCTCTTCATGTCCCGAAAATAGTTTACGATATGCGGCCTGAATGGCGGCTCATGTGCTCCTGGATGCCCGGGTTGTTGTGTGTACTGGGGCCGATATTTTGCTTCTATGCGATATTCCGATCATTTAAACTTTGTGCTCGTTCAACAATGACAGTTAACCCCTGCAAAGGATATTCCCGGCGCGATTTTGTAGGACAAATACTGGGCATGATTGGGTGCCTGCCATTTGCTTCCTTCGCGTTTTCCCAGCCCCGGCGCGGCGTTTCAGCCGCCAAGATCGGTCCCTTCTCGATTTCACCGGAAGACGACCGGTTCCTGAATGAACTGGAGAAGACCAACTTCCAATACTTTTGGGAGCAAGCCAATCCCAAGACTGGCCTGGTAAAGGATCGATGTAATGTTCATGTTGTCGATAAGGGGGTTGTCGGCAGTATTGCAGCCACCGGTTTTGGATTGACGGCTTTGTGCATCGGGGAAAAACGCGGGTTTGTTTCGCGCGCCGCGGCAAAGGAACGGGCGCTGGCTACGTTGCGGTGCCTTTGGGGGAAGCTGCCGAATCATCGCGGATTCTTCTACCACTGGGCCAACATTAATACCGGTGAGCGCGTTTGGGATGCTGAAGTTTCTTCGGTTGACACCGCGATCCTGCTCTGCGGAGTCTTAGCTTGCCGCGAGTATTTTCCGACCGAAGAAATTCAGGCGCTCGCTGACGATGTGTTTGACCGAGTGGAGTGGACCTGGCTGTCTGAAGATACAGCTTTGCTGCCGCATGGGTGGACGCCGGAGATGGGATTCCTGCCCTATCGCTGGGACAACTACAGCGAGTTGATGATGATGTATCTCTTAGGCCTTGGTTCCACATCTTATCCCCTCCGCGACGAAACTTGGGCGGCCTGGAAACGCCTGACGTTCGAGTATGCGGGCTTGCGCTATATCGGCTCGTTCGCCCCACTTTTTGTTCATCAGTATTCGCAAGCCTGGTTTGATTTCCGCGGCAAGCGCGATAAATATGCGGATTATTTCCGCAATTCGATCACCGCGACCGACGTTCATCGTCATTTCTGTCTGGAGTTGAACAAGCAGTTCCCCAGCTACAGCGAGGATTTATGGGGGATTACCGCTTCGGATTCTCCCAACGGCTACGTGATTTGGGGGGGGCCGCCGGCTGCCGGCCCGATTGATGGAACCATCGTGCCCAGCGCGTCGGCGGGTTCCTTGCCGTTTTTACCGCAGCCGGTGATGCGCGTATTACGGACGATCAAGGATCGCTATTCCTCGGCTTGGAGCAAATACGGGTTCGTGAACGCATTTAACCCCTTGACTCAGTGGTACGACACCGACGTGATCGGGATCGATACGGGTATTACCTTGCTGATGGCCGAAAATGTGCGTAGTGGATTTGTCTGGAATACCTTCATGAAGAACGAAACGGCACAGCGCGGAATGCGGCGCGCAGGCTTCAAGAAGTACTAAGTTTGAGCATCGGCAAGATCAATATCGCCTCAGGATTTTGTGAGGTTCTTGCATACAACCGTGAATATCTTGCCTGTAGCGGATTGCTTCGCCCGGCGAATCGAATCGTCCGCATCGATTTCAGTGCATACAGCTTGTCCTTTACGGAATGAGTTGCCTTCCCTAAGCCAAACATTCAAAAGCACATAAACGAGTGCAGCCCGCCTGCGGTTCCCCATCGTACAATCCTTAGCCAGTAGACAGCGCGCGGCTTTCGAATAGGAACTCCACGTGAATAGCCATATTTAGGCGCTCATCGCGAGCAGGAAGAGAATACTGTTCAGTTCCCTATTTATGCATGTCAGCTAAAACCCCCTAAACGGTTTTGGCATCTTTAAGATCCATTCATTGTCTAAGGACTGAAAATGGCTGATCGGGAAAATTTTTGGGGCGGGTGGCGCGAGCGTCTCGCCGCGCTCCGTAATGTACCCCCCGTCCTTAAGATCGTCTGGCAGTCGAGCCCGCTTGTTGTGTCCCTGGGATTACTTTTTCGGCTGATCAGCTCGCTCATTCCGCTGGCCGCTCTTTGGATCACAAAACTGATCATAGACGGCATTGCTCATGCCCTTTCCAGCTATCAGCCCGTGCCACATCGATTCTGGTGGTTGGTCGCGGCGGAATTCGCCCTTGCGATTTTCGGCAGCATTCTCGGCAGGACGATTGACTACCTCGATGCGTTGCTGGCAGACAAATACACCCGCCATATCAGCATTCAGGTGATGCAGCATGCCGCGGAGCTGGATCTCCTCGCTTATGAAGATCCAATTTTCTATGACCGGCTGGAGCGGGCTCGGGTGCAGGCCACCGACAGACTGGGAATGATTCAGTCCATTGGGCGTTTGGTGCAGCAGGTTATTATTGGCGCCTCCCTGTCGGTTTCTATTCTCTTGTTTTCGCCATGGCTTTGGGTGTTGTTGATCGCGGGCATTCTTCCGGCATTTCTCGGCGAAAGCCACTTCGCGTTTCTTGGATATGCCAGGAATTTTCGTCAGACCCCAGTCCGCAGAGAACTCGACTACCTGCGTGTACTGGGAGGAAGCCGGGAAGCCGCCAAAGAGCTGAAGCTTTTTGGGCTGAAAGACTTCCTTGTCGGACGCTTCACGCATCTTTCGAATCAGATTTACCGCGAAAATGTTGCTTTAGCGCGCCGCAGGCTGATTGCAGGATCCTTTTTGTCCATGATCGGCACCGCTGGTTACTACTCAGCCTATGTGTATGTGATTTGGCGTACCGTGACTGGCTCGCTCAGTATTGGCACTCTGATTTTTCTGATTGGCGCCATCGTGCAGGCAAGTGGCAATATCCAACAAATTTTCTCTACGATGTCCAGCATTGCGGACCAGGCGCTGTTCCTTACCGACTTGCTCGCATTTTTTAGAATGCAGCCCACCATCCGCTCCAAGCCTCATGCGCTATCCGCTCCCCGCCCAATCGTGAGCGGATTCGAATTTCGCGAAGTTTCTTTCCGCTACCCGGGCACTTCACGGCTTGTGCTCAATCGCTTGAATCTTCACCTTCGCGCCGGTGAGCGTGTCGCGCTGATTGGAGAAAACGGCGAAGGCAAGACTACCTTGGTAAAACTTCTGACTCGACTCTACGATCCGGAGGAAGGCCAAGTCCTGCTGGACGGAGTGGATCTTCGGGAGTACGACCTGGAGGATCTTTACCGCGAGATTGGCGTGATTTTTCAAGATTTCATGCGTTATGAAATGACTGCGCGAGAAAACATTGCTGTGGGACGGATCGATGAGATTCATAACCTGCCGTTGCTGAAAACAGCCGCTGATAAGAGCATGGCCGACGGAGTAATCGAGAGACTTCCTCTCAATTACGAGCAAATGTTGGGCCGGCGCTTTGAAAATGGCGTAGACCTTTCCGGCGGGGAATGGCAGAAAGTCGCTCTTGCGCGCGCTTACCTGCGGGATGCGCAAATCTTGATTCTGGACGAGCCCACTGCGGCGCTGGATGCTCGCAGCGAGTTTGAAGTTTTTCAGCGGTTCGCCGAACTTACCGCGGGAAAGTCGGCTCTCTTTATCTCGCATAGATTTTCAACCGTACGCATGGCAGATCGCATTGTCGTCATGGAAAACGGGAGGATTGCCGAGGATGGCAACCATGAAAAGCTGTTGAATCTCGGTGGGCTCTATGCGGCAATGTTTGAAATGCAAGCTGCCAGCTATCGATAGTGATTCAGGGACAGGAACTTGTACATACAATGCCACAGAACACGCATTTAGAAATTATTAGCGCAGAAACGGAACGCCTACCAGAACCGGTTCATGCGGCGCAGGATCCTCAGTTGCTCCATCAAGGAGCGGAGAGGCTTGCGCGTGCTTTAACATGGCTGCCAAACTCTCCTTCGTCCCCTACGCTTGCCGAACGCAGCCGTATTCTTGTGCAGGATTTCAAGCCAATATTTACTGCTGTGGAATTACCGGCGCCGGAATCGCCGCTTTCCGACGATTTTCGCTGGCTTTACGACAACGGCCGCCTTTTGTATACGGAACTCAAGAATGTAACCGGGACGCTTAAGTCCCAAGCGAAGATAACGCATGTGCGTAACTCGAATGGCGAAGCCGTTCCCCGAGTCCTGGCTCTCGCAGAGGGATTTCTTGAGGTGGTTTCCTATGCGTTCAGTGAACAGGAGTTCACTTTGTTCCTGGAAGTATTTCAGCAAACCATGCCTTTGCAAGTGCGCGAGCTTTGGATGCTGGTCCCGGTGCTGAAGCTGGTTCTTCTGGAACAAATTGCCGCGCGGGGAAAATATGCACTCAGAAATCCCCGCGACGAATCGCACAACGTAGGTATCTGCGTGCGGAGTCTGCGGGACATCGGGCAAATAACTTGGAAGGACGTGCTCGAGCCGCTGATGTTGATTGACCGGGTGCTACGGCGGGACCCAGTCGATGCCTATAGCCGCATGGATTTTGAAAGCCGCGATCTATACCGAAATCGCGTATCCAATATCGCAGAGCATTCTGATTTTACAGAACTGGAAGTTGCGACGGCCGTCGTAGCATTGACCGAGGAGGCCAGCCGTCGTTCTTACCAGGAACCACGTCTTGCTTTGCGGGAATCTCACGTCGGCTATTACCTGCTCGGTAAGGGAACCTCGCTTCTCTACCAGAAGGTATGCTTCCGTCCCCCATTTGGTCAGAAGATTCAGGGGCTATTGCGCAAACATCCTGATGAATGTTTCCTGGCGGGCATACAACTTCTGACGCTAGCCATCATGTCCGTGGCGGTCATATTGCTTACTGATTCCTACTATTCGTTGACGATGATTTTCTTTTCCATGCTCTTTTTGCTTTTGCCAAGTTCCCAGGCGGCCGTGCAACTGATGAACTATCTGGTTACTTCATTGCTGCCTCCGGAAATTCTCCCAAAACTCGATTACACCGAAGCAATTCCTGACGATTGCGTCAGCGTGGTGGCTGTTCCCAGCCTGCTCCTGAACGAGGAGCAAGTACGGGAACTCGTAGAGAACATGGAGGTCCGCTTTTTAGGAAACCATGATCGCAATATTCATTTCGCGCTCCTGACCGATTTGCCTGATTCTCGTGAACCTGCCCGGGAAGACAGTCCGCTCATCACGTTGTGCTCGGACTTGATCCACGAATTAAATGAAAAATACGCGGGTCAGAACGTCGGTTCGTTCTTTCTCTTTCATCGGCATCGCGTTTACAACCCGCGCGAGAAATCGTGGATGGGATGGGAACGCAAACGCGGCAAATTGCTCGATTTCAATAAGCTGCTGCGCGAACAATATGACAGTTTCCCAGTAAAAGTTGGGGATTTATCGATCCTGCCGAATGTGCGGTTTGTGATCACACTAGACTCCGATACGGAGCTCCCGCGAGGCGCGGCGCACCGCATGGTCGGCACGCTGGCACATCCTCTCAACCAAGCCATTATCGATCCGGAAACCAACACTGTGGTTGCCGGATATGGCATATTGCAACCTCGCGTGGGCGTCAGTGTGCAGAGCACGGCGCGCTCACGGCTGGCGGCGATCTACGCCGGGGAAACAGGATTTGATATCTACACTCGCGCGATTTCGGACGCTTATCAGGATTTATATGGGGAGGGTAGCTTCACAGGAAAAGGAATCTATGAAGTTGACACTGTTCATCAGGTTCTGGATCAACGTTTTCCTAGAAATTCTCTATTGAGTCACGATTTGCTCGAGGGCGCCTATGCACGTGCGGGCCTGGTGAGCGACATCGAGGTAATTGAAGATTATCCCTCTCACTATAGCGCTTACAATCGCCGCAAACATCGCTGGTTGCGAGGGGATTGGCAGATCGCCGGATGGTTGTTACCCTATGTGCCGGGCGAATCGGTAGCGCGCCTGTCCAATCCGATTTCACTCATTTCGTGGTGGAAGATTTTCGACAATTTGCGCCGTAGTTTGGTGGAACCGGCGACTTTCTTTTTGCTGGTTATTGGATGGTTCATGCCCAGTAGTCAGCCCTGGCAATGGACTCTGGCTACGGTGTGTATTTTGTTTCTTCCTACCTGGGTTCAGCTTGGGGTCAATCTGCTTCGCGCTCTTCTGGGCCTCAGGTTGACGGTTGCTCAAGATGCGTTCAGCGGGTTTTATACGGCCACGGTTAGTCTTTGTTTTACTTTTATCTTCCTCGCTCATCAGACCATGCTTGCTCTGGATGCAGTTGTGCGAGCGTTGGTTCGGCGATTTGTCACGCAAAACCGACTCTTGGAATGGGAAACAGCGGCGGAATCCGAGCTTAATACTCGAGGACGCACATCCGTGGATGTTTACCTTAGCTGGATGCCCCTGCCCTCTCTGGTTTTGAGTCTTTTGATTTGGGCTGTGCGACCGCAAGCGCTCCCGGCTGCGATGCCGATCTTAGTACTTTGGGCCTGCAGCAAATTGGTTTCCAGTTGGTTGAATCGTCCTCCGGCGACCGCACGAAATCAGATATCTTTCCATGACATAGCATTTCTTCGGCGTACCGCTTTGCACACCTGGCGATATTTCGCCGAGTACAGCACTGCAGAACACAACTGGCTCATACCGGACAACGTTCAGGAACAGCCCGTCGCAATCGCGGCCCGGGTATCGCCCACAAACATTGGATTCTTACTGAATGCACGGCAAGTGGCGTGCGAATTTGGATATCTAACTGTGCCCGAATTTGCCGAACAGACGAATCGAACATTGGCCACGGTGTCCAGTTTGAAAAAGTATCGGGGACACGTGCTGAACTGGTATGACACTCGTTCACTTCAGGCAATGGCGCCTCTCTTTGTTTCTTCGGTGGATAGTGGTAACTTGCTGGCTTCGCTTTGGACTTTACAGCAGGGCTGCATGGAGCGGTTGCGGCAGCCGGTTTTACAACCGTGCTTGGCTGAAGGCTTCCTGGATCATCTCCGTGTGTTAGCTGATGGGGCTGACTGCCTAAAGAAGCCGCTTTCCGCCTGCGAGCGGGAACGCAATACGGATGGTTGGTTGCAAGCGATACTTGGCTTGCCGGAAGCAATTTTTGAGCAAACGCGCCAGACTATTGCCAAATCTAAAGGCGCTGCTCAAATGAAATGGTTCGCCGACGAAGCGGAGTTACGGCTTCAGGGAATTCAGCGGACAGTACATGAATATGCTCCGTGGCTTTCGCCAGAGTTTGCCGCTTTGCGGGACGATGTCACTCTCAACTTCAAATTGATGGACAGCATTGCGCTGCAGCAAGTGCCGGAATTTATCGACCAGATCAAGAGCCAGGTGGAATGGCTCTGCCATTCCCCAGCCAATGAGCAAGCCAGCTTGTATGTGCGTTTTCGCGACCGGCTTCTTGTAGCGAGAACGAATACGGCTCGCCTCATTGACGATCTTAGGATGATCGCAGATGTGTCAGGGAATCTTGCGGACGAAATGGATTTTACCTTCTTGCTCAACGGCCGCCGCAAACTGGTGTCCGTAGGTTTCGATGTGGAAACGCATCATCTTCACCCGGCTTGCTATGATCTGCTGGGTACCGAGTCTCGAACAGCCGTATTTGTCGCCATCGCCAAGGAAGATATTCCGCAAGAAAGCTGGTTCTTGCTCGGCCGTACTCACACCTTAGATTGTGGACGGCCAGTGCTGCTTTCCTGGACGGGAACATTGTTCGAATATCTGATGCCGTCGCTTTGGATGCACACTTACCCCAATACGCTTTTGGAGCGTTCGCGGGCTGCGGCTGTGCGTTCGCAACAGAGCTATGCTGCGCGAAAAGGAGCTCCCTGGGGGATTTCCGAGTCTGCCTATTTCAAACTTGACGAGGCCGGGAATTACCAGTACTACGCTTTCGGGCTTCCTCATCTTGCACTGCGAAAGCGGGAAATGAAGGCCTTCGTGATCTCTCCGTATTCCACATTTCTCGCGCTGAGTACCGATCCAGCACGAGCCATAAGCAATCTGCGGAGAATGGCTGATATGGGATGGTTCGGGAGCCACGGCTTCTATGAAGCCGCAGACTTTACATCGGCCCGGCGCAAATTCTGGAACCATCGCCCTCAGTTGGTGCAATGCTGGATGGCTCATCATCAAGGGATGAGCCTGTTGGCGTTAGCAAATTTCCTGAATGACGACGTTGTGCAGAGGTGGTTTCATGCTGAGAGGCGCGTGCAGGCAACTGAACTACTCCTCCACGAGAAGCCAGTCGCCCATGTACGCCGCCGAGACATACCCCGCAAACTTGCTGTGGCATAATACCTAGGCTGCAACCAAAGGAAATCTCCCCCCCCTCAGCGACCACATTTTCCTGAACGCGCGCCGGGTAATCGCCCCTCATGGCCTAAAAGGAATACTATGGTGCTTCGTCCGGATAACGTTTATGCCGGCCATGTATCACTGTAACTTTTTCTAGATTACGGAATCGGACGACCAGTTGAGAGCTGGAATTGTCTGTCACCCACGATGCTTGAGATTTTTGCAAAAGCGTTCGTTTACGCGCTGACCGCTTACGCCGGTCTAGGACTGATGTTCGCAGTGGCATTCGTGTGGTTGGGGGTACAGCGTTTGGATTCGGAGGCCCAAGGATCCGGTATTGCTTTCCGATTGTTGATCCTGCCGGGCGTTGCGGCTTTCTGGCCATTGTTTCTGCACCGTTGGACGCGAGGGCAGACTGAACCTCCGGTGGAAAAGAATCCGCACCGATGATTCAGCCACTCCGGGCCATTCATCGCCGTGCCTTCGTCTCGCTCGCCATTATGCTGCCTGCAATCCTGCTGGTCGGACTCGTCGAGCGGCGCCCACGTCCGCCAGACAGTACAAGCGCTGCGCCGATGCCCGCCTCAGCCTATCTGGTGAGGAAATCGGATACGTTGTGGCGGAAACATAAGATTCAGTCAAAGTTTTACCGCGATCCAAACTCGCAACAGATCTACGTTCTTTTGGCTCCGGAGCAAGACTTGGGCGAACCGGACTTGATGCTTTACTGGGCGAGCAACGAACCGCACGGAAACACTTTGCCCGCCGCCCAAGCGCGCTTGTTGGGAGCTTTTGTCCCGGACAAAGCATTTGTGCTGCCGCAGGATGATGTTGCGCGCACTCATTATCTTGTTCTGTACAGCCTGGCTCACGAGAGTGCCGTAGACTCGGCCATGCTGGAGAAGTTGCCATGAGCGTGCAATACGGTGCTATTGGCTGGAATCGGCAGAAGAAAGTTTACGACGTCACGCTGGTTTCATTGCTCGTGCTTTACCTTGTCACGTTTGTGGGCGTGGGGGTTTGGCGAAATCCAAATACAACGGCCGAAACACTGCTGATTCGGGCTCTGGGAACGGCTGCCTTCCTCTTATTGAACGTGGTGTTGTGTATCGGTCCACTGGCGAGGCTGGATAAGCGCTTCCTTCCCTTACTGTATAACCGCCGGCACCTGGGCGTGACCACATTCCTGTTAGGCCTGACGCATGGAACATTTGCGCTGTTTCAGTTTCATGCTCTGGGAAATGTGAATCCATTCGTGAGTCTTTTCATTGCCAATCCGCGATACCGCAGTGTTGCCGATTTTCCCTTTCAAGCCCTTGGCTTCTTTGCTTTGATCATTCTTTTTCTTATGGCGGCAACCAGTCACGATTTCTGGCTGCGGAATCTGTCAGCGCCTGCGTGGAAACGGTTGCACATGCTCGTTTACGTTGCCTACGGTCTGCTGGTAGCACACGTCACGCTGGGCGCCCTGCAATCCGAGAGCAATCCTGTGCTGGCCTTAGTGTTGATCGTAGGCGTGTGCACAGTGCTGGCGCTTCATCTTGCTGCGGCATTCCGCGAGAAGCACACCGATCAAGCCAGCCATCAAGCGACGGCCGACGGGTTTGTCGAGGTTTGCAAAGTGGATCAGATACCCGAAAAGTGCGCCGCGGTGGTTTCGCTTTCTGGCGAGCGCGTCGCTATTTTTCGCTACGATGGCAAGATCTCTGCCATCTCCAACGTCTGCCAACATCAGAATGGACCGCTGGGTGAAGGACGCATTGTTGATGGCTGCATCACCTGCCCGTGGCACGGCTACCAATATCAGCCGGAGTCGGGGATGGCTCCCGCGCCGTTCAAGGAAAGAGTTCCGACCTTTCGCGTGAAAGTTGTCGAGGGAAGTGTATTTGTCGATCCCCGTCCGAACGCTCCGGGAACCTACGTTGAGCCCAGCAGAATTGAATCCACGGGAGCAGCCGCGAAGAGTGACTTTTACGTGGGTTATCTACAGAAAGCACCGTTTGCACTCGCCCAATTCGTCCGGCGAATCGTTGTGATGCTTGCCGGTCTGGCATTCGCTGTGGCTATTGTGCTGGTCGCTGCACAAAGGCCTTTTGACGCTTCCACGTTCGAATACGGAAAGCTGCGCACTTTTGAGGGCGTCGTCGCGATCCATCCTTACCCTACCTTGCTAATTGCGCGTCCTGGGGACACAGGGGATCAGGATAGAAGCTCACAATACCTGCTCGTTGCACCCGGAAAGCACGGAGCTGACGAGTTACTGGCTGGCTTCGATCGCAAGCAGATCCGTCTGCAAGGTCAACTGATATACAGGGATGGCGGAACGATGGTCGAGTTCGTACCTGGCTCAATCGTACCCACGGACACGGCCCTTGCCAGCCCCCAAGAGGTGACTCGCGATTTTGGAGTTGTGACAGTCACAGGTGAGATTGTCGATAGCAAATGCTACTTGGGCGTGATGAATCCCGCTCAAGGTAAAGTCCACCGTGACTGCGCAGCGCGCTGTCTAAGCGGAGGCATCCCACCGATCTTCGTTACGACCTCCGGACACGAACAATTTCTGCTGGTCGGTCCCGATGGAGGTGCATTGGGACATGATTCGTTACGCGAGTTCATTGCTGAACCGATTTCTATTCGCGGCGAATTGCTGCGGCGCGGTGATACACAGCTGCTGAGGATTGAACCCAAGGATTTACGCCATACGCCAGGGCTTTGAGATTTGCCCTCGCCCCTGGTGCCACGAATGACACCGGATGTCCCCTATCCGCTTATGGTGGTCACGGCTTTTATACCCCTTAACCCTCTGCGCTAACAACTACAGCAGACCTTCGTCTAAACTGGCGTGCTTTGGCGCAGGTGTGTGATCTCGATCAATTCAGCTTTTCAATTCATTGGGAGGAGCTTCTTATGCGGAAACTTCGTGTCGTTGCGTTGCTCGTGGGTCTTGTCTTCGCTACACAGCTTTGTCGTGCGCAGTCCGCTCTGGTGGACATTCCCAGACAAAGTCAGCACGCTATTCTGACGCAGCGCATCGGGATCACCGATGTCACCATCAGCTATCATCGGCCGCTCGCGAACAACCGCAAAATCTGGGGAGGCATCGTCCCTTACGGGCAGGTTTGGCGTGCCGGAGCCAACGAAAATACCACCATCACGTTCAGCGACCCGGTCACCGTGGAAGGCAAGCCGCTGGACAAGGGAACGTATGGGTTGCACATGCTTCCCGGTGAGGATCAATGGACGGTCATCTTCTCGAAGATGTCGAATGCTTGGGGCAGCTTCACGTATGACGAAAAGGAAGATGCTTTGCGGGTAACGGTGAAACCGCAGACTGCCGAGCTTCACGATGCCCTAACGTATGACTTTGACGACCTGAAGGCGGATTCGGCGGTTGCAACCTTGCGATGGGAGAAGGTCGCTGTGCCCTTCAAGATCGCCGTCAATGTAAATGACGTTGTCGCAGCTAGCCTGCACAAGCAGCTTCGGGGCTTGGCGCAGTACACTTGGGATGGATGGGATGACGCGGCACAGTATCTGCTGAGCACCAAGACGCATCTGGACGACGCACTGGAATATGAAGCCAAGTCCATCCAGGTGGAGGAGCGGTACGACAACCTGCTCAGCAAGTCGCAGATTCTGGAAGCGATGGGAAAGACGGACGAAGCCGCTGCCGCCAAAAAGATGGCGTTGGCGAAGGCCAGTCCTTTCCAATTGCATTCCTATGCGCGGCAGTTGCAGGGACAGAAGAAGCAGGATGAGGCGTTCGCAATCTTTCAGTCAAACTTCAAAAATCATCCGGATCAGTGGTTTGTGCATTCGGGCATGGCCCGCGTGCTGGTGGCGCAGGGGAATTTTCCCGGCGCAGTGTCGGAAATGAAGAAAGCTCATGACATGGCGCCGGCGCAATTCCAGATCGGGCTTGACGGCATGGTCAAGCGGTTGGAAAACAAGGAAGACATCAACAAATAAGTACGCTGATTGATCTCGGCGGCCCGTGATTTCCCAGCGGCCGCCGAGCTGTACATCGTGGGTCGCCCGACCCTGTTCGCAGATGACGTTGCTTGTATACTGCCCATTCCAAGCGTTTTCGTTCACCATTTCACAGAGGAGTTCGCCATGCAAAGCCGCGTCACAGGCACGACCATGCCCGTTTTGGAGTTTACGCTGGAGCCGAATGAGTCCATCATCTCCGAGGCCGGAGAGCTCTCTTGGATGACGAGCGCCATCCAGTTGACGACGCACACGCAACTGGGCGGTGGCGGAGGAATCTTCGGCGTGTTGAAAAGAGTCGCTGGCGGCGGAACCTTGTTCATGACGGAATATCGCGCCTTGGGCGGAGCCGGCGAAATCGCCTTTGCGACCAAGGTTCCCGGGCACATTCTGCCGATCGAAATCGCTCCGGGGCACGAACATATGGTGCATCGGCATGGTTTTCTATGCGCCACTCCGCAGGTACAGCTTGGCGTCGGGTTCCAGCAGTCACTGGGCGCGGGGGTCTTCGGCGGAGACGGGTTCCTGCTCCAGAAGGTGAGCGGCCATGGGACCGCATGGCTGGAGTTGTCGGGCGAGGTCATTCTGAAGGAGCTGCGGCCGGGAGAAACTTTGCGTGTGCATCCGGGGCACGTCGGAGCATTTCAATCAAGCGTATCTTTCCAGATTACGACCGTTCCCGGAATCAAGAACATGATCTTCGGGGGCGATGGACTCTTTCTTGCTTCGTTGACGGGACCGGGCAAAGTTTGGCTGCAGACGCTGCCCATCTCCAAGTTGGCGCATCAGCTGACGGAGTACATGCCCTCTGCTGAGAGGCAGACTGCTCAGGGTGGAGTTGTAGGCGGGATTGTTGGGTCGATCTTGGAAGGGATGAAGTAGTTCGACCTGACAGTTTGCCGCGCAGATGAAACAAACCGGCCCAGTTTCCATTGCGAGATCAGAACCATTGCCGGTTGCTCCGCGAGCGTGAATGGGATAAGATTTTCTCCGCTTGGAGGCACCATGAGAAGCCTTACTTTTCCTCGCCTATTGCTGGTATTGGGACTTTTTACCGGCACTTCCCTGGGGCAAGCTGGCGCGCCTCAGGAAACGCCCAAGGATCCAAGCGCTCCCGCGAGTCCTACGGTTGCCGGTGCTTCGACTCCTGCCACTCCATCTCTCAGCACGGCTGCTCCAGCCGCGCGACGGCCACACTTTGTGCCGGTGCTCATTACTGCTGCGAACGGCGGCGGAAGTCCAGCGACGGGACTTTCGAAAGAGCAGTTCACGATCCTCGACAGTGGTCACGCGGTGCAACCCCTGCAAGTATTCAAGGCTCAGGATATTCCCTTACATCTTGCTATCGTCCTGCTCGGATCGACGGCCACATTCTCGCAGCAACAAGCGGCTGCGATCGACTTGGTCAAGAAAGCAGTGCGTCCCAAGATCGACGAGGCGTTTGTAGTGACGGCCCGCGGAAAGAAATCCTGGCCTTCTGATCGGCTCGAATGGAAACAAGACCCGGAAGAACTTGTCAAAATTATTGCAGGGCTCGATCGCAACGCCGGTCTGCATGATGCTTTCGATTTTGATATGCAAACATCGGAAACCGGAATCGAAGGCGGTAGAGACACCGTGCAGACCTATAATGTTGCCGCGATGAGTGTTTTCGACGCCGTTTTTTATATGATGAACGCGGACCCGCATCCGGCACGGCGTGTTTTGGTGATTTTCCGCGATCCGTGGGCGCACAGTCCTGGGTTTGGTATTCAAGTGAATTCTACAGTCGAGGGCCGGATGCAGCAGGCCATTGCGGTGGCGCAGGAGATGCATATCGCGACGTTTGTGATTGGTCTGGAAGATACCCGGTTCAACGGAGTTACGGATAACACAATCGGAAAGAATTACATATCCGTGCATTCGGGCGAAAATGGCGGAGGCGGCGAGGGAGACCGTAATTTTGATCGCGCGATGGAAAAAGAACGAGTTCACGCTTACGATGCTGGAAAAACCAACGTTCAGCGTCTTGCGACCGAGACGGGTGGAACAACATTTTGGAGCACAAAAAAGAATTTCTCGGACGCGGTGAACGGGATTGCGAATCTGCTCGAGGGTCAATACATCCTGACGTTCACGCCCGGCGATGTCCCGGGTCCGGTCCATACCTTGAAGGTTACGAGCAGCGGTGCCGCTAATGTGCTGGCTCCATCAGCATTCTTCTATGGGGCTCCGCAGCCAGGACCGCCAAAATAAGAACTGGCAACGGTCCAGCAAAGGACAGGCGATTCCCCACCGCATCGCCCTGTATACTACCGTTTCCATGCGACCCTTCTTTCTTTGTGCCTTAACTCGACTGCTGATGGCATCAGGCCTGGCGACGGGTCTGGTGGCTGCCACCGCCCCCGGATCTGCCTACAATGGGCATCCAAAGCTGGTGGTCATCGTCATCATTGACCAGTTTCGTGGCGACTACCTGGAGCGCTACCGCGCGGACTTCGTCCCGGGCGGGTTCAACTTATTTCTGGATCATGGCGCGGTCTTCGCCGACTGCCACTATGGTTATGCCAGCACACGCACGGCTCCGGGTCATGCCACATTACTAACCGGCGCGTACGCGGATGGGCACGGGCTTTTGGCCAACGATTATTGGGACCCGGATCAGGCGAAGATGCAAGACGCGAAGGGCGACAGTTGCGGAAAAGTTCCGTTCGTGTGGGACAAAGACAAGGAACTCGTATGGCTTTCCGATACGGTGAAGCAGCCGGGGGCGAGTGTGTGCACTCCGGGGAGCGCGTCGCCTCACAATTTGAAAGCGGCAACGCTGGGCGACGAATTGAAGCAGGCGACGCAGGGCCGCTCGCGCGTGTACGCAGTCAGCTTCAAGGAGCGGTCAGCGGTATTCCCCGGCGGGTTCTCCGCGAATGGCGCTTTTTGGCCGGATGAAACCACGGGAGCCTGGACCACATCGAATTATTATTACGTGGACAGCTCAAAAGCTCCAGCGTGGATCAAAGCATTCAATGACCGCGGTTGTGGGGGCCCTTGTCCTGCCAAGATTCGCGAGGAGGCCAAAGCCGAGTTCGGCAGCCTGCCCGCTGATACGCAGCAAGCGATTTTCAAGCCGGAAGATTTCGACAAGAAAAACTTTTACGATGCTGCGGGTTTCACGACCGTGGCCAACCGCTACGAACTTGACTTCGCCGAGCAGTTGATTCAGAACGAGCAGCTCGGGCAACTGCCAGACGGAGCCACAGACCTGCTGATTGTGAGTCTGTCGGCAAACGATATACTCGGTCACAAAGTAGGCCCGGATGATCTTGCCATGAAACATATGGCGCTGGAGCTTGACCGGCAACTGAGCAGTTTTTTTGGCGGCATCGGCAGCCGGATCGGTTTGGCGCAGACACTTCTTGTACTCAGCGCCGACCACGGGATCGCGCCGATTCCCGCACTGGCCAAGAAACAAGGATTGCCCGCTGCGGCCTACCGTGCGGATTGCAAGGAAAGTGATAAGGATAAGGCGAACTGCCTTCGGGAGCAGCTGAATATCGCCCTGGAGAGCACTCTGAAAGAACGGATCGCCGCAGCGCCGCCCACAAAGGGTAGACATCAATTTATTGTGGCGCTCGACTACCCAATCGCATGGCTGGGACAACCTGCTTTTCAACATATCGGCCTGAACGAGCAAGAAGCGGAGCAAACAGTTGGCAACGCCATGATGAATTTGAATATGGAACAGGGATTCCGCGGCTTCTACACACGGGCGCAACTGGCTCAGGGTGATGTGCCGCCGAACGAGGCAGGCTGGCGCTACTTACACAGCTATGCGCCGGCGAAGTCCTGGTACGTATATGGGGTTCCCGCGCCTTACACGGTAGGGTTCAGCCCGGGTACGGATCATGCTTCTCCTTACAATTACGACACCCACGTGCCGCTCGCGTTTTTTGGATCGGCATTCCGGCCCGGCGTCTACCGCACGCACTCGGAACCGGTGGACTTAGCTGCGACCTTGGCTTCGATTCTTGGCATCAATCCTCCTTCGAGTTCCATCGGCCGCGTGCTTACAGAAGCACTGCAGCCGGTGGGGGAACGTCCATGAGCGTTCCCCCATCCAGGCCCGGAACCGATCTCAGCGTCCGCTTCTGCGGAATCGAATTGAAGAATCCGCTGATAGCGGCAAGTGGCACCTTCGGATACGGGCTTGAATTCGAAGACGTGGTGCAGATCGATAAGCTCGGCGGCTTTGTGGTGAAGGGACTATCCCGCGAGCCGATGACGGGCAATCCGCCACCCCGTCTCTTTGAAACGGCTGCGGGAATGTTGAACTCCATTGGGTTGCAGAATGTCGGGGCACAAGCCTTTGTCGACGAAAAGCTGCCTAAGCTGCGGGAAAAGAAAAACATCGTGGTATTCGCCAACGTCTTCGGCTACACCCGCGAGGATTACGAGCGCACTATCCGTATTTTGAATGAGGGTGAGGGCATCGCCGCCTATGAGTTGAATGTTTCGTGTCCTAACACGGCACATGGAGGGATTCAGTTTGGCAGCGATCCACGCTTGCTCGAGGAAGTGGTGCGAAAAGCGAGGCGTGTGGCGGCGCGGCCGCTGATTGTCAAGCTTTCTCCCAACGTAACCAGTATTCCGCTGATGGCGCGCGTCGCGGAAGATGCGGGCGCGGATGCGCTTTCGCTCGTCAATACATTTCTCGCCATGGCCATTGATGCGGAGACGCGCCGTCCACGCATTGCCAACATTACGGCGGGACTCTCCGGGCCGGCGATCAAACCGATCGCGTTGCGCATGGTGTATGAAGCTTCGAAAGCGGTGAAGATTCCGATCCTCGGCATGGGCGGCGTGAGCACGGGAGAAGACGTAGTGGAATTCCTGCTCGCAGGCGCCACCGCGGTACAGATCGGAACAGCCAGCTATTGGGATCCGTGCGGCACGGAGACCGTGGTCGACGAGCTCACGCGTTGGTGCAACGACCGCAAGATTCCCCGCTTAGCCGAGTTAACCGGCGGGCTGCGAACGGACGCCGCTCAGTAATGGCGGTCCACCGCCCCTGTCACTTTCAGGGTCCGCGGTGATCTAATACACGGGAGACCAAATTTCGTCTCAGAGACTCAGCACTTTAACGATTCGCAAGGAGAAACATTTATGGCAAAAGCGACATTTGCGGCAGGATGCTTCTGGGGTGTGGAAGCGGCATTCCGGCGCGTTCCTGGCGTGGTTGGCACGCGGGTTGGATATATCGGCGGGAAAACGGTGAATCCCACATATAAAGAGGTATGCACGGATGCCACCGGCCATGCGGAAGCCGTCGAAGTCGAGTTCGATCCGGCCAAGACACCATATGCTAGTTTGCTCAAGGTCTTCTGGGAAAACCACAACCCCACACAAGTGAACCGCCAAGGCCCGGATGTAGGAACACAGTATCGTACGGCGATATTCTTCCACTCCCCGGAGCAAGAGGCGGAAGCGCGAGCTTCGAAGGACGAGCTGGAAAAATCGAAACGCTTTGCAGCCAAGATCGCGACCCAGATTGTCCCGGCGGAGACGTTCTACGAGGCGGAGGATTATCACCAGCAATATTTGGAAAAACGCGGATTGGCGACCTGCCACATTTAAAGTTGCAGTCCGAGAGTTGCGGCCAAGAGTTACAACTAGCCCGCGATGCGCGACTTCAATTCTTCGGGAATCTTGTCGCGCACGTTCTGCGGCAAGTGGTCGTGAACCAGGCGGGCACCTTGTTTGGCGGCATCGAACATGACGACGGGAGCTGGCGTCGCCAGCATTAAAACCAGCCAGACAATCGCAGAAAGCGCAAATCCGAAGAGCGCCGTCAGCTCGAGCAACAGGGCATGGCGCGGAGCGAAGTGGTAGGTCACTCCGAAAGCCAGCAGGAAGAGCAGCGCCGAAGCCGATGTTAGGCCGATGAGAGAAAAATCCACGATGCGGTGCAGACGGCGGCGGCTCTGGCAGTGCGCGCACGTTTCGAAATGGCGTTCGTAGTCGCCGCGCATTTCAGGCGCAATGCCCGAGATATCGTAGCGCCAACTCGCCAGAATGCTACCCACAAATTTATCGCTGCACAGCGAACTCATTCAGCCCCTACAGCCGAATAGGATCAAGCGGTTCCGGCTGGGTCGCAAGCAGTACGCGATTCTGAAGCAGGCTGGCATGGCGTTGTAACGCCAGCTCCGCCTCCTGGCGCGCCAATTCTGGGTGATTATTTTCCTCCGAAAGGTGCGCCAGAATCACGTAGGTTGCACTTCCATCATAGTCCGAGGTTAGAAATTTCGCGAGGGCCTGGTTGGAGAGATGCCCCACGTCGCTCATCACCCGCTGCTTAACTACCCATGGATAGGACCCAGTCCGCAGCCTTTCGAGATCGTGATTGGATTCTATGATCAGAACATCCGAGCCGCGCAAATGATCTTTGACGTTGGCGAGCACTTTGCCAAGGTCGGTGGCAATGGACACCTTCGCGCCCTCGACACGTAGCGTGAAACCAACCGGATCGACGGCATCGTGCGGGATCGTGAAGGGAGTGATGGAAATGTCGCCCACTTCAAAACTTCGCCCCGCCTCGAAGATTTCGAGCTTTGCCAAACTGCATGGCTGACCCTTGGAATCGCGCGCTTCGCGCTTCCAGGCTTGGTGCGTGGCGCCGGTCATGAAGACGGGAATCTGAAACTTATTCGCCAGAACACGCAGACCCGCCACATGGTCGCTGTGTTCGTGTGTAATCAGGATAGCGTCCAGCGAACGTGGGTCTTCCCCGGAAACGCGCAAGCGGCGCGTAATCTCGCGGCAGGAGACACCGGCATCCACCAGGATGCGAGTCTTCGCGCTGGCAATCAACGCACTATTGCCGCGGCTGCCGCTGGCCAGCACGGTGACGGAGGCTCCCATGCCACGAGGATACCTGTAAACGCCTGTGGATTGCAGTAGCTATCTGGAATCGGGCTCGCGCGAAGGGCGCAATGGGGACTGTTACTTTGGCTGCTGCTTGGGCTGCCACAAGTGGCGGATCACCGTGCGCAGGGCCGCGCCTCCATAGGCGCCAGCGTTGGCGGGCAGGACGGCCAGAATCGCCTCGGAGATACTCGCGCGATTGAGTTTCTGCCCTGTTAACTTAAAGGCGAGAACCTCTCCCAGGGGAATGATCGCCGAGACCAGCACGGCCCAGCGCCAGGGACGTTCCGGTCGCAGGAAGGCGAGAAACATGGCAAACGCCGTTACCATCACAGCGGTGAGCATAAGGTCCTCGATCCGCACGTTGACGTAGCCAGTGGCCGCTCCCAGCAGGATGGCGAGAAGGTAGATGAACGTGCTCGATCGTTGGCGTGCATCGACATTTCGCGTTGTGTCGTCCGTCACGAATTCCTTTCTCGATTAGTGCCACCGGCGGTGCTACTGGAGCGGCGGGTGTCATCCCACTTTTAGGCTTCGCTACTGCCAGCAGCCGCACGAGCGTGACGCCCGCGTCTCCCATCAATACTTATAGAAGCCGCGCCCTGACTTCCGCCCGAGCCAGCCTGCGTCGACCATCTTGATGAGCAGCGGGCAGGGACGGTACTTCGGGTCGCCGAGACCATCTTGCAACACACGCATGATGTCGAGGCAGACATCGAGACCAATGAAGTCGGCCAGCGTCAGCGGTCCCATGGGATGCGCCATGCCCAACTTAAAGACTTCGTCGACCGCTTCCGGTGTGGCCACGCCCTCCATCACGGTGTACATAGCTTCGTTGAGCAGCGGCATGAGCACGCGGTTCGACACAAAACCGGGCGCATCGTTGACCTCTACGGGCGTTTTGTCGAGCTTGACGGAGAGATCGCGCACCGCCTCGAAGGTCTCGTTTGATGTGGCCAAACCGCGGATGACTTCCACCAGCTTCATCACCGGCACGGGGTTGAAGAAGTGCATGCCGACGACCTTGTCGGGACGCTTGGTCAGAGCGCCGAGCTTGGTGATGGAAATAGAAGACGTGTTCGACGCCAGAATCACTTCCGGACGGCAAGCGGCGTCGAGCTCGCGGAAAATCTGTGATTTGATCTCGAATTTTTCCGTGGCCGCTTCAATGATGAGATCGCAGACGGCCAGCTTCCCACGGTCAGTGGTGGGAGTAATCCGCTTCAGCGTTGCGGCCTTGTCGTCGGCGGTAATCTTATTCTTCGCGACCTCGCGGTCCAGATTCTTGCCGATGGTTTCGAGAGCGCGGTCGAGGAACCGCTGTTCCACATCGCACAAGGTCACGTCAAAACCCGAGCGCGCAAACACATGGGCGATGCCGTTGCCCATCGTGCCCGCGCCAAGAATCCCTGTTTTTAGGATTTGCATGAAGGCTCCTGATTGGAGAAAGATAGAGAAGAGAACTCCAAAGTTTAACATTGGCAAGGCTGCGCTCAGTGGCCGCGGCCTGTGTAGAGCGGACACTCTTGTCCGCTGCTCTTAGCTTTCCGCTGGGCAGTGCTTGGCGTCAGAATGACAGTTCTTGGTGGGCGACGGTAGCGCGGGAGTTATCAGCGGCTTTAGCGTCCTGAATATCGCTGTTCCACAAGTTTAACGACATCTTCATGGTCAATCAACTCGCCTCGGCCAGCAGCCTCGATTCCCTTTCGACTTCGGCTTAAGCCCGGACTTCGACCAGCACGGTATTTCAGTGAAGCGGATGAGATGTTTGCCGTTACCGAACGCACGTCAAAGAACGGTTCAGGAACACACCACCCTGAGCACAGGAGTTTCTGCTGTCAGCCGCAACCGGGATACAGAGGTCTTCAGCAAAGGCCGCGGGAAAAGTCGCCGATAGACCCAGGTAGGCCATTCGTGATATATTGAATATATCGAATACTTGCATTTAAGGACTCCGCTTGGCTACGTCAATTCGCCTATCTCCGGAACTTGAAAAGCGGCTGGACTA
This sequence comes from uncultured Acidobacteriaceae bacterium, assembly GCA_964619065.1. Classification (GTDB taxonomy): domain Bacteria; phylum Acidobacteriota; class Terriglobia; order Terriglobales; family Acidobacteriaceae; genus JANXUC01. The sequence continues at coordinate 5,198 of CAZUCC010000050.1, read as the reverse complement.
TCTCGTCTCCCAGACCGGGCGCACCAAGGCTTACTACTTGCGTCAGATGATTGAACGCGGACTCGACGACATGGAGGACTACTACCTGGCTGCGGGCGTCCTGGAACGCGTCCGCAAGAGCGAGGAAAAGATCATCTCCGCGGCGGACGTGAGGAACGACCTTGGCCTGGGCGATTGATTACACCGGCACGGCCAAGCGTCAACTGCAGAAACTCCACAAGCAAACGGCGCGCCGCATTCTCGACTTCATGGACAAGCGCATTTCTGCATTGGAAGATCCGCGCAGCGCGGGCAAGGCTTTGCGCGGCCCTCTGGGTGACTTCTGGCGCTACCGCGTGGGAGACTGCCGCGTGATCTGCGACATTCAAGATACCGCTGTCCGCGTGCTGGTAGTGCGAGTCGCAAACAGGAAAGAGGTTTACCGCTAAGGCAAGGTCCGAATAAGTCTCCAACCTTTTTATCCCATGGGCTAAAGCCCAACACACCCTAAAGGCACTTACGCGGCGCTGAAGCGCCGCTCTTTCACGGCGGCGCCAATATTTCTGTATTCATCCGCAGCCCGTGAAGCCGTACTCTCCACAAACGAGTTTGTAGAACATAACGTTTGCAACCCAAGCGGAATTGACTTCGGTGCACGGTCCGTCCTTCGGGACACGATCCGTCGCCCGTATCGCCGGAAAATTTTGCTTGAAAACCCCACTCTTCACAAAAAGTTTCGCTCGCTCCCAAATTTCCAACCCATTGATTCGACAAGTGGTTGCCTGCAGTTTTCAGGCATCACTCCAGACAGCGGGGGCATCTCAAGTAAACAGTACCGGGATCTGGTGGTACCGAAAGCCCGGCAGGAGGACAACATGTTCTACAAAAGTAGAATTGCAGGTTTGGCCGTGGTGGCAACGCTGTTCCTGAGTGGACTCGCTGTGGCGCAAGATCGTGACTACGACCGGGACCGCTGGGGCTACCACGACAGGGATCGAGATGGCGATCGCGACAGGGACCGGGACGGCTACCGGGACGGATATCGGTTCCGTGGTGGCGACGTGGCCCGCGACTGGGGTTTTCGTGATGGTTCCGATGCGGCACGAAGCGACCGGAGGGTACGCAAGTCTTTCAACCCCAACCCGCGGGGACGCTACAAGCACTCGGATCGTGGCTATGACCGCCGCTTCGGCGACAAGCGCGAATACCAGGAACAGTACGCCCAGGCATACCGTGAGGGCTATGAGCGTGCATGGGACCACGGGGGCTGGCGCCGTTACTAAAATCCGCGCAGGAAGCAGGAAGAAGGAAGAGGGAGCCTCCAGATCACCTTTGGCGGCTCTCTTTTTTGTCTCTGCAGATTCATCAACTTAAACAGAACCACCTATCGCATCCAGATGGTAATCCTGCATTTGTTACAATAGAGCATTCGCTGTACGTAAAAATCTAGCTGTATAAAGAGCCGGATTCATGCCTGTTCCTGTCTCACAGATGTGGACGGTTGCGTCCTATGTGGTAAAGCAAAAACTCAAAGGCCGCAAGCGCTATCCCTTCGTCCTCATGCTGGAGCCGCTGTTCCGCTGCAATCTGGCCTGCGCGGGATGCGGCAAAATCCAATATCCTGCCCACATTCTGAAGACGGACCTCACGCCGGAGCAGTGCTTCAAGGCCGTGGAAGAGTGCGGCGTCCCGACCGTGTCCATTCCCGGCGGCGAGCCCCTCATGCACCCCCAGATTGACAAAATTGTCGAAGGGCTGGTCGCTCGCAAGAAGTACATCTACCTATGTACGAATGCGTTGCTCCTTAAAGAAAAGATTCATCTCTTCAAGCCCAGCAAGTATCTGACGTTTTCCGTCCACATGGATGGCCAGCGCGAACACCATGATTTTTCCGTTTGCCGCGAAGGCGGGTATGACAAGGCGCTGGAAGGAATTAAAGCTGCTCTCGATGGCGGCTTCCGCGTGACTACGAATACGACTTTGTTCGACGGCGCTGATCCGAAGAGCGTGCGCGCCTTCTTTGACGAAATGATGGAACTGGGCGTTGAGGGCATGATGCTCTCTCCGGGCTACTCGTACGATAAAGCACCCGACCAGAAGCACTTCATGGGACGCGCGCGTATCCGGCGCATGTTTCGCGCGATTTTGTCAAACCGGAAGCCGACGTGGAAGTTCAATCTGTCGCCACTGTTCCAGGAATTCCTGATGGGCAAGCGCGACTATGCCTGCACGCCTTGGGGCATGCCCACGTACAACATCTTTGGATGGCAGAAACCTTGTTATCTCCTGCAGGATGGCTATGCCGACACCTTCGCTGAGCTCATGGAGTCCACAGCGTGGGAGCAGTACGGCACGGAGTCGGGCAATCCCAAATGCGCCAACTGCATGGTGCACAGCGGCTATGAAGCTTCGGCAGTGAACGATACGTTCGGGTCGTTACGAGGATTCGTGGACACAATCAAAGCGACGCTGTTTTCGCGCTATCCTGATGCGCAAGCCAACCGCCTGCTCGACGAGCCGGCGCAACCGGTGCATTCGCACAATCCGCTTGTGCAATTGAAGACGAGCAGCGCACAGTTTGAGGAGACGCGGGCGTGAGCGGCACGGAACACGTCAATCGCACCGCTGTCGCGGACGTAAACACGCTGGAAGTCGTTCCAGGGACGGTACACGAAGCCATTGAAGGCTGGATTCCGGAACTCGCTTCCGAAGACAACATCCGCACCGCTCTGGAAAAAGCTTTCGACTATCGCGGCGACGTAACCATCACCCGCAAAGACGGAACAAAAATCGAAGGCTATGTCTTCGACCGCCGCACGGGAGCAACACTGCAAGACTCTGCCGTCCGCATCTTGCCGATCCATTCCACCACGAAACTCGCAATCCCTTACTCCGACATCGCCGCCCTGGCCTTCACCGGACGTGACACCGCCGCCGGCAAGAGCTTTGATGCCTGGCTGAAAAAATACTGGGAAAAGAAGGCGGCAGGCGAAAAAAGCATCGGCATCGAGCCAGAAGCGCTGGAATAGCGTCCGCTGGCTAGTCAGGCCTCCCAATGTCTTCAACCTGATTCGGCTTAGGTTGATTATTCGCGCTCTCCTCGTGTAGTTCGGCTGGCGGCTGTCCGTTTCCCTGCTTAGCGGGATCAGGTTTGTTTGGATCTGGCTTGTTGGGGTTAGGTTTGTTCGGATCGGAAGGGTTCCCCTCGCTGAACTTCTTCAGCCAATTAATGAACTTGCCACCCAGAAAGTAAGCGATGAATCCGAAGGTAATAGCTCCCCATATGTCGGTCACCGTGACCTTGATCGGAAAGGCTGACTCAGCCGCGGAGAGACGAGACGATACAATCGTGAACAAAGAACTGGTCAGCATGGCCGAGAAGGCCCTGCGGACGACACTTGAAGGTATTTTCCATATCACAAACGCAGCTTCTTTTCGCGCCTGCGTAAGCTCTCCACTTCCTGGGAAGAACACAATCACAAGGTAGGCTAGTAAGCCGCCCAGTCCGGAAAATGCGATTACGACCATTTGCGGGACGCTTACATTAAGGATCGCTGTTTCCGAATACGTATGGTATTCCGGCTCCTCGGGTTTATCCTTCTCATCAACGTTGTAGGCTTTACCGGAAACGGTAAAAGCGTAGTTGCCGGGAACAAAGTTAGCCGCATCCCGTAGCCAATGGACGGCATCGCAGAGACTCCAGGAACAGCGATATCCGGCATCCGTATTTTGTTGCGGCGCGGTCGTGCCGGGAGTATTTGTCGGCGCACTGGGAGCCGTTCCGGCGGCATCCTGGATAGCCCCAGGCTGTGACTTTGACTCGTCGCCATAACAATTCCGTGTGTTGTTCTTACTTACGCTCCAGGAAACCGGGTAGCCTTCCTTCGGCCGGATGATGACACGGGCACCGCGTGGATCTTTTGTATCGTCCGGCTCGGTTGGAAAGAATGCGTAGATTGCAAAGACACAATCTTGCGCGATTGTCAGCTCGGGTTGCACCACCAAGACGGTTTCCTTGGAATAGACTGCCACACTGGAAGTACTGACATTCTTGAGATATCCATTCACCCCATACGAGGACTGGCCCGTGGTCACTACGGGGAGGGACGTGCTAATCGTAACTTTAATGACGTCGCCATCGGACGGCTTGCCAGAGGGAGTTTCTGGTTTGTCTCCTGTGCCGTTTTTGCCGGGATTCTGTTGGACGTGAGGGGTTTTGAGATCGGGCAGTTTAACCTGTGGTTTCTTCTCCTGCGCCGCGAAGAGGATCAGCGCCGACGCAAGAACACTCGAGACTACCGGACGAAGCAGATTCAGCACTTGGTATCCCCCATACAGTCGCGGGCTCGCTCAATACGAATTCAGAACGACCCAGCCAGATGGGGCGGAATGTTACAACAGCTCCCGCAGATTGCCAAGCAGAATTACAATTAGTGGAATTTGGAACCGGAAGCGCTAGTCAGCCTTCCCCGCCACATCAATGCGGTTCTCGGCACGCGCCAGAGCGTCTAATGTGTGCGGGTAGTCGGTGGCGGCGTCGCCGCTCTTCAGGATTTGTTCAGCATGGACTTTCGCTTTGCGAGCGCGCTCGACATTGATTTCTGTCGGACGCTCGGCTGTTTCCGCGAGGATCGTAACTTTATCCGGCAACACTTCCGCGAAGCCCCACGCTACCGCGAAACGATGTATGACGTTCGCGTTGCGGTACGTGATCTCGCCTACGCCCAGTTCGGTAATGAGCGGCGCGTGGCCCGGCAGGATACCGAGATATCCGTCACGACCCGGAATTTCCATCTCCTCGGCCACGTCTTTGACCACTTGGCGTTCGGGGGTCACGATCTCGAATTGGAAAGTGTCTGCCATGTTTTTCAATCTGCAATTTGACTTCTTAGCTTCTGCAATTGCAGATTGCAGATCTCAGATTGCAGAATTAGCCTCTTTACGCTGCTGCCTTCATCTTCTCCGCGTCTTCGAGGACTTCCTCGATGCTTCCCTTCAGGTAGAAAGCCTGTTCGGGAATTTCATCGTACTTGCCTTCGACAATGCCGCGGAAACTCTTGACTGTGTCTTCAATCTTCACATAGCGTCCCGGGCGTCCGGTGAATTGCTCGGCTACGTGGAACGGCTGCGAAAGGAACTTCTGCACCTTGCGGGCGCGGGCAACGATCAGCTTCTGATCCTCGCTGAGTTCGTCGATACCGAGAATGGCGATGATGTCC
>CAZUCC010000049.1:0-31825 GCA_964619065.1 uncultured Acidobacteriaceae bacterium | reverse complement strand
AACTTGTGGGGTTGTCCGGTGACGTGGCGGATGGGGAGGGCTGCACCACGGCGTGCATCACCATCCATTTTGGTGAGCACCACGCCCGTGAGCGAGAGTTTCTTGTGGAATTCGTCGGCGGAGCGGACGGCGTCCTGTCCAGTCATGGCGTCGGCCACGAACAGAATTTCCTGCGGGTTGAGCAGCTTCTTCAGGGACTGCATTTCGTCCATGAGCTGCTCGTCAATATGCAGGCGCCCGGCGGTGTCGACGATGAGTACGTCGCACCCGGTGTTGATGGCTTCGCGGCGTGCTTCTTTTACGAGACGTTCGACGGTGGCCGTGTTCGCTTCTGGGGCTTCGCCTTCATAAATCTTAGCTTTGATGGCCTGCGCCACGACTTTGAGCTGCTCGCGCGCGGCGGGACGGTAGACATCGACGGAGACCAGGAGCGGGCGATGGCCTCCGTTCTTGAACCAGTTGGCCAGCTTGCCGGAGGTGGTCGTTTTCCCGGAGCCCTGAAGGCCGGCCATCAGCACGATCGTGGGCGGCTGCGAGGCAAACTTGATGCGCGCGGTGTCACGGCCGAGGATCTCGATCAGTTCGTCGTGCATGATCTTGATGACTTGCTCGCCGGGAGAAAGCGATCCCGCAACCTGCTGGCCGAGCGCCTTGGCTTGAATCTGGTCGAGAAGCTGCTTGACGACCTTGACGTTGACGTCGGCTTCGAGCAGCGCCATGCGGATTTCACGCAGCGGCTCCTGAATGTTTTCTTCGGTGAGCGCGCCTTGTCCGCGAAGGTTCTTGAAGGCGCGCTGAAGTTTGCTGGTTAGATTCTCGAACATGGCTGCTTCTATTTTAGCAAGAGCGGCTATCGGTTATAGGCTGTGAGCTTTCGGCTATTTCTTTCGCCGCCAGCACGGTGTTGCAGTGAATGGTGACTGTGTCTTCCACATTGCGCGCATATCCCCCGGCGTAGGTAACCATGACCGGGATTTTGCGAGTGCGAGCCACGCGGAAGACAAGCTCATCACGGCGCTTTAGGCCTTCGAGGGTGAGCGCCAGGCCGCCGAGCTGGTCTTCTTTGTAGGGATCGGCGCCGGCGATGTAGCAGATTAACTCTGGCTCGAACTGGCGCAGGCCGGAGCTGAGCGCGTTGTCGAGCCAAGCGAGATAGTCATCGTCGCCGATGCCATCGGGGAGGTCGACGTCGATGGAGGATGGTGGCTTCCACGCCGGGTAGTTGTTCTGCTGGTGAAGCGAAATGGTGAAGACGTCACCGTCGCAAGCGTGGCGGATGGTCGCTTGCATATCTTCCACTGCACGCTCGCCGCCAGATTTGCCCAGCGCGGGCGCGGACCACGAGGGCAACGGCTTGGTGGGAATGCGCATTCCAGCGAAGATCGAAGCCGTGCCGTTGCCTTGGTGGACGTCGCAATCCACGGTCATGGCACGGCGAATTTTGTCATCGTGTTGCAGGCGGCGGATGGCGACGGCTACATCATGAATCATGCAGAAGCCTTCGCCATGGTCTGAAAAAGCGTGGTGAAAACCGCCGCCGATGCTGATGGCGACGCCGTCTTCGAGCGCCTGGCGGGCGGCGAGAATCGAGCCTCCGGCAGCGAGCCAGAAGGCCTGCACGAGTTCCGGTGAATACGGGACTTCAAGTTGCATCTCCTCGCGGGCGGAGAGCGTGCCCGTTTTCAGCTTGTGCACGTAGTCAGGTTTGTGGACGAGGAGGATGTCTTCGTCTTTGGCGGGTTCGGGCGTGAGGAAGTCTTCAGGTCCAGCGGCTTTCGTTTCCAGCAGGCGGTCGCGAACGCGGCGATACTTCTCGGCAGGGAAGACGTGGTGGCCGATGGGGAGGTAGTAGCCGTCGCTATAGATGAGTTTGAAGGGGAGCATGTTCGTTCAGATTACTCGCCCATCATGCATAACGCCGATATGAGCCATCTGTGACACATCCCGGCTTCTAGCGGCCTCGCACCACGAATTTCGCAGTGCCCAGGTTGTCATACCGATCATAGACGCGTACGACGACGACATGTTCGATCGGGCCTGCGCTGACGGGAGCATTCTTCTTCGCCGCGTTTCCTCTTGCAACCGGCGCGTCGTGCAAGGGAACAGCGGACAGGCCGGTAGAGGACATAGCAGGCGGAATAGCAATCCGGAAATCGTAATCTTCCGTCTTTGCGTCGGAAAGCTTTCCCACGGGTTCGACGAACTGCCAGTCGCCGGCGTCGAGAGAGTACTCAGCGTGCTTGATAGGCGAGAAGGAATCGATAGCGCGGAACACAATGCGAAGCTCACCGTTGGCCTCTGTGGCTGCAAGGTTTTCGATGCCCGGCGGAGTGGTGTCAAGCTCAACGCGCGAACTTTCCTTTTCCGCGGAGAGAGCGTCGTTGGGAGAATGGGAGGGTGCATCGGAAGCGACGACCTTGAAGGTATAACCGCCGTCGGGCAGCAGGCTGGCGTCGAAGGAGTAGAACTTGTCGGTGAGATTGTCTTTCAAGAGGAGCCAGCGCGATTCGCCATCGCCGCGTTGGTACAGGGCATAGCTGAGCTGGTCGTCGTTGTCGTCGTGGGCGCTCCACTTCACGCCAATCGAGTCGGGATCGCGAATTGTAGGTACAGGCTGCTCAAAGCGCTGCTGTGGCGTTCCACCCTGATTGTTATTGGCGGAGAGATCCGTGTTGGCGGACTTAGGTAGCGACTGGTAGCGCACGCCGAGCTGCACACCCACATCGTCGACCTCAGGAGCTACATTTTTCGGCAAGTAATTGACCAGCACGCTTTCCATGCGGGGGGCGGGTGTTCCGGAATGCAGAACAACTTTCCACTGTAGGAAACGGGCGGCGGGAGCGTCTACGTTGTTGTTAGCGCCGAGACGCTTCCACGTGCTCCAGTTGCGGTCGGGGTTGTCGACATTGCCGCCACGGGCGAACAGTTCAACGTTCCCAGCGCTGCGAATTTCCGCGCGGCCCCACTGGGAGAAAATGTGGGCGTCGAAGACATCGCTTTCATAGTCGCCCTCGCTCATCGGCGCCGCGCCGAGCGAGAAAAGTTTGCCCAGGTTGCTGGTAGCGGCATACAGGCCGCCGTTTGGAGCCGGGGCGAACGCCGTGACTTGCGTGGCTGTGGCCTTGAGCAGATCACTGTACTCGCCGCTGGTTCCGGCATCGACGGCGAACACATGACCACGATTACCAGTCCCGGCTAGCAAGCGTCCTTGCTGGTCCAGGGCAAGAGCGTAAACAATGTCGTCGCGCGAAGACCATATCTTGAGTGGAGAGCCGTCGGGCGCAATGCGGTAGATCTCGGAGCCTCCGGTGGCGCCAAAGCCTGGAAAGGGAAACTGCGCGCCAGCTACGGGCGTCATGGGTCCGCCAATCGTGATCGTGGGCTGTGCGCCCGTGGCCGGACTGGATATCGGCGCTGGGGGGGGAGAAGGGCCGCCAAACGTCCCCCCGAATTGAGGAGTTGCCGCCCGCTTTTCTCCCACGCCCGCAGCGTAGATATTGCCTTTCTCGTCGACTGCCAAGGCAGTGATCTCTCTTTTAGCGGCGCTGTACAGAACAAAAGCTTCGCCTGCAGGCGTAATGCGGTACACGAGTCCGCTGCCATCCGAGCCGGCGATCAAGTTTCCCTTGTTGTCGAATGCGAGCTTGCGGACGTGCGCTTCGTCGCTCTTGAAAAAGAGGGAGTGCTCGCCCGCGGGAGTGACTTTAAAGATTTCGCCACGGTCTCCAGTAGCGACAAAAAGGTTGCCGCTGACATCCAGGGCAAGATCCCAAACATAGTGCGTGCCCGGGTCGAAGAAGACTGCAGCCGTCCAGTTCGAGTCCGTGGGGAGTGTGACGTCGCTGGCGCCCGGGTTTTTTGCCGGTTGCGTGGATTGCGCACTGGGCTTGCGCTCAATTTTGTAGACTTTGCCATCGGGCGTTGTTGCGGCATAGAGAGCGCCGTTCTTAGTGGCGACGATGCTTTGCACCTGGAGCTCTTTCGCCTCGAAGAGGATGGAGGCTCCACCATCGGGCGTCAAGCGGTAGATGCGCGCGGGAGCCCCACTGGCTGCGTAGAGAGTGCCGGCAGCGTCGGCGGCGATGGACCAGATGTAGGTCGAGGGAGTGGCAAAAACGGCCTTGAATGAGGGAGCGAGTTCAAGTCCGCCGGTACTGCGGATGGCGATCCCCTTCGCCGTGCCCTTGCTCAGGTCGTCGAATTTCGATTGTTCCCATGTGCGTGTGCCTTCCGCCAAGGCAGAGGTTGCAGTGAGGAGAGTTCCGGCAAGAAGTAAAAGAATAAAGGCGCGGGTTGTGGTGAACAAGTTCGTACCTCGTGGGGAATTGAAACTTGAAACGTGAAACTGCAAAGGTTATTTCACGGTGATGGTCAACACCTGGGTACCCGAGACGACATAGTCGAGTTCGGCGGAAGCCTCATTCACGGAGGATTCGCCGAGCACAACCATTTCCTGCGTGCCGCGCATGCCATCCATTACGTTCATAACGGAGAGGGGCAGGCTGGGCATCACTTTATCGCCAATCATAGCCTCGGGGTCTGATTCCAATAGTGAAACATAGACTCGGCTACTTTGATGTTCCTTGTTAAGTTGCGCGATGGTGGATGCAAGATCCAAACGGCGGCCGAACAGGAAAGGGCCACGGCGCATGCGGTCGAGCGTGTCTCCGTCACTCACGAGGATGCGCAATGGGCCTTGGGAAACCGAAGTGGGTACGCGGACGGGGATGCGGCGCAGGATACGGTCTCCGCGATACGGCCGCAAAACGGCGTCCACGACGATCTCCTGGCCGGGGCGCACCTCGGTGAGGTCGGTGTGGGCAGCCTCTAGTACTGCCCAGCGCCGTTCATGCACGAGGTTGAACTCAAGTTGCACGGAGTGAATGTCGGCCGCGCTGTAAGGATTGTCAAAGATGCGGCCGAAGCGGTCCCCAACAGCGAGCGCGGCCTGCACTGCGGCGGGCTGGCCATTGTCTGTCGGCGTGAACATGTTCTTGAGGCCGACATCAGGGTATCCGCTGACGCTGATGTGGCCGTTCATCTGGTAACTGATTTCCTCGCCGTAATCGTTGAGGCCGCGCAGGGCATTGAAAGTTGTGGCCATCATGGCGAGGGGACTGATACGGGGGTTGTTCAGGACTTCGTAATGAAAGATCTTCTCACCTGTACCCCCGTGTACGGTCAGCGTGACGGGAATCATCTTCGCATCGCGATTGAACACACCCATGATGCCGGCATGGCGATCCTGGACGAAAACCCCGGCAGCCTCGGTCGTGTCCACGATTTTGAAAGCGTTGGCAGGTGAGGGCAAAGTGGCCAGCACCTGGGCTTTGCTCATAGGCAGATCCGTGTTGCCGAACTGCATGAGCGGATGGCCGCAGGCGAGCAGACGATTGGCATCGGCGTAGGTGACCGTACAGGTGGCGGCGATGTCCATGTCGCCGCGGACGAGTAGCGCGCTAACGGCGGAGCCTGGAATGAGCGGCTCGGGTTGTTTCCCTCCGCTTACGGAACCGGCGCCCATCACGGGCAAAATGCCGGCGGCAGAGAACTGCGGGGCGAAAAGCCGCACGGCGTCTTCCGTGAACCCGCTGAAAACCAGGGGCGTCTCGATAGGCTGAAGGGCGTTGGCGAAATCACGAAGAGAGTTGACCGCGGAAGCACCTGGACCGGACGTCTTGGTAGCCCCGCCAGGCGCCGTGTTTGCCGCGGCACCCTCGCCCGGCGAAACGTCGAGTTGGTTGATCTCCAGCATTTCGCCAATGGGGGTCACGCCAGCGATAGGCTCTTTGGAGAATTCGCCAATGCGGAAGGCAAGGGCGCCCGCCAGCTTGCCATCGATGTAGGCCGGGCTGCCGCTCATCCCAGCGACCACGCCTGTATATTCCACCTTCTGACCGCGCAAACGGATCAGAATAACGTTTCCTTTGGGGCCGTTGGTATTGCGAAGAATGCCGAGGACATCGAACTCCATTGCTTCCGGCTGCGTGCCTTGAAAAACCGTGTAGGCAACCCCATGCATTCCGGGCTGAATCTGTTCAATGGAGATGGTTTCCAGAGCGGAGGTAGATGCCGGATCGTGTGTGGAAGCGGAAAGGCTCGAAACAACGGCAAAGAGTACACTGGCTGCGCCCAATAGGCACACGAGCTTCCTCATGAGGTATCCCAATCTGCCCCTGAAACGGCTCAGAATGCCACGCTTATAGCCCGGGGATGGCGCGCAAACCTTAAGGAGAGCTGTTCCACGGCGTGCCTAACAGAGGCACTTTGCATCTATACTAACACAAGGGTTCCAGAGGTTTCGATGAGACACAAGTCGTTCGCACAGCGGTTTTTAACACGGATTTTCGGTGGAATTGCTTTTCTGACGCTGGTTTTATCCGGTGCCAATCCAGCGGCGCTGGCCCAGGCGCCTTCATCTACACAGCAGCCGGACCAGAAACCCGAACAAAAGCCGGACCAACAGCCAGATCAGCAAACAGGCCAGCAACCAGGGGACACGGCTCCGCCATCCGAGGCGGGTGGCCCGGGAGGGGATGTGGGGCCATACGTGGTGCCCAAGAAAAAAGAAGAAGCGCCTCCACCGCCGTCCACAAAGCCGAAGAAGATCGAAGGCATGCCGGATTACTCGATCCGCGTGGATGTGCCGCTGGTGAACGTGGATGTGCTGGTGACTACGAAGGACGGGCAGTTCGTGCCGGGATTGAAACGAGACAACTTCCGCATTATGGAAGACGGGGTCGACCAGAAAGTCACCAATTTCAACCAGTCGGAAGCTCCCATTACGGCGGTCATGCTAATCGAATTTGCCGCCACGTACAACGCGTACTTGCGGGACGCGCTGAATGCGTCCTATACCTTCGCCAGTCAACTGAAAAAGGATGACTGGGTGGCGGTGGTGGAGTACGACATGAGACCCCACATCCTGGTGGACTTTACCCAGGACAAGGGCGCGATCATGGGCGCGCTGAATACGCTGCGGATTCCCGGTTTCTCCGAACGGAATCTGTTTGATGCCTTGTATGACACAATCGACCGGATCGAGGGAACAGAAGGCCAGAAGTACATCATTCTGCTCTCAACGGGCCGCGATACCTTCAGCAAGCTGAACTACGACCAAATTTTGAAAAAAGTGAAGGCTACAAAGGACATCACGATTTATCCGGTGAGCATTGGCCGGGCGTTACGGGAGTTGGCTGAGGCGCGTGGCGCAGTGGGGGCGATCACGAGCCTCGACTTTCTGCAAGCCGACAACCAGATGAATACTTTTGCGCGGATGACGGGCGGCCGGGCCTATTTTCCACGATTTGAAGGGGAATTGCCGGAGATTTTCCACGATATTGGCACCTCGATCCGCAATCAGTATTCGCTTGCATACAAGCCGACGAACGCAAAAATGGATGGCACCTATCGCAAACTGAAAGTTGAGCTCGTGGCTCCTGATGGGGGACCGCTTAAGATCCGTGATCAACACGGCAAAGACGTCAAAGTGAACATCATTGCCCGCGAGGGATATACGGCGAAGCACGTGGTGGACTGAGACAATTGCTGGATAGCCGGCGCTCGCACTCTGCTATCCTAAGCAACCTCTCATGAATGCCATTCTCCTCAGTCTGCTGCTGGGTTTGACGGCTGCGCTCGCCAACGTGTTTGGCGGGGCCATTATCGTGCAGCGGCACTGGGAGCGCTCCTACCTGAGGTACTTCGTGGCGCTGGGAGCGGGATTCATGCTCGCGACAGCGATTGTGGAAATGATTCCCGAGAGCCTGGAGCGGGGTGGCCGATCCGCGGCGTTCCTGGTGCTGATCGGGTACTTGATCATCCACTTCTTCGAACACACGCTCACGCCACACTTCCATTTTGGTGAAGAGACGCACGCCAACGAGTTCATGGAGGCTCACAAGGGATACTCCGTTCTTGTGGGCCTGATGATTCATACGTTCTTTGACGGCATTGCGATTGCCTCCGGGTTCATTGTTTCGAACTGGCTGGGATGGCTGATTTTTTTCGCTGTTTTTTTGCACAAGATTCCCGAAGGATTCACCATCGCCTCGGTAATGCTGGCGAGCGGGCGGAGCCGCAAAGTTGCGTGGTTTGGCTCGGTGCTTCTCGGCTTGGCGACGTTGGCGGGTGTACTCACCATGGCGCTTTTCCGGCACCATGTGGATTCGGGCCTGCCGCTCGCTGCCGGAGTCACAATTTATGTAGCGGCTTCCGACCTGATCCCCGAAGTCAACCACGAGCCGGGCGTGCGCATGGCGCTAGTGGTCTTCGCGGGCGTGGCCATGGTGTTCGGACTGGACCGGCTGTTTCACGGGCACTAGCTGGTTCCAGGCGTAAACGGATTGCCCTTTACTCAACTCTCCAAAACGGTCCCGAAAGATTATGTCTCCGGAAAAGGTCGCGGGCCTCTTCCGGGGTTCGCTTGCGCCAGCCTGCTTCTAAGTAATTTCCATACCAATCGCTTGCAAAGCGCCACAAAGCTGGCATCGTCAGTGTCGCTCCTTTGGGCAAGGCGTGCCGAACGCACCAGGAGTCGACATCGGCTTCGGTTCGAAACGGTTGGAAGGACGCGCACGCGAAGATCACATTGTCCCACCACTTCGCAACGGGTGTAGAAAGATGGAACACGTCGGATGTCTCATGGGGCGTCCCATTCTTGACGATGTAGCGCACAGTTTCACCTTCACCACCTAGACGGGTTGTGATGACCGCGTCGCATCGTAACGCCGCCGCCATACCGAAGCCACAATAAAGACAATTCGCCCAATAGCCACGCGCCGCCGTCTCCACCCAGCACGAGCCAGGCGAGAGTGCAAAAGGGTGTACCACCCACGGGCGGCACGTATGCGGATGTAAAAGCAAGGCATGCGCTTCATGAAGACGCCGCAGCGATGCTTCCAGATGGTTGAGCGTTAAGCCCAACTCCTGCGCCAGTTCTTCATTGGACGGCGCGTGTCCGAGGCTGGCGATTCGCCGCGTCAACGCGCTTCGGACTTGATGATCGATGGCTTCGAGCATGGAGTTTTCCGGACGTTATCCGCTGTGCCGGATGTGCATGACGTCGCCGTCCTTGGCGACGTAGTCCTTGCCTTCGAGCCGGAGGATGCCTTTGGCGCGGGCGTTGGCTTCCGAGCCGGCTTCGAGTAGGGCATCCCAGGCGATAGTTTCCGCGCGGATGAAATGCTTTTCGAGATCGGAATGGATAGCTCCGGCGGCCTGCGGTGCGCGGGTGTTGATGGGGATAGTCCAAGCGCGGCATTCATCTTCACCGACGGTGAAGAATGACATCAACCCGAGCAGCTTGTACGACGTGCGCACCAGCCGCGCTAGGCCGCTCTCCGTTAAACCATAGCTGGAGAGGAAATCGGCGGCATCGGCCTCACTCATTTCCGACAATTCCGCTTCCACTTTTCCGCAGATCGCCGTCGCTCCAGCATTAGGTCGAGCTGCGATTTCTTCGAGCTTGTATTTCGCGACGGCCGCTTCGAGGTCTTTGCCGAGTTCCGTACTCTCGCTGATGTTGAGCACGTAGAGAATGGGTTTCTCACTAAGGAACATGAAGCCACGGATCAGCTTCTTCTCGTCGGCAGTGATGGTCATTTCGCGCAGAGGCTTTTCGGTTTCAAGATGTGCTTTGGCGCGCTGTAGCAGAGCGAATTCCTGCTCGAGCTGCGGTGTTCGCATCTTCCTCAAATCTTTTTCCAGGCGTTCGAGGCGTTTCTCGGTTTGGCCAAGATCGCTCACGATGAGGTCGAAGTCGACATTCTGGATATCCCGCAGAGGATTATTCTCGCCAACGTGCGGGATGGAAGGATCGTCAAATGCGCGTACGACATGGGCGAGAGCATCGACGGTGCGCAGGTGCGTGATGTAGGTGGTGTCCTTGAGCGCGTCCTGACCAATCGCCCCGACGTCCACGTATTCGATCGAAGCGTGTACCAATTTCTTCGGATTGAAAAGCGCAGCGAGCCGGTCAAGCCGGTCGTCGGGGACCTTTGCCACCCCGATGTGCGCTTCGCGCGGATTCGAGTGTTCGGAGAGCGACGCCTTGGTCAGAATGCGGAAGAGCGAAGTCTTACCTACCTGGGGAAGTCCGATGATTCCAGTTTTCATAAGTAAAGTTCGATGATAGCAGGGGAAAGTGAAAATGCTTTGGCAGTTGAGCTGGAGAGAACTCAATCCTTCGAAATCAAATAAACGACCGCCAATCCGAGCAATAACACGCCGCCTTCCAGCCGCGTTGACCAGATGTGCAGTGCGTCAAACTGCAAGCGCAGGGCCTCTGGAGCCGAATTGATTGTTTCGGTTTGCGCGCGGACAGATGCCAGGCGCGGCGTGATGGCGAATTGCGAGATGCAGGTGAGCACAAGCATGAGTGTGACGAGAATGTGACTGACGGCGAAAGGCTTCATGTCTCCCGTGGTGTACCGTGAATAAACGAGCGAACTCGCTAGAAACGCAAGCCCTGAGACGATGCCAATCCAGTGCAGCCGGCTCAGCGCGGGGCCGACCACGGATGCCGCGAGGCGGCTTGAGGGCAGAACCAAGAAGAGGATGGGCGCCATCACAAAGGCGAAGAAAAGAATGCCGCCAATCCACGTGACAAGGGAGAGAGACATGATGTAGCGGAGAAACGGCATGCCTTCATTATGCAACGGGGCGATGGATACGAAGAAATGCGATTAAACGGGAACGCGGACGCCAGCAAGAATTTCGCGAAGGATGGTTTCCGCCTGTTCGGATTTCTTGTGCGAGGAAGCATAATTGGCGTTAACCACGATACGGTGAGCAAAAACCGGGACGACGAGCTGCTTGAAGTCGTCGGGTGTGCAGAAGTTGCGGCCGTTGAGGAAGGCCATAGCTTGAGCCGCGTGGTAAAGCATGAGCGAGCCGCGCGGGGAAACGCCCAGCGATAGAGATTCCGATTCGCGGGTATGGCGCACAATTTCGAGGGCATAATCCACGAGTGCGTCATCAACGCGAACTTGGTCGACGGATTGTTGTAATTCCAGAACGTCTTCGGCTCTCAAAACAGGCTCGAGGCTGTCGAGGCGGGCGGCGCCAGCTTGAGCGCGCAGAATGTCGCGTTCACTCGAGGCTTCGGGATAACCCATGCGGACACGCATAAGGAAGCGGTCGAGCTGGGACTCGGGCAACGGATAGACGCCATGATGTTCCACAGGATTCTGCGTGGCCACAACCAGAAACGGCTGCGGCAAGGGATAGGAGTGGCTGTCCACGGTGACTTGTCCTTCACTCATGGCTTCGAGCAGGGCGGACTGTGTTTTTGGCGTACTGCGATTGATCTCGTCGGCGAGCAAGACATTTGCGAAAACGGGTCCGCGTTTGAATTCGAAACGCTGCTCGGCAGCGGAATAGATGGAAATACCCAGAATGTCGCTGGGCAGCATGTCGCTGGTGAACTGAATGCGCTGGAAACCGCAATTGAGAGCACGAGCGAGCGCGTGTGCCAGCGTTGTTTTGCCTACGCCGGGGACGCCTTCGAGCAGAAGATGGCCCCGAGCAAACACCGACACCAGAGCCAGGCGAACTGCGTCATCCTTGCCGCGGATGACCGAATGTAAAGCGGCCTCCAGTTGGCCCAGACGGGTGGCGCGGGCTGCTGCTGTATTGGGAGACATTCGCTTGCGATTCTAGCCGGATTGGCCGCGCCGGAAGAGTTACCGAGGTCACGGGACTGTTGCAGAGGACTCGCGTGAAAATAGCTGGCTGTGCAAGAAATTTAACTTTGTGTTTACACACGACTACTAAACTTGATGCATGTCCCCCCTAGCTTGGATCATCGTCGGTGTTTTGTTTGCTTTTGAAGTGGCGTGGGCTCATCGCAAGAATCAGAAGAGGTGCGAAGGAGCCGAGCGCAGGCCATCCCAGTCCACGCAATCTCTTGCAGAAAGCCGTTCCAAGGCTGCTTAGTTTTTCCTCGACTCCCGCTGGATGGCTCGTGCCAGGGTTTGATCGAGAGCGGCTTTCGCGGTTGCGTACTCGTCTGTGGAAATGCGTCCCTGCTGGCGGTCGACTTCCAGCTGAAAAAGCTCCTCTTTCATGGCCTGCATGAGCAGGCTCGGACTTCCCGAGACTGCGGATGCAGCAGGCAATACCACTGCGGAGTGAGCCGCAGCGGGATTTGTCACACGAGCCGCGGAAGCTGGTGCGGCGTAGAAGTCCGTAACCGGTGCAGCGGCGGAAACATTCGCACCACCGGCCAGCGCTGGCCTCTGATTTCGTTGTGTCACGTAGTAGCCGCCGCCTGCCAGAAAAATCGCAAAGCCCCCGAGAATGTACCAACGAAAATTCTGTAACGGATCGGGAGCGTCGCTCGGCGGCCCAAGCCCCCCGCCCGGCCGGCTGGACATACCTTGGCCCGTAGGGCCTCCGTTGTCCGGTCCACCTGCTTGCGTTTCACCTTCACCTTCCGAGGGAAGCGTTCCAGAACCAGAAATTTTGAATGCCAACGACTGACCGGGGTGCGTCTGCGTGACGACCTGCACATTCGCCGACCGGACACCTGGGCTGTCTGGGAAGGTTTGAAACGGCGTGGATAACCCCTCAAACTTCATCGACTTCGGCACCATCACCACAAAGTGGTCGAGCGGGTACAGTGACTTGGGGTGGAATTCGGCGGAACCGGAATAGGGCATATGAAACCCAACCTGCATCCTGGTTTCACCTGGTCGCAGCGGGAAAGCAATCGCGTAGAGGTTCCGTTCTTTGCGCTGTACAACACTCGTCTTCACGGACCTGCCGCCGGGAGCCATGGCCATGGCTCCGTCGACTTGCGCCCCATCCGGCAGATAGAACTCAAATGGGCCGTCGTTCATCACCGTTTTGGGAGGCTTCGACTCATTGTTTACAGCGAACGTTCTTGTTCCGCGCAGCTGATCCCCGTCGGTTTCCAACTGAACTGCGTCCACGGTGTAGCTGATTCCTTCGACGGTCTTCGCGGAGTCGTAGACCGTGAGCGCGACGGACGTAGTTCCCGGAGGCGCCATTTTGAAGTACGTCGCGCCCTGGAATGTGGCGCGAACCAAGTGTGGTCCACCTGCGTCATCGAGTTTGAAGCTGAAGTTCCCCTTGGAGTCGGTTTTTGTGCTGGCCGCTTCTTCCATGCCTTGCGCCAGCTTGATCAAGGTAACCTCAACGCCGGCGGCGGGCTTGTCGGAAGTTCCGTTGCTGACTGTACCGGCTAGGTTCTGGGAGAGCCCGTAAGGCGCGAGAAGGATGGCCAAGATCGCAAACCGGAAAACGTTGGAGAAGAAAAAATTCAGCGGACGGGAGAGCATCAAGCCCTTCCCCCTTTCGATTCAGAACTGGCAATGGCGGGCAACCCCTGCAACCGAGCGGATTCCGCCAAAATCGCGGCCGCTTCCTCTTCCAGGCTCGCTTTGAGCGAGTCGTAGTCCTCGACGGAAAGCTTGCCTGCGCGGAATTCGAAATTCAGATCCCTCAGGTTTTCGTAGACGACATCTTTCCGTTCTTGCAGATAATTGAGACGCGTTTTTTCCGGACTGGCGAAGACGTTCACGGGTCCGCCAAAAACATAAAACAGCGTGGCAACGGTGACCAAGGCGCAAAGAAAATAAACGGTTGTCATAGTTCGGTCTCGGAGCGGGCTTGCTTCCGGAATTGATCCAGATCGGCTCCGTCGGCAGGCATAACACCGCCGGCCAAGACGGGGGCAGGGCGGCTTCTCCACGTGCGTACCACATAGACGACCAGCACTATCCCAGCGAGCAGCATGGCGAAGGGCATGATCCAGGCCACTAGGTTGAAGCCCACGACGGTAGGCGCGGCAATCACGGTCGGACCATACTTCTGCACGAACGATTGCAGCGTGAGGTCATCATTGTCGCCACGGTCCGTTGCTGCGACCAATTCATCACGCATGCGGGTGGAGTAGGAACATCCGACATGGTTGCACATGAGCAGAATCTGGTTGCAACCGCACACGCACATAAGTTTGTGGCCCAGCATCTGGAACCGTGCATCATCGCCTGCACCCAGAAACAGCGTGGCCGCAAACATCAGAACGGCCACATGTAGCCATCGCCACGGCGATGCCCAACGCAATTGAAAAATCGCTCTCATCAGTCGTGGGCTCCCACCGGAGCCGTTTGCACTCGCGCCGGCACTGTGGCGGCCGCAGGAGCAGTGTTCGGCAACATTGCCATGATCGTGCCCAGAATCATCGTGATCACGCCAATCCAGATCCAGTTCACCAGAGGATTGACGTGAACTTTGATGATGGGTTTGTCCGTGTCCTGGTTCAGACCTTCATATACGACGTACAAATCTTCCTTGAGCGTGGAGCGGTTCGCCACCATGGTCGCCATCTGCCGGCTGGCCTTGAAAAAGCGTTGCTCCGGGTACAGGGTGTCAATCTGCTTGCCGCCTTGGAAGACGTCCATAATGGCCCATTCGCTGCGGTAGTTCGGTTCTTCCTCCTGCGTGTAGGAGCGGCACACCAGCTCGTAGCTGCCGATTTGCAGCTTGTCTCCGTAGCCCATTTCCATTTCCTTGTCGCGGTTGAAAGCCGAGCCCGCAATCCCAATGAAAACAATCACCACGCCGATGTGGACAATATATCCGCCGTAGCGGCGCGTGTTTCTCCGCCCCAGTTGAGAAATGGAAACGAGTAAGTTCTGGCCGGTGTGGCGGCTGATGACGCGGCCGCCGCGAACAAACTCCGATGAGATTGTGAAGATGACTAGCGACGCCAGTGTGATCGCCATCAAAGAATAAAAGTAGGACCCATCCTGCCAGGGACGTACGCCAAAAATTATCAGACTGGCCGCAACGATCAGAGCACCGATGGAGGGCCACAGAAAGTTGCGACGGAGGCTATCCACTGATGTCTTGCGCCATGCGAGCAAAGGCCCAATGGCGGTGAGCAACAATAAGAGCAGTGCGATCGGAATGTTCACCTTGTTGTAGAACGGCGCGCCAACGGTCACTTTGTTCCCCTGAATAGCCTCGGAAATAACTGGGAAAAACGTTCCCCAAAGGACGGTGAAACACGCAACCAGCAAGATGAGATTGTTGAACAGAAAACTCGATTCGCGGGATACGAGCGCTTCGAGCCTGTGTTCACTTTGCAGATGAGACTTGTTCTTGACGAACACGAAGGTACAAACGCTAAGCGTAATCGCCAAAAATGCCAGAAACCAGTCGCCGATGGAAGACTGTGCAAAGGCGTGCACCGAGCTGATCACGCCGCTCCGCGTTAGAAAAGTCCCCAGGATCGAGAGTAAGAAGGTGGAAAACACCAGCCACACGTTCCAAATTTTTAACATACCGCGCTTTTCTTGCATCATCACGGAGTGTAAAAACGCCAACCCTGTGAGCCATGGCATGAACGATGCGTTTTCGACAGGATCCCACGCCCAATAGCCGCCCCATCCCAGCACGTTGTAGGCCCAATGCGATCCCAGGAAAATTCCAATCGTCAGGAAAGCCCAAGTGACCATGGTCCAGCGGCGCGTAATGTGAATCCATTTTTCGCCGGGATAGCGCATGATCAACGCTCCGAGCCCGAATGCAAAAGGTACAGTGAACCCCACATAGCCCAGATACAGCATGGGAGGGTGGATGACCATCTCTGGATATTGCAGCAAGGGATTCAGGCCACTGCCGTCCGCTTGCAACGCCCCTTCCATGATCCCGAAAGGGTTCGCTGCGAAATTGACCAGCAACAAAAAGAAAATCTGAACCGCCGCGATGATCACGGAGGCATGCGCAAACAGATACGTATCCGTCTTGTGACGCAGCCGCAACACCAAGCCGTACGTAGAGAGCAGAAGGCTCCAGAAAAGTAGAGATCCTTCTTGGCCGGACCAGAGCACCGCGAATTTGTAGGCCACAGGAAGATCGCGATTGCTGTGGTGGAAAATATAAGCGAGTGAGAAGTTGTCTTGGAAAGCCGCTGCGACCAGGGTGATAGCCGCCAGTAAGACGAGGAAGAAGCTCGATATGCCGGCACGCCGGGCGGTTTCGCCCATTCTTTCAGAGGCTGGATCGCGCCCCAACAAAGCCAGTGCGCCCACCGCAAAACTGTAAATGCTCAACGCCAGAGCAAAAATGAGGAAGAAGCTGCCCAGCTGGGCAGCATGGATCATAAAGAAAGCGGACCACGTATCGCCAAAACTGGGAGCGTCCTGCAAGAACACAAGAGAACACGCCAAACCGCCGAATTGCGCCATGAGTTTCCTCGGATGCTCTCATTCTTTCAAAAGCACCCATCTCGAAGCAAACCTACGAGGGCAAGTCCGAGGAGACCAATCCAGTGGATAAAGCCTTGGGAAGAGGCACACGTTGGAATTTGGTCCCAGGGCGCAATCTCTCTCCCCGTGACCCTGAATTCTACGCCATCTGTGGCGTCTAGGCGTCGGCGTTTTGACCGATGTAGGCGAGAACCTCGCGTTCAGCGAGAGCCCAATCCTCACGCGGGTTCCCTGGCATACCGCCGCGCTGCAAGTAGATCTCGTAGGCCCGCAGGCGAATGGCTTCTTCCAGACTGGTTCGCGTGTCGGCGGGCTGGGTAATTTGCGAGGATTTCGTCTTCGAGCGGGATCTGGTTTTGGCGGCTGCTTTTATCGCGGGCACGGCGGATGTGGCGTCGAGCGTAGCTCCTTCAGACTCCGGCTTCGCTTTCTTTGTGAAACTTCTTTTTGTGGGAACGGGGTTACGAGGTTTTTTCTCCTTGGACATTTTGTCGACTCCTGCAAATTTAAATGAAACTTGCGACCAACCCGCCCACAAATACCGTAGCTGAGAGACGAGTATGGAAGATATGTCCACTATAAGGCAGTCTTCGGTGTCTCCTCGACGGATGGACCAAAAGTAGTTAACGAAAACAGAGAGAAAAATTTCTCTCCGGAGTATCACAAAACTAGGTGAGTCTCCTCTGTATAATCACGATTCCCAATGATGACGATTCGAAAATTACTCCCCGCATTTTTTAGTAACCTGATTCTTTTGGCAGTGACTCCAATGACGGTGGTTGCCGAGGAGCCCCAAAGTCAGCCAGCGAAGCCCATTTCGGCGACTCCGGCGCAGCAGTCTTCGCAAACAAACCCAGTCACTGCTGCTCAGGTCTCGAACGACCCGCCTCCTACCGAGGGGAAGACCATTGTCGTCGTCACCGGTACTTTTGAACCCGCGCCACTTGAGGAAATCAACCGGTCCGTGGGTGTGATCGAAATCCGAGACACAGCGCCCCTGCACCACTATTGGACCGAGGTGCTGGAAAGCGATGCCTCGATTGATCTCCGTCAGCGTGGCGGCAACGGCGTGCAAGGCGATCTTTCCATGCGCGGTTCTACCTTCGGACAGACGCTGGTTCTGCTCGACGGGTTGCGCATGAACGACGCGCAGACGGCCCATCACAATCTGGACGTGCCGGTACCACTCGACGGGTTGGAACGGGTGGAGGTATTGCGTGGCGCAGGATCCACCGTCCACGGTGCCGACGCCATGGGTGGAGCGGTGAATTTCATTACGAGCACGCCCAAGTTTACCGAACTCCGTTTCGGTTCTGAAGTTGGCAATTTGGGAGTGAACTCGCAGAAACTGGACGCTTCATTCTTGAGGAAGAGCTTGAGCGAAGAGATTACCCTGTGGCGGGATTTTTCCAGCGGCTTTCGCCCGGATCGCGACTACCGCAATACCGCGGCTTTTTCGCACACGGATTTCAGGACCGCCCTCGGTGGCACGACGATTCTCCTCGGCATCAGCGACAAGCCCTTCGGCGCGGATCAGTTTTACTGCAATTGCAATTCCTGGGAGCGCACCAAGGCCTGGTTTACCGGGTTGCGCCAGGGCATCGGCAAAAACACGGAGTTCGATTTCGGCTACAGGCGCCATACCGACGAATTTATTCTGTTGCGCGACAATCCGAGCGTCTACGAGAATAACCACATCGACGAGAGTTATCAGTTTGCCCTGCGCCGCCATCAGGATCTCTCGACGAACACCACACTGTCGTTTGGTGGCGAAGGCTTTCACGATTCCATTGACAGCAATAATCTGGGCCAACATTCCCGTGACCGTGGCGCTGGCTACGTGAACCTGGATGCGCGCGCTCTTGGGCGCTTCTCTCTTTCTCTCGGTGCTCGGGAAGAGTTCTACGGGAGTGAGAGCGAATTCACGCCGTCCGTGGCGGCGGGTTTTGCACTTGGCGCCGGATGGAAACTTAAGGCCTCAGTCAGCCGCGGCTTCCGCATTCCCACTTACACCGATCTTTATTACAGCGACCCTTTCAATCAGGGAAATTCGAAATTGAAGCCGGAATCCGGCTGGAGCTACGAAGGCGGCGTCGTGTGGAACCCCGGCGGACGTTGGAAAGGGGACGTAACCGTCTTCCATTCCCGCCAGCGGAACGTGATCGATTACGTGCGATTAAATCCACCGACGGATCCAAACGATCCGTATGTCGCTTCGAATCTGGAGCGCCTGAATTTCACCGGCGTCGAAGCGGCTCTGCACGTGCGCCTGCCGCACAATCAGCAAGCCAGCGTCGGCTACACCGCAATCCACGGAGCGCAGGACGCGCTGCAGGGCCAGCAGTCGCGCTACACGTCGAACTATCCGACGCATCGTGCCGTACTCGGCTGGCTTGGAGAGTTGCCCGGGAACTTCCAAGCGCGCAGCCAGATCGGTGTGGTGCAGCGGTACGCCACCGATGCCTATGCCGTGTGGGATGCCGCACTTTCGCGCGAGTTTTTCGGAAGAGTGCGCGCCAATCTGGGCTTTTCCAACATTGCCGATACGCGCTATCACGAGATAGAGAACGTCGTCATGCCGGGCCAGGGCGTGATCTTCGGATTGGATTTCCTGCTGTGGCGGAAGGGTCATTAGCGGCATGCCGGCAAGTTGCTGATTCTATGGGCATTATTAGGTCTTACAACTTTGGTAATCTGTGCGAAAATAACAGCAGTCGTAAGGAGAATTCCAACATGGTTTGGGTCACGCCTGAGTTTGAGGAAATCCTGCTGAACTGCGAAATCAATTCGTATGCCAGCGCTGAAGTTTAGCTCGCGTTCCGGGACTCACAGAGCTGGAACAATCCAGCCTGCACTGTCCAGAGACGTTTAACTCCTCCCCTTTCTTCCTTTTGTTCGGCAAACTCCCGCGCGGAGAGCCCAAGGCAGTGCTGTGCCCGCCTGATGCATCGTCTTTGGACGCTGTGTGCTAGGACTCTCCCCGACATTCCAATTACTCAAATTTCAGTCACCCATTTCCAGTTAAGATGGTGCGGAAAATCTAGGCCATGAAAAGTCCTCCGTGCAAGGTTGTAGGGTTGGGAGAAGTTCTCTGGGATTTGCTGCCCAGCGGCAAACATCTCGGCGGAGCCCCTGCCAACTTCGCTTATATTTCTACCTTGTTGGGGGATGAAGGAATTGTAGCCAGCCGTGTGGGCGATGATCACCTGGGACACGAAGCTATCCGTCAATTGGAACTTCTCGGCCTCCCCGTGGACGTCATTCAGATTGACCCGAATCATCCTACTGGCACAGTGAACGTTGAATTCCAGGGCGGCCAGCCGCAGTTCAAGATTGCGGCGCCGGTCGCCTGGGACTATCTCGAGTGGACGCCGAAGTGGCAGAAGCTCGCGGCTGAAGCCGATGCCGTTTGTTTCGGATCGCTGGCGCAACGCTCGCCGCGGAGCCAGGAAACGATCCGGAAATTTCTCTCCCATACTCCTACCACTGCGCTACGAGTTTTTGATGTCAACCTACGGCAATCGTTCTATTCCGCGCCCACGCTTGTGCAATCGACGCAGCTCGCTCACATTCTAAAGTTCAGTGAGGACGAGTTTCCGAAGGTCATGCAACTATTCGGTCTAGCTCATGAAGAGGATCTCCAGTCCTCCGCGCAACGACTACTTACCCGCTTTGACCTGAGGCTGGTGTGCATCACACGCGGTAATCGCGGCAGTGTGCTGGCTACTCACGAGGACTTCTCCGAGCACCCTGGCTTTCCCGTTAAAGTCGTGGATGCGGTTGGAGCCGGCGACGCCTTTACCGCAGGTCTGGTTCACCACTATCTCCGTGGCGCCGCTCTCGAAGCGATGAATGACGCCGCAAACCGTCTGGGGGCCTGGGTGGCCAGCAACGCCGGGGCAACTCCTGTGCCCCACTCTACCGGTCTGGCGCGCGCCCTTGCGGCAGTTGGCGCGTTTTGACCAAGAGCCAGGCGCCTGTGCCAATAGTTTCGCTGCCTTCAGATATCCTTCATGGAAGACATTTACCGTAACAGGATGCGAGGAAAGCCAGGGGAATGAAGAGCGAGAATAGTCGGGAGGTGGGCGGCAAGATTCTGCAATCCGAATATTGGCTGGCGCGCCATTCGCGTTCGGTGATCTTTCTGATTGCCGTCGTCGCTCTTCTCGGCGGCTATCTGGCTTCCACCATCCCTGTTTCGGTCTTCCCCGCCACGAACTTCCCCCGCATCCTGATTGGCGTCGACAACGGTGTCATGCCGATTGACCAGATGCGCGTGACGGTAACTCGTCCGCTGGAAGAAGCTGTCAATAGCGTTCCCGGCCTGCAGGAAGTGCGTTCAATAACCAGTCGCGGCTCAGCAGAGATTGACCTATTCTTCAGCTGGGACGTCGACATGTTCCAAACTTTGCAGTACGTGAATGCCGCGCTGGCCCGCGTGCAGGCGTCGTTGCCCCCTACGGCGCAAGTGGAGGCGCACCGCCTGACGTTTGCCAGTTTCCCGATCATGGGCTACAGCTTGACCTCGGCGAATGTTACACAAACACAGCTCTGGGAACTCGCGACCTACGAGATCAAGCCGCGTCTGAATCGGCTGGATGGCGTCTCGACTGTGCTCGTGCAGGGCGGGCAGGAACCTGAATTCCACATCACTCCCGATCCGGCCAAACTGCTCGCGGCCAGCGTGACTGTCCCCGATGTTCTGGAGGCGCTGCGGCGCACCAACCTCATCGATTCGCCGGGTCTGCTCGAACGGAATCATCAGCTTGTACTGGGTCTGATTAACGGACAGGTTCAAACGCCGGAAGAGATTGCCGCCGTTGTGATTAAGACCACATCTGCCGGAATCCCTGTACGGGTTGGGGACGTTGCCGATATCGCGCCGGGAGTCAAGCCTGTCTACACCATTGTGACCGCGAACGGAAAGCCGGCCGTTCTGCTCAATATCAATCGCCAGCCGGAAAGCAACACGATGCAAGTTGCAACCGAGGTCCACACGGAGGTGGAACGTGTCCGTAAATCACTTCCGCCGGGCGTGGACATTCGGCCCTTCTACGATCAATCGATTATCGTCGGTGATTCGATCAATAGTGTGCGCGACGCAATTCTGCTCGGACTTCTCCTCGCCTCTATCATTCTGGTGGCTTTCCTCGGCGACTGGAGAACGTCGATTGTCGCCGGACTCGTGATCCCTGTTACTGTGCTGGTGACGTTCATCGTGCTGAAGCTGCTGGGCCAGAGCTTCAACCTGATGACGTTGGGTGGACTCGCCGCAGCCGTGGGTCTGGTGATTGACGATGCCATCGTGGTAGTGGAGAACATCGTGCTGCACCGCGACTCGGGTCAAACCCCTCTGCAGGCCATTCGCAGCGCTCTGCGCGAGATCACGGTTCCGCTGACCGGATCCACCATCACACCTGTGGTCGTCTTCCTCCCCCTCATTGCTATTGCTGGCGTCACCGGCACCTTTTTCCGCGCGCTCGCCGTTACGCTTGCCGTATCGCTTTTTACATCGTTGATTCTGGCGCTTACCTGGACGCCGACGCTGAGCTTGTTTCTACTTCGCAGCAAACACAGAGAATCCACCAGCGCAGAACCCGCGGATGCGAACCGGGAAACTGATCTTGAAACCGGGGTCGAAACGGAACAAGAATCGACGAGGCGCATGATGATTGCCGAAGAAGAGTCGCTGCGCGGCTTCTTCCTCAAAGTCGTCAGTTTTCAAGAACGCTGGCTGCGGCGCGCCCTTCAGCGTCCCAAATGGCTCGCTGGTCTGAGTCTTGTCCTCATTTTGTTGTCGTTTATCTCTTTCCGTCTTCTGGGAAGCGACCTGCTTCCAGAAATGGACGAAGGCAGTTTTGTCCTCGACTACATAATGCCGGCAGGTAGTTCTCTCGCAGAAACCAATCGAGTCGTAAGCCATCTGGAACAAATTCTCCGCGAGACTGAAGGCGTGGAGAGCAGTTCCCGACGCACCGGCCTGCAACTGGGATTAGCGGCTGTCACAGAAGCCAACACGGGCGACATTTCGGTCAAGCTGAAAGCAAAGCGTGACCGCGCGATAGACGAGATCATTGCCGAAGTTCGGTCCAAGATCGCAGTACAAGAGCCCGCTGTCAGTGTTGAGTTTGTACAGGTCTTGCAGGACATGATCAGCGACCTGACAGGTGCCCCCGAACCCGTACAGATCAAACTCTTCTCGCCCGATGCGGCGCTGTTACAGCAGTGGGCGCCGAAAGTGGCGGAGACCATTCACAATGTGAAGGGTGTCGTCGACGAACTTGATGGAATCGAAAACACTATCAGTGGACCGGCGGTCATGTTCAAGATCAATCCCGCCGTCGCGGCACGGGCGGGGTTCACTCCCGAAGAAGTCGCCACAGATGCTGCTGCCATGCTGGGCGGCGAACCCGCGCCCACACCAGTGGTTTCCCATGACCGTGCCTATACCTTGCGCGTCCGCTTTCCGGAGGCTAACCGGTCTTCGTTGGAAGCCATGCGAGACACGCTGCTTACCAGCTCGACAGGAAGAACCGCGACACTCGGGGCATTGGCGACGCTTACCGAGCTCCCGGGACAAACGGAAATTCGCCGCGAAAATCTTCAGCGTGTTGTGGCCGTCACCGCTCGCCTCGAGGGAGTAGACCTGGGCACCGGCATTGCTGCCGTGCAAAAAGCAGTCAACGATCTCCATCTCCCCTCCAGTATTCGCGTGGAATATGGCGGCACCTTCAAGGAGCAGCAGAAATCATTTCACGATTTAGTGCTGGTGCTGGCGCTGGCGGTCTTACTGGTCTTCGTGGTACTTATTTTCGAATTCGGAACGTTTGCAGCCCCGGTCGCAATTCTGGCGTCCGCGCTGCTCTCGACTTCGGGAGTTGTCTTCGCACTTCTGGTCACGCATACGACTTTTAACATCTCCTCTTTCATGGGCATGATCATGGTCATTGGCATCGTGGCGAAGAATGGAATCCTGCTATTGGATGCCGACCAGAAGTTTCGCCACTTTGGCCTTTCGGCGGAGGACGCCATGTTACAAGCCAGCCGCCGCCGCTTGCGTCCCATCGTTATGACCGCGCTGGCCACCGTCGCGGGGATGCTGCCTTTGGCTTTCGCCATCGGAGCCGGCTCTCAGATGCTGCAACCGCTGGCCATCGCGGTGATTGGCGGCGTTTTGATTTCCATGGTGCTGTCGCTCATTATCACTCCCGCCGTACACTACTTCCTGACCCGGAAAGAAGCTGCGCCAGCGGCGTAGGTCCTGACATAAGAAGTCACCGCCTATGCGCCGCCACAGGTGTGGCAATCTCGTCCACCGCACTGGGGTCGCCGAGCGCCGGACCGTGCCAGACGCCGCCGCCGAAGGTCGTAATGTAGATCATGTCATCATGTTGTGGATCTGGAATGACGCGATTGATCCATTTGAAGTTGAATCCCGAAATGCGTTTCCATGTCTTGCCCTTGTCACCGGACCGCCAGATGGAGGATTCGTAGCCAGCGGCATACACGACATCGGGACGTTTCGGATCCACGGTTACGTCGTAGATATGCTGGTCATTGATTTTTCGATCGCCATTCCAGCTTGCGTGCCAGGATTTGCCGCCATCGTCCGATGTATATACGCCCCCGCCTTCCGCATGGTGGGGAAGATTACGTCCCCAAGCCGCTAGATAAAGCCGCTTTGCATTCCTGGGGTCAACGGCAAGCTCGCGCGGCCCATTCACACCCACAGGGAGCGTGATGCGAGTCCAATGCTCCGCACCATCCGTGGAGCGGTAGAGCGCACCATCCTCGTCGTTGCCGATACCTCCATCCGTGCTGCGACGGGCCACCACAAGATAGAGGACTCCCGTGGGATCTAACGTCAAGCGGTAGGCAAACGGCTCTTTGCCCGGAATCCCGTCATTCTTCAAACTCCAAGTTTTGCCACTATCCGTCGACTTGTAGACACCCTGTCCAAAAGCTGCTACATACAGCACGCGCGCATTCGGGGAACTCTTTGGATCCAGCAGGATATGGGTAGTCGCAGCGGGAGGCATTCCAGCATTCGACGTTCGCCACGTTTTACCGCCGTCTTCACTGATGCAAATCCCACCTTCCCAGGAACTGGGCGACTTCTTGCGCCATGTCTTGGGCTCGGGCAAATCGTGCTGCCCACTCGTTGCAGCCCACATGCGTCCGCGGACGTCAGGGTCAAACACTATCCAGTAAACGGTGTTCCTCCACTTGGCGGGAATCCCGTCCTTTGACGGTATCCAGCTTTCGCCGCCGTTCTCGCTGCGGAACGGACCGATGTCGGTGTAGGAAATGAACACCCTCCTGGCATCGAACGGATCGAAGTGGACGTCATAGTTCGTCGTGTTCTCGAGTCCCCGCCCCGAAAACGTGCCGTCATCGCGCCGCGTCGAATACACCGCCTGCCAGTTTTTGCCCCCATCCGAAGTCCGCAGAACACGCCCGAAGTCGGTCGTGTAAACCAGGTTGGGATCGTTCTCTGATACCGCCATGTCGAGAGGATTCTCGGGATTGCCCGGGCCGAAGAACGGACTCATCCACGCCTCGTGAATGTTCGCCGCGGGCTGAGCTGACTCTTTCCATACCAACTCCCAGGTCTTGCCTCGATCGCCGGTTCGCGCCACGCCGAAGGATACGGTTTTTGTGAAAAAGCCTTCCTGGAGGTTCTTGTAGGAGACATAGGCAACATTCGGATTCTTGGAACTCACCGCAACCGCACGTGTCGTTGCCCCCGAGCCTGGCAGTTCGGATTTCCTCCAGTTAGCGCCACCGTCGTCGGAGATAAACAGTCCGGAGGACGAAGCGGCGTAGAGAACCACCGCGCCGCCTTGCGAAGGGAATCCAGCTGAAAGTCCCGCTGCCACTGGAGAGAAGGAGTCAACCCCACGGGGTAGACCCCGCTTGAGCCATTGCCCATGTTCCCGTACGGAAACAAACGTTGCGCCCAACACGTACAACGTGCGACCGGTTGCGGGGGAGTGTGGGTCGGCCGGATGTGGGTCGGCAAAGATGCGCAAGGCTGGCCCCGGAATCGCGGTCAAGTTTTGCCAGGTCTTCCCCCAGTCCTTCGATTCGAGGACGCTGTACACACCACCCTGCTGCACCGTTGCGTAGAGAGTCTTCCCATCGTCCGGGTCCACCGCCAGCGCGGTGATCATCCCAGGTTTGACCGTTCCAGGCTTGTCGGAGATCACGAAGCTCACTCCGGCGTCATCCGAGGTCTTTTGCAGGCCGATGACTTTGGCAGGATCCGGATAGATGAGATTCCAGGTTTCGCCGCCATTGCTGCTGCGCCACAAGCCCACACTCCCGGCGTAGATCACGTCCCGATCCTTGGGATCAAATACAAAAAACCGGACCCGCCCTTGCAGATTGAACATGCGCCAGGATTCCCCCGCATCGTTCGAGATGTAGGAGCCAGTCATGTCGCACGCGACCAGTACGCGCCGGGGATCGTGTGGGCTGATCGTAGGAATAAAAAGCGCGCCGCCTCCGCCGGGGCCCACTGGACGGAAATGCGCCGTTTCGGCAGTGTGCTGGGACGCGGGCAGGGGCGCAAACGAAAATGCGAGCAAGAACAAAATCAGGCCATGCAGAATGGGCGCGATCAGCTTAGAACAGGAATGCATGTCAACGATTGTAGTTCCTGACCGATCGGGGGGATGATGCGGGAACGACGAACCCGGAGAGAGCGTAGTCAACACTACACCCTTGGCCTACGTGAAGGAGCTACGCTGGGCAGCTACTGGACTACGGTCAGGCTTTGGTAAACAAACAGTCCGCCGATGGCCAGAATCAGCAGGCCTGAAGCAGTGCCGAACAATTTGAGCATCGGCCTCAGCTTATTCATCTTAACCAGCAGTTCCTCTTGTTCCCGGTGTCGTGGCGAATCGGGGTCGCTCAGAAAAAGCTGATCATCTTCATGCATGGAGAGGGTGCCGCGATAGATCAGCAGGATGACCAGAATTCCGGTCAGCACACCCCAAATTGAAAGAAGCCCAGTTAGCGGAGTCATATTCCCTCCGGTTTTCGGCTTACGGGCCGACCCCCTCTCCCCAGTAAATCCTCAACGGGGAGTCTGGAGAAGTAGGAGCGGCTTGAAAACATTATAATCCCGCTGACAAGGGGAGCGTAGAGAGGTGGCGGGCCGGGTGCGTCCCCTTGCACAGCTATTGCATCTAACAGATAAGTATGTGATAACAGGCGAGTTTGCGCCTCTAGACCGCAGTCCAGTAGGGCGGTGGCGGCGCAACTGTTATAATGGCAATTCATTCAGTTTTTAAGGAGACGACATGGCGACCACCACCACACCGGAAGTTACAACACAACCCAGCCCCGAGGCTGCCCCAAAGGCCCTGCCGGTAACGCTCACCCCCAATGCGATCAGCAAGGTGAAAGAGATCATGGCTGGCCAGAATCCTGTGCCCTCCGGTCTACGCGTTGGCGTGGTTGGCGGAGGTTGCTCCGGATTCTCCTACTCGATGCAGTTCGAGAATGCACCGGGCATGATGGACAAAGTGTTTGAGTTCGATGGCCTGAAGGTCTATGTCGACGCCACCTCGGTCATGTATCTGAATGGCTGCCGCGTGGACTATGTGGAAACGCTGGAAGGCGCGGGCTTCAAGTTCGAGAACCCGAATGTGAAAAGCACTTGCGGTTGCGGTTCGTCCTTTAGCGTGTAACTTTCCGTATCCATAGTCACAATATCAGACGAAGAAAAAAGCCCCACCTCACGGTGGGGCTTTTTCTGTTCCGAAAATCATTGTGATCTTGTGAGCCTACTCCTGCGGATCGCCGCCAGGTGGCGGGTTCGGGTTCGGTCCGCCATTCGGGCTAGGTTGAGCGCCCGTCTGCCCGGGAGTGCCGGGTTGCCCCTGATTTTCCTGGCCGGGTCCGCTGCTGCCTATCGTCTGCGGTTGTGCTGGAGTGTTGATCAAGCCGCCCCGGTCTGCCCCGGGGTCATAGATGAACTGCCATTCGTTGTAGTGGTGCTTTTTGTTGAATTCGCGGATGGTTTCGTTACGGCTTCTGCTCACCACACCAACAATGGCTCCGCCGCCAAACGACGGACCACCTGGACCTGAGGTCGGCTTGTCGCTGCTGTCAGCGTTCTTTGCAGCCTGATCGCTGTCGCCCCCATTCTGCCCGTTGTTTCCGCTGACGACCGGATTCCCATTCGCGTCTACTGCTGGGGTGTTGTCCGGGTTCTGATTCGGATCACCGGGGTTTTGTTGCGGAGTGGGATTCACCCCGCCACCAGTTTGCTGCAGGATGCCAGGCCCGCGGGTGAGAGCCCCGGCGCCACCTGGCAAAGTCTGGCCCAATCCAGGCTGACCCAACCCAGGCTGACCCGGCAAAGGCTGAATCTGTCCAGATGAACCCACGCCCGGCTGAACGGGTCCAATCCCGCCGACCTGCAGACGAACTCCAGGATCGCCATAGTGCAGCAACTTGAAGTCCTCGCCCGTGATGGGATCCTTGTAACGCCGGCGCAGAAAGCGCAGATTGTTGGTGCTCTCGAGATCGTCGATTTTTGTCGGATAGCGTCCAGTTTTTTTGTAGTAGGCGCGGATAGCGCGGGAATATTGCACCCCGCGATGGATCATTTCCTCTTCGCGGTCGCGCTGGATTTCGTGAATGATGCTGGGAAGAACGGTAGCCGCGGTAATCGCGATGACGGCTACGAAAAATATGAGGGTGAGGAGAATGTAGCCCCGCTCCCCCGATCTCGAAAGGAAACTGGTTCGGCGGACGCGCTGCATGGTTAGCTCTGTGTCAGAGGAATGCTCTGGCTGTGATTGAAGAGCACGTCCTCGATCTCGACAGCATTGGGGCTGATGCGGACGACTTTGTAGCGCCGGTTCACGATGTCGCCTTCGCCCGCGATGAAAACGTCTTCGCCCTCCGAGAGAAACACCTTCTTGGCTTCGCCCGTCCGGTTCGCGAAGCCGAAGAACTTCAGCGTGATCTGCGGCGGTGGTGGTGGTTGTGGCGGACCGGGGTTAGGGTCAACGGGGGGCGTCTTCACTTTCGGAATTTCTACTTCCTGTTGCTCGACAAAAATGTTCCGTCCCGTGCCGTTATAGGAGATGCTTTCCACGGAACGCAGCAACTGCAGGCGTAGTGTGGGGTCGAGCGAGGACTGTGCACTCGCCAGCAGTCTGGTGCCTGCCTTGGAGCCCGTTGCGGGGCCGCTGGCCGAAGAAGAGGACGACGCTGTAGAAGCGGCAGCAGACTGCGGTGCAGAGGATTCGTTCGGCCACGCCATACGAACCACCTGAATCAGAGCCACCGCTCCGAGCACGCTGGCGGCGATAACTTTTGTCCGGTTCTCGCTTCCGATCTGCACTAAGAGCCTGCCTTGACGTAGGTTTCGAGCTTCATTTGCAGCTTCACGTCGCCACCCTGCGCTTCGCCGACGTTCACACTATCGACGAGGAAGAAGGTCTTGGCCCGCTCCAGGTCATTCACGAAGCGCATCATGTTGGGGTAGCTTCCCGACAGCGACGCCTCAATTTGAACGCGGCGTAAGCCCACGGCTTGCGCATCTTTTGTTTCTTTTTTGTCGTCCGCTTTCGTTTCGTACTTGGCAATGTCGATCTTTACGCTGTGCGCAGCCGCTACTTTGCCGAGCGCCTCTGAAACGGAAGACTGCAGGGAAGGGAAGCGATTGGCATAGAACTCGTTGATTTCGCCGCGGGCTTCGATAACCTTTTTGTCGATGCCGCGCAAGGGCACGACCTCACGCGTCTTTTCGCGCAAATCGATGGAAAGTTGTGTAAGTTGGGCGCGGCGCGAATCCGTTGAACCGGCTAGCGGAGAAAATAGCACGACGACAGAAGCCAGACTCAGGACGCCCATGGCAATGAGTGCGGTGAAGATTTGCTTCTTGGTTTGCCGCAAATCCGCCATTACAGTGCGCTCCGATCTGTCTTAGATTTTGCCCGCTTAGAGGCATGTGCATTCCCCTGCTCAGCCGAGCGCGGTTCCGATACACCCTCAATCCGATCTACCCCGGAAGCGTCTGCCTTAGGGGAACCTGACTTCGAGACACTGGGCGCTTCCGCCTGCGGAATGTATACGGAGTCGATTTCAAAATGAACAGTATCGCCCGGAGTCTGGCCCTGCGAGGAACTCTCCTCATGCACTTGTGGCAGATAGAAGCGCGGAGATTGCTCCATGTGGTGAACCAGCTGCAGCGCCCGCTCTCGCGACTGGCCGGCAACGGAGAGCTTGACCTGTAGCTGGTTGTCTTTCGAAAGCTCGGGGTGAATCGAGGTTACATGCAATTGCGGCGGCATCATGCGTTCGAGGTCGGCGAAGACCTGCGTCCAGGAAAATGCTTTGCGGCGGATCAGGTCATTGATGAACTGGGACTGGTCGCGCGTGCTGCGATTCTCTGGCCGGTCAAGAACTTCCTGCGCCTTGACCCGCTCCTGCTCGCATTTTGCGATCTGGTTACGAAAATCGGAAATCTGGGTTTGATCCTTACGAGCTGCCAGCCAAGCCGTAACGGCAGTTATCAACAACCCCAGGGTGACGATGCCCGCGAGCGCCAGGCCGGCGCCCCAGCGCAACCAAAAGCGCCGTCCATCTTCGTAGGGCTGCGTCGCGAGATTGATACTTAAACGCATGTTGGATTTGTAATTTTATAATTTTTAATTTGGTAATTTAAAACCTTAAAAACCTGCCCGCAAACAACGCTTGATCATCCGAACCGCACATTGCCAAATCTATCAATCCCACGCTTTTCAATGACAAATTACCAAATCACAAAAGTGTTAAGAAACCAAGGCTCCCACAACTCCCGCCATGCGCCAGCGCGGGGCCGAGCCGCCACCGCCAGCGCCCAACTGGGAAGACTCGACGAGCTCATGCACTTCCGCGCCGGTCTGTGCCCTGAGGGCCGGTCCTGCGCCACCCGTATCGGGTAAGCCGGAAACAAAAATGTGTTCGATATTGAGGTGGTACGTGTCCTGAAAGAACACCACAGAAGGATACACTTCCTCGGCCAGTTGCTCGCCGGTGATGGTCACGCCCCGCATGTTCTCCAGTGTGCGGAAGAGCAGAAGCTGTTCCTGATCCAGAATGGCGATGCTGGTGCTGCGCGCGTCCACCTTGACAATGAGGGTCGGACGGGCGGCCTCGGCTGCGCCAATGGCGGCAATCATCGAGGGCACGACGATGCCGGGATTGTATCCGGCATCGCGGAAAGCGGCTTCGTATTCCGCCAGGACCTTGGTGAGGACCACGGCGGCCACAACGCGGATGCCTGCGTCCTTGGCCGGGTACGCGGCGTAGGAAACCTTAGCCTGATCCACTTCGAAAGGCAGGGATTTCTTGAGCCGGAAGCGAACCACGCCCTCGGCGTCCTTGGCATTCGGAGGGAGAGCGTCGAAGTCGAGCAACATGACGCGGGCGGTAGCATCGGGCAACACCGCGATGACATCTCGGGAGCGTCCCGCGATTTCGTCCAGGACTTCCCGCAGAATATTGCGCAGAGCCTCGGGCTGGCGAATGTTGGGCTCGGTCAGGTCGGGTACGACGCTGCCCGGCGCGAGTTCGCGTGCGGCACAGACCTCAAGAATCTGCCCGGAATCCGAAACGCGTCCGGCCAGCACTCGATCCGCAGCAATCTCACAGGCTATGCGTGGACGTGAGTCCGCCATCCATTGACTCCTGACCTAAGGTTAAGACCTGATCGGATCGTAACGCCCCTCGCAAGGGATGTTATTGCAGTCCGGCCTAAAAGTTGTTATTCCGAAGGGCTTTAGCCCTGAGGAATCCCGCTTCTGTTCCTACCACTATAAATTCAAACCGGCCCTTCCCAGCAGCGCAATAGCGGAAACAGCACTCCCGAGTCCTAGAACTTTCGTGTTGGGTGCCTCCGTCCTGGTCGCGTTCTTTGCGACCGGGCGGGGAATTCCTACCGCGAGCTCTCAATAAACGTAACCTTGTTGATTTCCTTCAAGGTCGTTAATCCCGCGCGCACGCGGTCTAGAGCTGACTCGCGCAAGAAGCGCATACCTTCTTCGCGGGCGGCGCGGCGGATTTCCGAACTTGGGCGCTTATCTAGAATCATCTCTCGAAAGCCGTCGCCCAGTTCCAGCCACTCGTTGATCGCGGTTCGCCCACGATATCCCGTACCCCCGCACTCGATACACCCCTGCCCCTCATAGAACGGAACCGGTCCCCATTGCACAGGGTCGAGGCCGCTGGTTTCCAGCAGTTCGGCGGGGTAGTGCAACTCCGTCTTACAGGACTCGCAGATCAGGCGAACCAGCCGTTGCGCCAGAATGCAGTTCAACGCAGAAACGAAGTTGTACGCCTCCACACCCATGTTCAGGAAGCGGCCCAGCACGTCAACGACGTTGTTGGCGTGAACGGTGGTGAAGACCAGGTGGCCGGTCAGCGCGGAGTTAATTGCAATTTGCGCCGTTTCCTGATCGCTGATTGCGCCGACCATGATCTTGTCCGGGTCGTGGGGCAGAATGGAGCGCAGGCCGCGGGCAAAGGTCAGGCCCTTCTTCTCGTTGACCGGAATCTGGAGCACGCGCGGCAGGCGGTAT
>CAZUCC010000048.1:0-33596 GCA_964619065.1 uncultured Acidobacteriaceae bacterium | reverse complement strand
TTTCGTGTAACCGAAAATCGACGATAGCATCGAAATCGCGATCAAGCCCGAAAAAATCCGCATCGACACTTACCGCTCCAGTGGCAAGGGCGGGCAACACGTTAACACCACAGATTCCGCGGTTCGCATAACACATCTAGCCACCGGCCTGGTGGCGGCCTGCCAGAATGAACGTTCGCAACACAAAAATAAAGACCGTGCCATGAGTATGCTGCGGTCGAAGCTCTACGAGATGGAGTTGGAGAAGAAGAAGGAAATCACCAAAAAGCAAGAAGACTCCAAGCTCGATAGCGACTTCGGGTCGCAGATCCGGTCGTACGTCTTGCAGCCCTACCGCATGGTGAAGGACCACCGCACCAAGGTGGAAATTGGCGATGTGGACCGCGTCCTGGATGGCGACTTGCAACCGCTGATTCGCGGATACTTGCTGGCCCGGCGGAATGAGAAATCTGTTTAAGAGAACTCTGCGAGGCTGGTTGGGACTTTCCATAGCGCCAGGGAACAAGCATTGAACGAAGAACCCAAACTCGATCACTCCGCCCCCAAGCTTGGCTCCCGCTTCGAGGAGGCGCTCGTCTTCGCCACCCAAAAGCACAGCGGCCAGTCCCGCAAACAGAGCACGGTCCCCTATGTGGCGCATTTGCTAGGGGTTACGGCTTTGGTACTGGAGGCTGGCGGCGACGAGGATCAGGCCATTGCAGCCTTGTTGCATGACGTAGTGGAAGACTGTGGCGGGGCCCCCGTGTTGGCCGAAGTCCGGCAGCGTTTCGGTGATCGTGTGGCCCACATTGTAGACGGCTGCACGGATACCGATCAGGAGCCCAAGCCCCCTTGGCGCGCACGAAAAGAGGATTACCTCCGGCACTTGCAGCAGGGCGGAGAAGATGTTCGTCTAGTGTCGGTGGCGGATAAATTGCACAACGTCCGCTCCATCCTGGCGGACTACCGCCATCTGGGCGAAGCCGTATGGGAGCGCTTTACCGGCCGGCGGGACGGCACGCTCTGGTACTACCGGGCGCTGGTGGACATCTACCGCCAGGGTCCGAGCAACCGCTTGATCGATGAACTGGAACGCAACGTCCTGGAACTGGAACACCTGGTTCAGCGGCGGTGAAGTGGCCGCTTGAGGAATGGGAATTCTGCTATGCCGCGCATGCTCGACCTGATTAAGGCCTCGTCAGTACCCGCCAACCTGATGCAGGCAGCGGCGAATGGCGCGCTCTCCGTGCCCGCGATCGAGGTTCTGGAAATCCTCGTCTACCTGACACAAAACCCGGTTTTCGGAGCCAAGGCACGGCTAACGCTGGCGGGCTGGGACGAAAAAGCATCCCTGGCGGCTGCAAGCGATCCCAATACACCCCACGAGATTCTCGATTATTTTATTGCGCCGCAAAATCTGCGGCCCAGGTTGTTGCCCGCTCTGCTGGAGAATCCCGCCATACGCGAGGACGTCCTGGTGTTGCTGGCGGCGGAAGGATCCCGTGATGTCGTCAGCGCCATGCTGACGAGCGCCAGGGTGCGCGAATCGCACAAGATTTTGCATCCGTTATCCTTAAATGTGCACCTTACTATTCCGGAAGCGGAACAGGTTCGCACTTGGCTAAGCGGAATGGAGCTGCGCGTGGTCGGCGGAACAGAGTCCGGGATACCAGCCAGCCCGGTCGATGCGGTTGCGGAGCGTGGTCAATCGGGGGAAGAAGCGCTCGTTGCAACTCTCTCTGCGGGCGAGTTAGAAGACGAATCGGAAGAGGCCATCGAAGCCCTGAAAGCCTTCGAGCGCGAACACGCCGCTGAACTTGCATCCGCGGCAGGTACACCCTTCCAGCCACTGGGTGGAACCTACGGTCTCGAGGCTGACGAGTCGGAGGAGGCGGAAGCTTCTACAGCCATCGAAACCGCGCAAGCAGCGGCCGCCGGGGCTGCGCCCGCAGCCGCTGGCAAGTCCGGTGCAGCTGCTGTAGCGCCCGCCAAAATCAAGCCTAAGGCAAAACCGAAATCTCCAGAATCCGATCGCGTTAGCGTTCTGCAGAAAATTTCCCGGCTCGACGTCAAGGGCCGCGTGCAACTCGCGGTGCGCGGCACCAAGGAAGAACGCGCAATTTTGGTTCGGGATGGCACCAAGCTGGTGGCTCTAGCAGTGCTCCAGTCCCCAAAAATTTCCGACGGTGAAGTGGAAAAATTTGCCAGCCAGAAAAATGTGCTCGAGTCCTTGCTGCGTGGCATTACCATGCACCGCCGCTTCATGAAGAATTACGTCATCATTCGCAATTTGACCTTCAATCCCCGCACCCCGATTGATCTCTCTCTCGGCCTCGTCAAGAATCTGATGCTCCAGGACCTAAAGAATCTCTCCGGCAACAAAGAAGTCGCCGAAACCATACGGAAAATGGCGCTGCGTGCGTTTAAACAGAAACTTTCTACGACCAGTAAAGAGTAGAACTCATTCCGGAAAAGCGAGTCTAAGTCCCCGGTGGTTTCGCTTCCGCTCGCCGCTTTTTGATCTCTTCCAGTCGCTCGCGAATCCGTTTTTCGACCCCTTCATGGGTCGGCTGATAGTACGTCTTTCCATGCAGACTCTCAGGCAGGCACTGCATGTTGGCGATTTTTCCTGCCACGTCGTGGGCATACTGGTAACCCTGTCCATAGCCGAGGCCTTTCATCAACGCCGTGGGCGCGTTCCGCAAATGCAGCGGAACTGGATCAGCGGCGGTTTGTTCCACGTCTTGCGTCACGCTCGCATACGCTGTGTAGAGCGCATTTGACTTGGGCGCAATTGACAGATACACCACGGCTTGCGCCAAAGCCAGATTGCCCTCAGGCAGACCAATGAAATCGACGGCATCGCGCGCGGCCATGCACAGCGCCAGCGCTTGCGGATCGGCCAGCCCAATATCCTCCACTGCCATGCGCACCACGCGGCGAGCCACGTAGAGCGGGTCTTCCCCAGCTTCCAGCATGCGCCCAAGCCAGTACAACGCAGCGTCAGGATCGGAATTGCGCACCGACTTATGCAGCGCGGAGATCAGGTTGTAGTGTTCCTCGCCGGATTTGTCGTAAAGGAGCGTGCGCTTTTGCAGCGCGTCCTGCGCAATGTCTTCAGTGATTTCGGCAGACTTCCCGCCACCCGCGCTTGCCAACGCCGCGGAAACTTCGAGCACGTTGCAGGCAGCGCGAGCATCGCCGTTGGTGTAGACAGCAATCTTGCGCAGAACATCGTCCGCTGCAGTCACGTTCATGGCTCCCAGCCCGCGTTCCTTGTCTGTGAGTGCGCGGCGCAGAAGCTGCGCAACCTGGTCTTCCGTGAGCGCTTTGAGCACATAGACACGGCAGCGCGAGAGCAGCGCCGCGTTAATCTCGAACGACGGATTTTCCGTGGTGGCGCCAATCAAACGAATGTTGCCTTTCTCCACGTGCGGTAAAAAAGCATCCTGCTGCGCCCGGTTGAAGCGGTGGATTTCATCGATGAACAGAATCGTCCGCGTGCCATATTGGCGGGCGCGCTCGGCCTCCGCCATCACCTGCTTGATTTCCTTGATGCCGGAGAGCACAGCGGAGAATTCAATGAACTCCGCGCGGCTCATGCCCGCGATGATCTTCGCGAGCGTGGTTTTACCAGTACCGGGAGGCCCCCAAAACAGCATGGAGCCGGCGTCGTCGCGCTCCATTTGCAGGCGCAATGGTTTCCCGGGGCCAACCAGATCTTCCTGACCCACGAACTCGTCGAGCGTCCGCGGACGCATGCGGTCGGCGAGCGGCCGTTGCGAATCCTGCTGTGCATCCGACGACGGAATGGGCTGAAACAGATTCATGCGCAAAATGCTCATGTGGCGCGGACACTCTTGTCCGCGTGGTCTTGATCTTTCATCAGCAAGCAACTACCGAGTCCGTTCCCGGCTTCTCCGAGCCTTTTCTCTGCCGCGCCGCTTCATACAGGATAATGCTGGCGGCCACTCCGGCGTTAAGCGACTCCACAGGCCTCACTTGCGGGATGACGAGAACATCGTCCATCTTCGCCATGACATCCCGCGCCAACCCTGAGCCTTCGTTTCCAATCAAGAACGCGGCTGGTCCATCCAGCGGAGCCTGACTGAGCGGCGTCCCCTTGTGCGAAGACGTTGCAAAAAGCCGCACTCCGCGCTCGCGCAATTGCGGAATCAAGTCGGCAAGCTTGGCCGTCACCACCGGCATCCGGAAAATCGATCCCGCCGTGGCCCGCACGGTCTTCGGGTTGTACACACTCACCGTACCCTCGCCCAGCACGACGCCCCCGGCGCCAAAAGCCTCCGCTGAGCGCAGAATCGTTCCCAGATTCCCCGGATCCTGCAATCCGGCCACCACAACCACGAGCGCCGGCTGCGCCCCGCCCATGGCATCCTCCAGCGACGACTTTTTGCCATGCACCAGCGCCGCAACTCCCTGTGGCGACTCGCTGCTCACAACTTCCTGGAAGAGCTTCGCCGGAATCAAATACGTTTCCACCCTGTAGCCAATCTGCTGCAGGAGCCTCTGCGTCACCCGCTCCATGCCGGGGCTGTCGGCATCGCTGAAAAACACGGCCCGAAACCGCACCCCGCTGCGGATCGCTTCCTCCATCATGCGAACGCCCTCAATCACGTAGCAGCCTTTGTCCGTCAGGTTCCCGTGGGCGTAGACGCTGCGCAGGTCCTTCAGCAGGGGGTTGTGCCGTCCCGTAATCGGGCGAAGGCGGTCGGGGGAACTGGAAGTGCGAGAAGTGGATGGCATGGAGGCCGAGAGAGGCGGCTCAAGAATAATACGCCCTTTATGTGCTTCACACTGCTGTTCCAGCCCTTCGGCGTGTTATGGTAAGTGTCTTAGTTTCATCGGACTCCGTCATTCGTCGAACTCTTTTCTTGCAAGAGGTTCAGGTGCGCGCCGAAATCGTAAAAATCAATTGCGAAACTCCGGAAGAGCAGCTCATTAAGTACGCTGCCGACCAAATTCGTTCCGGAGAAGTGTTGGGCATGCCGACGGATACGTTCTATGGACTTGCCGCCGATCCCCTGAATCTGCGAGCTGTCGAACGTGTGTACGAGATCAAGTCGCGTTTCCGGCACAAGCCCCTTTCGTTGCTCATTGAAAGTGTGGATCAAGCCGAAGAACTCGCCTTCCTGCCGGAAGCCTTTCATGACCTGGCGCGGAAATTTTGGCCCGGACCGCTCACTATGATCGTGAAAGCGGCATCACGCTTACCGCTAAAAGTCACCGCGAATACCGGCAACGTCGCCTTGCGCGTCCCGTCCGCGAAGATTCCGCTCGCGGTCATTCAGGCAGCGGGCATTCCCATCACCGCAACGTCGGCCAATCTGAGTGGAGCCTCCGAGTGCACCAGCGCAGAGCAGGTTCGGCAGCAGCTCGACGGCCGCATTGGCATCATTGTGGATGGCGGGCCTTCCCCCCGCGTCGTCGCATCCACCATCGTGGACTTGAGTGATTCAGCGGGTTGGCGCATTCTACGCGAGGGTGCGGTCGCTTCTGAGGAAATCGCAAAATTTCTCAACCGGTAATGCGTTGGCGATTCTGGTTTCGTCTGCTTCTTCTGTTAGTTCTGCTCGCGGCTGCCGACGCGGGTTGGACCTGCTGGCGCATCGTTCGCCAGGCTTCCATGGAGGAATTGCAGCCGGCGTCGGCCATCGTTGTTTTCGGTGCTGCTGAGTATTACGGACGCCCCTCTCCCGTTTACCGCGCGCGCCTCGACCATGCCTACGATCTCTATGCGCGCCGTCTTGCCCCTTGGGTCATCACCACTGGCGGCGCGGGCGGCGAGCCCAGTTTCAGTGAGGGAGGTGTGGGCGCGGAGTATCTCGCGCACCGCGGCATTCCCGAAGGCCACCTCATCGCGGAAACGCAGGGTACCGATACCGCCCAGTCCGCGCACCGCGTCGCCCGCATCCTGCGCACGAACAAATTGAAAGACTGCATCGCTGTCAGCGACGCGTATCACGTCTTCCGGATCAAGCGCATGCTGGAAGCCGACGGCATCACCGTCTACACAGCGCCGCGTCCTAACTCCCTCCCGCGCACGCGCATGCAGCGCACGCAAGCGGTCCTGCACGAGGCAGGCAGCTATTTCTTGTGGCAGTTGCATATCACGTAGACGTTTGACACCCTCCACGGCCAGACCTATACTTCGGCCTCACGCACCGAATCCCCTTCTGGAGAGACTCCCATGTGCAAACGTTTCCTGTCTGTTTTCGTGATTGCCGTTTTCGCCTTCGCGACCCTGAGCTTCGTGACACCGGGCTTTGCGGAGACGCAAACGAAAATTCATCAACCCAAACTGACTCCGCAGAACAGCGGTACCACGCAGGGTTTGATTGCGGTCAGCCCAGTAAACTCGAAGGTGGTCTGGGCATCCGGGCGTGGCGGGACGTTTGTTAAGACGACCGACGGGGGAAAGACCTGGACTGCCGGTGTCGTGAAGGGAGCCGAGTTATTGCAATTCCGCGATGTGCAGGGCGTGAGCGATCAGGTGGCGTACCTGTCCTCGATTGGAGACAATCCCAAGGATTTTCGCATCTACAAAACGGTCGATGGTGGCACGACTTGGACAAAGCAGTTCCAGAATAAGAATCCAGGCGCTTTCTACGATTGCTTCGCCTTCTGGACCCCGAAGCGCGGCATAGCACATAGCGACTCCGTGAGTGGAGTCTTCCCGGATCTCCGAATCAGCGATGGAAAGACCTGGCAGGACATCAGCAGCAATATGCCTCCTGCATTGCCGGGCGAAGCGTCGTTCGCAGCGAG
The DNA here is from genome assembly GCA_964619065.1 of uncultured Acidobacteriaceae bacterium. GTDB lineage: Bacteria > Acidobacteriota > Terriglobia > Terriglobales > Acidobacteriaceae > JANXUC01. The sequence continues at coordinate 26,831 of CAZUCC010000048.1, read as the reverse complement.
TGGGACTTGCGTTGCAACCCAGGGTGCGTCGAACGCCTGGATTGCGACGGGAGGCGCGACCCCGGCACGAATCCTGGCCACGCGAGACAGGGGCGACACGTGGAACGCGTACGGCACTCCTCTCGTCAGTTCCCCCAGCGCAGGTGCATTTTCAGTAGATTTCCGCGACCCCTGGCATGGCATCGTAGGCGGTGGCGATTTGGACCCGAGCGATCCCAATAACGCCGGGACAGCCACGTCGAACGATGGCGGAAAGACCTGGACCCTGACCAACGCGCCTCCGGTGACCGGAGCCATCTTTGGCCTGAGCTACGTCCGCAGCATTGGCCGCGGCAGCGATGGAAGCAGCGATGGAGAAGGAGACGACAGCAGCCACGCTGTGGTCGTCACGGCCAACGCCGGAGGAGCCGCCTGGACACCCGATGAGGGCAAGACCTGGTTTGCGCTGCCCAGTGTGACTGGCTTCTGGGCGGTCGCTTTTGCGAGCCCGAAAGCGGGATGGCTGGTGGGTGTTAACGGCACGATTCTGAAGGTCAGCTTCTAACGCTGGGAGTCTAACCCTGATTGTCATTCCGAGCGCCCGCTTTTGGCGCGAGGAATCTGCTTTTTTGCACTTCCAAGCAATTGCAGATTCCTCGCTACGTTCGGAATGACAATCAAGTTAAAGTCACAATGCGTGCCACGCAATAGATCGCAGCTACCACCCCTTCTGCTGCCGCAGGGTCGTGATGTGCGCCACGTGATGCCGCCCATGCCAGGCATACAGCGCCAGGCTCTGATCGAGACGGCGCACTCCGAGTTCCGGGTGGTTGAACGTACGCGCCCAATCTGTTTCTTTCATGGAACGTAACACCGTGACCCAGCGGTGATGGACGTTATCCACGATGGGCAGGGAAATATCAGTGGGCAACTTCTGGTCTGCCAACCCCGCCCAAAGATTTTCCGCATACGGCTTGATCGTGGGGTTGTCCTCCGTCAGCCCCAGCTTGAAGCGGATGAACGCATTCATGTGGCTGTCCGCAACGTGGTGCACCACCTGGCGCGGAGTCCACCCCCCATCGCGATAGGGCGTGTCGAGTTGTGCATCGTTCAGGCCTTGAATCGCGGCGCGAAGCTTAGCCGGAGTTTGCGCAACTTGCTCCAGATACTGTGCGCGCTGCTCGGCAGTTACGGGGCCTTCAAGGGAAAACTTGCCTACGGGATATCGGGGATCGCTGATCGTTGCAACGCTCACGGAGAAACTCCTTGGAAGGGATGTGGGTGGAGTACTGCACATTCCGTCATATGGATGCGCGTAATCGCTGTGGGATGAAGGATTTTTACGCGGAGAAGCTTCGACTACTCAGTCATCGCTGTCAGGTGCGCCGCATTTTCCACTCGGCCGGGGGCGAGTTCCGGTGCCACGACGATGAGGCTGCCAGATTCCGGGATGGAACTCAGATTGGCGACATTGGTCAACTGATATACGCTGTGGCGCGAGGTATAGGTGTGCGAGACGCGCGGGACAATCTGCTCCGGCTGATCGGAACCGAGACCGAGCACCACACGGCCCTCCACCAGGAAGCGCGTGGCGTCCTCGGTAAAGCCGGCTCGCGAAACCCTCAGATTCTGACGCCATTCTCTCGGAGGTTGCCATCCGGTACGGGCAACCACCACCGCGCCGAGCGGAATTTGTCCGTGGCGCTGTTCCCAGCGTGCGATGTCCTCGACGCTAATTTTGTAGTTCGGATCGGCGGCGACGTTGCGCTCTACGTTCATCACCACCAGTGGAGCTCTTAGACGCGCTGCAGGAATCTGATTGAGTGTCCAAAGTCCCGGAACCAGTTTGGCCGGGGCTTCCATCCGCGTGCCAGCTTGCAGCGCGCGCAAACGTTCCGGTTGATGCAGTCGCGCATAAGTCGCGGATTCCAGAGAAATATCCACTGCGCGCGTGAGGTCCACAACGTGGGTAAATCCAACATGCTGAACGGAAATCGGTCCCCGCTGTGCCAAAACAAAGAGGGCCAGCGCTATACAGTACCCGATCGCAAAAGTCCGAAATCGCATGTTGGTTGGTAAAGAGTGCAAACTTCTCACGAAGTCAATTAGATGCACGAAAACCCGGTTACAGCTACATTTTCTCCCTCCGAGTCCAACTTCTCAAGGGCCAACCGGACATGACCCGCTAGCCAGATAGACTCCAGCCCGAATGTTAGGGTTCCAAGAGGGTTTAGGTGGAGACGTCACCCTCGTTCGTCCATGCCAAGGGCTTATGATCCGGTCCACCACCACGCCAGCAGCGCCGCGGAGAGCGTTCCTAGGAGGTTGACCGCATTGTTATTGAGCCACCCACGCCGCTCGACCAGCGCCCCAAGCAGGCTGTCCAGGAACATCCCGCACAGGGCGGCAGCGAATATCACCCAAGTCGAGGGAGCTGGAACTAGACCGCTCCCGAGCGCGACTAGGCTCAAGATGGACGCTACCAGGGCTCCACAGGCGGTACCAGCCACTGAAATGCCCCCATTCGTCCCAGCGGGTACGCGCGCCCCTGTTGTGACCAATCGGGCCGAAGAACTGAGCGCCTGGCCACACTCGCTGGAAACCGTGTCGGCGGCGGCCTCGGCCAGGGCGGCAGCGCAGGCGACTAGGAATGAAAATCGGCTAGAATACCCGTAACTTATTGCAAATAAAGTGGCTACGCCAACATTTGCCAGCACTTGAGAGGCACTACGTCCGTCGGGTTTCTCTGCCGTACCCAGAGCGAGCTTGCGCTGACGGCCGAAGCGGGTAGCCAGAAATGTAAGGGTAAACAGGGCGACCAGCAGGCCAAAAGCGCCTTCCCCCGCGCAGTAATAGAGCAGAAAAGCAACCAGAAAGCCTGCCACGGCGCCAGAGCGGCTAACGCCCCGCAGTCCATATCCCGCGAGCGCGAAAATTGCAGTGACTGCCAAGGCCGGCAGAACAGAGCCTCGGGCCAGGTTCCCGGCAGTGCTCAACGAAGCTAGGCTTACTGGAAGCAGAAGTATGAGTTTCCACATACGGTGAAACGCCAGACTGCGAGCCGACTCTGCTGTAAGCGCTCGGCTCGCGTGCTGTCAGGCAATCGAGCAAAAAACTTGCAAAATCGCGACAATTCCGTGACAACTTCGTGACAACTCGTTGCCGTCTCCAGGAGCAGAATCAACCATTCCTAGGCTGCCCTCATCAGCGGGGTGCCTTTCGGCGAGGCGCAATCGTTATGAAACGAGGAGCAGCCTAGGAGTGATTCTATCTCTCAGGGAAGGCTCTCCCCCATGGTTGTTCTCCAGTCAAAAAAAATTCGATCGTGTTTCTTCAGCGTGCTTCTACTGACGAGCCTGATCGCGGGCCTTAGTGGACTTGCCAGCGCGCAGCGTTACCAACAAACCAACTTTGTTTCCGATGTACCGGGCTGGGCCAAGGTTACGGATCCCAACCTGGTGAATGCTTGGGGACTTGCATTCAGCTCCTCGGGTCCCTTCTGGATCGCTGACAACGGATCGGATCTTTCGACGCTTTATTCCGGCAAAGGGCCGATCGTAACGGTACCGTTGGTGGTCGCAGTCCCCGGACCAGGCGGAACCAGCGGCGCCCCCACCGGAATTGTTTTCAACGGCGCCAATGCTTTCAACGTCACCGCGGGCGGCTTCTCCGGACCTTCGTCCTTTATCTTCGATGGGGAAGACGGTACGTTGAGCGGTTGGAACCCTGGATTGAGCTTGCATAGTTCAATTACCGCAGTTGACAACTCCTTGCCTGGCGGACCCGATCATTCCACAAGAGGTGCTGTTTACAAAGGTCTTGCCATCGCCACGACTCCAGACGGCCCGTTTCTTTATGCCGCCAATTTCCGCGACCGCTGGGTGGAAATCTATGATGGCAACTTCAAGTTCGTGAAGTCCTTCCGCGATGGGAAGCTTCCGGGAAACTATGCTCCGTTTGGCATTCAGGCCATCGGTAGCAAAATTTATGTCGCGTTTGCGCAGCAAGATAAAGCCAAGAAAGACGACATTGCGGGTCCCGGACACGGTTTCGTCGATGTTTTTGATGCGAAAGGAAAACTGTTGCAGCGGCTGATTGCCGGGGGCGCCTTGAATTCGCCCTGGGGCATTGCGCTGGCTCCCGCGAACTTCGGCATGTTCAGCAACGCACTGTTGATTGGGAACTTCGGCAATGGGTGGATCAACGCTTTCGATCCGGCCACTGGGGTTTGGCTTGGCTATCTGCAGGATAAAACCGGCGCACCACTTGCAATTGATGGTCTGTGGGCTCTTCAGTTCGGTAACGGTGATCGAGCTGGAAGGACCAACGAGCTATTCTTCACCGCCGGGCCGCAGGAAGAGTCTCACGGTCTGTTTGGCAGATTGGCTGCTTTGCCATAAATGCCAATGTAGACCGACCTGGGTGCAGGGCCCGGGGAAAAGGGGTCGGCTTCGTGCCGGCCCCCATTTTTTTCTACAAGCTTGCTGGGCAGTGGTGCAGTTGGGATATTTCGACAAAGCCAGAGGAGTGTATTTACGAAACTGCACCACGACCGCTTGCTGCAACTTGTGGATGGATTTGCGGTGGCGCGATCCCTATTCGTTACTACCGCCGGTTGTGGCCACCATGGCACAGCCCCACTCTGTCGGGTTTTTCCCTTGGGTTACTAGGGTCTTCTTGCCGAGCCAAAATCTCTGGTTTAGGCTAAACTCACGTTTTAGCGCGCTCTGGCGCTGTATTTCCAACGGGTGATGCGATGGCAGCCTCGACGTGGTCTGGCTATCTGACGTTCGGTTTGATCTCCATGCCGGTGCGCTTGTTCTCCGGCGCGCGCAGTTCCGGTATTTCCTTCAACATGTTGCATCGCGACGACAAGTCGCGGCTCAAGCAGCAATACTACTGTCCCGTCGACAACCGGGTGGTGGACCGCGACGAGATTGTGAAGGGCTACGAGTTCCGCAAGGATGAGTACGTCATCATTGAACCGGACGAGATCAAGAAGATCGAGCCGAAAACGGCGAAGACCATGGAAATTCTCGAATTCGTAAAGGCAGCAGATGTGGACCCGGTGTATTTCGAGTCCTCCTACTACATGCTGCCCGAGGAAGCGGGACGGCGTCCGTATGCGCTGCTCACGAAGGCGCTCGAGGAGAGCGATTACGTCGCCATTGCCAAGATCACCATGCACAACCGGGAATACACAGTTTTTCTGCGGCCCACCGGCGGCGGCATGATGCTGCACACCATGTACTACCAGGACGAAGTGAAAAAAGTGGAGGGATTCGGCGCGCCCGACGTTGAGCTGAAGGACGCCGAACTCAAAGTGGCGCACCAGCTGATCGAAGCTCTAGCTGGGAAATGGGAGCCGGAGAAATATACAGACTCTTTTCAGGAAAATCTGAAGAAGATGATCGAGACCAAGCTGGCGGGCGGGGAGGTTGCCGAAATGGAACAACCGCGCAAGCTGGCCCCGGTCATTGACCTGATGGCCGCGCTCAAAGCCAGCCTGGAACAGATGGAGGGCAAGAAAAAGCCCGCAGCCTCTGCTCCTACGCCCATCGAGATGGCCGCGGAAGCTCCTACGAGGAAGAAATCAAAAGGGAAGTAGTGGTTCTCGCTAAGCCTTGCGTCAAGATGCCCCGCGCAAACCTGCTAGAAGAACTTCCGTTGGAATGCTTCGTGCCGCTGGCGTGCCCCACTCATCAGTTGCTCGAATTCAGGTTCTTTGCGGAGGCTGTCGAGCAGAGGATCCGTGGCGAAATAGGGATAGGAAAAGAACCCATCTTCGATGCTATGCCGGAGAACGCGCAAGGCTGAAACCTTGTCGCTCAGGAGGGCGTAAGCTTCGGCAATTTTGTACCGCGCTTCGGGATCGCCAACCCCGCGTTCTTCAATTTTATTCTCCACCTCGCGCAGGATTTCGAGACCTTTCTTATCTTCGTGCTGGATCGCGTAGCCCAGAGCTTTTCCCACCTGCGCCTGGAAAAGGGAGGGGTCCAGTTCAAAGGCGCGATCGAAGTCTCTCCCGGCCTGTTCCAGGTTCTTTTTGTAGAACTCCCCAAGTCCGCGATAAAAAAGAATGAATGCAAGGTCGTTGCTCTTTGGCAGACTTTGCAGAAACTTGTCGTACTGCCCCAGGTAGAGATAGCTGTTCAGCGCCGAGCTGCTGGCTTTCACGCCAGGGTCGAGTTCCCGTGCGCGTTCACATTCCGCGACAGACTGCTGCAATTCGCCGGCGAACCGGTAGGCATAGCCCAGTTCCCAATGGATTTCCGCATGGTTGGGATTCGTCTTGAGCGCTTCTCTGAGCAACGGTACGGCTTGCTCCACCCTGCCCGTGTCCGTGAATAAGTTGGCGATGTAGATGTGGGCTTCGATTTGTGCAGGCTGCAAGGAGAGCGCCTTCTCGAAAGCGGCTTGCGCTTTGGCATACTGCTTCCGGCCTCCGAACTGAAACGAAGCATCCGCGGTGTAGGACCTGCCGAGATAAGCCCAGGTCAGTGCATACTTCGGCCCAATTTCCGCCGATTTTTCCAGCATCTTGATCGCCACGCCGTATTCCCCTCTCGCATACAGGTCGACGCCGCGCAAATAGTATTCGTAGGCTACAGGATCCATGGGCGCGTCGGGCTTGAGACGTTCCGCCTCGGAAGGAGAGAGAGTCACTTCCAATCCCTTGATGATTTGCTGCGCCACGTTGTCTTGGACAGTCAGGAGTTTCTCGTACTTCAGATCAAAACTTCCTTTCCAGCGAATGTTTTCGGTCTTTACATCGATGAGCTGGCAGGTAATCCTCAAGTCGTCGCCGTCGCGGATGAAATTGCCGGTGAGCAGGGTGTCAACATTGAGATCCGACGCAATTTTTGGAATATCAATGGCTTGATTTCTGTACTTCTCAATCGCGTAAGAAGGACGGACCGCCAGGGCGCTCACATAACCCAGCTTGGTGATGACTGCGTCGGCGAGTGAAAGACCGAGGAAATCGCTGTCTGCGGCTTGCCGGAGATTACGGAAAGGAAGAATCGCCAGGCGTCGAGGGCCTTCCAAAGATTTTTGCAGGGAATGCTGTCGATACGCGGAGTAACCGACCGCAAGCGCTATTCCAACCAGGACAAGCACTAGGGCCATTACCTTAGAACGCAGTTTTCGTTCGCGTTGAGGAGTAGGTGGGGGTGTGACTACAAGCGCCCCCTCTTCGAGTGACTGCTGCGGCTGAACAGGCTGGCTTTCCGCCCGAACCTCTGTCACGGTCGCTATAAAACGATAGCCACGTTTCGGCACCGTCTCAATGTATTGCTGCCCCTCGGAAGCTTCGCCTAGGGCCCTACGCAGTGCGGAAATGTTAACCGTCAGGTTCGCCTCTTCTACGAAACTGTCGGGCCAGATCTTCTGCATGAGGTCTTCCTTGCTCATCAGGCGGCCCTTGCTCTGGACCAGCACCAGCAGGATTTCCAACGCCTTCGGCGTGAGAGCAATGGTCTTCCCGTCGCACCGCAGCAGATGCTCCGAGGGATCCAAACGAAACCTGCCGAATTCGTACAAAGCATTTGCTGACAGTGTCATAGGCAGATTTGGAACGTGCTTGGAAAACTCTTGCAATTTTCTTATGAACCTCTAAGGACTCTGCGGATCGCTCCAGGTAAGTTTGGCGTCGCGGCAGGGTCGACGGTCTTGCTGGAAGTTAGGCGCAATTCTAGTGCAACACGTTTGATTGCGGCAAGACTGTCCCGGGAACATTTCACAGCCCAACACCCGGCCGTTTCCTACCTAGGTTTCACGGAAAAGACCTTAGGTTCAAAAGTTGCACTAAATAGAAAAACCTATATTGAGGAGAAGTTTGATGAACCGTTTGAAAAGCAATTTGATTCGTTTGGCCGTGGCGGTCGCCGCGGCTCTCGTCCTAACCGCACAGCCCATGTTGGCACAGGCCAATGTGGCCCACTTTACGCTGAAGCCCAATCCCGCCGTCGTGAACTGCCTGGGTGTGTTGGGTGGTCCGGCTCCCGTTGCCCACGTTACCGTTACCCGCGGCAAGCTGAACGATACCCTGGTGATCAACGCCAAGAACATTAAGCCGGGATTGGCGTTTGACATGTTCACCGTGCAGCGCAGCAGGTTGCTGTCAAATGGCGGGCTTGATCCGAATTTTACGAACTTTGGCTTTGCCTGGTATCAATCCGATCTGCAGGCCGACAGCAAAGGCGTGATCAACGCGACCATTAAGACAATTCTTCTGGATCAGATTTTTGGGTTCGATCCGGACTTCACCGGCCCGATCAACACGTTCCACCTCGGGTTCTGGTTCAACAATCCTAACGATGCCAACGTGGATGGTTGCACTTTCGACGTGACTAAGCCAACGCCCTTCAACGGCGAGCATCAAGCCGGTCCCTTGGCGATGATCAGCACGCCAAACGCTACAACGAACCTCGGGCCGCTGTGCACCAACCCCGATACCAGCCACACACCTGCGGTTTGCCATCCGTAGTTTCTTGCGCTTTTAAGTTGTAAAGAGGGAGGCCCGTGAAGGTCTCCCTTTTTGCTCAATTGGCCCTCAGCCGCTCTGAAAATAGGGTAAAGGGCCGAGTCCCATCACTCCGGGCATTGTTTCACCACACCTCGCGAGGCAGCCCTCCACATTCGCTGCGCATCTCACCCCATGAATTCCGTTTAGCGGAAGGGAACTCGCGCCGGCTAGGGAATCCATGGCAGCATAGGGTCTATGACGACGATTATGCTGCTGACAATTTCTAATATCTTCATGACCTTCGCTTGGTACGGTCACCTCCGGTTCCGGCAAGCGCCTTTGTTTAAGGTCATTCTTGTGAGCTGGGGTATTGCCTTTGCAGAATATTGTTTTCAGGTTCCGGCCAACCGCATCGGCTCGTATAGTTTTACAGCGGTTCAACTCAAGACGATTCAGGAAGTCATAACGCTGGCAGTATTTTCCGTTTTTTCGGTTTTGTATTTAGGACAAGAGCTGAAATGGAACTACCTGGTTGGTTTTGCATTGATCGTGGCGGCAGTTTTTGTGATTTTTAAGAAATGGTAATTGCAAATCCACGCACCGCCGCTTCGGCTCACCGCTGGCGCTGGCCGTGGGTTGCAGATAGAATGAGATGTTTCTTCCAGGGAATTCAGTCGTGGGTGAGGTAGGGATGCAAAGTCGTCGTGGGCTTTCGTTTGTGGCTCTTTTATTGTCGTTGGCAATTTGCCTGAGTTGCGGCCAAAATTATCGTTCTCCCATCATTCCGATTCCAGGCGATCCGGGCGACCCCTCGCTCTATCACTTTGCCATGACGATCAGCGCCAATAATCCCACGAATCCGGGAGCGGTGACGCAGATCGATGTCTCCGGCGACAGCAACGTGGGCGTGGTTGATGTAGGACGGGGACCGGTTCACGCAGCCCTGCTGAACGCGGGCTCTGTTAACCGCGTCTACGTAGCCAACGGTCTTGAAGACACGGTTTCCACCACCACGGCAGCCACTGTGACCTGCGGGACGGCAGTTTGTCCGATGGGGACGGTTACCACGATTACTACGCCCCTCGGGTCATCACCGTCGTATCTGCATTCCACGGAAGCCGCAAATATGTATGTCATCTTGTCGGGCCTGAATCCGCCTGTGCTGGGTGTTATTTCCACCGGGTCGAACGTCCTGTCGCAGCAGATTCCTCTACCCGGGGGGAGTCCGGTGGCGATGGCCGAGCTGCCCAATGGGCACAAGCTCTACATTATCGATCAGGCCAATAGCGTCGTTCATGTGCTGGATACCGCGAGCCGGCAAATCCTCAAGACTTTACCGGTCGGGGCAGCGCCGTCCATGGCGATCGCCAGTCCCGATAGTTCCGCAGTCTATGTGATGAGCAACATCGGTGTTTCCGTTATTGATGCGCTGACCGATCAGTTGATTCCCGGCAATCTAGCCACGGGCGGTCAGCCCAACTCGATTGCGTACGACACGAAGCGGAATCGTTTGTATGTCACGGATACGTCGGGACGGGTCGGTATTTTTGACGCGGCTGTCCCAGCGGGAACACTAGCCAATACGCTACGCGTCACCGCAGCAGGCTTCGTGCCTGGAGCGATTGGCCTGGCCCCCTTGCCAGATGGCAGCCGATTTTACGTGCTGGGCAATCCATCGGGCACCAGTTTGACACTCACGGGAGTCGATGCGGTGACTTTCCAGTTGTTGCCTTCGCTGCCCCCCAATTCTCCCAACCCGTATGCGCTCGATGTTCTCAATGCCAGTGGTGCAGCCGTGCCTGCGGTTCCATTTTGCAGCAGTGCCCGGTTCCGTTTCTTAGTGGGCGCTTCCGCGGACAGCGTACGTGTTTACGTCTCGAGCTGCGACGCGGGGGGAACCTATATTTTCCGCACCTCGGATAACACGGGAGTACTGGTTCTTCCCTCCCCGGATCAGCCGCCGACGGGTAGCGGGACGCCCTTGCAGAATCCGGTCTTCATGATCACCGGGCGCTAGCAGGCTGCCGAAAACAGTTGAAATGCCGGTTTCTTTTTGCGATTTTGTCGAGGAAATTTCTTGGAGGCGGACTTAGGCGCCAACGGCCGCGAAGTGCTGGCAGTTGTAGCGCATGGCGATGTTCATGAATACGGTCCCGCCGCAGGTGTCAAAGGACAGGAGGAGCGCTTCCGTATCGAACGACGAAGGCAGTCCCAGCGTCGATTCATGGATCACGGGAGGCAGAACTTTAAAGTTGAATCCTTGATTGTTGAGAGTGGTCACAGCATTGCCAATCACCTGGTTGGCGAGTTCGAGCACCGCTTCTTCGGCCATTTCATCCCCGGCGCCGATTTCCGTACCGCTCAGCGAGCTTGCCAGATAGGCGGCAGTCGAGGGAGCCAGGTCGAAGATGATGCGGCCTTCAATGTCGCCGGTAAAGGCGATCTGCGCCGCTATGCCGCGGCGCTCGTACGTGTCCTCGGCCATGAGGACTTCCCCCACACTGGTGCGGCAGCGCAGGCTTTGTGCCAGCACCGCATCCGCCGCATTGATGAAGGGCTGGATCAACTCCATCTTCATGCGTGAGCACCGTCCGCCACGATCGCGGTCACGATGGCATCATCGCCCATCACGTACTTCACCACTTCATAGAGAACGTCGGCTTTCACCGGTTTCTGCACGAAGTGACGTGCCCCGCGTTGCAGCGCCGCCACGATGTTCTCCTGGTAGCCCACCGAGGAGACCATGACAATGCGGGCATCGGCATGTTTTTGCAGAATCTTCTCAGCGGCTTCGATGCCCTCCATCTGGGGCATGGTGATGTCCATCAGTACCATGTCGGGCTGGACGCGACCGTATTCTGTGATTGCGGCAATTCCATCGGCGGCTTCGCCAGCGACTTGGCCTCCAAAGGTTTCAATCATTTTGCCCAGATTCTTCCGGGCGAACACGGAGTCGTCCACCACGAGGTAGCGGACGGGTTGACCGTCTTTCTTCCTGCGTAATGGCGCAAACTGCTCCATAAAGGGTCCCCTCTCTTTTCTAAAGGTCGCGCAAAACTTGAACAAAAGAAACTTACTTCGGTAACTGCGATGGACCAGGTTGGGCCGTTGCCGACCGCGCCCGTTCCGGCAGGAACAATGCCTGCAAGGTCTGGGAAAGCCCATCCAGACTGACCACACGCATGGCAAAGCCCCGCTCTACTGCTGCCTTTGGCATGCCATACACCACGCAGGAATCTTCCGACTGCGCGATGGTCAGGGCACCCACTGCTTTCATGGCCCCCATGCCTTCGGCCCCATCCTCTCCCATACCGGTCATCAAAATTCCCACACCCTGGGAACTGAATTCCCGGGCCATGGAATGGAACAAGACATCCACCGAAGGCCTGTGCCCGTTGACCCGCTCTTCGTCCGACAAGATGGCGACATCGCCGAGCGGGAGCCGCTTCACCCGCATGTGCCGGTTGCCCGGACTGACGAGCGCGCGTCCCGCCAGCAAAAGATCACCCGGCTGCGCCTCCTTAACCTGTAGGGCGCAGGTATCGTCCAGGCGCCGGGCGAACAAGTTCGTAAAACCTTCGGGCATGTGCTGCACGATCACGATGGCGCCCGGGAAATCGGCAGGAAGCTGCGAAAGCACATACTGCAGCGCGTTGGGCCCTCCGGTGGAGATCCCAATGGCAATCACTTTTACCGCGGGCCGGTTGGAGAATTTCGCCGGCTTTTTGGCTCCTGATTCCATTTCAGGAACAGCATGAATTCCTTTACTCTCGGCCGCTACTTTAATCTTACTGACTAATTCGTGCGTAACTTCCGCCACCCGGGTGGCGATGTCGGCGGGTTTGGCCACGAAGTCGACCGCGCCGAGACCTAGGGCCCGCATGGTGATCGACGCTCCCTCGGTGGTGTGTGAACTGACCACCACGACCGGCGTCTTGTATTTGCGCATGATTTGCTTGAGGACTTCAATGCCGTTGAGTCCAGGCATTTCAAGGTCGAGTGTGACCACGTCCGGCTTCAGCTCGCCGATCTTGCGCAAAGCAAAATCTCCGTTGCTGGCGGTGCCCACGACTTCGATTTTGGCATCGCTTTCAATGATTTGCGGCAGGAGCTTCCGCATCAACGCCGAATCGTCCACGACGAGAACCCGGATCGATGACTTCATGCGTCGCCTCCCGCCGCGAGGGCTGCAGCAGAACTTTCGAAAAGCCGCATTTCCGCCTGCGGCAAGAGCATACCCCACGGAGCAGCGCCAAGCTCATTGCGCGTCCGGCTTCGGCGTTCCGCTACGGCGGCTAGGTTCAGGATGAGCACGACTCGGCCATCGCCGAGAATGGAAACTCCGCTGATGAGATCGCTGGAGAGAATACTTGTGTCGAGCGCCTTGATGACCAGCTCTTCCTGTCCGGCCAGTTCATCGACCACCAGTCCCAGCTTTTGTCCCGCGTGCGACACCACCAGGACAAATAGTTTGCTCTCGCTCGCTTCTGCCGGGCGGCCCATCCGGACCAGCGTCAGCACCTGCTTGCGCAGTTGCATCACTTCATGCCCGTCCACCAGGTGAATCTCCGACTGGTGGGCCCGCGCCATCTCGGCTACCGAATTCAAGGGCACGGCATAGAGCCGATGCTCAACCCGGAACAGGATGGCTTTAATAATGGCTAATGTAAGGGGAAGCCGCAGGCGGAATACCGTGCTCCGGCCAGGAATCGATTCAACGCTTACAGATCCCTTGAGACGTTGCAGCACATTTTGTACGACATCCAGTCCCACACCGCGGCCGGAGATTTCCGTAACCTGCTCGGCCGTGCTGAACCCGGGCACAAAAATGAACTTGAGGAGATCGGACTCGGTGAGACGCAGCGCATCTTCCGCGCTGACCAGGCCCCGCGCTATCGCTTTGTTGCGAATCTTTTCGACATCCAGACCCTTGCCATCGTCCGCAACTTCAATCACCACCTGGTTGCCCTGGTGATACGCGGCCAATCGGATGGTGCCATGCTCGGGTTTGCCGGCAAGTTTGCGTGCCTCCAGGCTTTCAAGGCCGTGGCTAATAGCATTGCGGACCAGATGTGCGACGGGTTCGGCGAGTGCATCCAGAATTCCTTTGTCGAGATCCGTCTCCTGCCCGAAAACAACGAGTTCCACATTCTTCTCACAAGCACGCGCCGTGTCCCGCACCAGCCGTGGAAAGCGGCGAAACAGCTGCTCCACCGGCACCATGCGGATTTTCATGACTGAACGCTGCAAATCATTCAGAACGCGCGCTTGGAAGGCAAAGGCATCGGCAAAGCGAGCTCGTAGAGGGTCTTTGGGAAAACGCTTGGCAAATTCCAGCAGCGTCTGGTGAAACATGGAACGGCCGATAATCAACTCGCCCACTAAATTCAGAACGTTATCAATTCGCTCGGCGTCCACGCGCAGCAGGTTTTCCAGCGTCGGGTTCGCGCCCCGCCCATTCTCTTCACTGCGCGGGACTTCTGGCTTGTCTTTTTGTTGTCCTCCGGTGGGCGGTGCAGCGGCAGCGCTCCCTGTGCTTCCGGCGGATTCCTCCACGTCGAGATCTCGTTCCGCTGCTGCGGACGGCTGAGCTCCCAACGGTGGCAGCGTTACAAGATTGATGTCAGAAATAATCCCGGGAACGCGGCACTTACGCGTCAGATTCTGCGGATCCTCCTTGCTGGCAAACGCGGCTTCGATCTTGCGCGACGTTTCCAGGTCCCGTGCCTCCGCTGGCGAAAAGGCGAGAATCTCACCTGCCTTCAGAATAATGTTGCGCACAATCTGTAAGGCGGCTTCCGGCATGCCGCAGTGAGGGTCAATCACCAGGGTCAGGTGATAAACCGGAATCTGTTTGTGTTGTGCGCTTTGGATCGCTAGCCTTTCGTATTCGCTCCAGCCCGGGTGAACCTTGGTAGCGGACTCTTTTCGATGTAGGGCCGCGTTGGCAACGACCGTGCCCCTTGCCCCGCGAGTTTTTGCAGACTTCGTCGATGGAGTCGTCTTCTGGGTTGCCTTCTTTTCCAATGCCCGGTCCCGGGACTTAGCTCTGACTTGGCTCTTACCGCCGCGCTTGCTCTTTGCGGTGCGGAGGGCTGAAGTTTTTCCGCGAGCTCCAGCCCCGGCTGCGGCCGGGCGCTGCTTCTCCAAGCGCACTTCCTTGTCGGGTGCTGCCAGCCTCTGGATTAATTTCCGCAAAGCTTCTCCGGAAGGAGGCCGTTTTCCTGTGCGGTACGCCTCCAGCATTTCGGTAAATACGTCCGCGGCCGTGAGCGCCGTTTCCACTGTCGCCGCACTCTGCTCCATATTTTCCCCAACCAGAGCATCCTCGAATTCGTGCGCCAAATGACTGAGGTCCCGAAAGCCGCAGGCGGCGGCATCGCCCTTGAGCGTATGCACGGCGCGGCGCAGGCTGCGCAAGGCCTCGATATCGTCCGGGCGCTTCTCGAGATGGAGTGCCTGTTCATTCATGGACTGCAGAATTTCCTGGGCGCTTTCAAAGAAAATCTGCCGCAGCTCGGCTCCCCGTTCGCCGGAAAATGAACTCATGGCGCCTCCTTGCGTTGGTAGGCGGTGCCGCTATTGCGGTGGACCATGGTGAACTTCGTCGTCAAGCCGAGCAAACTCTCCGCGTGCCCCACGAACACGTGTCCGCCTGGATTCAGGCAGCGATAAAATTTTTCCACCAGGCGCTTCTGTTCGGCCTCGTCAAAGTACATCATCACATTGCGGCAGAAGATGAAGTCGTTGCGTTGCTGCGGAACAAATTCCGTCTTCAGATTGTGGAAGTCGAAGTGAACCAGCTCCTTGACGGCCGCCCTCACGGCATAGCGTTCCGCCAGTTTGTCAAAGTAGCGGAGCCGGCAGGAATATTCCACAGGCCCCATCTGCGCCTCGTTGTACGAACCCTCCTGGGCGGCGCGCAACACCGTGTAGTTGAGATCCGAAGCCACAACCTCCACCTTCCACGGCGCGGGCACGATGGATTTTCCCAAAAGACTTTGTTGCGGATGCGGGAAGCGCAAATTGTGGTAGATGAGCGAGTCGCAAACCATCATCGCCAGCGTGTAAGGCTCCTGCCCGGTGGAGCAGCCCGCGCTCCAAATACGGATGGAGTAATCTCCCGCCGCTGCTTTTCGCACCAGCAAATCTTCGAGAATGTGTTTCTGGAATAGATCCAATTGCGCCCGGTTGCGGAAGAAGCTGGTTTCGTTGACGGTCAGGTTTTCCAGCAGCAGAGCCAGTTCTTCCTTGCCCTGTTCGCTTGTCAGGTGTCGGTAGTAACGGTAGAAGGAATCCATCTGGGATTCCTTCAGCCGGCGCTGCAGCCGGTCCGTCAGGAACGACGTGCGGCGCTCGTCAAAGTGCATGCCGCACTCGCGGTAAATGAGCGTCTGCAGCAGCTTGAGCTCGGCGTCGGTGAGTTGTGCTGGTGCCGCTCCGGTTGCACTCATGCGCGTTTTCTGAAGTTACCCTTTCGCTTTCGCCGCCATGCTTTGCGAAGCCAGTTCCGGCACGCCCTCTTGCGCCACCGTGCCGACTTGCAACCCCTTGACTTCACGCTGCAGTAGTTTGCCGATGTCCAGCAGCACAATCAACCGCCCCCCGTGCTTGGCTACGCCGGTCACGCACTGCAATCCACTCTCCTGGAACACGGCCGGTGGCGGTTCGACCTCCGCCGCGGGAAGCTTCATGACCTCCGAGGCGCCATCCACGATGAGCCCGGCTAAACGCCCTTGAAGTTCCATGATCAGAATTCGGTTATGGCGGCTCTGCGCAATGTTTTTTTCTCCAAAGCGTTTGCGCAGGTCCATGATGGAAACGATCTTGCCCCGAAGATTGATGACGCCCTCGATGTGCTCCGGAGCGTCCGGCACGGCCGTGATTTCCGGCACGCGGACGATTTCCAGAATCAATTTGATGGGGACGCCATAGGTTTCGCGGCCGACCCGGAACCCGACAATGTGCAGCTCCTTTTCCATGTCCGTTCTCCGGAGCTAGCTCCGCCCGCCCGCCGCCGCCCGCGCTTCCCGGCCGCCCTTCCTCCAGTTGTCCCGCCGGTAGCTGTCAGCCTCTTCGTCCAGGTGGAAGCGGTCCATGGAGTCGAGCAGTCCGCGCGACATCTTCGACATTTGTTCCGCGGACGCCGCCAGTTCGGTCGATCCTGAGGTCGACTGCTGCGTCAATTCACGCATGCGCTCCATGGCTCGGACCACGGCTTGCGCTCCCGAAGCTTGCTCTTCCACCGCCGAGCTGATCTCGTGCGTGATTTCATTCAGGCGTGTGGTGGACCGGGCAATCTGCGTCGAGCCGTTGGATTGCTCGTTGGTGGCTGCGCCAATTTCCTGGGCGAATTTGTAGACCTCGGTGACCACGTTGGAAATCTTGCGCAGTGCCGTGCTCAGATCTTCGCCCAGCGTCAAGCCTTCGTTGACGATGCCGGTGCTCAGCTCCATGTTGTCGACGGCTTTCCGGGCTTCCTTCTGAATGCTCTGGATGAGCTCGGAAATCTCTTTGGTGGACTGCGCAGATTTTTCCGCGAGCTTGCGGACCTCATCCGCCACCACCGCGAATCCCAAACCATGCTCCCCGGCCCGCGCCGCTTCAATGGCCGCGTTCAGGGCTAGCAGGTTCGTCTGCTCCGCCAGATCGTCGATGACTTCAATGATTCTGCCAATATCGTCGGCCCGCTGGCCCAGCGCCCCGATAATCTGTCCGGAATCCCGGATGGAGACGTTGATGCGATTGAGGCCGCTCGTGGCCTTATCCATCGTGGTGATCCCACTGTGCACTTCCTCCCGGGAACGGTTGGAAATGTCGAGCAGCACTTTGGCCGTATCGGCGACGCGCTGGATGGAGGCCACCATCTCGTCGATCGATGCCGAGGTCTCGCTCACACTGGCCGCCTGCGTTTGCGTGCTCTTGACCATGTTTTGCACGTTCACACTCATCTCGTGCATCGTGCTGGTGACTTCATCAATGGCTCCGGAAGCCTGCAGACTGATCTTGGCCGATTCGTCCGAAGCCGTGGCTACCTGCGAGGATCCGCTCGCTACCTGCGAGGCGGCGTCGCGCACGGAGCGGACCAGATCGTGCAGTCCTTCGACCATGCGCAAAAACCCATGCCCCAAAGTGTCCTTGGTGGAACGGGGTTGGACATCCACCGTGAGGTTGCCGCCTGCGATCTGCTCCGAGAACGTGGCCATTTCACGCAGGTATCCGACCATGCGATCGAACGACTTCGCCAGTTGCCCGATTTCGTCCTGCTGGGTCACGTCTGTCCTGTGCTCAAGGTCTCCCGTTTCAGCGATCTGTTGCGTCGCGTCCATCAACTGGCGCAATGGGCGTGTCACCGCCTGCGCCGTCCGGTAGGAAATCACAACGCCAAAGCCGATCGCCAGCAGCGTGCTAAACAGCGCTACCACGACGGCGAAGGTAGCCATGCTTTCGTCGGAGTGGCGGCGCTCTTCGATGACTTTCTTGTTTTCCCGGTCCGCCATGTCCAGATACTCGGCGGAGTTTTTCAGCCAGGTCGCGGGATCTTTTTGCAGATAAAAAATCTGCAATTCGGAAACGGTTACGTTCCCTCCGTCCACTTCCTTCCGTTTGGCCGCCAAGGGCGTGGCAAAATCGCTTACCCACGCTTGTTCCAGAGACGCAACCTTGTCCAGCGCCGTTTTCTGCTGATCCGAACTGGTCAGGGATTTGGCGATTTCCAGCCTTGTGCCAATCTGGCGCACCCCTTCGCTCATCCGTTCCACATCGCGCGTATCGCCGCTCAGCAGATAGTTGCCCAGAGAAAGGCGGTTTTGCATCATTTGTGAACGCAGCTCGGAGATGGCTTCGGCCATATCGAGCGATTGCGCCGCGGCGGCCCGCGCGCTATGTTCGCGGCGCAGGGCCACGATGTTCACGATGAACAGAATCAACACCGTCGCGAGAATCGCGCCGAAGCTCCTATACAACCGTTGGTGGATGGTCATTGACATGAAGTGTGCCCTTCTAACCCCTGCCTCTACTCAGTGTCGGATTGAAAAGTGAATTCCACGAGTCCCGTGGCTTCCTCGGCGGCAGGCTCGAACTTCCACCGGCGGATGGCATCTTCCGATGCCGCCACCAGCAGCGGATGCCCGCCCACCACTTTGGTGGTCTTCACCTTGCCGTTCGCGGTGACCGTCACCATCAGCTTGACGCTGCCCTTGACGCTCAATCGCCGCGCCAAATCCGGGTAACTGGGTTGAACGCGTGTCTTCACCCGTTTCGACAAATCGCCCTGCACCTGTTGCGCCAACACGGCCTGCGGCGCCAGGACGAAGGTCATGAGCGGAAAAAGAAGCAGAAGAAGACAAGATATTGACTTGCTGCGTGCCATGCACAAACCCCTGAATGAAGCCTTCCTCAGCTCCACTTCTGGCAAGGTCGCTTCCCAGACACAAAAACTCAAGTTACCTTGGTGTAAACGACTTAAGTCATTGCAGCATAAGGCTTTGCTTCTTCACTTTAGTTCGTCCTACAGGTGACTTCCGTCACCTGTTGCAGTCACTTTCCCGAAACGGAACGACGTCGATTCGCGATCCTGAACCTCCTTTGACTCGTGTGTATGGCCCTCGGTTCGGAACGCAAGGTGGGTGGGGGTTCACACTTTGAGACCGCAGCCCGGATTCTCCTTGACTCAAATTGAGATCAACCGCTAGGTTTGCTTTGTATCTCATAGTTTTTACAAGGGTTGGCTCTGGGAGAGGGCCGCCGAACCGACTATGCCTCTCGGCCATTCAACGGTGTCCCAAATCCGAACCGGAAATCCCGACGAGGGCTTTCCGCGCTTGCTGCTTTCGATTTCGGCATCCGCGGCTCGCGGTGAGCGCGGCGACCCACTCCTGCGTTCGATTTGCCGCGCCAGCCGCGAATTCTTCCAGGCCAGTGGAGCCTATATTTGGCGGCGGGATGCGCCGAACGACCTGATCGGTGTCAAAGCGGATGGACACAAGGTGGAGTTTTCTCCCAGTCCAGGCCCAGGACAAGGGCAAGGCCTGGGGCAGGATCTGCAGTCCTCCCTGGCGCAGCTGACACGAATCCACAAACAGCCGATTATCTCGGGCCACGCTCCGAATCTGCTCGGGGCAAAACTTGCGCAGGCCCTCAACTGGGAGGACATTGCGCTGGCACGTCTCGAAAATTCCGAAGGCGAGCTGGTGGGCATTCTGGTCCTGAATGGTTGTGGTCCGGACCTGACTTCGGCGGATCGCCAGTGGCTCCAAGCCTTGGCCACGCACACCTCGGTGGCTCTACAAAGCGCTCAACTTTTTCAGCGCATCGAGCAGGCCAACCGCCACTGGGTGGAAATCTTCGATGCCATCAGCGATTTCATCGTTGTGCACGAAGAAACCGGAAACATTCTTCGCGTGAACCGCTCGCTTGCGCAGTTTATCGGCGTGCGGCCTGATGAGCTGATCGGTGTCAATATGCGCGACCTGCTGGCACTTGCCGCCGACGTGCATCCTACCTCCTGTCCATTCTGCCGGCACGGTGGAGATGTCGATGAGTTCCCCCAGGTTGTCCTCGAACGTACCTATCTGGTTTCAACCTCCCGCCTGCAGGCCGGACAAGCCGAAGGACGGGAAACGATCCATGTTTTGAAGGACGTTACCGATCGCCGCGAAGCCGAACGCCGCTATCGCGAGCTCTTCGATAACATTCAGGAAGGGTTGTACTTCACCACACCGGACGGCCGCTTTATCGAGGTGAACGAAGCTCTGGTGCGGATGCTGGGTTACGCCAGCCGCGAAGAACTGCTCGGAACCGACATCACCCGCCAACTGTATTTTGATCCCTCGGACCACGCAGTGTTCTGCCGCAAGCTCGGGGAGGCCGGACTGCTCAGGAATCACGAGGAGGTCCTGCGCCGCAAGGACGGTACGCCGGTCTACACCATGCAGAACGTGTTTGCGGTGCGCGACGCCAGCGGTCATGTCATCCAGCACCGGGGCTTGATGACGGACATCACCAGTCTCAAAGCCTTCCAGACCGAGTTGCAGCGCGAGCGCGACTTCAACAGCAAGATTCTGAACAATACCCAGAGTCTGATTCTGGTGGTGGACACGGCCGGGCGCATCAGCTATGCCAACCGCCGTTGGGCCGATCTCAATTATCAGCTCCACCAACTGCTGGGACGGCCGATATCCGACCTTGCCGCCCCGGAAAAACGTACTCTTTTCCAGGAAGCCGTTCTTGCCGCTCTGCAAGGGCAACTTGTGGACAACCTGGAAGTGCCGATCTTGCGGGCCGATGGCCGTATCGGCCAGTTCTCGGTGAATCTGAGCCCTATGCGTGACGAGCAGGGTGGACTCACCAGCATCGTGGCCGTCATGACCGATATCACCGACGCCGCTATGCTGCAAGCTAAACTCATGCACGCGGAAAAAATGGCTGCCGTTGGCCAGTTGGTCTCTGGTGTTGCTCATGAGGTGAACAACCCTCTCACCGCCATTCTCGGCTTTGCGGATCTGCTCATGGAAAACCCCGAGATCCCCGATTCCGCCAGGAGAGATCTCCGCGTCATCCTGCAGGAAGCGCAGCGGACTAAGCAAATCGTGCAGAATCTTCTCAGCTTCGCCCGGCAGATGCCGCCACAACGCAAGCCCGTCCAGTTGAACGCCATTCTGTTGCGCACGGTGCAACTGCGCGCTTACGACCTGAATAGCCACGGTATCGAAGTCGTGGAACGCCTGGGCGAGAACTTGCCGGACGTGATCGGCGATGCTCTCCAATTGCAACAAGTGTTCCTCAACATTCTGAACAATGCCTATGACGCCGTGCGAGAGACCGGCCGTCCTGCTCGCATCGAGATCACCAGTGTTCTGACCCGCAACTGCGTTGAGGTCAGCTTCCGCGACAACGGCAATGGCGTCCTTTCTCCGGACCGTATTTTCGATCCCTTCTTCACCACCAAGGAAGTAGGTAAGGGAACCGGTCTCGGCCTCAGCATCTGTTATGGAATCGTGCGCGAACATGGCGGAGAGATTCTCTGCCAAAACAATACTGCCGTTCCCGGCGCAACTTTTATCGTGCGCTTACCCCTGGCTATGAACGTCACGCTGGGCGCGGTCGCTGGAGTTTTGCCTGCATGAATCAGCCCGCAACCAGAACCGCAGCCATGCCAATCCTCTTGATTGAGGATGAATCTTCCGTCATGGCTTATGTGCGCGCGGCCCTCGAACGAAATGGATATCCAGTTGTGTGTTCCGCATCCGCTGTCGAGGGGCTTCAGCTTCTCGAAACCGGCCAGTTCACCGGCATCGTCTCCGACATGCGCACGCCGGGTGGCCTCGACGGGGCCGACGTCTACTCCTGGGTTGCCAAATACCGCCCGGAACTTGCCTCCCGCATCGTGTTCATTACCGGAGACATCGCCAACGAAGAAACCGTGACCACGCTCCGCCGCACTGGCGCCCCTTGCGTGGAAAAGCCATTCCGGGTTCGACAGTTTCTGGATGTGATTGAAAAAGCCATGGGGACAACTTCGTGAGCCAAGCAGCCCGTTTACGCCTCCTGATCGTGGACGATGAACCGAGCATCCGCCACTTATGCCGCACTGTTGCTGAAGCCATGGGATTCGAGTGCTTCGAGGCCCAGAGTGGCGAAGCCGCTCTGACGCTGCTCGAAGAGCGGCCTGCCCATATGATTCTCTGCGACATGGTGATGCCCCAGATGACGGGCCTGGAGTTTCTGGGGCGGGTCAAGAGAATGCTGCCTCGCACCGAGGTGGCTCTCATGACGGGACATGGCTCGGTGGAAACCGCTGTGCAGGCCATGAAATTAGGAGCCTACGACTACATCACTAAACCCTTTACACCGCTCGAGGAATTGCGCCTCTTTCTACGCCGCATGGCGGACAAGATTCAGCTCGTCGAGGAAAATGAATTTCTCCGGGAGCGCACGGACGCCGAAACCGAGATGCATGGAATCATCGGCGCTTCGCCCAAAATCCAAGATGTCCTGCGCATGATCTCGCGCCTCAAGGACACGCGTACCCCCGTGCTCATTACGGGAGAGTCCGGTACCGGCAAGGAACTCGTCGCTCGCGCCATTCATTTCCGCGGCGGCTTCTCCAATCAGCCCTTTGTGGCAGTCGACTGCGGTTCTCTCGTGCCCACCCTCATCGAAAGCGAGCTATTCGGATATGAAAAAGGCGCCTTTACTGGGGCGTTGCGCTCGAAACCCGGCTTGTTCCAGGCCGCCAGTGGAGGCACGATTTTTCTGGATGAAATTGGCGAACTGCCACAGGAACTGCAAGCCAAGCTCTTGCGTGTTCTCCAGGAAAAGGAAGTCCGGCCCGTGGGCAGCAATCTGCGCACGAAGGTAGATGTGCGAGTGATCGCTGCCACGAACCGTGATCTTGAAGCGGCTTACAAAGACGGAACCTTTCGCAAGGACCTCTATTTCCGCCTGAATGTTGTTACCGTGCATCTACCCGCATTGCGCGAGCGCCGTGCGGATATTCCCATGCTGGTGCACTGGTTTATCGACCGCTATGCGCCCGGAACCAGCATGCAGGTGGGCAATGCCGCTATGAAGTGCATGCTCGAGTACGACTGGCCGGGAAATGTTCGCGAACTGGAGAATTGCATCGAGCGCGCCATCGCTCTCGGGGGCCACAATCCCATCGATATCTCCGATCTGCCGCCGGTTATTGCCATGCTCGGAGCCCATGCGGCCGCGTCCAACGCCGGATTTGCCTCGGCTTACACATCGACCGACCTTGAGGACATCGAGCGTGTGACCATCGAGCGTGTCTTCAATGAAGTGAATGGCGATAAAGTACTCGCCGGCAAGATGCTCGGCATCAGCCGCGCCACCCTTTATCGCAAGCTGAAACGCTACAATATTGCCCCCGGACAGGGCCGCCCGTTGGAAGGGACGCGTCCTCCCACGCTGCACTGAAGCTACAGGAGTAGCCCCGACGGAGCGAGTTCAGCGTTTCAGGTTTCCCTACCAGAACGGGAAGCGTTCTCATGTTCGAATACCGTCTTGAGACAGACTGTCTCATGCTGAGACAACTCAACCCCCCTGAACTCAAATTCATTCTGTAAATGATTGATTCTAAAGATATTGAGAATTGCGTTTGTGCTCTTTTATTTGGCCCCGAGCGTGCCCATGCCTTCAGGCGGATTCTTGCGTCCGGCCTCCCCAGCCTATTGACGTGAATCCAAATGCTCTGGCGCTAAATCGAGGGTTCTATCTTGCATACTGCGGCCGCAGCCACGTCCCGCACGCTTCCGGAGAGCTTTGTTTCCAAATTGGCCCGCTTTTTCCCCAACGCCACACCGGTTCGCATTCCCGTTCGCCTCACACGCACCAACCTGGGCGGAGGAGCCTTCTCAGAAAGTACAGTTATTGAGTTCGGAACCAACAAAGAGGTCTTGTTCTCCTCGGGCCTGCCGCTGGAGTTTGCCGACAAGCTTCGCATTGAGAACCCAGACGGTACTTTAGATATCGATGTTTCCGTGGTCGCGGTGCAGTATGATTGCGGCAAGACGGCAGTGGCTGCGCGCTTTCTGAAGGATGTTCCGAACTGGATCGTGAAATCATGACTTCTGCCGAAAATGACCTCGTCCAAATCGCCAGCGATTGGCGCGAGGCCGTCCTCCTGTATCCGGTCTACACCGCGCTCTCTCGTGAGTTTGTCTTCGAGGTGGCTCCCTGCACAGTGCTGGAGACTCTCATCGACGTGCCGGATCGCGATAGCGTGGAGGAAGCTCGCGAGTGGCTGGCTCTGATGGATGGACGTACGCAAGTGCACCAGCTCCGCCAGTTTTTGCAAACGACGTCCATGGCCGACGAGGAAAGGGTGCAGGCTCTTCTCGCCCGTCATCTGCGAAAACCCATCAAGACTCCCGCAGATCGCGACAAGATCGATTTCCTGCTGGTGCAGTTCTTCTCGCTGACCGCCCCATCCCAGCTCAGCGACGACGATGTGGATCTCGACTGCGTGGGGCGCATGCTGGAGCCGGTCTTGGGCGAAGTGGATGCCATCCCGAGCCAATCGTCCGAACTGCTGGACCAGATTCTCGAAGATGCGCGCGCATGTTCGCGCCTGAGCGAGCTACTACATAGCCAAATTCTGGAACGCGGACGCCAAGCCAAAGCCAACGCCGGCGCGAGCTACTTCCAGCCCGCTTCGATGGTCGCCTTCACTCGATTCAGTTTTCTCATGCGGCGAGTCTTTTTCCGTCTGATGCATGGAGACCTGAATGCCATTTTGGATGGCCTGCAAGCGCTCGAACGGGCGGGCGTGAACGCCATCGATTGCCGCAGCGCACAGTTCTCCCGCCAGGAGCCCACGGCCCGCTTGCGCATGATTTGCCAGTCGTGGAAAGTCATGTTCCATGCCGAATACTCTTCGGGGCAACCGCTGCACATGCTCGTCGATTTGCGTGCAGCGGTTGAGCAGGCTCAGGCGGAAGCCCCGGGGATAGGCAAAGCAGCTTCAGCGGGTCTAGAGCCATAAAAAATGGGCCTTCGCCCCTCAGGGCGCCCGAAATTGATTGTTGAGTACACGGCGAGAACGGGCACACTGGACGGCAGCTTTACTGCGGTACTCAAGGAGAACGACAGAACGTGAGCCAGGCCGCCGTCCTCGTCATAGCAGAGACCCCGGGATGCTCCCAAACGATTCTGGACCGTTTTCAGCTTGAGCCCAGTCTGCCCTCCCCTACCGCTATGAGTTGCGATCTTTGCGGCAACCTCGCGGCGGATTCGTTTGATCTGGCCATCATCGAGGGCCTGTCCGCATCCCGCCTGGAGACCTTGCTTAGCCAACTCGAGCCACTGGGCAAAACCCTGCTGGTACTCGTGCCCGACGCGACGGCCGCGGATCTTGTCGCCACAATCTCGCCCCGCGCGCTGATCCTTTACCAGACGGAGGGTTACCAGAACGATGACTCGATGCACGCGCTCATGCAGCTCGTCACCGAAATTGTGAAGCGCCTGGAGGCAGTGGATCGCGCGCAGCGCGCGGAGCAGGCCCTCTCTGCCAGCGAGGGCAGCGCTCTGCTCGGACGCTATATGACCGAGATGCGGCATACCATCAACAACGCGCTTACGTCGGTGATGGGTAACTCGGAGTTACTACTGTTCGAACCCGGCGGGCTCACCGCGCATCAGCGCGGCCAGATTGAAACGGTTCGTACAATGTCGGTTCGCATCCATGAGATCATGCAGCGGCTTGCATCCTTGGAATTGGAAATGAAGTGGGTGCAAAAGCAGAACGACCACGAGCAACAACGCAAACAGGCCACCGCCGCAGGGAACGACTAGCAGAACACACTTGAAAACTACTCCACCACGGAGTCGCTGAGACACGGAAGAGCTTGTGTTTCTCTCGTCGGGTTTCTCGGTTCTTATCTCAACGTGAAAACTGGAGGTCAGGAATTTGGCTTGATTTCTCTGTGCCTCCGTGTCTCCGTGGTCAGATTTACGTGATTAGGCGAATAGAAATTCCTTGGTCCGCAGTTCCTTCACCGTGTCGCGCACTTTCGCAGCCTTCTCAAACTCAAATTTCTTGGCATACTCCCGCATCTCGATCTCAAGCTTCGCGGTATACGTATCCAATTCTTGCTGCGATTTGAACTCGGGCAAGCCATCGGCTTCCGCTCCGGTGAAGTCTGCGTAGTCGGCTTGCACTACTGACGCCAGCGCCATATCGACCGAACGAATGATGGACTGCGGCGTGATTCCGTTCTCCTCGTTATAGGCGGTTTGGAGGGCGCGCCGCCGGTTGGTTTCATCCATAGCGCGTCGCATCGAGTCCGTCATCCGGTCGGCATAAAGAATGGCCTGCCCGTTAAGATTGCGAGCGCAGCGGCCAATCGTCTGGATGAGCGAACCGGTGGAGCGCAGGAATCCTTCCTTATCGGCGTCGAGAATCGCCACCAGCGACACTTCCGGCAAGTCGAGGCCTTCCCGCAGCAGGTTGATGCCAATCAGAACGTCAAACTCGCCCTTCCGAAGATCGCGGAGAATTTTGACTCGCTCCAGCGTCTCGATTTCAGAATGCATGTAACGGCAACGCACGCCCGCCTCCGAGTAATACTCGGCCAAGTCTTCCGCCATGCGTTTGGTGAGCGTTGTCACCAGCACGCGCTCGCCCAGCTTCACCCGTTCGCGAATACCGTGCAGCAGGTCGTCGATCTGGCCCTTCACCGGTCGCACTTCCACCGGCGGATCGATCAATCCCGTGGGGCGGATAATCTGCTCTATCACCACGCCGGACGACTTGGTGAGCTCATAGGGCCCGGGCGTCGCGGAAACATAGATAGTCTGATTGATGCGGTGCTCGAATTCCTCGAATGTGAGTGGACGGTTGTCCAGCGCCGAAGGTAGCCGG
>CAZUCC010000047.1:0-34417 GCA_964619065.1 uncultured Acidobacteriaceae bacterium | reverse complement strand
CCCCTGGAGGAACGAAGCTGCTACCGCGGTCGCATCTATGCAACTCGTCCTAGAAACCTTACTTAGCCATCACCGACTTCGTCTGTTTTCCAATCACGGCGAGGGCCGCATGTTGCGCGCGGAGCCGCACCGTTAAATGTACTCCGGTGAGCTTGTCCCGAAGATCGATATTTGCATCGTCGCCGCTGTCAGACTCCATCACGTACAGTACGGAATCATCCAGGACCACCGGAAACACGAGCACGCCGGGCGAAAGCGCCGCCGTCAGCTCGTACTGCGGAGTGATTCCGATCTTTGCCGCTACATACGCGTAAAGACTGGCGGCAGCGTCTGTCCCTTCCGCAAGTTCCACGGGGTAGGCCGTCCAGAAGATGCGTCCTTTTCCGTAAACAATTTCCTTGAAGGTGGACCCATCGCCAAAGCGCAGATCGTCAAGCCAGCTCTGGTCCTGCTGATTGAACGAAAGTTGCTGGATACGGTCACCCAGCCGCACCGTCGCGTTGTGTACAAGTAGCGGCTCTGTTTGCGCGTCGAGTTTGAATTCCGCGATGCGCGAGGCGGTGTGCCAGTGCTCATCGTGCTCCACCGGCCCGGTAATCAACAGATTCCCGCCGCCGTTAGCGTACTTGAGCAATGCCTGCCATGCTTTGTCGGTCAAGGCTTGCGGAGAAGGGAGAATCGCCAGCTTCGGCGTGCCCAGCTTGTCAATCTGATTTTCTGCAATGGCGTACGCGGTCAGGCGGTCGTTGTAACCCAGCGCGCGTACGGCCTTGCGCTGCGCTTCAAGTTGCAAGTCTGCAATGACGGAGAATTGCGCTGCCTGGGAAGTCACAATGGCGATGAAAGGCTGCTGCGGATTTCGCAGATGTCCGCTCAGCGCCTTGGAAAACGCGGCGTAGTCGCGCAAGACCGTCGCATCCGGTTTTTCGGTCGCATCGGGGCGAACGGCGCCGATTGGCGTCTCGTTACTCTCAGTCATATAGGAGTTGCTGTTCCAAAGCCATTCGATGGCCCCGGAACCCTGAATCAACGAAGAGGCAATCTTGCGTTCCAGCAAAATGCCTTCATTCTCCGTCGAACGGCGTTGGGTTTCATCCAGGTTCAGCTCCCGTTGCAGTCCCGTCTCCTGGATCAGCATGGTCTTCCCTGGCTGCTTGGCGAGAAGGGAATCCCACAGAGAGTAGTCGACCTGCCACCAGGAGTGATTGGTGGTGAAGCTGACTTCCTCTCCCCAATACGCTGGCGAAAGCCGATCCTGAATTCCACCTTCATCCTGTCCGACCGTGACTAACTGCTGCGATCCCGTGGCGCGAACCACTTCGCGCATCTCGTGCACCCAGTGCGAGAAAACGTCCTGGGCGAAGAGAAAGAAGTCGTAGGTCTTGAGCGAATTGCGGCCTACGTACATACCCCGCGGCGTAAATTCAATATCTTCGGGAACCGGGACCGTTCCTTCCACTGCGCTAGCGGGCACGTTCCATGCGGCGGCCAGCGCTGCCCGGTCGGAATAGCGCCGGTTCAGCCATTCGTTCCATTTTTGCAGCTCGATCGGATCATTGTTCGCGCGCATCGTCCATAAATGCTGGGAAATACTCGGTTCATTGATAAAATCCCACGCCAGCCAGGGGACATCGTGAAAGCGCGTCACCACGGAAGATACCAGAGTCTGCTGCCTGCGCACTGCATCCGGGTCGAGAAATGCATTCGCCCCGCCCAGAACTTCCGGCAAGAACGCGAAGAAATTGAACTGAATCGGCAGCCCATTCTTGCGTGCCGTCATCAGATAGGCTTCCATCGTACGCAGTGTGTGCTCGTAAGGCCGGCCATTCTCATCGCAAAACTTATCCCAGCCGGTCCACCAGCCCGTGCGGATCATGTTCAGGCCAGCGCCGTGAATCTGCGCAAGATCCTGGTTCCAGACATACACGTTCGGATGTTCGAAATACAGGCGTTGAGCTTCGCTCGACATGTAGGTCGTTCCGATCACCGCGAGAGGTTGACCGTCCATCTCAAAGTAATCTTTGTTCACGGTCATATGTGGACCAGATCGCAGATATTCTTCGTCGCGAATCCAGAACCCAGAATGATAGATGGCGCGGACCTTGTCTCCTTCGAGCAGCTCCGCATCTATGAAATTGAGGCCTTTTGCACCCGGTGTGGGCAGAGTCACCAGACCGGTCGCAGGAACGCTTGCGTTCGTCATCGCGGCACTCGATGCCTGCCCTTCCGGATACGTCTTGATCCTGACCGAAAGAGGCGTAGAGGAAGAAACGCCCGCATGCCAAAGAATTTCGAGTTGTACGGGTTCTCCGGGCAAATAGAGCGGCAGGGTGGGACGAACAGTAAATTCCAGACTCCCTTCCAGTGCCCGCGCCGCTAAGGCCGCAACCGTGTTCGCCGCCGCGCCACTACTATAGAAATCCGGTGTAAGCTCCGCATTTAGAAAAACCCAGCGCCCTCCATCAAAGCCATTGCGCCAATGATCCACCTGAATGGCAGGAGCCGCCATTTTTCGTCCGCCTTGCACTCCCCAGGCAAAGGCATCCACGCGAGCGTCGATCGAGCCAGCCGCGCCGCCGCGATGGTAAAGGTCCACAGCGCTGAGGCGGATCACCGGGCTGAACGCACGCTTCCACCCAAAGCGAGGCAATTGCAACGTCAACTCGGGATTGGTCTGGAACTCCAGTCCGTCGGAAGAAGGCGTGTCCTGATACTGATCGATCATGAGCGGACGCGTGAAGCGTACGCCATACTCCCGCAGCTTCCATCCCGAGGCATCGTGGTAGGCAGCCCGGGTAAAGGGCCGGCCGCCTAGAACCAGCAAATTGCCTCCGCGCCGCAGAAACTGGTAGATCGAGCCCCATGCCGCCTCGGGGAAAGCGGATCCGTAGGGCAGCACGAGAAGCCGGGTGGTAGAGGTTTCGAGCTGCCCTCCCAGTTGTCCGGCAGGCACGAACCGCGCCCCAGGAAGCAATCCCTCCAATGCGCCCGCCGCCGGGATGGCGGAGTCCGCGGAGGGGAACCCGGGCTCGCTCAACACGACGGCGGACGAAAAGGATTGCGCTTCCAGAGAAGCCGCGCCAGTGAGCAGCAAGGCGAGGCAAACGAGGCAGATTGAAGTTTTTTTCATTTTCTTTTGTTTTGCCTTTCGCGGTAAACTTGAGCTCCACTCTCTTATAAAAATGCACAAAAAAGCTCGTGGAACACTTCACCCCATACAGTGCCCGTATTTGGGCACAAGACTGTACGTAAGCGGAGGCAGCCACGAATGGGAGGCAGTCTGAAGCACTGAGAGGATAATTGTCAAGCGCAAAGTAAGCGCTTGCCTGGCTGTAGGTAATCGATTATCCTTGAGCGCGCAGCATCCCTTCGGAACAGCTTACGATACCCGGAGCGGAAACCGGGTTACTGAGTCAATCTATGGCAATCACCAACCTCAACACACCACCAAGTTCCTCTGCCGCGGAGACATCGGCAACTCACCGGGTAGCACTGATTGTTGTGACCACATTGTTCTTCATGTGGGGCTTCATCACCGTTCTCAACGATGTTCTGGTCCCTCACTTAAAGTCCATATTCGACCTGAGCTACGCCAAGGTGATGCTGATTCAGTTTGCCTTCTTCCTGGCGTATTTCATCTTTGCCCAGCCTTGGGCCAAGGTCGTGGACACGTTAGGCTACAAAATGACCATGGTTCTGGGCTTATTGACCATGGGCCTCGGAGCTTTCTTGTTCATCCCGGCCGCCAGCGTGCCTTCTTACCCCCTGTTCTTGGCTGCGCTGATGGTTCTGGCTGCGGGGATGACAGCGCTCCAGGTGGCTGCGAACCCTTACGTCGCCGTACTCGGGCCGCCGGAGACTGCCTCCAGCCTGCTGAACCTCGCCCAGGCGTTCAATTCCTTTGGAACCACCATCGCTCCGTATCTCGGTGGCCTGGTTATCCTCACCGCCGCCCCCAAGGCCATGGATGTCGTACGCCAGATGTCCGTGGAAGCGCGCCAGGCCTACAGCATCCACGAAGCCTCTTCGGTTAAGTTGCCTTACATGTTTTTAGGGGTCGTGCTCGTCGCGATGGCTATTGCCATTGCTATGTTCAAGCTCCCGGCCATGCCTGGAGCCGAACGCCATGGGACCACTGGGGATAGCGTGTGGCGGCATCCCCATTTGCTTCTCGGAGCTGTTGGCATTTTCGTCTATGTCGGTGCGGAAGTCTCCATTGGCAGTTTCCTCATCAACTACCTCAGCCAGCCTGACATTGGAAATATTACGGTATTTGCGGCCGCGCGCTATGTGTCGTATTACTGGTTTGGCGCCATGGTAGGGAGGTTTGTTGGCTCTGCCATCCTGCAAAAAGTTCGCTCGGGGACAGTTCTTGGATTTGCCGCCATTGTAGCGTGCTTGTTGGTCTGTACTTCCATGCTCACATTCGGCCATATCGCCATGTGGTCCATTATCCTCGTTGGATTGTTTAATTCCGTCATGTTCCCCACCATCTTCACGCTGGGCATTGCAGAATTGGGCCCGTTAACCGGCGACGGCTCCGGTCTTTTGATCATGGCCATCCTCGGAGGTGCTTTGGTTCCCCCAGCCCAGGGCTGGATCGCCGACCACATTGGCATTCATCACGCGTTCATCCTTCCCGCGATTTGCTACTTGTATATTGTCTACTACGCCTTCAAGGGTTCCAAACCGATTGTTTCCGCAGGATGAGTTCCGCATTTATGACAGACATTTCAGCAGAGATCGGCTTCTTGGTCGGTGTCGACATTGGTGGGACCAAGGTAGCTGCGGGTGTAGTGAGCGCCGCGGGTGAAATCAAAACGCAATCCCGCAAACCCATGGTCGCTCGTGGGGCCGCGGCGGCGGGTCTGGCTGCTGTAACCTCGGCCATTGATGCGCTCACCGAGGGGCCAGGAAACGGCGCGGGGATACTTCGCGGCATTGGTATCTGTTCGCCCGGACCTCTCGATCCCGCTACTGGTATCGTCATCAATCCACCCAATTTGCCGTGTTGGCGCAATTTTCCTCTAGCCGCCGAGGTGGCCCGTATCTATCGCGTGCCGGTCCGTGTCGATAACGATGCCAACGCCGCTGCCCTCGCCGAAACTCTCTGGGGAGCCGGACAAGGCTACAAGAATGTCTTTTACACCAGTATTGGCACGGGGATTGGCACGGGGATTGTCCTCGATGGACACATCTACCACGGGCGCACCGGCGCCGCCGCCGAGGGAGGCCATTGCAGCATCGATTACCGTGGGCCCCGATGTACCTGCGGCAAACCGGGCTGCATTGAGGTCTATGCCTCCGGCCCGGCCATTGCTAAACGCGCGCGCGCCAAAGTCATTGTTGAGTCGAGCGCGGGCTCCACTTTATTGGACCTTGCAGGAGGCAGTACGGATGCCATCACCAGCGACATGGTCGGCCGAGCCTATGCCGCTGGGGACAGGATTGCCAAGGAGACCTTGAACGACACCATCGAGCTCCTGACGCTATGGCTGGGCAATATGGTCGATCTGCTCGATCCTGAAATCGTGATCATGGGCGGTGGCGTATCGACCATGCTGCAACCCTTCTTCGAGGAAATTCGCGACCGCCTCCCCAGTTGCTGCGTGAATCCGCGTTGCCGCGAGATTCCTCTGCTCCCAGCGTGCTATGGGGAAGATGCCGGGATCGCCGGAGGCGCCGCGCTCTCTTCCTCGACGTAGGCGGGGCTGCGAAAAAATTTAGAGCTTTGCTTCTGTGGAGCGGGCGCCCTCGCCCGCGAACAAAAATTACGGCCTCGGAGACGTCGTTATGGCCTTTGGCCGAATCTCTTCCGCGGGTACGATGCCTTTGCCTTCCAGGATCGCGTAGAACTTGTCCGCGGCAAGGTCTTTCACAACGTCGATAGCTCGCGAAGGCCAGTGAATCTCCACGCTATCGATCTTCGTGGACGTTCCCAATCCGAAATGGACGCGCAGATCGTTCTGCGAGACGTAGCTCCCTCCGCTATGCACTTCCTCCGTCTGTGTCATACCGCCGGCAATGATCTTGACCCGGGCTCCAATGGCAAGCCTATTACTCTTCGTACCGGCGAGTTCCAAGCTCACCCAGTGCTGGCCTGAGACACCGTGATTCTTGAGAATCATTGGGCTGCCGTCGAGATCGCCGACGACTACATCCATGTTCCCATCGTTCCAAAGATCCCCCACTGCCATGCCGCGGGAGACACGCCGCTCCATCAACGCCGGCCCAGCTTGTTCGCTGGCATCGCAGAACGCGCCATCTTTTTGATTGAGGTGAAGGTTTTTCGGCTGATGAAAGCCGTGCACCGAAGGCGGAAGAGCATCCGCCTGCGGATACACGTGGCCGTTCACCAGAATCAAATCCAGCCAGCCGTCATTGTCGACGTCCACGAAGGCATCTCCCCACTTCACCAGAAGAACGGACGGCAATCCGGCGCCAGACGGGTAACCGACATCCTGGAAATTCCAGTTCCCATCATTCCGATAGAGTGGGGCATAGTCAAAAGAGAAATCCGTCACGAACAAAGAGGGACGGCCAGTGTGGTTGTAGTCTCCGATAGCAATTCCCATCGAGGCTTGTTCCGAGCCGTCTTCGCTGAGTGCTGTCCCTGATTCCATGCCGATTTCCGAGAACTTGCCTTTGCCCTCATTTCGGTAGAGATAGTTGGGCGTGGAATCGTTCGCAATATAAATGTCCGGCCGGCCCGTGTTGTTGAAGTCGGCCCATATGACCTGCAGGCCGTAGAACCCTTGCGGGTCGCTGACTCCAGCGCTTTTGGAGACAT
Source organism: uncultured Acidobacteriaceae bacterium (assembly GCA_964619065.1). Taxonomy (GTDB): domain Bacteria; phylum Acidobacteriota; class Terriglobia; order Terriglobales; family Acidobacteriaceae; genus JANXUC01. Next base: position 27,627 of record CAZUCC010000047.1, on the reverse strand, counting down.
CGGTGAACGTGCCGTCGCCATTGTTGTGAAACAGCGCGTCACCCGCACCCTTCAGCCCGCGCGGACCGCACTGGACATCCGCGCCCATGTATCTGCAGGTAGAGCCGCTGCCGAAAACTGGAGGATGCTGAGGGTCGAATTCCGAATAGTTCGCAACCATGAGATCGACAAAGCCGTCGCCGTCATAGTCGCCAAAGGCAGCGCCTGTGGACCAACGGCCATCCGCCACTCCGGCTTTCGCCGTGACGTCGGTAAAAGTACCGTCACCATTATTTCTGTACAGAACGTTGCCATGCATGCACGTGATGTACATGTCAGGCCATCCGTCATTGTTGAAGTCAGCGACGGCGCCGCCCATGGCAAAGCAAGGCGTCGCCACGCCAGCCTTGTCGGTCACATCAGTGAACGTGCCATCGTGATTGTTATGGTAGAGGGCGCCGCGAGCCTTCTCGCCTTTGACGAGCATCTCGATGGTCGGTGCATTTGTGAAATAAATGTCGAGCCAACCATCGCGGTCGTAATCAAGCAAAAGTACGCCGCCGCTCATGGATTCGGGAATGTACTTCGCGTTCGGAGCATAGGTGTGGCGGAAATGAATATCCGCCTTTTCCGTGACGTCCTCCAGTTGCGGCACGGGACGATCGTGACACTTCGTTATCTTGAGCCCAGGCGGGGGTGGCGCGCCCTGAGCCACGCCTTGCGCCCAGACTTCCTGGGTCATTAGCGAGCTCGCGAGCAGTGCGAGACAAACAACTCGAGCCCTGCGATGGGACAGGGATGGGATGGGGCGACTCTTAATAACTACCTCACACCAACTACGTTCGCATCCTGCAATGCACGCTTTTCCGCATCCAGCTTGCTGCTATGAAGTTCCGCTACCCGGCGCAGGGCCACCTTGCTCTCCTCCGTGCGTCCGCTGGCGCGAAGGGCATTCGCCAGGAGGTAGAAGACGGCTGGTTCGTCAGGATTCATTTCTCCAGCCTGCTGGAGAAAGGGTACAGCCGCCACAGGATCCTGCAATTTCAGCTTCGCCTTGCCGAGATAAAAGGCCGAGGCCCAGGACTCGGATTCCACCTTATGTGCGCGCTCGAGGTAGGGCACACCGTCCGCATAGCGTTCGGTCTGGACTAAGAGCGCGCCCAGGAAATAGGCGGCGCTAGTGTCGTCTGGATCCTGCTCCAGGGCCTTGCGGAGTTCTTGCTCGGCTTCGGAATTGCGCCGAACACTCACGTAAACTTTGCCGAGTTCGCGATGGACGCCCGCAAATGCCGGATCGGCTTCGATCGTCTCCTTATAAGCCTCCGCAGCCTCGTCGAAGCGGCGGGAGTCGTAATAAGCCTGCCCCAGAAGATAGCTCGTCTGCGCACGCGTGCTACCGTCCGAGAGCATCTTGTCAAAAGCCTGTTTGCCCGCTTCTAGCTGACCGGAGCGTGAGTAGGCCACTCCGAGTAGATAGAGCGTGGCGGCATCGGGGTCTTTCTCCGTTAATGGTTTCAGAAGCGCGAGAGCCTCCTTCGGCTGACCGCCATACACCATGCAGGTCGCCAGGAGACTGGTCGCCTGGCTGTTGGCGGGATCGCGCCCGTGCAGACGCCGGAACAGCGGCAATGCATGCGCGTAATCGTCCTGCTTGAGATACGCGAGGCCCATGTTCAGGAGAAGGCCAGGATCGTTCGGACTTAAGCGCAAGGCGCGGCGGTAGACCTCGATGGCTTTCGCATAACGGTGAGTACGCGAGTACACCACGCCGAGGTTCCCCAGGGCTCCAAGGCTGCGAGGATCCTTCTGCAGGACCTGCCGGAAGCCGGACTCTGCCGCGGCATAGTCGCCCGCTTTGAGTGCCTCGGAAGCTTGCTCGAAGAGTTGCCGAGGGGTGGCATTCCCGCCAAAAGCAAGAGCGGCGGCGCAAACCACGACCGCAAGAGGCTTCATAGACGTCCCGGTCAAGAATACCACCCTGGAAAAGCTCTGAATACGTGGGATGCGGTCACCTCAGAACAAACTGTCATCCTGAGCGCAAGCGAAGGACCCCTACTCTGAGAATGCTTGCGCGCATCATCCGCTGCCAGCATCCTCGGGTCCCTTCACTCCGTTCAGGATGATGGCGTTCAGCGTCACGGCAGGCTTCGTCCGAAGGTCTCAACAAAAACTAAGGCCGCGCTCCCTCTTTGAGAGGGGGCGCGGCCTATTTGTTTTCCGCACGTGTGTAGCTAGAAATACAACTTGACTCCTAGCTGCACGTTGCGCGGGCTGCGGTAGCCGTTGATCGTACCTGAACTGCCCACCGTTCCAGTTGACGGCGCCAACCCTGGACCAGGGGTAGATATGGCTGTATTTACGCTGGCAGGCTGGGTGTGATTGAACGTGTTGAACGACTCCAGACGAAGCTGCAGGCTCATGCTCTCCGTGAACTTAACGTTCTTGAAGAGAGAGATATCCCAGTTGTTGATTCCCGGACCCGTCAGGGCATACCGACGTACGCCGCCCACAGAGCCAGGTACAGGCTGCGTGAATAGGAAGGGGTTAAACCAGACGTGGTTACCGCCGTTGCCCGGAGATATGCCTGCCAGCGGTTTGTTATTGACGTAGACGGACCCGCCGGAAAAATCGGGCCGGACAACGCCCACAAAATTACCTGCATTGCCATTGCTGGTGATGTCCAGCGGTACACCGCTTTGGAAGCGGGTCACGCCGCTCACTTCCCAACCGCCAAGCAGATACCTTAGGGCTCCGGTCTGGTGGAAGGGAATCGTGTAAACATAGTTAAAGTTGAACACATGCTTGCGGTCGAAACCAGCGCGGGCATAGTCCGAATGCAAGTTGAACGGATCCGTTATTTGAAGGCCACTCTGATTGCCGTTGTCGCTATCTTGAAGGTCGATGGCTTTTGCCCAGGTGTAGTCGGCGCTCAAAAACAAGCCCCTGCCGAAGCGGCGAGAAACCTTCGATTGCAGGGAATCGTAGCTGCTGTTCGCGCCATACTTCGTGAAGCCGATAGCCGAGTAGCCCAAGAAATTTGCGTAGAAAGTGGATGGGAGCGAAGGACTCAACTGCGAGCCTACTGGCAGTGCCTGCGCATTGTACTGGTACTGTAAGTGGCGAGTCCTGTTCCCTACGTAAGCTACGTCGAGAGCGAGTCTCCACGGCAGCTCACGCTGAACTCCCAGGCTGACGGAGTAGGTCTTGGGTATTTGACCTTTCTGGTCAAAAGCGTTCAGGCCGACCGGGAAACGCAATCCACTCACGAGACCCGGATTGAGCGCGTCAATGTTCCCTGTAGGTCCGGCATTAGCCGGGATAACTGGTCTATAGGTGAGTGGTGGGTTGCCAAGAGCGTCAAAGCTGTTGATGTTTTGGCGAATGCGTTCGAAGAAAAGTCCAAACCCGCCGCGAATCGCAGTCTTACCATCACCCCAAGGGTCGTAAGCGAAACCGAATCGTGGTCCAAAATTATTGTAGTGGTGATCGGCGCCGCCCAACGGAATTCCATTCCCCTCTTGGCGAATCCCGTTAAATGGATCACCGAAGCTGGGTAATGACTGACAAAATGCGGTCGTGCTCGACGCACTGCAAATGCTGCCAAAACTAAATCCTGGCGTTGTGTCAAGCGTGATCGCATTCGCCGGATTATACCGGCTTGGATCGAAATAGTTCTGGAAGAATGGCTGCACTGTGTAGGTCGGTCCCAGATAGGCCCAGCGCAGACCTAGATCCAAAGTGAGCTTGTGGTTCACTTTCCAGGTATCCTGCCCAAAAGCCTCGACCTGATGGAAGCGGAATGCTCCAAAGAAGACACCATTGCTCTGGCTCACAGTGCTGTAGTTTCCCAGCAGCATGTTCGCTACATAGTTAGCGCTGTCATTGGGATTGCTGGACCCTGTGCCGAAGTTAAATTGCGGCGCATCCTGCCACGAGGGCTGCTGGCCCGCCTGGTTGTAGTCGAAAAAGGCGCCAAATTTTATTGTGTGCGCACCCGCGACCTTGGTTACGTTGTCGGTAAAGGTGAAGGTGCGAGCCTCGCTATGCCAGAACGGAGGAAATTGCGCTCCAGTAAAGTTTCCCTGGCAGCAGGGCCCGAGGTCCGGGAACCGATTCCGGATATTGGGTCCCGTAAAAAGTTCCTGGAACGTAAAGCCCAAGGCTGTGCGGTCGTAGTAGCTCTTTGGCACGGTGCTGTCAATATCCACGGCCTGCGTGAGGTGGTTGTAGCTGAAAATGAACTCGTTGGTGATGGTGGGCCTAATAACGTTGACCAGGTTCCACTCCCAACTCGAACCGGGCTTCTTGCGGAATTCCGGCAGGATGGGGTAATCGGAGAAGCCGAAGAGGCCACCTTGATCACTTTCGCGTTGCGAGTCATCTACCCAGCGGAAGAAGACGTTGGTCTTGGCAGTGGGGTTGAAGTCAACGCGTACAACATTCTGATTCTTGCGAAACCGGTAGACGTCGTGAAAGGGTATACGAACCCTGTCCGGCGAACCAGAAACCGGGACACCGCCGCCCCGGTAAGCCGGAGTCACGAACTTGATGATCGCGGCAGCTTGGCTGCTGAACTGCGAAGTGGGAATAATGTTGCACGGAGCTGCAGGTGTTCCGCAAATCGGAGTACCATTGGCGATCTGGCCAGTAGCAGGGTCATACGTTATCGAACCAGGTACGAAAATCTGCCCGATCTGATACGGGCTAACGCCAAGTTGGCCAGCCCGGTACGATGTTGTGAAATCTCCTGTTAGCTCCGCAGGGTCGGGCAGGTCGTATGCGGACCCGTTGTTTTGCGTAGGATAAGGATTGTTGCCGGGCCTAATAGCTCTGGTTCCCTCGAAATTGTAAAAGAAGAAAAGCTTGTCTTTTACGTGCCCAAGCGGAATTGGGCCTCCAATGTTGCCACCGAAGTTGTTGTAGCGCAACTCGGACTTGCTCCCCCCGAAAGGTGACGCGTCAAAACCATCTTCGCGATTGAATTCGTAGAGCGTGCCATGATATTGCTTTCCGCCGCTCTTGGTGTTCGCCGAAATTAGAACGCCGGCATTTCGTCCGTACTCAGCCGAGAAGTTGCTGGTTTGAATCTTGAACTCACCTACAGCATCCAGGCTGATCTGCGTGTACTGACCATCGTTAGCTCCAGGATCGGTATTGACCGCGCCGTCGAGAAAGGCGTTATTGGCGCTGCCGCGCATACCGTTGACGTGAAATGCGTCCGTATTGTTGAAGGACAAGCGAAAGTCCGTGGTGTCATTGGTGACTACGCCGGGAATCGTCCGCATCAGTGTCTGAAAATCGCGGCCGTTCATACTGAGTTCCGTCACTTGCTTGTGATCGATGACGGAGGAGTGATCCGAGGTGTCGGTCTCAACCAGAGGCTGAACAGCCTCAACGGTCATCGTCTCGCTAATGGCACCGACTTCCATCTTCACTTCGCCAAGGCCCAAGACTTGGCTGGGATCCAGCACTAACCCCGTCCGGACGGCCTTTTTCATTCCCGTGGCTTCAACGGATACAGTGTAAGTGCCTGCTTGGAGTGGCCGCAGGGCAAACGCACCGTCGGCTCCACTGGTCACCTCGCGAATGACGGCACCCTTGGCTTCGTCCGTCGCTTGTACCTTAGCGCCGGCAATGACGGCTCCAGCGGAATCCGTTACTGTTCCCTGAATCGATCCACTGTTCTGCGCGAACACCGTCGCGCACGAAAGTAGCATGACCAGCCCAAAACTAAAACCAAGTGCTCGTCTCATCGCAGCTCCTGTTGTTCTTCCTTAGAAAGTTCTTCCGAAAACCGTTGGATTTTTGTTTTCCGAGCTTAGCGGCTGGCAGCCGCTTCCAAAGAAGTAGAGGCCCTAGCCCGTGCCTCATTCTCCACGGCGTGAAGTTTCGTGCAGAATGGGCAGGGTTGTCAAGAAAAAAATAAACGCTTACCTTCTATTAGATAATCGATAATCCTATGAATAATCGTAGACTTGGCATAATTCTGGTGGCCTACTTCGAACGGGATCGCCTGAATCCCGGAATTGCCCGAAAATCGGGCTGCCGCGGCAGTTGTGTCTTCTCCTAAAATCCTTTTAATAGTGAATGAAATCGTTCCCGGTCCCCCACGAATTCTTGCCGCGAGAAGGGAGACCTTTCTGCGGCACGCCGAACCAAACTTCCAACCCCGCTAAGGACTTCACAGGCGTGGCCTTCGGCGTAACTGCCGTCCTATGAATATTGGTAGAAGAACTGAGGGACCACGCTCTGGACAGTGTTGCCAGGACCTCGTGGTATCCTCGCCGGGTATGGCCGTCACAATGTCGGATATTGCCAGAGACTTGAATGTCTCGGTGGTCACCGTTTCCAAGGCTCTGCGCAACAAGGGCAGCATTAGCACGGCCACGCGCAAGAGGGTTTTGCAACGCGCCAAGGAACTCAACTACCAGGCAAACTGGGTTGCGCGCTCGCTCGTTATGAGGCGCACGTACACGATTGGCTTGCTGCTCCCCGACATCCGGCATCCGTTTTTCGCGGAGATCGCAAAAGCGGTAGCTGAGATTGTCCGGCCGCAGGGCTATCACGTCATCATCTCTTACTTCGAAGAAGATCCAGAATTGGAAACGACAGAAGCGGAGTCACTCGTAGCCCGCCAAGTGGATGGACTCATTATGGCGTCGGCTCAGTCGCCCGAGGACCGCGGACTCTTCGAGCGCATCCGGGATCGCAAAGTTCCGTTCGTCTTGATTGACCGTCCCATGGCGGGCGTCCAAGCCAGCTTTGTTGGTGTCGACAATGAAGCGATAGGGAGACTCGCCACCGAGCATCTGATCGCCCAGGGCTGCCGTCGCATCGCCCATTTGCGTGGCCCAGGAATGGGCATCGCCGCAGCGCGCATGGCTGGCTATAAGGAGGCTCTCGCGAAACACAAAATGGTCATGCAGCCGGATTACATCGTGCAAGCGAGCTATGACGACGATATGGGATATCGGGCGATGCAGACGCTGTTACAAGCGAGGCCTGCTCCCGATGGTATTTTTTGCTACAACGATCCGGTTGCCATCGGCGCGATGAAGGCGATTCTTGAGGCAGGGCTGAATGTACCTCGTGATATTGCCATTGTTGGCGCAGGCAACGTTCACTACTCGGATCTTCTGGCTGTGCCTCTCTCTACGGTTGACCAGGGGACCAGCCAGATTGGTACACAGGCCGCGGAATTGCTATTGCAACAGGTCACGTCGAAGAGTACGTTGCGTCCCAAGAAAGTACTGATTGCTCCCCGGCTGGTTGTGCGGCAATCGACGGAGCGGCCGGGATCTTTAAGCGAGAGCATCTGAGCGAGACCCTCTAGGCCTAGGGCGGTCGCTCGGTACCCAAGATAAATTTCTAGCTGGCTCACTTTGCCCAACGCGACCGGCCTTTCCCGGGTCTCGCCGCGGCCCAGTTTGGGATTGCAAAAGCGTGTCCTTTCGGGTTCGCGGGCGGGAAGTCTTGCAAACGTTGCCATCCGTGGTGCTATAGTCGGAGCCGCCGTCGGAGGGGCCGGCCCAATGAAACAACTGCGTCTTGTGATATCGCTTCCAAATCAAAATAGCTATCACCAAGAACAAGCAGTCACCGCAAAAACAACCGCTCAAGAAATGGGAGTCGAAGTCAAGATCCTCCACGCGGAGGATGACCCCATCAAGCAAAGCCAACAAATTCTAGAAATCGTTCAAGCGCGAGAGAAACCCGATGCCATCCTGTTTGAGCCGCTCACATCAACGGGCTTAGTTCGTGTGGGCGAAGCGGCTGTAGCCGCTGGCATCGGGTGGGTCGTGCTCAACAGCGATGTCGATTATTTGGACCGGCTTCGCTCCAACCCCAAAGTGCCGGCGTTCGCCGTAACTCGCGACCACACTGAAATCGGACGCATGCAAGGCCAACAATTTGCCGCGCTTTTGCCCGATGGTGGAACAGTTTTGTACATCCAAGGACCGGCCACAAGCTCGGCGGCTTCGCAACGGGCAATGGGTTTGGAGATGACGAAGCCGGCAAACATCAAGATCAAAGCATTAAAAAGTCAGTGGGCGGAGGCGGATGCTCAGAAGGTTGTCACTTCCTGGTTGCATTTGTCCACTTCGCGGGCTGGCACCATCCATCTCGTGGGTTGCCAGTATGATGGCATTGCCATGGGAGCTCGAAAAGCGTTCCAAGCTCATACAGAACGGGCAGAGAGCGAAAGTTGGCTGCGCTTGCCGTTCACCGGGGTGGACGGTCTTCCGTCGGAAGGGCAAGCCTGGGTCAATCAAGGAATTTTGGCGGCCACGGTCATCGCGCCCTCGACCACGCCGACGGCTATAAAGATGTTGGTTCGCGCGATTGAGAGCGGAGGGCAACCAGCAGAGCGTACATTTCTTGAGATGAAATCGTATCCTTCGCTCGATGAGCTGCGAAAGAAGGCATCTCTACGCGCAGTCAAGAATTAAAACTTTAGCCAAAGCGTCAGTACAAACAACAGGAGCTAAACACGTGAGAACTGCAGTGTTCGTGATTCTGATGGCAGCCGCCATCTTGCTGAGTTCCCGCCGGCTTTTCGCGCAGGAAATGCTTGCCGCTACTCCGCCGATGGGTTGGAATAGTTGGAATAAGTTTCAATGCAACGTCGACGAGAACCTGTTGCGTCAAACCGCCGATGCGATGGTGAAATCCGGCATGAAGGACGCCGGATACCAATACGTCATCATTGACGACTGCTGGCAAACTGCGCGCGACAAGGACGGGAATATTATTGCAGATCCGGAACACTTTCCGTTGGGCATCAAAGCGCTCGCCGACTACATCCACTCCAAGGGCCTGAAATTTGGCATTTATTCTGACGCAGGCGATAAGACTTGCGCGGGCCGGCCAGCCAGCCGCGGGCACGAATTTCAGGATGCGCACCAGTACGCCGCGTGGGGCGTCGACTATCTGAAATACGACTGGTGCAACACCACCACGCAGGATGCTCATGCTTCCTACGCTCTCATGCGGGAGGCGTTGAATGCCTCGGGCCGTCCCATCGTCTTCAGTATGTGCGAGTGGGGTACTGCCAAACCCTGGCTGTGGGCCAAAGATGTCGGCAATCTCTGGCGCACAACGGGCGACATCCAGGATCGATGGGAAGGTAAGAAAGAATGGAAGCCTGGCGATTGTTGCAGTTACGGAATGCTCGACATATTAGATCAGGAAGCCGGCCTCGAGTCTTACGCTGGGCCGGGGCATTGGAACGATCCGGACATGCTGGAAGTTGGCAATGGCGGCATGACCCTGCCGGAATACCACGCGCACTTCAGCCTGTGGGCGATTCTTGCGGCGCCTCTAATCTCCGGCAATGATTTGCGCGACATGAAGCCGGAAATTCAGGAGATTCTGACCAACAAGGAAGTGATTGCGATCGACCAGGACCGCTTGGGCCGGCAAGGACGACGCGTTCACAAAGATGGCGATCTTGAAGTGTGGGCCAGGCCGCTCGAAGGCGGCAACCGCGCGGCCGTGCTCTTGAACCGTGGCACAGTGGAGAAGCCCATTACTGTGAACTGGCTCGATTTGGATTACCCGGGCCATGTCACTGCCGTGGTTCGCGACCTGTGGCAGAAGAAAGATTTGGGGAAATTCAAGGATGGATTTTCCGCACAGGTTCCGCCGCACTCCGTGGTAATGATCACGGTGAAGCCGTAGTCGCGGATCGTTCCCCGCCGGCATCAAGTTAATCGTTAACCATAAGGGGAAACCTTCATTTTTACTTGACACTCAACCCGGTTGTCCTTCAAGCTGGCTTGCGGTGTTGTTGGCTGTCCCGACGATTATTATCGACTGAACGTTTTCCATCCTCAAGAAAGATACTCACATGATGAAATACCCTCGCTCCCGCCGTCTTTTTCTGTTCGCCCTCATGTTCGTTTCGATGGTGATTCCGATGATGCAATCTTTTCTTGCCGCCAGTGATCAGATTCCACAGGCCGCATGGCGCATTGACATCGGGCAGCCTCCGGCCAACCCGGGTGGCCGCAAGGGCGGTGGCAACATCGACGACGGCTACTGGCAGGGAGCTCCCGTCGGAGGCTTGGGCGCGGGCACGTTCTCGCGTTCCTATCGTGGAAATTTCGAACGTTGGCATGTTAAAGCCGGGGTTCACAAATATCAGAACGTTCCCGCCAACCAGTTCGCGGTGTTCACGCAACCTGAAGGCGGAAAGCCGGTCGCACAAGTTCTCTCCACCGGCAAACCGGATGGCGCGCTTTCGGCGTGGAATTGGACGTATCCGGTCGGCGGCGGAGAGTATGCCGCGCTCTATCCCAAATCGTGGTTCGCCTACCGTTCAGAACAACTTCCCGTGAAGCTGACGGTCGAGCAGTTCTCGCCTATACTGCCTAAGAACTACAAAGAGACCAGCTATCCCGTTGCCCTCTACAACTGGTGCGCCGAGAATCCTTCGAGCAAGCCGGTCACGGTTTCGATCCTTTTCTCGTGGACCAACATGGTTGGCTGGTTTCGTGACTTCTCGAGCAATTTCAATAGCGCACTCAGTCATCAGGATAAGAACGTTTACCGCAGCGAAGCTCTGCCCACCGGAAGCTCGCACGGCAGAACCATGCAGGGCATTGTCTTCGATCGCGTGCGCGGCGGCCCCGTTTCCGAAGAGTGGGACGGTCAGTTCGCCATTGCGACGCTTAACTCACCAGGTGTCGAAGTCACGTATCTCACGAACTTCGATCCGCAAAGCTCGGGGAGTGCAATTTGGCAACCGTTTTCCACAAATGGAAAGTTGCCCAACCAAGCGCTCGACTACGCCAGCAGCGGACAGCAGATGGCCGGTGCCATTGCGGTGCGCTTCACCCTCGCGCCCAACGAAAAGAAGCTCATTCCGATGGCGCTCTCGTGGGATCTTCCCATTGTGCAGTTCGGCAGCGGCCGCAAATGGGTTCGCCACTACACCCGCTTCTTCGATGCCTCCGGCACGAATGCCTGGAAGATTGCTCGCACAGCTTTGGAGAACGATGAAAGCTGGAGCCATCAGATCGACGCCTGGCAGAAACCGTACACGGAAGACGAGTCCAAGCCAGCATGGTACCGCGGCGAACTCTTTAATGAACTCTATATCCTCGCCGATGGAGGCACGCTCTGGGCGCACGAGCGCGATGCCCCCGCAAACCCGCTGCATCCTTCCGCCAAAGCCGCGGATAGCTTCGCGTATCTCGAATGTTTCGACTATTTGTTTTATGGCACGTCGGACGTTCGCTTCTACGGTTCGTTTCCGCTTGTCAAGTTTTGGCCCGAAATTGAAAAACAGGAGATGCGTCAATACACCGATACCATTCCTGAAAGTAATCTGCAGAAGTATGTTTGGTCGTGGAAGTTGGACCATGAGCATGAATTCCAGCTCATCCCGCGAAAGGCGCCGGGAGTCGCTCCGCATGATCTCGGTTCCCCTGCGGAAGACGCTTTTGTGAAAGTGAACCAGTACAACTATCAGGACGTTTCCAATTGGCGCGATCTCAACAGTAAGTACGTGCTCATGGTGTGGCGCGACTATGTGATGAGCGGCGGCACGGATATCGAATTTCTCCGTTACACCTGGAGCGCCGTGAAGCAGGCAATGGAGCACCTCCACCAATACGACACCGACGGCGACGGCATGATCAAGAACGGCGGGTTTCCCGATCAAACCTACGACGATTGGGTAGCCCGCGGCGAAAGTGCTTACAGCGGCAGCCTTTATTTGGCCGGACTTCGCGCCACAGCCGAGATCGCTCGCAAGCTAGGAGACCATGCCACTGCCACCAGTTATGACGCGCGCTTTAAGAAGGGGCAAGCGGCTTACATCAAGAACCTTTGGAACGGCACTTACTTTAACTACGATCAGGGCAGCCCGTATCACGACAACATCATGGCCGAGCAACTGGCCGGACAGTGGTACGCGAATCTTACTGGACTCGGCGACTTAGTCCCGAAAGAAATGCGCAGATCCGCGCTGCAACACGTTTTCGACTTCAATGTGATGAAATTCGGCAACGGAGAGATGGGCGCAATCAACGGCATGGGCGCTCATGGCGAGAGCGCTAACAATCAGGTCACGGAGGTCTGGACGGGCACGACGTTCGCTGTTGCTTCCCACATGCTGTCGGAAGGGATGCGTGAGCAGGCGTTCCATACCGCGAAAGGCGTCTACAATGTGGTCTGGAAAGACCGCGGCTACTGGTTCCGCACGCCGGAGGCTTACGACGCGACCGGGCTGTACCGCGCCAGCATGTATATGAGACCGGGAGCAATCTGGTCCATGGAGATGACGGGGAAGTAGTTGGGGATTCTCAACTTCAATGTCTAGTTCGGCGGAAAGGCCCGCCTTTCAAGAGGTGAAAGACGGGCAACTCTCCAGTGCTCCCAACTATTGCATTCAGTGCGGAACTGTTACCCTCGACCATTTCGCAGCGCGATTGCCCGCATTATCCATCGCGTTGACTCCAATTGTGTATTTACGCCCGTTCAGGTCGCTTCGCCCGCGCGAGGCGCGCAACAGAATTGTGAAAGAGTAATTTCCCGCCGCATCCAGAGTTACCGTTCCGTGCGGTTGAATTCGATGATACTCGTCCTGCACCGCGAACTTAGCGCTGCTTGCATTCACGCCAGAACCGGCGTCAGTGATTGTCCCCGAGATCGTTACCGGCACCATCCTGCCATCTGGTGGCAACAAAATTTTCGGAATAGCAGCAAGAGTGATTGCGGGTGGAGTTGTATCGAGAGACGGCTGAAGAAATACCGAAATTGAGGTTTCGAACTGGTTAGCGACGGCGATGTCCAGCCTGCCGTCTCCGTTGAAATCCGCTGCGGCTAACCCGCGCGCGCCAGTAGCTGCAGGATAGTTGACATGGGCTCGGAATGTACCATCGCCATTACCCAGCAGGAGTGCAAGATTGGCAGAATAGTAGTCGCCGGTAGCCAAGTCGAGGATACCGTCTCCGTTGAAGTCTGCCGCGGCCACAGTAGCCGTAAAACCGCCCGTGCTGTAGAGTACGCCGCTTTGGAAACTGCCATCGCCGTTTCCTAACAGAACTGTAACTGACCCTGCGGTGTTCGCGACTGTCAAGTCGAGTTTCCCATCCCCATTCAGATCAGCAATCACGAAATGTGGATTGTCCGGGGTCGTGAGCCCGATAAGCGTTTGAGGCTGAAAGGTGCCATCCCCATTCCCCAGCAAAATGGAAACTCCCGCACCTGACGAGACAGCTAAGTCAAGGTGTCCATCCCTGTTGAAGTCTCCTGTCCCCACTTGCCTCGTGTCGGTGCCTGTTTGGTAGTCCACATGGTTTTGGAACGTGCCATCCCCGTTGCCAAGCAGCACGGAGGCTTGGTTTGTGTCTTGATTCGCAGTTGCCAGATCAAGCTTGCCGTCCGAGTTGAAATCGCCCGCTGCTACGGAATATGTGGCAAACCCGCCAGTGCTGAAGCTCCCCCCGGGGGTGAATGCACCATCAGCGCGGCCAAGGAGAATCGAGACCTCTCCGCATCCCAAATCGGCCACAGCTAGGTCCAAGATGCCGTCGCCATTAAAATCGCCGGTGGCCAATCCATGCGCCCTGCAGGCTGGATAGGCTTGCAAGGACTGGAATGTGCCATCACCGTTTCCTAGGAGAACGCTTACTGAGCTGCTGTTGTACTCGGTTGCAGCGAGGTCGAGCTTGCCATCCCCATTGAAGTCTGCCGTAACAATGTAAATGTTTCCCCCTGGAGCGTTAAAGTCAGTCGACACAAGAGAGACGGACGCCTCAGACGTATTGATCGGAAAGAAAACAACCTCCGACGTACCTCCTCCCGGCCCGGGGTTCACCACGCTGACTGCACTAGTCCCTGCCTTGGCGATGTCGGTGGCCGGGATGTCAGCCGTTAAGCTGTCACCGCTAACAAAGTGCGTAACGCGTGCGCTGCCGTTCCACTGAACGATCGAGCCGGAGACAAACCCCGTGCCGTTCACAGTGAGCGTGAAAGCCGGCCCTCCGGGAACCGCCGCTCCCGGGACCAGTGGTTGCCCAATTAGAGGCACGGGGTTTTGAGCCCAAGCCATCGAATTGAATCCTAGCGGGCCTATCAAAACGGGGAAAACTGCGATAACTTGCCCGATAAGACTGAGAACCCATGCCTTGCGAATGTTCCTGCGGGTCATGTGAGACCTCCTATACCGAAGAAGGAGGGGGCCTTGGTCGGCGATTCAGCGAATGTTTCGGGGAAGGAACTATATTTGCGCGAAATTATTTCCGGAGCTTTTCTGAGGGATGGCCGCAAGCATAGGTCTAAGGAAGTTGTTCTGTCAAGAGAATTTAAGATGAATGTAAGGTGAATAAAATCAATCCCATTGCAACGCTTCTCACCAAATTATCCTAAGTAAAAATCCTTACTTATCAAGCCGAGTGATTGAATCTTGCCGGAGAGTTCTTCCACTCACTCGCCGAAACAACCGAACGCTATCCGAAGTGTACGAGAATATCCGAACGGATAGTTGCGCATCACTGATGCGTAGAAAAATAGCGCTCTCCACCAGACTTACCAAAGCAAATAAAGCCCTTGCCCTTCTGGAAACGTCCATTCCATTCTGGCCTTGGAAATGCAATTGGATCGATATTCGCTTTCCAGAGCGCCTGCAGGCGAATGGAAAGCTTAAATTTCCACACAGTTAAACAGCAAACTGCTGTTTCTCGAAGGAGAACACCATGGTAAACAAGGGCAATAATCCAGGTTCCAGCGCGGAGCAAAAATCAATTCGCGTTAATGTCGATTTTCGCGGCACGGACGGGAAGACTCCATCCGCGCGTGCTTACCTCTTCGATTTATATGGACGTTTCGTGACCTCGCAGCCTGCGGAAGGCAAGCCCCTTACATTTCAAGTGAATGCCGGCGAGAAGTATCGTGTTCGCGTTGGGCCTGATCTGCTGAAGGACCAAAAAACACCGCCTGCGGACCTAGCGGCCCAACTCGATCAAGCCAAAGCTTTCAGCCAGGACTACATCCCCGCGATCCACGGGGACATTCTCACGCTACCGATCAACCAGCAGTTCTGGTTGTGCTGGTTCTTCCCGACCTGCATTAATGTGCATGGTACGGTTCGCAAGCTGCTGAATCCCGGAAGCACCCAGCCGGTTTACGCCTCGATTTGCCAAGGAACGGTGCAGATCTTTCAGGTGGACCTGGCGTGCACTTTAGACTTGCTGGCGCCCCAGTACTTGTTCGTGCTGCGTGACCGCCTAGTGGAGCGTCTGACGCTCCAAGTGCGGCAAATTCCTCATCCCGTCAATCCGGGGGATCCCGGTCCTGGGAGTCTCATCAATAAGGTCTCACAAGCGCGCCTTAGTCAGGCTGGCGTAGGGAAGGTACAGAAACAAGTTCTCGCAGTGAATCGAGCCGCCGCTGCCTCGGGTAGCACCACTACACGTGCTTTCAGCCGGGCAAGTTCACTTTCCGAGGCGGCCGTTACATTGCGCGCTTTAGAAGGCGCTAACTTGAAGCAGTATCTCGTTCTCAACAAGTCTCTTCTGTTTTGGCTGTGGTGCGAACTGATTCCGGACTGGGCTTTTTGCTGGCAGGAACTCACCGAAGTTCTGATTCAGTCCGACGGTTCTTTCTCCGCTGAGGTTTGCTTCTGGTGCCCTGAAGATTTTCCCGATCTCTATTTCGAGGTTGTGCAGAACATAGCGGGGACGGAGCGGGAGATCTACGATCCGCAGATCGCTTGCAGCACTTACTACGACTACGATGGTTCGGCGTCAGTGGACATCGTCGTGGACGATCCGCAGGCCATTACTTGCCCGCCGATCAATCCTGGCCCGAACTACCTTTATGTGTGGCCCAACTACATTGGATGGGAGGATCTGTGGTATGTAAAAGGGTTGACCGATGGTGTAGGCCCCGACCTTGGTCTGCTGCCGGGGAAAACTCCATGGGGCGGAACGCTGCAGGTGAAGACGCAGATGCATCCCGATTTACCGACGGCGGGGATCAGTTACTTCCGCTGGTCTTACAAATTCCCCGGCGATCCGGACTTTACCCATATAATCGCCCCCTTCACCATCCGGAAGCAGAAGACAACCTATATCGCGCCGTCCACAGTGATCATTCAAAATACACCTGTGACGTTTGTGGCGAAGCCGGTTGGTCTCAGTACTGACTTATTCGAGATTCCAGGACATTTTGATCCACTTGTTGAGCCAAATACGGTCTGGATCGACTTTCCCTATGCAGATTTCGATAGCACTTTGGGTGCGATTCCGGATCCAAATCCGAGCTTCGATTGCAGGGGCAACTCGCTTACCGGCCAGAGCGGTCTGTGCACGCTGCGGCTCGAAATGTTCGACAACGCGGGCAATCATGTTGCCAGCGATAACCTGGGCGGTCCGGCGACGTTCGCGTACCTCTTGGCGGATCAGTTGCTACCGGTAGGGACCTACACCAACGCCCCGGCATTCAACATCGACGGAGCTGGTAACTTGATCTTCCAGATCCTGATCGACAACAACCACACCGTGGCGCAGTTGCCCAAGGTGAAGACGCCGATTAATTCGACCGACACCGATCCGTGCGGCATTCTCTACTACACGAACGGCGGCGACATCGTCGACATTTACTATGTTGCCTTCCATCCCAACGATTTCCTCGACTGGAGCCTCGGTGTCTCGCTGGGAATTATGGGCTCAGTGGCGGGCATTTCTGGTAACGTCAGCGCGGGCTCACTGGGATCTCCCGCCGACTTTGCTAACTCGGCGAGTGCTCTGCTCCAGACCTGTACGCAGGGTGCGCTTGCAGTCAACCTATACTGCTATGCGCGCGCGACGAATGGGTACAGCCGGCAGGATCAATACGACTGCTCGTCTACGATTGGGTTCGCGCTGCTGAAACCATGTGTGTGCGACGGTAAGTAAGTAGCATTCAACAAAGCTCGATTCTGAATCGGAGCAACGGAGAAAGGACCGCCGGTCAACCAGTCGGCGGTCTTGCCTTCCGGCTGCAAGGGCCTCCTAATGACTCGGGACGCTCGCGCGGCTAAGATGGCAACAACATGGGCTTTTATTGGCTTACGCTGAGCGTCCTCTGTGTGTGGCGAATTACGCATTTGCTGCATGCGGAGGATGGGCCTTGGGATGTGCTGGTCGGATTGCGCAGAATGGCTGGAACGGGTTTCGTGGGAAAGTTGCTGGACTGCTTCTACTGCCTGAGTTTGTGGGTGGCATTACCGATTGCAGTCCTGGTGCCGGGAACGCGTCTGGAGCGCATCCTCTGGTGGCCGGCGCTGTCAGCCGGAGCGATCTTGTTGGAGCGAATTTCGTCGCTTCGAAATGCGGAGGAACCAGCCCGCTACATAGAGGACGCACCCTTAGAAAGCGAAAGGGAAAAGTAAGAATTAAGGAGAAACCACATGTCCTGTTGCGGAAACATGAGGAAACAACTCGCAAGCTCGTTCAATCCCGTGCGGCCTCCGCATGCGGGGCCTCGGCGACCAGTTGGAGCGGGTAGCAGATTCCCGATGGGAGTTACTTATTTTGAATATGTAGGAACCACTGCCATCACAGCGGTGGGAGCCGCAACAGGCCGACAGTACCGCTTCCCCACTCCGGGTGTGCCCGTTGCAGCGGACATTCGCGACCGAGTGTCGCTTGCCAAGGTACCCAATCTGCGCGAGGTCCGGTAGTGCTGGAATCTGCTTCAAGCTTTACCGAAATCTAGCGGGCATAGCTGTCTTGGTTCAGCCTGAAATGGAGAAGCGACGTTCTCCGTTAGTGAGTATTCCGCCCTTCGGGCGGGGATTTTCAAGGCATCAATACGACCACCAAGCTATCCCTGAGCATGGTTGCGTCCCCGCAGTGCCCGCTTCCGTTTCGCCCGGTCAGATCATTGTAGCTCCACCATGTCTGGCAGTTTCAACTTCGGGTTTGCCCATGATCCGACCAGAATCCGCGCTAGCTTGCCCGGCCATGAGCGCAAAGGCCCTGCTTACGTCAACTATTCTGCGCCTTGTCGGGGTTTGCTAGAATTGCCGTCATGTTGCGGCTTCTGAAATGCGTGCTCATTGTCGGCTTAGCGTGCTTACCGGCACTCTCCCTGGTTGAGCAGGTTAAGCCGACGCGGCGGAGCCAAGACTCGAAGCCGCAAGGAAAGAATACAGCTCAGACCGACCCACCTTTGACGGGACATTACGAAGGCACTGCAACCGGCAAAGAGCAACAGGCTATTCCCGTCGTCATCAACTTGACCTATGTCGATGACAGCCTCTCGGGTCAGATCAGCTCAACCTACGGTGTCTTTTCGATCACAGGAGGAACTCGCAATGGCAATGCGATCACCATGAAATTTGACGCAAGCGGAGACAAGGGTTCGATCTCAGCAAAGTTGAGCGGTAACACGCTCGTCGGGACATTCAGCTTAGGGGGCGACAGCGGTTCCATAGACTTGAAGAAAACCTCCGATGTTCCCAGCGACTCGAAGAACTCGCGTATTGCTTCGCCAATACTGATTCTGGGGGTGTATCACATGGCAAACCCCGGATTGGACGAGGTCAATACGCTTGCCGACGATGTCCTCACGCCGAAAAGACAGATAGAAATAGAGAGTCTCTGCGAACAACTTGCCCGCTTTCAACCCACCAAGATCGCGATTGAGGCCCCCTATCGCGACTCTTACTGGCCTAATCGATACCGCCAGTATCTCGCAGGCCAATATAACCTGGGCAGAAACGAAATCGAGCAGATCGGCTTTCGGCTGGCGAAGCGCATGAGTCTCCTAACTGTGTATGGGATTGACTTCCAGATGTACGCGAACGGATTAACACCGAATGAAATGGAAGTACGGGAACCACCGGCATCGGCTGAATCACACAAGAGCGAACCGTCTCAGCTTTCTCCGGAGGAACAACTCTTGCGGCAATCCACTGTGACGCAATATCTTGCCCACTTGAACAGTGCTTCCGAGATTCAAAAGAACCATGAGGGGTACATGACAAGCCTCTTGCCCACAGATGATCCCGCGATTTATAGGAAGGCTGACCTTGTGACGAATTGGTATAAGAGAAATCTCCGAATTTTCGCCAACATCAATCGGAGCACGGAACCGGGCAAGGACCGTATCCTCGTCATCATCGGCGCAGGACATCTAAAACTACTCAAAGAGTTCGCTGCTGATGCACCGTATTTTGACGAAGTGGATGCCGAATCCTTTCTGAAATGATGGACCTAGATGTCATTGAGTCGTCGCCAGCAGGAACCTATCCACTTAACGGGCTGTCCGACTCTTCTCGCGTTAGCCACCGTTTTAAACCTAATTCTATAAAATCGGGTGTCGCCACCGTGGCAACAGGCGCGAGCGCCTCACGAATACTGCTCATTAAAACTATTTGGGGAGAGTCCACCGAATGAAACTGATTCGATTTGGGAATCTGGGGCAAGAGAAACCGGGAGTGCTTCTGGAAGATGGCACTCGCGTGGACATTTCGGGGCTGGGCTCGGACTACGACGAAGCATTTTTTGCGAACGGCGGCTTGGCCAAGCTCGATGCCTGGCTGCGAAAAAATCGTACCTCTGCTCCACGGATAGCGACTTCGGTACGCCTGGGATCCCCCGTCTGCAGGCCGAGCAAAATCGTCTGCATCGGGCTCAATTTTCGCGATCACGCCGCGGAAAGCAAGATGGAGGAGCCCAAGGAACCGGTCATCTTCTTCAAGTCCACTACATCCTTAGTAGGGCCCAATGATGATTTAGTAATTCCCCGGAACGCGACCAAGGTGGATTGGGAGGTTGAGCTCGCAATCGTTATCGGGAAAAAAGCTCTGTACGTGCCCAAAGAGACGGCTCTCGATTACGTTGCCGGCTTTGTCCTGCACAATGACTATTCCGAGCGCAGCTTCCAGTTGGAGCGGGGAGGCCAATGGGTCAAGGGAAAAAGTGCCGACACGTTCGCGCCCTTGGGCCCGTTCGTCGCGACGCAAGAAGAAATTCCGGACGTCAACCATCTCAAGATGTGGCTCAAGGTGAATGGAGAGCTTCGGCAGAACAGCTCCACCGCCAATATGATTTTTGATGTCACCACGCTCGTCTCTTACGTGAGTGAGTTCATGACCCTTCTCCCGGGTGACGTGATCAGTACCGGGACGCCAGCAGGCGTAGGTTTGGGAATGAAGCCGCCAACCTACCTGAAGGCGGGCGATGTGGTGGAGTTGGGAGTTGACGGCCTGGGAGAATCGCGCCAGCGAATTGTGGAATACAAGAACAATGCACATTGATGCTCATCAGCACTTCTGGGTCTATGATCCACACGAATATGAATGGATTGACGATTCGATGGCATCGTTACGCCGCGACTTCCTTCCTCGCGATCTGAAGCCCGATCTGGATCGCAATGGATTTCAGGGGTGTGTCGCCGTTCAGGCACGGCAGACTCTGGAAGAGACACAATGGCTTCTCGATTTAGCCCGGGATGCGCCGTTCATCCTAGGGGTCGTCGGATGGGTCGACTTGCGGTCGCCTCAAGTTCAGTCGCAGTTGGCAGCTTTTGCCGGGAATCCTAAGCTGGTCGGGATTCGCCACGTTGTGCAGAGTGAACCAGACGGCTTCCTGCTGCAGCCTGAATTTCTGCGAGGCATTTCCGTGCTGGAAGAATTCGATCTTGCCTACGACATTCTGATTTACACCCAGCATCTTCCTATAGCAGTTGAGTTTGTACAGAAGTTCCCCCGTCAACGGTTTGTGCTGGACCATCTCGCCAAACCACCGGTCAAGGCCGGGTGCATCGACTCCTGGGCGCATGGACTTCGTGAACTGGCTGGGTTTCCCAATGTTTTCTGCAAATTATCTGGACTGGTGACCGAAGCCGACTGGCAAAACTGGCGGCCGGAGCAAATTACTCCCTGCCTGGACGTCGCCCTGGAGTGCTTCGGGCCACATCGGCTCATGATCGGTTCGGATTGGCCGGTGTGTACTTTAGCCGCTTCTTATTCGCGCACCACCGACGTAATCAAGGATTACCTGAGCCGGCAGACCCCGAAAGTTCGTGAGGCCGTGCTCGGCCGGACCGCACAACGATTCTGGCGGCTCCCACCAGCCCCATAACAATTTCGCGCCTAGCCTTGCGCATGCCCTACAATGCCAAGAGCGGATGCCATTTTGCACACGTATGCAAAGGCCTCCGTTCATGCTTTTGTCATCCGAAAAATCCATGCAAAATAGGATTCTAAAACTCGACTCTCGGGACAACACGCTGATCGCGCTCGCCGACTTGAAGCAGGGCGAACAGGTGCAGTTCGAAGGCAACAACTACACCCTGACTTCGAACGTTCCCGCTAAACATAAATTCGCGACCGACGATCTCGCTACCGGCGCTGACGTGATCATGTATGGCGTCCTCGTGGGCAAAGCCGTGAGGCCGATCCGGCGAGGAGAATGGGTGAATACCGCCAACATCCACCACGAAGCTGCTCCCTTTCATGAGAAGGCGGGAGAATACCGTTGGAATCCACCCGACGTTTCACGCTGGAAGGATCAGACGTTTTTGGGATATCACCGGCCGGACGGTCAAGTTGGCACACGCAACTACTGGCTTGTCGTGCCGCTGGTATTTTGCGAAAACAAAAACATTGATGTCCTGAAGCAGGCATTCGAAGAAGAGCTAGGCTTTGCTTTGCCTCAGGTTTACCGCCGGCAGGTCGCTGCGTTGGCAAAGCTTTATCGGAAGGGTGGAACCGAAGAACTCAACCCCAATGGTCCATCCGAAGATAGCGCCGGCTCTTCGCCGGCTCGCGTTTTTGAAAACCTCGATGGGGTCAAGTTCTTGCTTCACCAAGGTGGGTGCGGCGGAACCCGGGAAGATTCCAACAATCTTTGTGGGTTGATCGCGGGTTACATTCACCATCCTAACGTGGCCGGAGCTACGGTCCTCAGTCTGGGCTGCCAGCACGCGCAGGTGGGAATTCTTCGCCAGCAGATCCAGCAACGCAATCCAAAGTTCAATAAGCCACTGGTCGTTGTGGAGCAGCAGCAGAGCGGCTCGGAATTTGCGATGCTTTCGGAGGCAATTCGGCAGACGTTTCTAGGATTGGTCGAGGCTGACAAGGCTCGGCGCGCACCCGCCGCACTCTCTCATTTGTGTGTGGGGCTGAAATGCGGAGGGTCGGATGGGTTCTCGGGGCTCTCAGCGAATCCGGCCATCGGGCACACCAGCGATTTGCTTGCCGCTCTGGGGGGCAGGACGATCCTTTCGGAATTTCCGGAGCTCTGCGGAGTGGAGCAGAATTTTATCGATCGCAGTGTCCGCAAGGAAATTTCCGACCGCTTCATGCGCTTGATGCAAAGTTATGAAGCCCGCGCCAGATTTGTTGGTTCCGGTTTTGAAATGAATCCTTCTCCGGGGAATATGCGCGATGGGTTGTTGACCGACGCTATGAAATCCGCCGGAGCAGCGAAAAAAGGTGGCACCTCGCCCGTAACCGCTGTGCTGGATTATCCCGAATACTCCACCGCGCAGGGGCTGAATCTTCAATGCACGCCGGGCAACGATGTGGAATGCGTTACCGGCCAGGTGGGCGCCGGAGCCAGTGTGGTTTTGTTTACGACGGGCCTGGGGACGCCCACGGGGAATCCCATCGCTCCCGTGGTCAAGCTTTCCACGAATTCCTCTCTGGCCGAGCGCATGCACGACATCATTGATATCGACACCGGCGGGATCATCTCAGGAGACAAGACAATTACGCAGGTGGGGGAGGACATCCTGGAGCAGGTCGTGAAAGTAGCGAGCGGCGAGGTTCGAACGAAAGCCGAATTGAGAGCGCAGGAAGACTTCATTCCCTGGAAACGAGGAGTTTCCCTCTGACAGATTTCGGGAGCAACATCACGGATTTTCGACTCGACGGAAAAGTCGCGGTTGTTACTGGGGCTGGTAGCGGCATTGGCCGGGCCATTGCGCTGAAATTTGCAGCTCACGGTGCAAGCATTCATATCTTTGAGATGAATCAGCCGGATGCGGAATCTGCTTGTCAGGAAATTCTTGCGGCGGGCGGTAGAGCCTCAGCTCATGTCGTAGATGTCACAAACCAAGAAGAGGTCAAAGCGAGGTTTGAGGAACTATTTCGTATAGGACGTGTCCATATTCTTGTGAATAACGCCGGTGTCTCGCACATCGGGACCGTGGAAAGCACAACGGAAACCGATTTCGAGCGTATTTTTCGCGTCAATGTAAAGGGATTCTATAACTGCATCCACGCTTCGATTGGGCATATGAAGGCCAACGGCGGCGGTGTGATTCTGAACATGGCATCTATCGCCGGTTCTTCTGGGCTCTCCGACCGCTTTGCCTACTCGACCAGTAAAGGCGCCGTGATTGCGATGACCTATTCCGTTGCCAAGGACTACCTGAGCCATAACATTCGTTGTAACTGTATTTCTCCGGCCCGCGTTCATACCCCGTTTGTCGATGGATATCTGCAGAAGAATTATCCTGGCCGGGAAAAGGAAATGTTCGACAAATTGTCTCAAGCACAACCGATTGGGCGGATGGGAGCCCCGCTGGAAGTCGCAACCCTCGCTCTTTTTTTATGTTCAGAGGAGGCATCGTTCCTCACTGGTGTGGATTATCCCTTGGACGGCGGGTTTTTCAACCTGCGTTAATTTCGGAATTGCGAGCAAGTAGATATTGAAGTCTGCAATTCAATGGACCTGCAAATAAAAGATAAGGTTGTTCTCGTTACGGGCGGCGCCAAGGGAATTGGCGCCGCCATTGTGCGAGCTTGCGCTAACGAAGGCGCGCTTCCGGGGATTGTCGACCGGGATGCCGAAGCGGGGAAGCGATTGCAAGCCGAGTTGAACGGCCTTGGTGCACGTACCGAGGTGATACCTGTAGATCTCCTGACTGCCCAGGGTTGTTCGCTCGCTGTAGAACAAACTCTGGAGAAATTTGGCCGTCTCGACGCCTTGGTCAACAATGCCGGTGTCAACGACAAAGTCGGTCTCGAGCATGGCAGTCCGGAGAAGTTCCTCGCCTCGCTGGGTCGCAACCTTTTGCATTATTACGACATGGCACATTATGCGCTGCCGCATTTGAAGCGGTCTCGCGGGTCCATCGTGAACATTGCGTCGAAAACGGCGGTCACTGGCCAGGGAGACACATCGGGATACGCCTCCTCGAAGGGAGCAATTCTTGCGCTGACGCGCGAATGGGCGGTGGAATTGCTCGATTACGGCATCCGTGTGAATGCAGTCGTTCCAGCGGAAGTCATGACGCCGCTCTATCGCCAATGGCTGGACACGTTCCCGAATCCCGAAGAAAAACTGAAAACGATCTTGGCGAAGATTCCTTTGGAGAAGCGAATGACTGCTCCGGAAGAGATTGCCGCGATGGTAGTGTTTCTCATTTCGGAAAAGGCTGGGCACACTACAGGTCAACACTTATTTGTCGATGGTGGCTATGTGCATCTTGATCGTGCTTTAACGTAGACGGTATAGATCGTCATTTCTGACAATGTGCTCCTGCCTGCTGTTGCGGCCGAGGGCAAAACAAGGCGGTGTGATGACGTCAACTCCCGGAGTTTCGACGGCTTCTGTGAGCAAGCAGGGCGAGAGGTCACTCTTTCCGTCTGGCAACTTTCTCCCCTTTGCTTTAGTGACAGCGCTGTTCTTCCTTTGGGGAATTCCCAACAACCTTAACGATGTGTTGATTCGTCATTTCATGAAGTCGTTCACGATCACACGATTTCAGGCGGGATTGATCCAATCCGCGTTTTACATGGGATATTTTTTGCTGGCTATGCCGGCTGGTCTGCTGATGCGTAAGCTGGGCTATAAAGCGGGGTTCATTATCGGGCTCGTGCTATTCGGAACAGGCGCCTTCTTGTTTTGGCCAGCGGCTCTGGTCGGACGCTATTCTTTCTTTCTCGTAGCCTTGTTTGTGATTGCCAGCGGACTTTCCTTTCTGGAAACCGCATCCAATCCGTTTATCGCGCAATGCGGCGATCCTGAAACCTCAGAGCGCCGTTTGAACTTTTCCCAGGCCTTCAATCCGATCGGTGCAATTACAGGTGTCCTCATGGGGACAATTTTTATTTTCTCAGGCATCGAATTGAATGCGGAGCAAATTACATCCATGCAGGCGGCACACCAATACGATGCGTATTTGCGGCTCGAAACGTTGCGGGTGGTTCGCCCCTATGTTGTCCTGGGAATGATCGCGTTTGCGTGGGCCGCGATGATTGCCCGCACGAAATTTCCCTCGATGCGGGGAGAGGCTGAGGCCAATAATGAAGGTCTCGGAAAAATTCAGGACCTGCTACAGTACCGGCACTTCATTCTGGCGGTGATTGCACAGTTTTTGTACGTGGGCGCCCAAGTTGGCACGTGGAGTTACTTCATCCAGTATGTGCAGGACTACACGCACCGGCCGGAAAAAATTGCAGGATATTTTTTGACTGGCACCCTGGTTGCTTTTGGTGTGGGCAGATTTGCTTCCTCCTATTTGATGAAGTTTGTCCCGCCCAGTCGATTGATGGGAATTTATAGCCTTGCCAACGTCACGCTCGTCCTTGTCGGAGTTTTTATTCCAGGGTGGGTGGGGTTGTGGGCAATTTTTCTGACCAGCTTCTTCATGTCGCTGATGTTCCCGACGATTTTCGCGCTCGGCCTGAAGGGGCTTGGAGCCAACACAAAAATCGGGGGCTCCTTGCTGGTCATGGCGATTATCGGCGGCGCGGTTTTCGCCCCAGCTATGGGTTTGATTTCGGAAAAGTTCCACAGCCTGGCACTGGCTTATTTGCTGCCCTTGATCGCTTATGCGTTCATTGCCTACTACAGTTTTGCGGGATCGAAAGTACGCGTTGTGGAATAGTGAATTACCACTTTTGAGATTGGATTGAAGCTAGCAATGAACCGACGCTACTGCCTGACGCTGGACCTGAAAGACGATCCGAAGTTGATCGCCGAATACAAGCGGTATCACGAGAAAATCTGGCCTGAGATCACTCAGAGCATCCGGGATTCCGGTATCGAGGACTTGGAAATCTATCTGCTCGGAACACGAATGTTCATGGTTATGGAAGTGAACGAGCACTTCTCATTTGAAGCCAAGGCTAGAGCCGATCAACACAACCCGAAAGTCCAGGAGTGGGAAACCCTTATGTGGAAGTTTCAACAGCCGCTGCCGCAAGCGGCTCTGGGAGAGAAATGGTTACGGATGGATAGGATATTCAAGCTAGAACGTATTTCGTAAACGCGATTGTCATTCCGAGCGCAGTGAGGAATCCCTCTTGGAGAATGTGAGGGGCGTTACAGGGTCCAAGGAACCGAAATGAACAGAGCGAAGCGCGTAGCATTTCCCCATGTAATCAACATCGCCGATTTGCGGCGACTGGCGCAGAGGCGTCTTCCCAAGGTGGTCTTCGACTACCTTGATGGTGGTGCGGATGCTGAGGTTACGTTACAGGAAAACTGCCGTGCGTTTGAAGATATCACGTTCCGTCCCCGCAACGCGGTGGCTTTTGAAAAATGCGACTTGCACACGCAGGTGCTGGAGCATGACCTTGCCTTTCCGGCGATGCTGGCCCCGGTTGGCTACAGCCGGCTCATGGAGCCCGGTGGTGAAGTTTCCGCCGCCCGAGTGGCGGGTACTGTGGGGACTGGGTACATTCTCTCCACGATTTCCGGTCACAAACTGGAGAACGTCAAAACCGCTTCTACTGGGCCTGTGTGGTACCAACTCTATCTGCTGGGTGGACGCGAGGCCGCCGAAGCCTCCATCGATCGAGCCCGTCGTGCTGGTTTTTCTGCGTTGGTCATCACTATCGACACGGCGGTCGCGGGGATGCGCGAACGTGATCCCCGCAATGGCATGAAGCAACTGTTAGGCGTCTCGCCATTTGCCAAAATCCCCTTTCTGCCGGGCATTCTTGCGCACCCTCGATGGCTCACTTCTTTCCTGCTCGACGGCGGCGTTCCGCAGCTTGAAAATGTTATTGTCCCTGGTAAAGGACCGATGCCGCTCACCGATGTGGGCGCGGCTTTGGCTCGCGCGGCTGTGACCTGGGAGGATTTGCGGTGGATTCGCGCAGCCTGGACAGGACCGATTGTTGTGAAAGGCGTTCTTATCGCCGACGATGCCAGACGCGCCGTCGATGAGGGCGCGGCTGCGGTAGTTGTGTCGAACCACGGGGGACGCCAGTTGGACGGCGTTTCGCCTTCCGTGCGCGCTCTTCCTGAAGTCGTGACCGCCGTCAACGATCGAGCTGAAGTGCTCATGGATGGCGGCGTGCGCCGCGGCAGCGACATTGTCAAAGCCGTCTGTCTCGGCGCGCGCGCCGTTCTCGTGGGACGCGCCTATGCGTATGGACTTGCCGCCGCGGGAGAGGCGGGCATTGCCCGGGCGCTAGAAATTTTGCGGGATGATGTGGAGCGTACTCTTAGGCTGCTGGGCTGCCCGTCGGTAGCAGAATTGAATTCATCGTACATTGAAGTCCCGCACGCGTGGCGCGCGAGAACCAATCTCCAACAATGAGAAATTCCGCACTCGAACGCAAAAACAATGCCAAGTTGCAAAGCCCCAGAGCATCCATTAAGCTTGATTTCTCTTCAGTTCTAAACAGTAGCCGGGATGGCGGAACTGGCAGACGCAGCGGACTCAAAATCCGCCGGGCTTCGG
>CAZUCC010000046.1:0-34960 GCA_964619065.1 uncultured Acidobacteriaceae bacterium | reverse complement strand
CGATAGCTCTGCCGGGACGTGCGGGAATAGGAGTTCTGCCCAAACGTCTGGTTTTCGCCGTTGACTTCGATTCCATCCACCGTGCTGGGGCTCACGTTGCCACGGAGGAGGAGCCGGTTGTTGGCGTTGAGGTTGTGGTCGAGACGCAAGGAGTAGACGCTGGTCCCTTCAAACACGGGAAAATTTCCCGCCTGCGAGGCGAGCGAGTGGAAACTGGCGGGCAGTCCGTTGCAAGTGGTATTGGACGAATTGCAGGAGGTGGGAAATTGCTGCAAGGAGCCGCCTGGGGCGATTAGCGCAAACGATGCGGGATAGCTTCCATTCACGGCGATGCCGGAGCTGCCGCCGACGGAGAACACATAGCCCTGAATCACCGGTCGCAGCGGCGAATTGGCCGGCAGACCTGCGTACGCGGACTCAATCCCGGTCAGGAAGGCCGCCTGATCTGGCGTGGCCTCGATGTTGAAAGTGCCTGGCGGAGCAACGGGGCTGAAGTACGGCGTAGCGTCGAACGGCACGAGCCCATAGTTGTTAGCGCCGATCGACGAAAAACCCGTCTCGTGCCGTCGCGTCGTTTCATAGGCGAAATAGTAGAAAGTTCTGTCTTTCTTGAGCGCACCGCCGACCGCAAATCCTGCCTGCACGCGGGTATAGGCTGGATCTTTCACTGTGCTGAACGGGTTTACGGCCTGAAACTTGCGGTTCCGCAGAAAACCGAAGACCGACCCGTGCAAGTCATTCGATCCCGAGCGCGTGATGATGTTCACCACACCGCCGGATGCGCGGCCGTACTCCGGGGAATACCCGTTGGTGATGATTTGGAATTCCTGCACCGCCTCCTGGGAAACCGTGGAGCGGACGCCGTTGGTGGAATTATCGATTGCATCGAAACCGTCGGCGTTGACGAGGTTGGCGCGCGCGCGCTGGCCTCCGAAGTTGAGGCCGGACGTGGGCGCGGCGCCGATGGAAGGCGCATTGTCGCGCACGACCTGCGAATTCGTCTTGGTGAAGTCGATGTAGTTGCGGCCGTTGATGGGCAAGTTATCGATACTGCGCTGGTCAACGGTTTCGGTGGTGGAAGTGCGCGTGGTCTCGACCAGCCCGGCCTCGGAAGTCACGGTCACTACGGTTTGCCCCGCGCTCACGGTGAGCGCAATGGGCAGTTCTGCTGACTGTCCGACGGTGACGGTCACGTCTTTGACTTGCGCGCGGGCAAAACCAGCGGCCTCAATGGTCACCGCATACGTGCCCGGAGGCAGCGCCAGCAAGTGGTACTCACCATCGGAATTTGCGGATGTGGAACGTTCGAAGGCCTTCGTCTGGTCGCGCGCGGTCACAGTTGCATTGGTCACGACCGCGCCATTGGGATCCCTGACGGTTACATGCAATTCGCTGGTGGCCGCATTTTGCCCCGGCGAACTCACTGCTGTTGCCATGAGAAGACATGCCACTCCCACCCATTTCAGCAATCGGTTCATCGCTGTTCTCCGCTCCGCATCGAAAGCTACGTTGCAAACCGCGGCGGGGCCAGACCGCAGTGACCGCTTTCGACGCTGAAAACGATCTCCGCCGTAGCGGAATCCATCCGCACGGGTTGTACATCACAATGGCCATGCAGGGCAACACTTATGTTGTTCGGGAGTTGAACTGGTTAGCACAGGGTAGTTATTCTTGCGGGAATCCGGGAAGGTTAGCGCTTTTCTATTCCCACCACGTCCAGAATGCTGGAACGCACGCCCCAAGCCATTCTTGGCGTGTTATGAAAAATTCCAAATTCGCCTTTGCGGTTCAGCACGATGATGCCCCCGTGCCCGTTTACGCGGTTCTTTAGGTGCTGAATCGCTTCGGCCGCAGCTTGGTCGGGCGCATGGCCGGAACCCACGCGATCAGCTGTCCACTTCGCCAGTACCAGCTTCATGATGGGCTCGCCCCAGCCCGTCGTTGACACCGCAGCGGTGTCATTGTCTGCGTAGCAGCCACAGCCAATCAACGAAGAATCTCCCAACCTGCCCGGAGCTTTATTCAGTGTTCCACCGGTGGATGTACCCGCCGCGATGTGGCCGCTGCTGTCCACCGCCACCGCCCCCACCGTATCGTGCGAAACGGCCGGAGCAAACAGGTCCGGTTTTTGCTCGGACGCGTGCGCCTGGTACTCGCGCAGTCGCTCGATCTCCCGTTGAATGACGAGGTCTTCGTTTTTACATAGCGGAACACCGTGCTCCTGCGCGAAGCGTTCTGCACCTTCACCTACAAAGTACACATGCGGACTCTCGCTCAAAATTTTGCGCGCGGCACGCACCGGATTCTTGACACGCTCTACGCATCCCACGCCACCCGCTCGCAACGTGGAGCCTTCCATGAGCAGCGCATCCATCTGAACTTTGGCTTCGCGATTCAAAAAGCTGCCCCGTCCGGCATCGAAAGTCTCGTCGTCTTCCAGAATGACGATTGCCTCTTCCACAGCATCCAGCGACGAGCCACCGCGCTGCAGCGCGTTCCAGCCGGCGGTCAACGCATTGCGCATACCGTTCTTGTGTGCTTCCACCATGTTGTCGGGCATGGCCCACGCGCCGCCGTGGACTACGAGAACAGGATTCATTCTTGAGGCTCTCCTGGAATTTCGCTTCGCCAGTCTAGCATCCTGGTCTGTATCCGCACTCTGGTCTGAATCGGGAAGATGCGCAACTTTCAGTCAGAAGCGGTGTTCCTAACGCTGCAACACGTGGTGGAGATACCATCGCCGCGAAGAGTGGCGGGAACACTACTGCGGTTATTGAGTTGAAGGTGATCTACTTCTTCCGCGCCGCCTGACAGACTTCACACGGGCAATGCTCGCGCAAAAACGGCCACGAGTAAATTCCCAGATCGTGGCCGTCATTCCAATTGAAACGAATTGCATACCGGCCCACTGGTTCCGCGTGCGAGGGCCGGGCTTTCTCCTTGAACATCGGAAGCGCCCCCGGAGCTAGCGCCGGCGGCTCACCGGGTTTGCGCCCGCTCTTGTCGCGCTCGTCATCGCATAGCGCGCAAGGGCAGGCATCGCGCAAAAACACAAACGAGTAGCTGGAACGGTGACCGTCCTTCCAGACAATCTCGAGGCCGGTCCCGCCGGAGATATCCACCTTCACGGATTTCGGGTCGTTCGGTGACCCGATTTGCAAAGGGCTCGGTGGGGTTTCCCTTGTGTTCATGCACTCAGTATCCCACAGGCCTTCACGAAAGATGTCCTATTCGCCGCCCAACCGGAACCGCAGCCCCGCTCGAAAGTTCGCGCGCAGCGCAGGATATCCCACCACTTCCTGATAGTGGCGGTTGAGCGCGTTCTCAACATTGACGTACGCCGTCACGCGGGAATGGACCTGGTACCATCCGCCGACATCCACGCGGGCGTAGCCGGGAGCATGGTCGATACCCAGCGACGGAAATTGGAAGTCACGATCTGGACGACGTCCCACAAAGCTGCCCCCGAGATTCCCACCCCACTTCCTTCCCGAATAATTGAGCAGCAAGCTTCCCGAGTGTTTTGGGCGACGTAACAGAGGCTGACCCGGCAGGAAAGGATCTCCAAACGACTGCGGTGACTCAAGAATCTTTGTTGACAGGTTGGTATATGCAGCATTCAGCGAAAGCCGCTTGCTGACGCGGGCGCTGCCCTCGAGTTCAGCGCCTCGCGCTACCGACCGATTCAGGTTCACAAATTTTCCAACAAAGGTGACTGGATCGAAACAACACTCCTGGATCTGACGCCGGAAGTCATTCTCAAAGAAATTTACCGACATTGTGTATTTTCCGTGAAACAAGCTTTGCAGCACTCCCGTCTCCAACGAGCGATTCTCTTCCGCTCTTAGATCCAGGTTCGCGACGTTAAATGAAGTGGCAAAAGCCTCGTCGAGCGCAGGTGCTTTGATACCGCCCGCATAGGCGAAACGCAGGCGGGTTCCAGACAAAGCTTCCCCTCCCCGAAACAGCACATACGTTGCCGCCACTCGGGGCACAACCTTGCTCACGTAGCTCCCCGCAACATGTGGGACCGTTTCATTTTCGGATGTCTTGTCGTGCACATACCGCGCGCCCGCCACTAAACCAAACCTCCCGAGTGTCAAAATCTCCTGC
Organism: uncultured Acidobacteriaceae bacterium; assembly: GCA_964619065.1. GTDB lineage: Bacteria > Acidobacteriota > Terriglobia > Terriglobales > Acidobacteriaceae > JANXUC01. The sequence goes on along the minus strand of CAZUCC010000046.1, from coordinate 30,847 downwards.
CCGTAGACGGAATCATTCCGTCGCAGTCCATGTGTGCCTCCCACAAAACCGTTCTCATCCTCAAATTCGTAGCCGAAGGTAGTGCGAGCCCAGGTCCGCGCCCAATACTCTCCCTGATACTGAAACCCTGCCCGATTGATATCCGATAGCGAAGGAAACGGCGTGTTGAGGTTCGCTCTCTTAAGGCGGTATTCGTAGCCGTGCAGGTCATGGCGCCAGCGCGAAGATGCATTGAAACTCAGGTCCGCGCTGCCCAGAATGGTGTTACTGCGCCCAAACTCAATCGGGTTGGCTTCGACTGGCGGGGTCGCTTGCGAAAACACTTGTCCGGGAACGCCCGAGAAGCTATTCGCATGACGTGTGCGCAGGCGAAATTGCACTCGCTGGCTGAGAGCAACACCCAAGTTAGCGCCTTCGGACGAACTCGAATAAACGTCGTTGATGCCTTGTCCGTTGCTATTCGTCTGCGCTCCAAACACGTCGTAGTCAAAGCGCCCGCGCGCACCAGCAAGCGAGGCATATCCGCGCGCCGTCGAAAACGTCCCGCCATCTGCGCCGAAACGGAGTTCCGGAACCCGGGTAGTGCCTTCGCGCGTGAATACCTGGACCACGCTCGTCATCGCCTCGGAGCCATACAAAGTGCTCTGCGCGCCACGTGCAAGCTCTACTCGGTCGACGCCACTAAGTGGTGTCACACCAAAATCGAACACGCCACCCGGATCATTCACTGGCACGCCATCCACAATCACTTTGTTGTAGTTGGAGTTTCCACCGCGCACGAACAGCGAAGCTAATCCACCGCGCCGGCCGGCGGTGCTCACGACCGCTCCTGGCAGGAAGCGCAGGGCATCGGCAGCCGCAATCGACTGCATGCCGTTGAGCTGACTCGCATCCAGCGCTGAGACCTGCGCTCCCGAATCCTCTGCGGGAACCGGAATGCCCGCCGACGTCACTGTTACTGTTTCCACTGCAGAGACCAAAGCAAGATGCACGTCAAGCTCTGGCCCGGGAATTTCGGCTTTCTCGTCGCGCACGCCGAATCCCACCGCTAAAACCCTGACCGCGTACTTTCCGTCAGCAAGTCCCTGAAACACGACCGTTCCACTTCCCGAACTCACCTGCACGGAAACCGGCGTGCCACTGCCCTCGCGCAGCAGCACTACCTGCGCACCTGGAACCACGGCTGCTTGCGGGTCCACAATTTTTACGTGAAGATCGCTCGCGAGAACCGCGGACGACAAAGCACACACTGACACCAAGGTCGAAAAAGAACGCATAACTCCTCCTCCATGCGAAAAGGGTTTCTGGGAACGGTTAGCGCGGTCTCCTGGCTCGGCGAGTAAGGGCATGAGTAGCCCGGCTTCCGCAACTGGCCTTCCCAGGTTTGCACCCAGTGACCCTTTGCTTTGTCCTCGCTCACAGTTGCGCGGCAGCGCGGGATTCTCACCCGCTTCCAAATCCCTGTCTTACGACAAGGACACGCGAACCGAATCATTTCTGAGAAAGATCGGAAAACAACAAACGACCGGAACTACCAACAACCCGAACAGATCGGAATCTGAACAGGAGTGTCACTCTACATCCTCGCCCCTGTGAATTACAACCTGCGCGCATCCCCCAGCAGCATTCGTCGCGTTTCCGCGGGGAACTCCGCCGTGCCCACTTCGCTCACGTGCGCCTCGGCAAACTCCTGCACCCGCTCCAGCGCGCTTTGTAATTCAGCGTGGTACGCTTCCAACGCCGCATCGCCTGCATCCGGCGGTACATGCATGGCTCGGCTCACCCGCAGCAGCGCCCGCGAGAAGGGCTTTGGGATCAATGTCGCATCCCAGGACTTCAGCACCCAGGCTTTGTCCACAGCTATATGAAATGCGGCCATGGGCGCTCCTGTGGCCAGCCCCAGGAAAACCGGCCCCGGCTTGGCCACATAGCGCGGACCACGCGGACCATCAATGGTAAACGCTACCGCTTCGCCGCATTCAATTTCGCGCCGCATGCCGAGCAGCGCTCCTACTGCTCCACGGCTGCTCGAACCACGCACCGCGTGAAATCCCAGCTTCTCAATAATCTGCGCGATAAATTCACCGTCAAAACTCAAGCTCGTCATCACGCCAATATGCTGCTCGCGAAAGAGAAAAGCGGCCGGGAAAATGCACTGATGCCAAAAGGAATAAATCGCGGGCCGTGCAATACGCTCCGCTGTCGCGCCTTCTTCTTCCGACCAGGCAAAGCGGAGCGTCGCACCTAGCGCGCGGATCACCACGTACCCCACAGCAGAAACCAGGGCAAGCACAATCCGCTGTCGCAGCGTAAACCGTACGCGCCGCTCTGGAATCTCAGCACTAATGTTGGAAGTAGCCGAATCCACCGGCCTTAATTGTACTGGCAGGAACAGCTCGGAACAGATCCCTACCCGCCGCACCCCAAATAGGAGTCGATCCATTCTTTGATCTTCATCCGCCGTTCATCCTGCGGATCGAACTTGATGCCAATCTCCAGGTCGTCTTTCTTTTGCCAGCTCACAGAACCCCGCACCCAAATCCGCGGCAGCGTCAGGAGCGCAAACGAAACTTCGAGGCTGGTCCCCGGAGCCACATCTTCACCCTTCAGCGAAATTCCGCCAGAGCTGATGTCCTGGCTCATTATGGAAAACCGTTTGCCCTCATTCGTCGTTACGGCAACTTCAGTGGCCACGGGCACGCGCACATAGCGCCGGAATTCGTGCAGCACCAGCAGGTGCGTGGCTTTCACCAGTTTCAGCACTGTCTGTCGCTCCAGCGGTTCCGTGAAGACCGCATTCACCCCAAACCGCGAGTACTGCATCGCGTCATGTGCCGATCCACCCAGCCCATACAAAACAATGCGGTTGTTCGCAGCGGAAGCACGCGCCGCCTCCATCACCGCCAGCGCATCCGGCCCCAGGCCCAGCCGCACTACACACCCGTCCACCTTCTCCGACACCATCCTCTTTGCAAACTGGTCATCCACCTCCAGCGTTTCTATACCGAATTTCCGGAAACACTCCGCCAAAATCGCGCGTGCGGGTTCCTTCACATCCACCAATGCGACACGCGCGGCAAGCCGCCGGGTTGTCGCAGCTACGCTGGAAAGGAAGGTCGTGCTCAGAGGCGTTCTCCTTGCTTGGAAAGGGGATTGTTGTCCTGTTTGTATTGTCGGCAATGCTTACCCGAATCGCAACGCCTTCCGCAGTCCCCAGGGGGTACGAAAGATCAGTCCGCAGTGATGAACTGCCGGGATTAGCAATACTTTGGGGGAAAAATTGCAGCTAGGAAGCTGCAGACCATGCGGCTTGCAGGTACATCCGAATCAGCGGCGGGCGCCAAGAAAAATAAGGACAATACGGCTATTCCGACCAGCGGCGGAACAACAACGAACCATTCGTACCACCGAAACCGAACGAATTCGAGAGTGCATATTCCGGGTTCGCTTTCCGTGCATGGTTGGGCACATAGTCCAGATCGCAGTCCACGTCCGGATGCGCCAGGTTCATGGTCGGCGGCAGGATTCCGTCCCGCAGAGCCATCACCGTGATACCCGCTTCCAAGCCACCAGCGCCGCCCAGCAAGTGCCCCGTCATGGACTTTGTCGAGCTGACCGCCAGTTTGTAGGCATGCTCGCCGAACGCATTCTTGATCGCGACAGTCTCCAGCCTATCGCCAATATCCGTCGAAGTCCCGTGCGCGTTAATGTAGTCGACCTGCTCCGGCTTGATCCCGGCATCCTTCATCGTGTTCACCATCACGCGGCGACCGCCTTCATGATTCGGCGCAGGCGAAGTAATGTGGTACGCGTCGCCGCTCATCCCATAACCCACGATCTCGGCTTGAATCTTCGCGCCGCGGCGCTTCGCCATTTCTAGTTCTTCCAAAACCAGAATTCCAGCCCCCTCACCCACCACAAACCCGTCGCGGTCTTTATCCCACGGACGGCTCGCATGCTCGGGATCGTCGTTACGCGTCGAGAGCGCACGCATCGCCGCAAACCCACCCACGCCCATCGGCGTGATCGCGGCTTCGCTACCACCCGCGATCATCGCATCCGCGTCATTCCGCTGGATGATCTTGAAGGCATCTCCAATGGAATGTGCGCTGGTCGTGCACGCTGTAGCGGTGGCTTCGTTGGGACCGGTCGCACCAAACCGCATGCTCACATGTCCAGCGGCTAGATTTACGATCGACGCTGGAATAAAAAACGGAGAGATTTTCCGCGGCCCGCCAGCCAGCAGCGCCGCATGCTCGCGTTCAATCACATCGAATCCACCGATACCGGACCCAATATGCACGCCCACCCGCTCGCCAAAGTCGCCAGTGATCTCCAGGCCAGACATCTTCATCGCTTCCTCCGACGCGGCCAGCGCCAGATGGATGAAGCGGCCCATCTTCTTGACTTCTTTTTTCTCGATGAAGTTTAACGGATCGAAACCCTTGACCTCGGCCGCAATCTGGCAGGCAAACTGGCTGGCATCAAAGTGCGTGATTTTCGCCACGCCACTCTTGCCCGCCAGCAAGTTTTGCCAGACCACATCGGATGAGTTCCCCACTCCGCAAATCAGGCCAATTCCGGTTACGACGACCCGTCTCGACAAAACCTACTCCTTCTTCTTCGAGTGCTTCCCGATGTAATCGACCGCGTCGGCCACGGTGCGGATCTTTTCCGCGTCCTCATCGGGAATCTCGATATCAAACGATTCCTCGAACGCCATGACCAGTTCCACGGTGTCCAGCGAGTCCGCCCCCAGGTCGTCTACGAACGAAGCGCTGGGCGTCACTTCACCCTCGTCCACTCCCAACTGCTCCACGATAATCTGCTTTACCTTGTCGTCAACGGCTGCCATGTTTCTCCTCGCTTGGTTTCGGTATGAGATGTGGTTTGCACAAAAAAGCTACGAACGAATACGCTACGACTGAATACTTTACGACGAAATCGGCCTCCGTGTCCGAACGAGCCAGTTCGCGATGATCAGAAATCGGTTCGATCAGGCTGAAGGCAAGAACTAGTAGTGTAACGGTCGCGCGGAAAGGATGCAAAGAAAGGGGGGCGGCTTGATGGCGAAAAGTCTACCTTATCGCGGCCAAATCCGCGAAACACCTGGGCTGCAAAAACTTCAAACCCCTTCTGCGGAACCTTCCGATACTTCCACAATGCGTCCCAGATAAGTTCAGCCATGCCTGCACAAGAAACGCGGGAACGGCTAGCTTACACGAGAAAAACGCAGGCGTGACTTTTCTGGAACGAAGTCGCACTCCTCAGACCCTGTCATCCTGAGCGAAGTGGACGCGCGTGAAGCACGCGGTCACGCAGTCGAAGGGACCCCTGCACTGCAGAAACCGCGTGCTTTCTGAACTTTCTCGTGGCAAGTGCGTCGTGCTATAGGGGCCCTTCGACTCCGTGCGCCCCCGCCGAGCGGGGACGCATTTCGCTCAGGATGACAAGAGGTAAGAGACGCCACTACCCAAACAATCCGCCGCCCAACTGCTGCGCAATATATCTCTTGCTGTCGAACTTCTTTCCGGTGCTGGCAAGAGACATATAACGGATCTGCCCAAAGATCTCCCGCTCGAACCATGGGCGGTCGTACTTTCCCGCGATGGCCCACGCGATGCCCGCATAGCCGTTGGGGTCGCGGCCGTCGAGTTCGTATTTGTCGTTGAGGCGGACAGCAATCTGGTACGCCTCCGCGGGAGACTTCACCCACTCCAGAATTTTCTTCGCCCAGTACATGCGGACGTAGTTGTGCATCCAGCCTGTGTTCACCATCTGCATTTGCGAAGCATTCCACAAGGGATCATGCGTCTCGGCGGCTTCGAGCTGCTTTTCCGAATAGACGACTGGGCGAGGATCTTTGGCGTGCGCCGCGAGAGTGCGGTGTGCCCATGGTTCGGCGCATTCAATCGAATCGTAAACTGGATTGAAGTGCACTAAATTGATTGCCAGTTCCCGCCAGATCAATAACTGATTCAAAAACGCTTCCCGATCCGGATTCGGAACATCAGCCTTCTTTACCGCCATAGCAACCGTGTGTGGCCCGATGTGGCCGAAATGCAAATACGGCGAGAGCCGTGTGGTGTTGTCGTTTTCGGGTTTATTCCGTTGCGTGCCGTAGCCCTTGAGCTTGGTTTTCACGAACTCTTGCAACAGCCGTGCCGCTTCGCGCGATCCTCCGCGGAATGCGTTCGCCGGCGCCACCGAACGATCCAGTTCCCAACCTTCGGTGACATCGAACTCGTCCGCCAATGAGAGGAGTCCCGCGGGTTTTTTCCAGGCAAACTTCGCTTTGGTATTGCCGAGGGGTTTAAGAAATTCTTCCCACCGTGCCTGCAGCCGCGGCCGGATGATATGCGCCGCATACTGTTCTTTCTCCAGCAGCTTGGTGGGGACGATTACATCGGCATCCACGGTCCACAGCGGCACCCGCAAGCGCTCAGCAGCTTTTTCCCGCCAACTGCGCGGCTCGCGCATGGGATTCTCGTCGCCCACCACGAGACACGGCATCACCTCGTCACAAAACTTCAGCAGGCTATGGTCTGGATGCCGCCGCAGCACAAATCCAACCCCGCGCGCCCGCACATCCGCCGCGATATCGGGAATGCCCTCACACAGAAACCTGTAATGCCGCCGGTTGGCGTGGGGATAGTAGGGAACGGGTGCAAAGAACACCACCGCAGGTTTGCCAAGAGCATTGGCAGCTTCCACCGCCACGTCCAGCCCTGGGTTATCCATGCCACGCTGCGCGCGCTGCATCCAATAAACAACGCAGGTGCCGTCGGGGTTGGGAGGGCCGGAGCGGCGGATTGTGACTCGGGCATTGCTGGCGAGCTTCGTCAAAGTGTCCATGGTGGTGGATTCTTGTTAGAGTCCTGATTCTATGTGGCTTGCAGAATGGCGTCGGCGATGCGCGCCGCATCGCGGGAAGCGCGAACGTCGTGAGTGCGGATAATGTGCGCGCTTTTCAATATGAGTGCTGTCTCGGCGGCCAGAGTGCCGTAAAGGCGTTCGCTTGGCGGAGTAAGCTCCGGCGCTACACCGGTATCTTGCGATGGTTGGCCCACAAGAGTGCGTCCTATGAACGACTTACGTGAAACACCTGCCAAGAGCGGGTATCCCAGTTCGTGCAGTGTCTCAAAATGATTCAGCAGCGGGTAGTTCTCGTCGAAGCTCTTGCCGAAGCCAAAGCCGGGGTCTAAGACAATCCGGGTGGGCGCAATGCGCCTGGCGGCTTCCTGGATCCGCTGCGCCAGCTCCTGTTGCACAACCGCGAGCGCATCTCCAATCGGCGGGAGGGACCGCCATGTCGCAGGTCGTCCGCGCATATGCATGAGAACGAAGCCGCATCGCAGCTCAGCGAGTACTGCCAACATATCGGCATCCCTAGTCCCGCCACTGACATCGTTGACGATCTCCGCGCCTGCTACCACGGCGGCGTGAGCGACACTGGCTTTGTAAGTGTCGATGGAAACAATAGCTTCAGGGCGCGCCTTTCTTACCCCTTGGATGACAGGGAGCACGCGATCAAGTTCCTGCTGCGCGGAGACGATTGCAGCGGCTCCCGGGCGGGTGGATTCACCGCCGATATCCACGATATCGGCGCCTTCGTCGAGCAGGCGTAAGGCATGTTCAACGGCGTGGGTTGCGTCCAGATGTAACCCTCCATCGGAAAACGAGTCTGGGGTCACGTTGACGATGCCCATGAGCAACGTCCGCTGGCCAAGGGTAAGTTTTCGGGTTCCGAGATCCCAATGGAAAAGTTTGCGCATGGTTTTGCGAAGGTGCGGTTAACTTTTGCGTGTCCCCTTGGGTACGACTGCGCGTTTCCTAACCGCCATTGCTACTGCCGGACCAGTGCCGGTGGGAGGCTTCCTGGTGCCGTCCATGAGTTCCTTGAGTGCGACGGCATTGTTTCGCTCTATGTTCCGGGAAGCAAACAGGAGTGTCACATGCTTCCGTTTGAATTGGAGCACATAGAGTTGCTCCAGGGCAGGCGCCGCCTCGGAATGCGTCAGCTCTTTGAAATAGCGCTTGCGAAACTGTGCCCAGGCTTCAGGATGCGCGTGATACCAGATACGCAGTGCGTCCGAGGGAGCCAGATCGCGCAACCAGAGTTTTACGGAGGCAGCTTCCTTGCTCAAGCCGCGCGGCCAGAGACGGTCGACCAACACGCGCACGCCATCGGCTCGCGAGGGAGTTTCGTAGACCCGTTTGACGCGCAGCATGGAAGTTGAATAGCTCATGCTAACCAAGGTCATTGTAATCTTGTGAGAGGCAAGGTGTGTTTCACGCTTGCGCTGAGAAGGAGCTTTTGTTGGTGAAGACATTCTGGGTGCTGCTGACATTTGCAGGGATGCTTATTTTTCTATTGCTCGCTGGGGCCTGCGATGAGCGCCGCAAATCGGATGCCGAACTTGGGCTGACGGCAGCGCAATCGGCCGGACGCCGTGTTTACGACGATCAATGCGACCGCTGCCACGAACCCTATTCGTCAAAGGGCAAGAAGGGACCAAGCCTGCAGGGTATGTTTAAGCACCAATATCTCTCGCTGAGCGGGCTGCCCGCCAATGACGAGCGCGTAGGCGAGATCATCCGCTCCGGCCGCAAAGATATGCCCGCGTTTGGGCCAGCCCTAACGCAGCAACAAACCGAAAATCTGCTGGTGTATTTGCATACGTTGTAGGGTGCCGTCCATAACCTATTTGGTTTGCAGCCGTCCGGCATTGCGGATATTATCGGGCACTGCCCGTCGAAGAAAAGACCGGTTTGGCTTATGCTAGTAAAGGGGCCCTTCGACTTCGCTCAGGATGACAAAGTTTAAGAGACTCGTTGCTGTTTCCACTCAGTTTCATTCTCAATAGTTTCACTCTCAATCCACAATCGCCTGATAAGCCAGCACCTGCACCTGATGGTCGAGGCTCAAATCCCCCGTCGGATGCAGTTGCGCCATAAAGATCACGATCATCTGCTCTTTCGGATCAATCGAGAACGTTGTATAGAAGAATCCTCCCCAACTAAATGTTCCCGGTGATCCAAGTTCAGAAAGCGGAGATTTCATGCCCTCGATGCCGAATCCCAGCCCAAAATCCTGTTCGGCGCTGATCTTTCCCAATTGATCGTGGCTCATGAGTTCGACCGACTTACGGCTCAAAAGTCGCGTGTTCCCAAACTTGCCGCCGTCGAGCATCATCTGGCAAAAGCGCGCATAATCCGCAGCCGTGGAAACCAGCCCAGCGCCGCCGGCAAACAGCTTCTTCGGGCCGCGATAAGGATAATCCGCGGAATAGACCATCGAGCCTTCCGTGATCGGAGTATCGGGGAAACGGTTCAGACCTTTGTCGGAATAGTAAGTGTAGGCGGCGGCCAGCCGATCGAGCTTGTTGTCAGGCGGGTAGAAGTACGTGTCCTTCATCGCCAGCGGCTCAAAGATGCGAGTGCGGAAGAATTCATCCAATGGCTTGCCGGAGACGACTTCCACCAGACGCCCGAGAACATCCACCCCCAGGCTGTATTCCCAGTGATCTCCCGGGTTAAAGAGCAACGGGAGGCCCGCCAGATTCTTTACGCTATCCCCGATGGTGCCGTCGTATTGCAGTATGCCGTGTGCGACATTCGCGTCTTTGTACTTGGCGCCGAGGTCGGCGTTCCAGTGATAGGTCAGTCCCGACGTGTGCCGCAAGAGGTCGCGAATCGTGATCTCTTTAGTAGCTGGAATCGAGTAGGGCTCGCCCGACGCGGGCTTGACCAGGACCTTCATATTCTTGAACTCCGGCAGGTATTTCGAGACGGGGTCGTCCAAGAGAAAGGCACCCTCTTCGTACAACATCATGATGGCAGTGCTGGTAATCGGCTTGGTCATGGAGCAAATCCGGAACATAGCGTCAGGGCGCATCGGCTTGCCGGCCTCCCGGTCCATCATGCCCTGTGCCTTGAACCAGGCCACATGGCCGCGGCGAACCACCAGCGTGACAGCGCCCGCAATGCGTTTGTCATCAATGTTGTGCTGGACCGCCGTGCCGATCCGCTCCAGCCGTTCCGAAGACAGCCCAAGGGACTCAGGCTTGGCAAGAGGGAGCTCTTGTGCGACCGCCGTAGCGGCCAGCAGCAGCGCGCAGATCATGATTGTGATGTTTGTTTTGCGATGCATCGCGTTGGAAAATTCCATAGCGCGTTCTTCCTCTTTTTCGGATTCAGTTGGATTGCGGCCTCTGATTGTATACCGATGAAGACGGCGGGAATTAGTAAACAAGCACCCAGTCAGTCTACGGAGCGCTATGACCTGTGCACTGCAACACGCCCAGATACGCGCTCCACGGACCGACTGCGTCACGATACTGATGAGCCATCACGCGGGATAGTTGATGCACATGAGTGAGGTCGTGGACGGCCCACGTCGCCAAAAGTTGCGCGAGCGTCACCACCCCCAGCGCTGGATGCTTTCCTCGCCGGGTCAAGTCTGCCTGCTGTAAATTCAGTGCCTGCAGCACAGCCAGATTCCCCCTCCGCAGGCGGGCGAAATCGTCCAAGAGCTGCTCGAGTGACTTGTCTTGACTCTCTTTCACCTGCGCAAAGCGGTCAAAGGAATCAAAGGGCCGCGCTTCGCCGCTCTCCAGGATGATTCGCACTCGCGGTATCCAGTCGGTGCGCTCCCCGACGATCAGGTGACCCACGATGTCGAACGCGTTCCAGGTATCTTTCCCTTCGTCGCCTCGTCCTTCGTTACTGCGCACCCAGATGTTGGGCAGCCCGTGCAATAGCGCGTCGAGGGTTGCGGGAGTGCGGGTGAGGACTGCGATGGCCTCTGCCAAGTTGAACTCCGTCAGGCTCGTCATGCAACGTAGATGCATACCTGGCGCTTTGGACTCAGTAACGGAGCGGAGACGCCTTCGCCTGCAACTGCTTTCGTTTACAATCAAAGCTAAATGTCTTCCTCGTCGCAACTGGTGCAGATCGAGCTCAATCCGCGGCTGACGCCGCCCAAGCCCTCGTGGCTGAAGGCGCGCGCGCCGGTGGGGGAGAACTTCCATGAACTCAAGCGGTTAGCGCGCAGTCTGGGTCTGCACACGGTCTGCGAATCGGCACAGTGCCCGAACATTGGCGAGTGCTGGAACCACAAGACGGCTACCTTCATGCTGCTCGGCAACATCTGTACGCGGCGTTGCGGGTTCTGCGCGGTGCCCAAGGGACGTCCGGAAGAGATTGACTGGGACGAACCGGGACGCGTGGCCGAGGCGGTGCACACCCTGGGCCTGCAGTACACGGTGGTGACTAGCGTGAACCGCGACGACGACAACGTGGGCAGCGCAAAGATTTTTGCCGAGACGATTCGCGAGATCCGCAAGCTTTCTCCCGCGTGCCGCGTGGAGGTGCTGATTCCCGACTTCCAGGGGCGCGAAGATTCTCTGCGGATTGTGCTCGACGCCCGGCCCGACGTTTTAAATCACAACACGGAGACGGTACCGCGTCTGTACCGGGCGGTGCGCTCGGGCGCGCGCTACCAGAGAACGCTCGACCTGCTGGCCAACGCCAAGAAATTTGCTCCGAGCATGGTGACCAAGACGGGCTTGATGGTAGGCATTGGCGAAAGCTCGGACGAACTGATTGAAGTGTTCCACGACCTGGCGGCGCGCTCAGTGGACATTCTCTCGATTGGACAGTATTTACGGCCTTCCAAAGACCATCTTCCGATTGCACGTTTCTACACCCCAGAAGAGTTCCTGATGCTCAAGGAGCAGGCCCTGGCCGCGGGATTCCGGCATGTGGAGTCAGGGCCGTTGGTGCGATCGAGTTATCACGCGCACGAGCAGTCGGAATCAAGCATTCCAGCGGCGGCACCGGTTATCTAGGGCGTCATAATCTTTTGGGTCGGGGAAACACACTTTAGCTAGCAGCTAAGAACTAGCTAGAAGCGAACCCTACCAGACCCGGCACGCGTTCTGCCTCGCCATGGGAGCGTCCGCTTTGCAATGGAACGCTTCCAGGAACTCTGGCATGTTGGAAATCGTGCCGTTCACGCGATTTTTGCCGGGTGAGTGCGGGTCCGTCTGCGCCGTAAGCCGGGAAACTTCGGGCCTGCGGTTCTGGCACCACACGTTCGCCCAGCCCAGGAAGAATCGTTGTTGCGCGGTCAGGCCATCGACGGGCGCCGGATCTTTCCCGGCCAGACTGGTAAGCAACGCCATGTAAGCAACTCGAAGACCGCCATTGTCGGCGGTGTTTTCCCCAAGAGTTAGCTCCCCGTTGATTTTGAGATCATCGACGGCAGTGTAACTTCCGTACTGGTCAACGACACACTTGGTGCGCTTCTTGAATTCATCGGCGTCGGCTTTTGTCCACCAATCATTCAGGTTGCCCTGGGGATCGAATTGGCGGCCCCGGTCGTCGAAACCGTGTGTGAGTTCATGCCCAACCACGGCGCCAATGCCACCAAAGTTCATAGCGTCATCAGCCTGATTGTCATAGAACGGCGGTTGCAAAATGCCCGCCGGAAAAGTGATGTTGTTCTGCAAGGGGTTATAGCTGGCGTTCACGGTTGGTGGCGGATAGGGCCACTCACCCTTGTCGACAAGCTTGCCTATCTTTTCCATGTCGTGCGCGAACTCGAACATGTTGGCGCGTTGCGAGTTGCCGAGGGCGTCTCCGCGGACCACTTTGAAATTCGTGTAGTCGCGCCATTTATCGGGATAGCCAATGCGGTTAGTGATGGCGGCCAGTTTCTCCAGCGCACGCGTTTTAGTTTCTTCCGTCATCCAGGGGAGGTTCTTGATGTCCTCGCGCAAGGAAGCCTCGATGGTATTCACCATCTTGAGCGTGCGTTCCTTGCCTTCCGCGCCAAAAGTTAGCTCAACATACTTCTGACCCACGGCTTCTCCCAAATCCCCGTTCGTAGCGCGGACGCAGCGTTTCCATCGGGGAGGCTGCTCTTTTGTGCCCTGCAGCGTCTTGGTGAAGAACTCGAAGTTCTCATCGTCGAATTTCTTCGGAAGCACGGTGGCGTTGCCATGCACCACATGCCAGCGCAGATAGGTTTTCCAGTCCTCCAAGGAAACCGATTGCAGCAGTCCATTCATATTCTTGACGAAGTCCGGTTCCGATACATTGAGACCCGTGAAAGTGGGCGCGCCGAGATCCGTAAAATATTGCTCCCAGGCAAAATCCGGGCTGAGTGACGCGAGTTCGGCGCGTGTCATTTTGTGATAAACCTTCGTGGGATCGCGACGGCTCACGATGTCGAGCGCGCCATTGGCGAGACTGGTTTCGATGTCCATCACGGACTTGGCTTCCGCTGCGGCTTTCGCAGGAGCGTCGCCGAGCAGTTCGAACATCTTTTGCACGTGCGCCACGTATTGTTTGCGAAGGCCTTCGGATTTTTCGTCTTTGCGGAAGTAGTAGTCGCGCTCCGGCAACCCTAGACCACCCTGGCTTACTTGCGCGATCACATGACTGGCATCTTTGAAGTCCGCTCCGGAACCCGCGCCGAAGAGTGCATTCACGCCCTCGCGGTGAAGAAGGGCAATCTCCGCGGTAATTTGTTTCTTCGACTTTAGGCGGGCAATCGCCTTAAGATCCGCTTGCAGGGGTTGAATACCCTTGGCTTCGATCGCGGCTTCGTCCATGCACGAACCGTAGTAGTCGCCAATCTTCTGTTCGATCGCGTTGCGACTCGAACCTGCGGCGGACGCTTTTTCCAGAATGTCCTGAAGAATATACTCGCCGCGTTCGCTGAGCTCGTTGAAGCGTCCCCAGCTGGAGCGGTCGGCAGGGATGGGATTTTGCGCCATCCAGCGCCCACAGGCGTAAGCATAGAAGTCATTACAAGGATCGATAGCGGGATCCAACATGTCGGGGCTGAAGCGAACGCTTTTCTTTTCGGAATTACTGGTTGCGCCGCCTGTGGCTGGAGGAGCTACCGCCTGCGCGAAGCATGCCACCGCACTGAGAAGCAGAAAAGTCAAAATTCGTATTGCACGCATAGTTCCTCGCATTGAGAGATCTCGATTCGCGACATAACTTAGAACAAGCACTCAACCGTTCGGGCGGCCTGTGCGCCAAGCGGGTATTGTATCGCCGACTGGCGGAGCACCCGCCGATAACAAAGACATTCGCGGAATGTTGGACGAATGGAACTTAAAATGGTCACCCAGGGGCGGCAAGCGAATGCTTTACAAGATATGCAGCTTGATCGTGAGGTACTTCTTGGGATCCTGACGGATAGCCTTGATGAGTTCGCGGCTTTCGACCAGCATCTTGTCGGCATTGTCGTAGAGCGAAGGATCTTTAAACAACTTCCCGGCCGAGCCTTCGCCGGCTTCGAGGCGGTCGGAAATAATCGAGAGCTTGGTTACGGTGTTGTCCAGCTTCTTGGCGAACTCTTCATCCCGCGCCAACTTACCCAGTGCACCCTTTCCAGCATTGACCTGCTCCATCAACTGGCGGGCCTCAGCGATGGTTTTGTTGGCATTGTCGTAGAGCGCTGGATCTTTCAAGAGCTTCCCAGCGGTCCCCTTACCCTGGTTCAACTCGTCCGCAATGGCAGCCAGCTTATCGACGGTGGCATTTGCTTTCTCATAGAGCGTGTCATCATTGAACAACTTACCGAGACTGCCCTGCCCCTGTCCGACTCTGTTGACAATTCCCTGCATCTCAGCAACCGTCGCATTCAGCCGGTTGTAGAGAGTTGGATCGTTGATCAGCTTACCCACCGAGCCTTGTCCAGACTCCACGGTGGTGAGGATACGGTCGAGGCGCTGCAGCAATACCTGCATGTTTTGCAACGCGCTTTGGCTGGAACGGACCACATCCTGAAAATCGGGCCGGTCGAGAGTGGGCAGGGTGTCGCCACTCCGTGCCGCCTCACCTTTGGCTTGGGCGCTGTCGATGTCCACGTAAGTTTCGCCGAGAACGCCGGCTGTGTTCAGCGTGGATACGGAGTCCTTGCGCAACGCATACTCGTACATCGAGCTTACTTTCATCGTGACTTCCACGGGGGTCAGCGGCTTGTTCTTGACGATTTGAATTGCCTCGACGTTGCCGATGTCTACACCCTCGAGGCGCACAGGAGCACCCAGGCGCAGGCCGCTGGCATTGTCAAAATAGGATTTCAGCTTGATTTTGTGTGTGAACATGCCCGTTGTTCCGCTCATCAGAAAGATGAGCACGGTCAACGTGACGGCCGCAAACAGAACCGTGAGACCAACCCGCAGTTCGGACCAATGCAACTGCTTCTGGCTAGGCAATGTCCCTCGCAGCGGGCAGACTTCGGGTCAAGGTCTGCATAACAGAAAGAATCATACCAGACGGCACACCGCGTTCCGATGTCGCCCCACTAGGCACTCATGCCTCAAGAATGACGCTAGCGATAGCATCGGAAGCCGTGTGGCTGAGCGATAACGCTACACGAACCACGCCAAGTTTCGCGGCAAACTCTCCCGCCACTCCATGAAATACAAGGGTAGGACGGCCGCCAGGGAGGCGTTGCACCTCGATATCGATGAAGCGCACGCCGTGCCGCCATCCCGTGCCAATAGCCTTCATCCCGGCCTCCTTGGCGGCGAAGCGGGCGGCATAGCGCTCCACTCGATTTGCCTTGCGGTCGCAATAGCGAATCTCTTGTTGGGTAAATACGCGGCGGAGGAACCTGTCGCCAAATCTTTCGATGGAAGCGGCGATGCGAGGCACTTCGGCAATGTCGATCCCGGTTCCAACGATCATGAAAGTCACACTATCACTGCGAAAACACAGGTCGGCGCTTTCAGCTTCGGTGACCGGCTCCGATATGGTTGAGCGCTCTGGCGAGAACTTCATCTTGCTCAGGAAACACGGTCCGCAGATCGATCAGCACCCGATCGTCCTCGACACGCACGATCACGGGCGTCTCGGCCGCACGAAGTTGAGTCGCAAATTCATTGGCGCTGAGACCGTTGCAGGAAATGGCGAGCAGTTTGGTGGAAAGTAGAGCGGAAGGCGCTGCGCCGCCCCCGATGACTGAGTCTCCGTCGATCACGGAAGCCTGCACATTCACTTGAACCGCCAATGCCTCGGCCCGGCGGGCGATTTCATCCTTCGAAAGTTGCATCATCCGCAACACGGGAATTGACTCGTAATCTCGCTTAACATAGGCCAGAAGCGTGGCTTCCAGCGCGGCATACGTCAGTTTATCCACGCGCAGCGCCCGGAACAGGGAATTTGAGCGCATGCGAGCCACGATGTCGCCTCGTCCACTGATCATGCCCGACTGCGGTCCACCGAGAAGTTTGTCCCCGCTATACATCACCACATCGACACCGGCACGAAGACTATCCAGCACGCCATTTTCTCCCGACACACCAATGGCTTGCAGACCAAACAGAGTACCGCTGCCCAGATCTTCGAGCAGAGGGATGTTGCTCCTCCGGGACAGCTCAACGAGTTCTTCAAGAGAAGGCTGCGCAGTAAAACCGGAAATCTCAAAATTGGAGCGGTGAACGCGCAATAGTGCTCGCGTCCTGTCGTTAATAGCGCGCTCGTAGTCGGCAACGCGCGTGCGGTTCGTGGTCCCCACTTCGCGCAGGATGGCATTCGATTTCGCCATGACGTCCGGAATTCGGAAGGAACCACCGATCTCGACAAGTTCTCCTCGCGAGACAATCACTTCACCGTTTTCCGCTAGTGTATTCAGGGCCAGGAGCACGGCGGCGGCATTGTTGTTGACCACAATCGTGGAAATCGCCGGTGCATTTTCCCGCGAGTTGCCGGGGTCCAACAAATGTTGGAACAGACGGTCGACATGGATATCCCGTTTCCCGCGATCGCCACGTTCCAGATCGAACTCAAGATTCGAATAGGCCTGGGCACACTCGCGCACATGGTCGAGAGCCTGCGAGGAAAGGGGCGCACGCCCCAGATTTGTGTGGAGGATCACTCCAGTTGCGTTGATCACAGGCCGCAACGAATCTCGCAATGATCTTACCAACTGCCGTTCGATGGCCCCCTCGATTCCCGCAAGGGCTAAGTCCATTCGCCGCTCGTCCATTTGTTGACCATCCCACTGGCCCCCAACAATTTCCTCCCGCAACCTCGCCAAGACGATTCGTGCTGCGTCGGTTACAGCAGGCCGCCCTTCGCTGGTGACAAGAGTCATCACCGAGGGCGACCGGAGAAGCTCATCCACCGAGGGCAATTTGCGTAGCCATGACGGTAGGGAAGGGCGTGACATAGGCATGATTATGACATGTCCGCGTGCATTTTGTAGCTCTTTGGAAATGGCTATTTCACTGATTTAAGAGCACTTACGATAAAATTGCTGATGAGTGTCCAAGATCCGGAAAGGACTGAGCGCGAAACCCCCGGCGTTGTGCTTGTTGTCTTCCTTCTGTTGGAATCAACAACTTACATTACTGAAGGACAGGGACGGCCGAGACGCGCGCTTCGCTTGGGTACTTGAGTATCCTGCGGCCTATTACCTCCAGAAAAATGGATGTAGCCTCCCTCGCGATTACTGCCGCTACGTATTGGGCCAAAATTGAGAAACGAGACTTCAAAACTACATGCCCAATTTCAAGGATTCGGCTTTGTCTAGTTCGCCGACGGATACGATAAGTGTCCCCCCTTCATCTGCGGTTCTGTTCTCTTCAAAATTCGGGGTGACTTCCTCCGTTCCCTTGAGTTCACAGAACGCTTCGCCCATAGAACCGGAAGACAGCGCTGCCATCGATGGCGGGCTCGAAAAGATTGAGCGTGAGGACCGCCAACTGTGGGCAACGCTCAGTGGATTGAGCCTGGTTGTTACGGTCAGCATGGTGTTAGTGGTTTTTCCGCAGCTGAAAGAGCTCTCCGATCAGCGGCCAGACCAATGGTATCTACCCCGGCTCTTCCTTGGGCTTGTTGGATTGATGTTTCTGTTGAACCTCCACCTTATGCGGCAACACCACACCCTGCGCCACACTCGCGAGGCTTTGCTGAAAGAACGCGAACACCGGAAAATTGCTGAAGCCGCGGCCATCGTGGACCCTCTTACGCAATCCTTCAACCGTCGTCATATGGACCGGCTCATCGAAAACGAATTGAGCCGCGCCGGAAGACAGGGAACTCAGATTGCATTTCTCATGGTCGATGTGGACGACTTTAAGTCGGTCAACACGCGCTTTGGGCACGTCGTCGGGGATACGATCCTGCGGGAGGTGGCCGATGTTATCCGCAGGAGCGTGCGCGCCTCCGATACGGTGGTGCGCTACGGCGGCGATGAATTTTTGGTCATTCTTACGGAAGCAGCGGAACCCGACGCTGAGCGCGTCATCTCCCGCATCGAGCAACGCGTGCGGACTTGGAATGGTGCTTGCAAGATTGAAGGCTATGAAATGGGACTGAGCTGCGGCTGGGCCATGCACAAATCAGGCGCGCCGATCAGCGCGTCTTTGGAAGCAGCAGACAAAAAAATGTACGACTGCAAACACCGTCATAGAATCGCCGCGAGTGCAAAAGCGTAATCTAGCCCACCTCCACTAACCCGTAGGCCAGCCGACCGCGAGTTCGCATGTGCGCTAGCGCGCGATCCATTTCTTCCCGCGAAATCTCGGTATTGGGTCCGGCTAAAACGGTGCGCGCTTCTCGTTTAGCGGCTTCCAGCAATTCGCGGTCGCGGATGAGATTCGCTACCTGGAAGTTCGGAATACCCGCCTGCCGCGTGCCAAAGAATTCCCCAGGGCCACGGAGCTCCAAATCCAGTTCGGCGATCTGGAAACCATCGTTAGTACGAACCATCGCGTTCAAGCGCCGCTCTCCCTCTTCGGAAACTTTTCCGCCCGTCATCAGGATACAAAGAGACTTGGCCGAACCACGCCCGATACGCCCGCGGAGCTGATGCAATTGCGCCAAACCAAAACGTTCGGCATGCTCGATCACCATCACAGTGGCATTAGCAACATCCACACCAACTTCGATCACAGTGGTGGAAACCAGAATCTTGATTTCACCCGCCTGAAACGCACGCATAACACGTTCTTTTTCATCCGAATCCATCCGCCCATGCAGAAGCCCGATATGCAATCCGGGAAAAACATGGGAGCTCAGATGCCGATGCATCTTGATGGCCGCTTTGAGTTCATTTTCTTCATTCTCTTCGATCACCGGGTAGACCACGTAGGCTTGCTGGCCAGCCTCGACTTGTTTGCGGACATAATTCCAAACCTCGTCCGCCCGCTCATCGGTGACACGACGGGTTGCAATCGGAGTCCGCCCCGGCGGGAGCTCGTCCAGGATTGAAACATCAAGGTCGCCATAGAGCGTGAGCGCGAGCGTGCGTGGAATTGGGGTAGCGGTCATGACCAGAACGTGGGGTTCTGCCGCTTCGCCGGAGGCGCTCTTCTTCATCAGCTTGAACCGTTGCAAGACACCGAAGCGATGCTGCTCATCGACGATCACGAGTCCCAAGTGGTCGAATTCCACCGATCCCTCGATCAACGCGTGCGTGCCAATCACTAATTGTGCATTCCCCTGGGCAATATGCCGACGGATGTTGCGTTTGCGGTCCTCTTCCAGCGAGCCTGTGAGCAGGACGATGCGATAGCCGAGCTTCTCCAGAATTCTGCGAGCGGACAAATAGTGCTGGGCCGCCAGAATTTCGGTCGGCGCCATCAGCGCCACTTGGTATCCGTTTGCAATGGCGACAATCGCAGCTTGCAGAGCGACAATCGTCTTGCCCGAGCCAACATCCCCTTGGAGTAATCGCCGCATTGGGTGTGGCTGGGCCATGTCGGCAGCGATCTCACCCAACACGCGCTTCTGCGCATTGGTGGGGTGGAAGGGAAGAACACGCTTGATGGAATCGCGCACAGGATCATCTAAACGGAAGGCAATGCCAGTTTGAGCTTTCTGCTGCTGGCGTTTGAGTTCAAGCCCTAGTTCAACAAAGAACAGTTCCTCAAAAATAAGTCGAATGTGCGCGGGCGTGGCTGATTTTTGCAAAGCCTCGAAGCTTTCACCGGGCTCCGGCCAGTGTGCTTTCCAGAGCGCTTCCCGGGGTGGCAAGAGGTTCATACGTTGCCGCACCGCCGCTGGAATCGCATCCGGCAATTCCCTGGACAAGTTCTCCAGCGCCCCACGAAGAATCCGCCGAAACCACCGCGAGCTGAGCCGCCCCTGCATGGCGGACTCGTAAATGGGAACAATGCGTCCCACTTCGAGCGCGGCACTGAGTTGCGACTCCTCTCCCTCCAGCTTTTCGTCTTCACCACTACTCAGAATCTCGAACTGCGGCTGAACGAGTTGCATCTGGCCGTCCCGGCCGGTCTCGACCTTTCCATAGAGCGCCACCATCTGTCCCGGTTGGAACTGGTTGCGCAGGTAGGTTCCGTGAAACCAAAGGCACTTCAGCTTGGGACGCGGCAGCCCTGGTGGTCCAACCACCAACTGAAAGATCGGCATGCGCCGGGCCTGAAATAACCCTGAATTCCGGACCTCCGCAACCACGGCCGCCATTTCTCCGGGCTTCAGGTCTGCCAAGCCGCGCGGGTTCACCCGGTCTTCATAGCGAAATGGCAGATATAAAAGGAGATCGCTGACGGAATGGATGCCCTTTTCGGCCAGAACCTCAGCCAGACGCGGCCCGATCCCTTTGACGAATTTTACCTCGGTGCTGAGGTCGAGCGGAGGCATGCGCAAGCAATGGTAGCAGGCGGGCACTCCGGCCAACTCCCGGTGTCTAACAGTATGGTATCTAACAAATACGATGAGCCGGAACTTCATCGAATCGTTGATCGCGGTGCTCATCGGCAACGCGGCTTACTTCCTGTTGTTGCCCCAGCTCCCGGGCAGCGCCCGCCACGACCCGCAACATCTCGATCTCGGCCTGCTGGTGGATTTCTGGTTCTGCATCGTAGCTCTCGGGTGTGTGCGGGCATTGAGCCGGCGTATCTTCAAAACTGGTGCGTCCTCAAAACTTCGGTAACCCTGAAGCTCCCTGTCGTCACGCCGATAACTTCCTGATGGAGCCTCTCTCTCCCACGCCCCAGTCCTATGCCCATTACTTTGGGAACGTGGGGTAACCGAATAGCGGCGCTACAATTCCTATGAGTCAAATGCAAAAAGTTACGCTCCTGTATGACGCCAGCCAGGCGGTCCTCTCCACTTTTGAAGCGGATGAGGTTCTACAGCGGATACTGGCGATTGCACAGGACTATTTCCACTTGCGCACAGTGGGCATTCTCCTGCTCGATCAGGAGACGCAGGAGCTTTACGCCCGCAGTCATATCGGATGGAATGAGGACATCGAAAAGATTCGTGTTCCGCTCGGTGTCGGTTTGATCGGCGCCGCAGCAAAGCTCAAACGTCCCGTCTATGCCGCCGACGTGCGGAAGGATCCCCGATATGTATGCACGGTTCCAGAGACGCTTTCCGAGCTCGCGATCCCTCTGATGGTGCGAGACTCGGTGGCCGGGGTTCTGGACTGTCAAAGCGACAATCCGAACCATTTCGACAAGGAAACTATCGACCTACTGACGCTGTTTTCCACGCAAGCTTCGATGGCCTTGCAAAATGCACGACTCTATACCCTCGAGCGCGAGCGAGCTACGCAGTTACAGGCAATCAACTCCATTGCTAAGCATGCCACGGCGGTTCTTGAACTCAATGAACTGGTTCATTCAATCTGCACCCTGGTGCAGAGATGTTTTCCCTGCGATCACGCCTGTGTGCTACTTAAAGAGGAAGACGATCTTGTTCTGCGGGCACAGTCCGGCTCACTCACCCCGCGCCTTGAAGAAGGGGAGCACATTGCGTGTGCGAAAGAGTGGTGGAAAACCAAGTTTAACCCTGGAGGAGTCTTCGAGGAAGGCAACCTTTCCAGCATCGAGGGCAAGGAACGCCTTTGCGACGAGGCTTTTTCGCGCATTTCTGTTCCCATGATTTCCTATGGGCAGCCCTTGGGATTGCTCGTGCTCTCGAGCCGGGAACGGAATTTCTTCGCTCACACAGAAACCCAGCCGCTTGAATCGGTGGCTGACATCTTTGCCTCAGCTATCCAAAATGCACACTACGTACAGAGAGTTAAACAACTGGCTTATCTGGATGGACTTACCGGAATTTTCAACCGGCGCTACTTTGAAGTTCGCATCACCGAGGAGATTGAGCGTGCCCGGCGCTATGGCACGGATTTGTCCGTCATCATTGTGGACGTGGACCGTTTCAAGGCGTTGAATGACGACTTTGGACACCTATTGGGAGACGAAGTCCTGCGCCAAGTTTCATCTTTGCTGGCACGGCTGGTTCGGAAGATCGACGTGGTCTGCCGGTACGGCGGAGAAGAATTCGTGATCCTGTTGCCGCAAACCACTTCACAACAAGCCCTTACTGTGGCCGATAAGTTACGCACCGCCGTGGGGGAATGGCAGTTCCCGGGAGTCCCCAGAGCCTTGACGATCAGCGGCGGAGTCGCCATGTTCCCCGATCACGGCGTCACGCGCGACCAACTGGTGCAGGCCGCCGACGGAGCGCTCTACGCTGCCAAACAAGCCGGCCGAAACCGCATGCTCTCCGCTGGAACTGCGCAGCCCGCCCGGGCTGGTATCTAGATCATGTCCCGTTCCGGAGCCGGAGGCTCCAGCTTCATTATCTGCATGCCGTGCTGCATCTTCCGGAGTTCGCGGCAGAGTTTCTCCTGCTCAAGCTTCATTCGTGACTGTTCGTCGCGCAGACCTTTGCGAGCCATCCCCATCTCTTTCTCCATCGCTCGGCGAGCATTTTCCGTTGCCAACTGAAGGGTTGGCTGCAGTTTGGCGATATTTGTCGTGATCTCGGATAGATCAACATCCACATCGAGATCCGGCACTTCCCAACTCTCTTCCAACATGCCCGTATGCTTGCGCTCCATCACGGGCAGAGAGATGGTTTGCTCCCGCTTGTCCCGGAGGACGGCCACGCTCGCGTTCCCGCCCGGATGAGACCGCAGGGCGTGTGAAAAGTCGCTCACATCCGTAACGGCTTCACCATTCACGCGGACAATCACGTCTCCTGCACGCAACCCCGCCTTCTCGGCCACGCTCCCCTTTTCCACCGAGCGAACAAGCACACCCTTGCCACCCTTGGCTCCAAAAAAATCGCCCAACTGCGGGGTAAGGTTTTCCACCATCAGACCGCTGCGCATCGAAGAATGCACCACCACGATGTTGGGGATCTCCATCTCGGAAAAATTCGGGATCGGAGGAATAGGGGGGATTTGCGGAAACGGACCATCTCCGTCCTTGCCGTTCTTCCACGCCAGAGCTTTTCGGCGGTCGGCAAGCTGTGCCTTGATGGTCTGCATCTGCCCGTCGCGCGATATACCCAGAGTCACCGTCCGTCCCGGAGGGGTCTCGTGAATCATGCGGCGAAGCTGCGCGCCGCTCTCTACCGCGGCTCCGTTCAGAGTCAGAATGACATCGTGCTCTTTGAGCCCAGCCTTCCCAGCGGGCGAGTCCTGATCGACGAGCAGAACTTCCACGCCCTGCTCCTCTTTGAGCTTCAGAGCAGTCACGCGTTCCGAAGTCACCTCACTGATGTCCACGCCAAGGTAGGCGCTCGTACCCGAGTCCTCAAATCCGAACCCGAACGAATCGCTGAACGTCGGTCTGGGCATTTGCTCGGCCAACGCCGCCGGTGCGCAAGTCCATACCACCACTGCAACCATACTCAGAATCAGTCTGTACATGACATCCTCCTGCGCTAATGAGTTAAGCGCCGAAATTCAATGTTCCCGGTTGAAGTCTTCACCTTCAATACGGGACCGCCACTGTTAAGACGCCCTTCCGCCGAAACTGCTTTCGTGCCCCATTCGCCGCCTTCCGTCGTGATCCGTATCTCCGGGAACTCGGAAACAATCGTGTGCCCGGAAGCCGCGTCAATGCTGGCGCGAATTTCTGCCGCGAGCCGTGGAGACAAATACACGATCACGTCTCCCACGGGGGACTCCAGCTCAGAATCGACAAAGTTTGAATCCGCCGCAATCTCCACGGCAATGCCCCCTGCGCCCGTCTCTGCTTTCACGCCGCCGCTGATTCGCCCCAGGTCCATCCGTCCACTACCCGTCTCCGCATGAACCATGCCGCGCGCCGAAGTCAGCTTGAGACGCCCGCCACCGCTTTCCATTTCCACTTCGCCGCCGACGTCGCCGATTTCAATATTTCCGCCGCCGGTCTCGACATGCACATTGGAGCTGCACTTCTGCGCTGTAATGTTGCCGGCGCCCGTTTCCGCTTTGAATGTTCCCGTGGCGCTTAGCAAATGCACGTTCCCGCCGCTCGTATCAATGGAAACCGCGCCGCCGATCTCGCCAAGATCAATATCCCCGCCACCCGTGCTAACCTGTGCCCCAGCGCCAGCATGGCCAATCCACACGTGTCCGCCGGCGGTCTGCACCATCACGGCCCCGCCGATCGCATCGAGCGAGAAGTTGCCGCCGCCGCTTTCACCGCCCACATTTCCCGCTATATTTTTTACTTCGACATCACCGCATCGAGTCTCGATCTTGACCGCTTCCATCTCGCGCGGCACTTCGAGAATCAACTCGCCAGAAAATTTTCGCAGGCTTCGACCCGGCCATTCGCCCGTAATCCAAGCCGCATCGCCATGCGTGCCGACGCTGATCCGGTACTGCTCGAACATCTTCCGCGCCGCTTCTTCCGATCCGTTATGGGCACGGCTTCGAATCACATAGCCGATTGCCGACGCGCCACCCTGCACTCGTACCGAACCCACAGCCACTCGCACACGCAAGTTTTTCGCTGTGGGCAAGGTCCCGGTTCTCTCCTCGACCCAGCTATTCCCGTCACGGTACACTCGAGTTTGCTGCTGCGCTCTCCCAGCAGTTAAGCCACACGCCAGGATGGCCAGAACCCCAGCGAATTTGTTCATACGTTCCAAAGTAGATTCCTCCTAAAATCTTGCGCTCCGGTTAGTCAATCTCAGGCAGTTGCGCCAGCAAAACACGAGACTGATCGCGGATAAACCGGTTCTGATCCTTCACCGCCAAGCGCTCGAGTAACGCACGCACGCTCGCATCCGCGCGTACCGGCTCCAGCACACGCAAAGCTTCCGTCCGAAGTCCCTGATTTGCGTCGTTCGATAGCGTTTCCAACACGGCATCCCGCACGCGAACATCATCCCGCACATAGGAGCCCAACCCTTCCAGAGCTTTCAGCCGCACGCCCGGATTGTTGTCGTACCGAAGCGCGTAGACGAGGGCTTCACGGACGCGAGAATCGTTCAGACGCTGCTTCAGCAGGTCCACAGAGTCGACGCGGACGCCGGAATTCGTGTTGTTCTGCGCCGCGAACAAAAGCAATTGCTGGATGCGTACATCGTTCAGCGAACCCGCCGTCTCCTTGGTATTCACCGTGTCGTACTTAATGTTGACCCGGTTCGTTCCCGGTTCTGGAGTGATAGACCGGATGCCGGTGACATTCGCTTCGTCGGCGGGCATGCCATTGTTGGGAGCACCACTGACAGGCTGACGGTCTGCCATGACCCGGAAGGTGGCTGCCGTACCACCGCCGAAACCCACGAGAAGTAGAACCGCAGCCAGCGCGGGAGAGAAGCGCACTTGCCGGAACCACACGCCTGGATCGAATGTCAGGCGGCTCCAGAAACCGCCTTGCTGTGCCGTCTCCAGCGCCTCCTGCAGCCGCATGCGCGAGGACGTCAGCAGATTGGGAGGCGGCTCTGTCACCGTCACCGTAGCCATGGTTTGCCGGAACTCGCGCGCAGCCTGCAACTCCGCTGCGCAATCCGTGCACCGCGCCACATGCTGATCCAGCTCGTAGCGTGCGTCGTCGGCAAGCTCGTCGTAAACATGCAGAACAATGTTTTGTCGTACCCATTCGCACTTCATAATGCATTTCCCCTTCGTGCTCCCTCGCCGCGTACATCCGCTAATGCCCCTCGCAGCTTCTGGGTCGCGCGAAACAAAGTGTTCTTCGCCGTCTCTTCCGTCGTATTCAACATCTCGCCCACGGTCCGCAGTTTAAGACCGTGATAGTGCTTGAGTTCGAAAACCATGCGTTCACGCGGCGTTAACTTATCCAACGCGCGCCCAATCTGCGAGCCCAATTCCCGCCGCAACAAGTCCCGCTCCGGATTCGCGTTCGCCCGATCGTCCGCAGTGTGCTCGATCACGCTGAACTCCTCGCCTTCTGCGTTCATCACGACGCCCGAATCTTCTTTGCGTACCTGCTTTCGGCGCAGGTGATCGAGACAAAGGTTCGTGACGATCCGGTAAATCCAGGTATAGAAGGAGCACTCGAAACGGAAGTTCCCCACGTTCCGGTAGGCTTTGAGGAAAGCCTCTTGGTAGATATCCTGCGCCTCATGTTCAGAGCCGGTCAGGCGAAGCGCAAGACGCAAAACTGCATGGTCGTAGCGACGCACCAAATCCTCGAAGGCAGCGCGATCGCCACGCTGAGCCTCCCGCACGAGAACCGTGTCATCAATGCGGTTCAGATTTTCTCCGGCCATTTGGCCCTGACGGGATCCCTGACTCCCTATACCCTGTCCCGGTGAGATCCGCGCTCCCCGGAGGCCTCCGCCATCACTCCACTGTAATGCCCAACTTTGAGCTGGCATTCTCGTTCCCCTGCCAATCGCAGTCTGCCAGTTCCAGTACTGCTGGCTTACAGGGAAATAGACGCGGGGATCCTCTTCAGGTGAGCAGGATTATATAGGGTTCGTCCCACCAAAGTGGTTGTCCAAAAGATTGCACAATGACGACCACAACAAGAAAAGACGGGCAAAACGCCCGTCTTCTGTGTTTGTGTGCCTATGCTCGTGTAGGGGCAGGCGCCCTCGCCTGCCTGGCGGAGCAAAGCTCCGCAAAGCCTTGATCGTTACTCGGCGGCAGCTTCTTTTTCGATGACAACCTTGAAGTGCGCCGTCACCTCGCGGTGCAGCTTCACCGGAATCGTGAAATCGCCCAGCTGCTTCAGCGGCTCGTGCAGTTGAATCTTACGCCGGTCAATGTCGAAGCCCTTCTTCGTTAGCTCCGCGGCAATATCACTGGACGTCACCGATCCAAACAGCTGCTCGTTGTCGCCCGAGCGCCGGGTGAAGTTCACCACTACGTTGTCGATCTGCTTTGCCAGCTCCTCTGCACCCGCCTTCTCTTTGGCGTTGCGGCGCACGGCCGAGGCCTTCATCTGGACAATTACGGCTTTGTTCGCCGCACTGGCTTCAATCGCCAACTTGCGCGGCAGCAAATAGTTGCGCCCGTAGCCCGCTGCAACCTTAACCACGTCGCCGCGCGAGCCCAGCTTAACCACATCTTCTTTCAGAATGACTTCCATGACATGACTCCGTTTCCAATATTTCGGATGCCGCCAATCCAGCGGTCAGTGTTTCGAGGCTCTAGCGGTTCGAGAAGGGCAGCAACGCGATATTGCGCGCCTGCTTGATCGCCGCCGATACCCGCCGCTGATGCCGGGTGCAAACGCCCGTCAGCCGCCGCGGCACAATCTTTCCACTCTCCGCCACGAACTGCTGTAGCAACCGCACATCCTTGTAGTTCACTCCGTCAATTTTCTCGACGCAGAACTTGCACACTTTCTTGCGGCGGAAAAACTTCCGTCCGCCCGGACCACCACTTGACCCACCGCCACCCGGCCGTGGAGGACGCGAACCGCCCTCACTGTGACCGCCACCTGAAGACCTCTGTCCTGTTTGCTCTGCCATGACGCTCCTTCGCGTAAAAAACCTTTTAGACTGCTACCCGGCGAGCTTCATAGTTGCTGAGAAGCTCTGCTTATGGGTGGCGCAGCGCTTAAAGCGCTGCGATCGAAACCGCTACGCCGTAACTGCAGCCGGTTCGCTGGGCCCTGCTTCCGCCGCCGGTGCAGCCGGAGCTGGCGCTGGAACCGCGCGCTTCTTCGCATCGCGCAACTTTTTCATCTTGTCCAGGCGCTTCTGCTCTTCGTCCATACGCACCGTGATGAACTTAATCACTTGCTCAGTCACACGCAGGCGCCGCTCAATTTCATGCACCAACTCGCCGCCACCTTCCAGCGTGAGCAGCACGTAAAAACCATCCTGGAATCCACCCACCCAATACGCCAGACGGCGCTTCCCCATCTTTTCCTTAGCCTTGACCGTGCCTCCAGCCGTTGTCACCTGCGACTCCAGCGCCACAATCAACTTGTCCAGATCCTCGTCCGCCATGTCCGGGCGCACAATAAACATCACTTCGTAAATACGTTGCATTCTGTTTTCTCCATCTCCTCACTGGAGGAGATCGTTCCTATCTCACGCACAGCTTGCTAGCTGCCGTCCGTTTCTTTGACGTCTGTTTCTTTACCCCCCGGCGGCTCGGGGCGGCGGTTGAACTGGTTCATCGCCGCATCCACACCCTCGGTCAAAATCGTTTTCACAGCTTTCGCCGCTGTTTCCAGCACTTCATCAATCAGCGGGTATTGCGCTTTCCGGAACGGCCCCAGCACATATCGCGCGCCATCTCCCACCTCGTGCTCCGGGGCAACTCCCAATCGGATGCGCGTCACTTCCTGGCTTCCCAGCGCCCCGAGGATCGACTGTATTCCCTTGTGTCCCGCCGAACTGCCCTGCTTCCGGATGCGAATCGTACCCAGTGGCAGATCCAACTCGTCGTAAATCACCACCAAATCCTTTGCCGGATCCGCCTGGTACTCTTCCACCAATTCCCGAACCGACATGCCGCTCAAGTTCATGTAGGTTTCCGGCTTGGCCAAAAGCACCGGCTCCCCTGCAATCTCCGCTCGCGCGGTCAGAGCCCGGCATTGCCGATTGCGGATCTCTACCCTACATTGCTCGGCGATACGATCCACCGCAAGGAAACCCAGGTTATGCGGCGTGAACTGATACTCGATGCCCGGATTTCCCAAGCCAACAATAAGCTTCACGCCTCAGTACCCAACCCGCGCCACCTTGCCGGCCTTTACTTCTTATCTTTCTTTTCCTTCTTGTCTTTTCCGCTGTCCTTGTCGGCAGCCTCGGCGCCTTCCTCAGCGTCTTGCTTGCCCTTCTTCAGGACTTCCGGCTCGGCGGCTACAGCTGTTGCGTCGACTGCGGCAGCATCCGGTGTCACCTCGACAACTTCCTTCACTGCGATGACGTGCGCCACCATTTGGTTTTCGTCGGTCAGGAACTTCAGCTTCTCGTTGTGCGGCAGGTCAGCCACGCGCACCATCTGGCCGAAGGCTAGTCCACTCACATCTACATCGATGTGTCCCGGAATATCCGCCGGCAGGCACTCGATTTCGACTTCGCGCAGCACCTGCTCCATGATGCCGCCCTCCAGCTTCACGCCAGCAGCTTCGCCAATCAAATGCACCGGCACGCTGACGCGCAACGCCTTGTCCATCGCAATGCGCTTGAAGTCGACGTGCAGCAGGCCACCCTTGATAGGCTCAAATTGCCAGTCCACGATCATGGCTTTCGTCTGTTCGCCGGCCAGCTTCAGATCCACAATCGTGTTGTGACCTGATTCCGAATACAGAATTCGCTTCACCTGCCGCGGATCGACCGACACCGTCTGTGAATTCTTGCCTGCTCCGTACACAACAGCCGGAACCTGACCCGCGACACGCACCCGCCGCGCCGCATTTTTCGTGGTCGCTTCGCGCGGGGTTGCTTCCAAAGTATTGTTCACTGCTGCATTCGCCATAAATTGATTTCCTTACAAAACTTGGTTTACAAAACTTGCTCTTACGGAAACTGGTTACAGAAAAAGATTGCTAACCGACGTTTCTTCGTGAATCGAACGAATCGCACTGCCGATCAAGCCCGCAATTGATCTCACCTTGATCTTGGGCTCTCTCGCTGCCGCTTCCGTCAGCGGGATCGTATTCGTCACCACCACTTCCACCAGCGGAGAATTCGTTATGTTTTCCACCGCCGGTCCTGACAGCACCGGATGCGAAGCGCACGCATACACCGCTGATGCACCGTTCTCCAGCAACGCGTGTGCCGTTTTCACCAGCGTGCCTGCCGTATCGATCAAATCGTCCAGCACGAGACAAGTGCGCCCGCGTACATCTCCGATCACGTGCATCACTTCCGCTACGTTGATGTCGGTGCGCCGCTTATCCACAATAGCCAGCGCCGAATCCATCTTCTTGGCAAAGAACCGCGCGCGCTCCACGCCACCTGCATCCGGAGATACCACCGTCAAATTCGGTAGCCCCAGCTTCTTGAAGTAATCCACCAGCACCGGCGATGCGAACAGATGATCCACCGGAATATTGAAAAATCCCTGTAACTGCGGCGTATGCAAGTCGACAATCAGCGCACGATCCGCCCCAGCTGTGGTCAGCAAATCCGCCACCAGCTTCGCCGAAATCGGCACTCGCGGCTTATCTTTGCGATCCTGCCGCGCATAGCCGTAGTACGGAATCACCGCCGTGATGCGCCGCGAGGATGCTCGCTTCAGCGCATCAATCATCAGCAGCAGCTCCATGATGTGCTCGTCCACTGGATAGCACGTCGGCTGGATCACGAACACATCGGCGCCGCGAACGTTCTCCTGAATCTGGACGTAATGTTCACCGTCCTTGAAACGCGTCAGGAACGCTTGTCCCCGGGCCAGCCCTAAAAATTCGCAGACCTCGTCGGCCAGCGCTTCGTTGGCGGTACCTGAGAAAACCTTCAGCTTGTCGTCTAGCCGCGGGCGTTGCTTCCGGTCCACTTTTTCCTGCACCTGCGGCGTCTTCTTTTCGGTTGGCGCTACTGTGGTTGCCATAGTTTCGTCTCGCCTTTTTTTTCGGACGATGTTGCCTGACAACTACCGCTTACACTTCCCGTCGTGCTTACTCGTTTTTCCTGGCTGGGCCGCTAGGATTCGAACCTAGACAAAGTGCTCCAAAGGCACTTGACC
>CAZUCC010000045.1:0-35101 GCA_964619065.1 uncultured Acidobacteriaceae bacterium | reverse complement strand
TCACGAGTGTCACTTGAGAACTCTGCGGGCCTCAGTGCCGTAGGCAAGCGGTGGGCAGGGGACCCAACATTGAACCGAACCGTGCCAGGCTAGCCGGCGTTAACAATTTCCTGCACGGCGAGGTAGGACTGATCGATGGCTGCGTCGGTGTAGGAGTAGGCAGCGGCGTCGGCGTTGGCGATGGCAATTCTTCCGAAGGGTTTACGGGCAACCGTGCACGGTTCCTCGCCGCCCTCCAGCCAGAATTTATCCCACAGTGAGTTGTATTCGTAAGCGTAACCGTGCGGCCAGCGGTTGACCGTGATAGCGGCAATGTCGCGTGCCGGATCAAAGCCGCCTGCGCCCAGAGCGCGCGCCATCTGCTCGCGGATGTTGCGCTCAATAGTTGCAAATTGCGTCACAAAAAGCTGCGTGCGGCCCATGCGGTGCTGATCGCGCGCCGGCAAGCCTGGCTTACAGGGTGTCTTGGCCATATGAACAACAATGGGATCTTCGGGTTTTTGCGAACACTGGTAGTCGCCGATGCTGACGGGAAGATCGAGCGTGAAGCCGGTGTGATAGCCGCCGGGAGCGTAAACGTAGTTCACGCCGAGCTTCTTGAAGGACGTCCAGTTGTTCAGCGCCACGTTGGTATAGAGCAGCGGAACTTTCGCCGCGGAAGAGAGCGCGTCTTTTTGCTTATCGGGAAGATCCGGGCAAATGTACGGAATCACGACGTGCCAGCAGGCAAGAATGCAGTTTTTTCCGCGGACCGTATGCAGCTTGCCGCCGCGAACGTAGGCAACTTCCACGTTTTTCGCTGTTGCGGTATCGCCCTGGTGCTTCACACGAACCACGGGGCTATTTAGTCGTATTCTAATAGTGGAACCATCTTTATCGAGACTCGCATAGTTGGCGCGCGCCGTCACCACATCCTGCGCGGAACTGCCGGGAATCGCTTCGGGAATCAGCTTGCGAACCAAGAGTCGTGCGATCGAAGCGTTACCGTCCGGAAAATGGAAGAAATACTTCTCGGCTTCTTTGCTGCGGATAGCATCGCGATTCTGGCCCGGTCCGGGCTCGGGATCGAGCTTGAGACCCTCAAAACCCGGAAAACCCAGTCCCCAGGCGTCTTGCGCAGAAACAGCGTCGAGGCCGACGCCAAATAGAGGGTGTGGCGCAGCCTGGTAGAGCTTCACGATTTCCTCGCTTACACCAACCACATCGGTCAGGTATTTCGCGGTACTCATCCGCGCCAGGCGTGCCTTTTTCTCCACCGAAGTGAGGCCCGGCATGTAGTCTTTCTTTTCCTGGTGCAGGCGAACGATGTCCTGCTTGGCTTTTTCAGAGAGCGGTGCTTCGGCGAGAAACTTCTTCCAGGGATCTTCCGCGTTTACGGAGAGGTCTCCGGTCTCGCTTCCACCCAAAGGATTGGGATCGACCACCAACTTATCGGCGCCGAAAGTTTCCTTGTCAAAAAAGATATGCGGGGTAAGGCCTTGCGAGCGGTAAATGTCTTTATTGTTGTACTTCTGGTAGCTTCCAACATCGATGCCTAGATCATTGATCATGCCCTTGGCGACGGCGCTATATGGAGCCGGGCTTTCGATGGAGAATGTGCCCCCATAGCCCAGCAGCTTGCGCGGGCCGACCGTGAATTCATTGCGTTTGGCGTGGCCACCAAAATCGTCGTGGTTTTCCAGGATTAGAATTTTCGCTTTGCCGCCCATGACACGCTGAAAATAGTAGGCTGAGGAGAGTCCGCTGATGCCGCCACCGACCACCACCAGGTCGTAATCTTCGCCGGTGTCTTGAGGCTTTCCCGCGTCGTCCCAAAAGGTGCCGTCGCGCAGGCTGTGCATAACTTCAAAAGCACCGACGTGACTTCCACGCAATCCTGTGAGGGCGGGTGGGTAATAGTCTGGAGATTTTTCGGGATCACCGGAATCCAGCGCCGCAAGCATTCCCGGTGAGAGCACCGCAGCTCCGGCAGTTACAGCAACTCCATTCAAGAAATCGCGCCGCGTGATGTCGCGGTTCATCCCCAACTCGCGATCTTTAACGTTCGACATGGGCTCCTGCACTTTCCTCGGGGGCTGAAGCCCCCTAATTTATGCAGCGCTTTCGGCACGGCTGAAGCCGTGCCCCTTCAAAAGCCAGTGCACATTCGTTTGAAGTTCTCGCAGCATCGCGACTTCTTCGCGGGCGAGGGCGCCCGCGCCACACAGACGCGCTACTCCTTCTTGGGCGCAGTCTCGGCGGCCTGGAAGCCAACCTTGTTGTGGGAGCCATCGCAAAACGGTTTATTGGCCGAGTGGCCACATCGGCAGAGTGAAATCCCAGGCTTGCCTGTCAAATCGTAGGGGTTGCCCTCGGCATCCACCAAATGAACTGGCCCCTCTACTCGAAACGGACCGTTCTTTCTGGCGGTAATCTTAACTTCATCCATCGTGTTCTCCTATTCATCCATCGTGTTCTCCTAAATGATTGGAGGTTCAATAAATTGATTCATAGATCTAAGAATTTCCGACGCGAGCCCATCACCCCAGCTCGAACTGAATCTAGGCGGCTGCTCGCCGGGTCAGCAGCAGCCGGCGGTAGAGATCCAGGTACTCATCGAGCATGCGGCGAGCCGGAAAGCGGGTACGGGCACGCTGGTAGGCAAGGTTACCATGAGCGCGGCAGAAATCGCGATCCTCACTCAGGCAACGTAATGCGGCGGCGAGACTGGCTGCATCGTTCGTGCGAAAGTAAACAGCGGCATCACCCCAGATTTCGCGGAACACCGGAATGTCGTTCGCCAGAATTGCACAGCGGGAGAGTGCCGCTTCCAGCGGCGCCATACCGAACGGCTCATAACGCGAAGTCGCTACATAGATGGAAGACTTGCTGTAAAGCATGCGCAATTGCGCTTCGGTCTGCGCCCCACGGAATGCAACGTCGTATTCTTCGGTCTTGAGCTTCACGTCGGCCCGCATGGGAAACCGCACCACGTCCACCGGCTGGTCGGCGGCAACAATGCAGACCGGAAGGGGATGCGAGTGCTGCGTGAGCAGCGAAACTTGCTTGCCAGCGTCCCAGAGCTTGCCCACCGAAAGCACCGAGTCATCCTTCGAAGTATAGGGATTGAACATCAGTGGATTGCGGCCGTTGTAGATCACCGTGCTGTCAGCCGGCTTGGCGTAGCACATGCGAATAGAATCGAGCATGAACATCGAAGGCGAAACCACCACCGAGGCACCGCGGATTCCATCGGCCACCATGCTGCGGTACCAGCGCATCCACTGGGTTTCGCGCGGTTCGTGCCCGTGAACGGCAATCCACCAGTTCAGCAAGTCCCCGTGCGCGACCACGATGCGCGGTATGTTCACCGGCAGAGCGCCGAAACAATATTGCGTCAGGTGCAGCAAATCAGGTTTGAGCTCGGCCACCAGAGAGCACAGATAGGCGCTGGCCTCATCAAAGTCCGCTTCGCCTTCCTGCATCCATTCCAGACGAAATGCCGTGGGGTGATAGTCGAACCCGGGCAGATTGTCCGTCCATGCGATTTGCTCTGGAAGTGGAACATCGCCAAAACTAACCAGCGTCACTCGCACGCCGCGCCCCACCAGACCGGTCACCAGTTCGCGCGCATACGTCCAAGTTCCGGTGAGAGTGTCGGCTGTGAGGAGAACATGCATGATTTTGCGATCCGGTGCTCGGAACCCGAAGCCAAGGCGCGAAAGCACCGGGCGCTATTGTAACGCGGGGCTCGACGGAAATGCAGCTATTGTCCCCCTCGGAGCTGAACGCATGCAAACAATTGCACAGTGCGGGGATTTGGCGGGTGGCATACACTTCTCTTTTTGTACAAGCATGAGCGGAGGATGGGATGAGAGTTCGAAGCGTGCCAATCATTCTCGTCTTCTGTCTCACGAGCGCATCTCTGGTCGCACAGAAGGCCCCGCGGGTCGTTCACGTATTCGTTGCGCTCGCGGACAATCGGAACCAGGGGATTGTTCCTGTCCCACCCATCATGGGCAATGGACTGGACGCGGACCGGAACCTCTATTGGGGATCCGCGTATGGCGTGAAAGCCTACTTCCGGCGCGCAACGGAGTGGAAGTTGCTCACTTCAGGACAGCGGCCGAAACCTGAACTCCTGGAACGCTGCGTTTTCAAGCACCGCACGCAAAACGTCTATCTGGTTGCCGACGCCTACCGTGGCAGCGAGATTCGGCAGGCAATTCTTGATTTTCTGGATGCGGCAGCCGGCGGTAGTCCGGAAAAGGTTACTGCACAAGCAGATTCCCAAGCTTTCAGTCTACCCGCGGGAGGAAGCGCAAACGTAGTGGTCTACATCGGCCATGATGGGTTGATGGACTTCAAGCTGCCTCGTTTTCCGCAGCACAAGAACGACACGCACAGGGATGCGATCATTCTGGCGTGTGTCAGTAAATTTTATTTTGCTGATCCCGTTCGAGCGTCAGGTGCTTACCCTTTGTTGTGGACGACGGGATTGATGGCTCCCGAAGCGTATACGCTGAAAAGTGCGCTCGATGGCTGGATCGCCGGAGAAGACAACGAGAAGATCCGAGACCGAGCTGCCGCTGCCTATGATAAGTATCAGAAATGCGGCTTCCATGCCGCCCATAAACTTCTTACGAGCGGTTGGTAACAGATTGAATTGCGCAAGTTGCCCTCGTGAGAATTCCCTGGACAGTAAAGTGAAGCGGGTAGTGTAGGGGTCCTTCGCTGCGCTCAGGATGACAAGCCCGAGAGATGACAAGCCCGAGATGAGCTGAAAAAGTAAGTTCAGGCCGAGGCAGCCTGCCGGAGGTCGATCTCGAGTTGGTCACGCATTTTGGTGGCGAGGTCGTGCAGCAAATGGATCTTTCTGGCAATCTCTGTGGGCACGCTCGGAAGCTGCAGGGTGAGATCACAATTCAACAATAACGCCGTCACCGAGTCTTTGAGGTCGCTGCGGAATTCCCGGCGGGCACAATCCGCCGCCCGCTGACTTTCCTTCTCTCCCCGCCGGAGCGCTGCCTTGATCTCACAGACCAGGCGATCCGGGCCGCACACTGCCAGGTTCGGAAAGATGGGAAGCGCGGCTGGGTTCTCGAACAGCAATTGATCAACGCTTTTGGGCTCGGTTTCCACCAGGCCAGCGTCCACCACGGCGACCCGGCACGTCACGCCTTGCAGAACCTGAAAAGCCTCTTCCAGCGATGCTGCCACGCGCAGCTCCATCCCGGTTTCCTGACTGACCCAAGCGGTATCCTCCCGGCTGACCGCCGCCCGGCTTACGAACAAGATCATATCCGGCTGCTTGCAACGCCGTTGCCAATCCCCTTCTTATTGAAAACACAAGATTTGGCTCAAACACTCAGGCCAGAACTTCCCGCTCCGGCACCCCCAGCGTTCAGGCGTGGGAATCGTACTCCTTCAGCTTCCGGTACAGGGTTGTCTTGCCGATCTTCAAAAGGCGGGCAGCCATCAGCTTATCGCCTTTAACCTGCTCAATCGTCGCCAAGATCGCCTGCTTTTCCAGCTCTGCCATCGTCACGACCCGGCTGTTTGAGTCCACCCGGAAGTTCCCATTGCCGTTGCCCCGCGCCGACCGAAGATCCGACGGCAAATCCGCCACTTGGATGACCGGTCCCGAACTCAGCGCCCAGGAGCGCTCCAGACAATTTTCCAACTCGCGAACGTTTCCCGGCCAATCGTGTGCCAGCAGAAGCTTCATCGCTTCCTCGCTCAACGACTTCTTCTGGTCGGTGGCGCTCGTTAAACGTTCCAAAAAATATGCAATTAACAAAGGAATGTCGTCCCGGCGTTCCCGTAACGAGGGCAATCGCAACGTCAAAACGTTCAGACGAAAGTACAGATCACGCCGGAACGTCCCTTGCACCACCGCCTGCTCCAGATCGCGGTTGGTGGCCGCCAATATCCGTACATTGATGGAAATCCGCTTCGTACTTCCCACCGGACGTATCTCCTTCTCCTGAATCGCACGCAGCAACTTGGCTTGCAAGTCCACGGGCAGGTCGCCAATTTCGTCGAGAAACACTGTACCGCCATCAGCAATGGCCAGCAGTCCGTCTTTCGAGTGATTCGCGCCCGTAAATGCGCCCTTAATGTGCCCGAACAGTTCACTCTCGATCAACGTCGGCACCAGAGAGCCGCAGTCCACGGGGATATACGGCTTGTCTTTGAGTGGTCCTGCGAAGTGGATCGACCGCGCCACCAGCTCTTTGCCCGTACCGCTCTCTCCCAGCACCAGCACGGGATGTGTGCTGCGCGCGGCCTTGGCGATGATCCGGTAGAGACGCTCCATCTCGGGCGATTGCCCAATGATGGCGCCAAACCCCGTCTTGGACTTCAGACGATCGCGCTGCATGCGGCTTTCGTTCTTCATTTTCAAGTGACCGGCTACGCGGTCGAGCCGGACACGGAGATCCTCCATGCTGAACGGTTTGGTCATGTAGTCATAGGCGCCCAGCTTCATGGCTTCCACCGCCGACGGCACGGTCGCATAGCCGGTCATCACCAAGATCACCATGTCGGGATTCGCTTCCCGCAGGCGGTGCAGGGCTTCCAAGCCACTCGCTCCCGGAAGCCGCAGATCGAGCAGAGCTATGTCGTGACTCTTCTCCTCCAGCAGCCGGAACGACCGTTCGGCGGATTCCGCTGTGGAAACTTCGTACCCCAGCGATTCGGCGATTTCCCGGCACGCTTCGCGGATGGCCCGCTCGTCGTCGATCACCAGCAGACTTAGCAGATTACATGCTGGGCTGGGCAAATTCATTGCGGTCGCGCTTGCTGCCATAGCAGACATGTTTTCACCTCGGAGAACGTTGGATCTTGGATTGTGGAAGAACGGCATTGCGATTCGTCGAACTACCCGGTTGGAGATGTTGAGGCGCTTTCCCGTTGCGCGAACCGGTGCTCGGAAGCAGAATCATAATGTCGGTTCCCTTTTCTGGTGCGCTCTCAACCTGGATGCTTCCGCCGGCGCGCTGGACAATTCGCAGCACGCTCGAAAGCCCCAGACCTGAACCTTCGTCAGGCGGCTTGGTGGTGAAGAAAGGTTGAAAGATCCGCGCGCGGGTTGCGTCCGTCATTCCTGTCCCTGTGTCGCGCACACGCAAAAGGACCCAGGCGATATCGCTGCTAGTCTTCGCTGGATTCGGCTTACTGAGGGAAGCTCTTGGCGTGGAAAGTGGGTTGCTGCGCCGCTTGCCCGCAACCCGCCAATTCGCGGTTTCGATGGTCACTGCGCCGCTCGGGCTCCTACCCTCGCGGGACATAGCATCACGGGAATTCAGCACGAGATTCGAAACGATCCGTATGACCTGTGCAGGATCGATGGCTACCGCAACAAGATCCGGAGCAAGGCACAGATGGAGTCTGATGTCTGGCTGGAGCATGGCCGACAGCATCGGAACCATTCTTTGGAGCACTGGATTTAACGAAATCTTTCGCGCCGTCCGCTCTGGTTTCCCCGGATATCCCTGCTTGCCTGCGTCCTCCAGCTTTAATGGATTTCCGAGCTTTACCGGATCCAGGAGCTGCCGAGTCATGTCCTGGGCATGCTCCACCACGGGATGGATTTCCCGCAAACGGTGGCGCACTCTCTCGGAGTTGTCAGATTCCAGTTCCAGAAGGTCAAAATGGAGACGAATCGAACCCAGAGCATTGTTGAGGTCGTGGGCGGTTTCCGCCAGCAGTGGAGCCAGGCTCTGCGTTAACGCTGCGAAGAGGTTGTCACTGGGCAGGGATGCGTTCGTGCTTTCGCCGGACAGAGCACTGCACACGGGATGAATCGCCCGGGAAGCAGCCCTTCTGGAGCCCTCAGCTGCTGGAAGGCTGGTTTCGCTGGGGGACTTGCTTGCCCTAACCCGAACGGCAGTCTTGCTCATAGGCTTGCCTCGCGGGATGGCTCTTCCGGCGCGTAGCAGCGAAGTTCCGCTGGCACGCCCCAGGAGGCCTGCTCCACATTCAATTAGGCTCGGGGTTGAGAACAGGGCCCACTTCAGGAACGATGAGGCTAAACTACCGGTCGAGGAACCGGCGACCTTTCCCTAAAACGGAAAGACACTGTGAGTGTGCCACAATCTTGTTCCGCTGCATAGAAGTTTATGGAAAATTGCAAAGATTTTTTCGTTTTGGAATTGCCGAAATACTGGCACTGCTACGGCGTCTTCTTATGCTAGTGTAAAATCGACGCCCGAAGAGGGTACATCCCCTTTCTGTGATTCTCGCGAGGCGACCATGGAATTTACGCACACACTGTACAAATACACCACACAGCCCGGCAACAAGACGTTCTGGAGGCTTGTCATCAAGGTCTGCAACACCACCGACCATGTGGTCAAAGGCGTCCTGGAGTCCAATCCGTATGGCAAGGATGGCAAGACCAAAATACTGCTGGAGAAGAACAAAGACGGTACCGACATTGAGGGCAGCGATAAAAAGGCGGCGAAGGCTCACAGAAAAGGAGTCACTCTGGAGCCAAAAGGCAAGAAGGGAGAGTGCCAGGAAGTTGAGTTCAGTTATGACGTCGAGCCGACCAAAAGCTACTCCGACCTCTATCCCTACAACGATGACGGCAATACGATCGCGGACGCACCTGTTCCAGGAGGCACAAGCGTCGCCGATCTGAAGCCCATCGAGGTCTCGTCGCTCCTGCCCGGCCAGACGAAATATCTCGCTGTCAGCTTGCCACTACCCTTCCCCATGTCGCTCGACGCCGTTCACCGGGGTCCGGTGTCGATCATGACCGGCAAACTGGAAGGATTACCTCCTGGCTTCGAAATAGCAGGCGCATTTCCGCCACTGGAAAATCCACACAAGGTTCAACATGCCCGCCGCTCCGGTGCGATACTCCTTGTCTTACAGCAGCGAGCTTTGCTGCCCGAGGGATCCCGCTATTCAGTCCAGATGCGTCAGCATGTGGTTCAGCCAGAAAGCCTCTCTAATTGGCCACCACGGGTCGTCACCTTCGATCTGGTTCACGATAAGACTCCACCGGAAATCCGTCTCAACCGCGTAACTACAGATAAACGTGCTGTGAAAGTCGAGGTCGAAGCTTCCGACAACTGCTCCGGTATCGGAACGCTCGAGCTTGTCGCGGTCGGACCTCATGGCGAATCCTGTACAGTCTTTCCCCGGACCGTGCGAACGCGCTCGGACTACTCCGTCGGTTTTAACCACGCCCGGGGGACGTTTCAGATTGACCGTCAAAGTGTCGAAAATGCCAAAAATATTGAGGTGAGGGTGGCCGACGCTTCCGGCAACGAGACCCGTCTCGATGTTACTTCGAGCCTGGAGCGGGGACGCCATTCTGGTCGCGCCAAAAAACCCGCCGCCAAATCAGCATCAAAGCGTACCAAGAGCCCCAGCGGGAAAACACGATCCAAGCAAAGAAAACGCCGGTCGAGTTAAGCCTCGGGCCTATCCCAGTGCGAGTAATTCTTGGGCCACCTCTCAGCAGTGTCGCCTCTACCAGCGGCTAGGGGTCTTTCGTCTCCGCTCAGGATGACACAGTAGGGACTTCACAGAAAATGTTCCACGTGGAACATTTTTTCAAATTACCAACATTCAACAAAGAAAAGCCGGTCGAGAGAAATCCCGACCGGCTACTGTCTTTCCAGTGCGCCTCTTACTTTTTCTTCTTCCGCACTGGCTTCTTCACTGCAGGTGCCGCTGCCTTTGGTTTCTCGCGGCCGCCGATCAGAGTTAATGAATCCGCAGCGTTGAACGGGTACTGGCGCACGGATGTCTGTCCCGTGGTGTTGAGAGAGACGTCCACGCGACGATTGCTCGCCAGAATGATCGTCCTTTTGCTCTTCATGACCCGTGCCCGCTCGCCTGCGGTCAATTCGGGGTTCTGGTCCACCGACGCCTGCACTTCGTCGGCAGTCAGGTTGTGCTGATCGCCGAGTGCCTTGGTCTCGATATCGTCAGCCGGAACGCCGTGTTCAACCAGGAAGTTCTTTGTACGATCAACGCGACGCTCGGAGAGCGCCTGATTGTAGACTGCCCCACCTCGAGGATCAGCATGTCCCTCAAGAATCAAGTGGGGAGCGGGAGTGGTGCCGGCCTTGTCCGCCAGATATTTCACGAAATCGCTGGCGAGCGCTGTCAGCGTTGCCTGTTGACTGGCAACCAGACCACCATTAGGTTTGGCTTTCGTGGGCTGAGCCGTCGCGAAGTAAACGCTGTGCAGAGCCAGCCGGGCCTCCAACTGCGCGATTTCCGGGTTCACCGGCGGTGGAGGATTCTCCACATTCACCGAGGCCGAAGAATTTGTCGACAGACC
Source organism: uncultured Acidobacteriaceae bacterium (assembly GCA_964619065.1). Classification (GTDB taxonomy): domain Bacteria; phylum Acidobacteriota; class Terriglobia; order Terriglobales; family Acidobacteriaceae; genus JANXUC01. Next base: position 24,816 of record CAZUCC010000045.1, on the reverse strand, counting down.
ACGCGAGTCGGTACAGGTCGCACTCACCGTAACTGCACCAGAAGTGCCTGTCGTATCGAGCGTTGCCGTGTTGCCGGAACCCGAGAGCTTGCCGCTCCCGGCATTCCAGTTCGAAACCGTAACCGGCACGCCATCCGGACTCTTGCAGTCGCAAGTAACCGTAGAAGCAGTGCCCGCCACAACTGACGCCGGATTCGCCGAGCAACTGAGAATGGGTGGATTCTTCGGCGGCTCTTTGACCGCAAAGCTGGCATTGCAGTTGGCTACGTTGTTTTTCTTGCGCTTGGCATCTGTGGCTGTCGCGGTGACTGTGTAGCTGCCTCCCGTCATGCCAGCCGTATCCACGGTTGCAGCGGAATCCTTGGGTGTCACTTTGCCGCCTGTGGAAGAGTAGGTGTAATCGACCTTGTGCTTAGGGTTGAAATTGCTCGGGGTAACCGTCACGGTGACGGGCTCTCCGACCATTACTTCCGAGGGCTGGGCCGAGCAGGCAGCCCCGGGAGCCAGCTCCGGTTCACCACCAAAGTTGATAACCACACCGCTACGCAGCCGGGCTCCGCTCAGTTCGGGGCGCCGCAGACGCGAGGAAGGATCGGGGTTCACGTCCGCGAAGTTATGCCGTGCCCAAACGTAATCCGCTTCCAGCACTCGCCAACTGAACCGTTTTGTAATCGGCAGATCCACCCCCCCACCCAACACGGCTCCAATGCCCTTCTTATCGGGCAGTCCATTCACATTCAACAAGTTCAAACTTATCAGCGTGTGGGCGAAAAGATTCATCCCTTCGGTGCGCCACATGAAACGGGGACCGACGGAAAGCGTCTGCTCATTGACGGAATCCTTATAGTTCCCGCCGAAATCCGCACTTAAGCCCCAGTTCTTGGCAAAGTTGTAGGTGACGCTGGTGCCGAAACCCTTACTCAGGGAAGGAAGTTTGAAGGGGTTGAGGACATCGTTAGGAGTGGGAACATTCCCGCCGGGATTGAGCCACTGATATCCCGCAAATACATCGACCTTCGGCGCATTCTGCTCCTGGCCTATGGCATTGGTTCCGCTAAGTGCTGCAACTACCAGCAGCAAACACGCTATCGAAAAAACCTGTGTGCGTATGACGCGACAAAGTGACATGCAATCCTCCGGACCCACGAAGACGCTGTGGAATCCAACTCTCAACATTTTGGGAAACTAGACCTTCACAATCATTGGTTTAGACTTAGCGTGGTGCAAACGAGTCACAAATCCCGCAAGGGGAATTTTACAAGATTGAAATCGAAAAGCAAATTCTTCTCACCAAGAGCAGCAACCGTGCAAGCCAGAGCGCCTGAGTCTCATTGTGAGATATTGCAAACGGGATGTTACGGTTGCCGAGAAAGTTGTCGAACACCTTGTTCAAGGCGTATCTTGCGATTCAAGTCCCGGACGGCATGAAGGGGCCTTTTTTGGGCGCGAACTGAACCAGTCCTATGAATCCTACGAGAGTACTGATCGTGGAAGACGAAGAGAATGAGCGCACAGGCCTCGCCGAACTTGTAACCGCATGGGGGTATAAAACAGAGACTGCCCGCGACGGAGTGGAGGGGTTGGAGAAAGTCGCGAGCTTTGCGCCTTCGATTATTCTGACTGACCTGAAGATGCCGCGAATGAGCGGTATGCAGTTGCTGGAGCAATTGAAACCCGAAACCGAGTCGATCGCGATCATTCTGCTGACCGCGCAGGGCACCATCGATAACGCTGTGCAAGCCATGCGCAGCGGAGCTTACGATTACATCAGCAAGCCCGTGGATTTTGCGCGATTGCGGGCGATTCTACAGAATGCGGCGGCCCGGCAGGAAGACCACGTCGAGAAGGAAGCCATGCGTCGCACGCTGCGCGACAAGGGCGCTCTGGGCCGGCTGGTGGGTGCTTCCAAAAAAATGCAGGAGATCTTCCGCCTGATCGAGATGGTTGCGCCAAGCACGGCGTCGGTTCTCATCACAGGCGTCAGTGGAACGGGCAAAGAGCTGGTAGCGCGCACCATCCACGATCTCAGTCCCCGGAAGAACAAGCCCTTCGTCGCTATTAATTGCGCGGCGATTCCGGAAACTCTTATTGAGAGTGAGATTTTTGGCCACGAGAAGGGTGCGTTTACGGGCGCTATGGAGCGTCGCGTGGGGTGTTTTGAACTCGCGGAGGGCGGAACGCTGCTGCTGGATGAAATTGGAGAAATGCCGGCGGGCACGCAAGCCAAGTTGTTGCGCGTGCTGGAAGAGCGCACACTACGCCGGCTGGGCGGCAAAGTGGAAACAGCGTTTGATGTGCGCGTACTGGCCGCCACCAACAAGGTGCCTGAAGACGCCGTCGCCAACGGCGAACTGCGCCAGGATTTGTACTACCGGTTGAATGTGTTCAACATTCAAATGCCCGCGCTGAGGGAACACAGGGACGACATTCCGGATTTGGTACAAGCGCTGCTGGCAGATATGAACACCAAGCATGGCCGCAAAGTCGCCACGGTCAGCGAAGCGGTTTTGCACCAATTCCAGAGCCATTCCTGGCCCGGCAATGTGCGCGAACTGCGCAACACACTGGAGCGGGCTGTGATCGTGTGCGAGGGAGCAGTGGTGGAAACCAAACATCTGCCTCCGGGTTTTGGACAGATTCCATCACGCCCCGCCGCCGCCGACCCCGACGCCATTCACCTGGGTGTGGGCACGACGGTCGAGGAGGCCGAGCGTCAGCTGATTCTCAAAACACTGGCGTCCACCAGCAATAACAAGACGCGGGCCGCAGAGATCCTGCAGATCAGCCTGAAGACGCTTCATAACAAATTGAAAGAGTATGGAGCTGCGACAGCTGACGCCGGGAACGATAAGGAAGAGTAGGTCTGAAAGATGCCAGTCCGCGCATGGTAACATCGGCTCTTTGACAGGCCGGGGATCAGGTAAGCGATCCGGCGGGGACCCGGCAGGCAATCCATGCGGCTTCGAACGAAAATCGTCCTTGCCATTACCAGTATGGTGGCCGTGCTTGTGGCCGGATTTTCTTACATCTACATCTCGCAACTCCTACGCCAGAAAGTCTCCGACACCTACGATCAATGCAAGACTCTCGCCTACCAGCTGGTGTTCGACACGCGGGAGGCAATTCCCGACCTCAGCAGCACGAAGGTGGACGTACACGATCCGCAAGCGGTGCAGGCGGCACTTGCGGGATATTTGCAGACCGATCCAAACCTCAATAACCAGTTTAAGACCATCGTCGGCAGCTGGCACGACGTGATTGACGCGGCCCTGCTTGACGACAAAGGCCACGCTTTGTTGCACACCAATCCGCAGATGATTGGTAAGACGGTTCCTGAGCGGCCGGATTTTGAACTACTGCGCTATGCTGGAATCCGGCAACAATTCGCCTTGGTCCTTGGCACTTCGGACAACTACAACGTGAGCATGCCGGTGGAGCTCAATAACGCTCCCTTCGGCACCGTGTGCATCGGCGTCCACACCAGCTTTCTGCGAAGGGACATTGAGGACCGCCTACGTCATGCTTTGGTTCTAGCCGTGGGGTCGATTTTGTTGTCGTTGTTTCTTTCCGCAGCCATCTCGCACGCGGCCCTTACGCCGCTGCAGCGGATCAGCGAACGTATCGACCAGCTCGCCGCCGGGGAAGGCAAAGACGTTTTCGCCGAAAGCGGGGGAAAAGAAAACGGGAAGGACGAATACGGATTGGTGACCCTCAAGATCGCTCACTTGGGTCGCCAGATGCGGGACGTCAAGGAGGTATTTTCGGCGCTTAAGGACAATCTGGACCAGATCATGGGCAATCTGCAGGATGGCCTGGTATTGTTCACGCGGGATTGGCGCATCGTCCTGGTCAGTGCCTCGGCGGAGCGCTTTCTCGAACGCCCTCGTTCCGAGATTCTCGCCCGGCGCGCCGGCGAGGTCTTTTCCCCGGGCACTGAGCTCGGAGCTCTCGTGCTGGAAGCGTTTCGCCAGCGCCGCGCGGTTTCGCTGAAAACCGTCGAGGTGGTAGGACAGAAAATTCAGGTTTCCCTGGACTTTATTTTGGAAGGAGGCGCGCAGATCGGCGCCCTGCTCACGATGCGCGACACGGAATCCGTACGCCAGATTGAGGACGAAATTGAGCTTTCGCGGCGGTTGGCCGCGATTGGAAGGCTCACCTCGGGAGTGGCCCACGAGGTAAAGAACCCCATCAATGCTATCGTTCTTCATTTGGAAAATTTGCGCCACAAACTGCCCGAGCTGCAACCCGATGCGGAGCGGCACATCGACGTCATCAGTAGCGAGATTCACCGCCTCGACCGGGTAGTACAGATTCTCGTGGACTTCACGCGGCCCGTCGAATTACGGCTACGGGAGATCGATCTCCGGCGCGTGCTTGAGGACGTAACTGCTCTGGCTCAGCCCGAGGCCGAAACGCACGGTGTTCGCATCGAACGCAATTTTCCTCCGGAACCTCTGCCCGTGAATGTCGACATTGATCTCATCAAGCAAGCGGTCCTGAACGTGATGCTCAACGGCATTCAGGCCATGCCCGAGGGAGGAACCCTACGTGTCTCCACCAGCCGCAAGAACGGCTTCGCTCTGGCTGAAATCGAAGATCAGGGCCCCGGCATCCCCGAGGATATGCGGGAGAAAATTTTTACCCTTTACTTCACGACGAAGAAAGCTGGCAGCGGGATTGGTCTGGCGATGGCGTACCGGGTTATGCAGCTGCATCACGGGTTTGTGGATTTCCATCCCGCTCCTGAACAAGGTACGACGTTTGAGCTCAGTCTTCCTGTGCTTCCAGCGCACGCCGGGGCATCACCTGCGGAGCCCGTTGTCCAGTCGTAACGTCCCTCAGGAGCCCCTATTGCACGGCACGATACAATGAAAAGAGTTGATTTCCTTCATCGGCGCCCCCGAGGCGCTTGTGGTGGCGAAAGCCTGGCCGAAATGCGCTTATCCCCGAATCGAGTCACGCTGGCTATTTTGGTGGGGCTCTTAAATATGCCCGCCGCTCCCGCCCAGACTACGAGCGTGCCGCCCTCGCCTCCCCAGGTTTCTCCCACAGAGAATGCTGCTCCCAAGCCGCAAAGCAAGAAATTGCGACGCCGACGCAAGATCAGGAAGGCGGGGGAGCCTCGGAAAGTGGTGGTACGCCAGGGCGGCACTACGGAAGCGCCACCTCAGATGACCCCTGTAGTGCCACAACGACAGGAATCCTCTGAGCGTCGCAAAAGCGGCCAATTGCTGACTGCCACGGAAGAGAACCTCAAGAAGCTGGGTGACAAAAAACTCAGCGCCGAACAACAGGCAACGGTCACTCAGATTCGGCAATTCATGGAGCAATCGCGCACCGCTCTCGATGTCGGCGACGTGGTCCAGGGCTACAATCTTGCCTCCAAAGCCAATGTGCTTTCCGAGGAATTGAACAAGCACTGAGAACTCTTCCGAGAAAAAGCAACACTCCAATTTTTCATTCCCCTTCAGCGTGGCCCTTTTGCGCCACACCCAGTCCGCACTGAGCTGGCTGCGCGCGTCGGCGTTTCGGTAACGGCTCACAGCACAGAAGCTCCCCGAATTCGTATAAATTGAAAAGATGCGGGACATTCTCCAGAAACGCGCATTGCAATATGTGCTTGCCGCCAACGTCGTCTCCATGATCGGCAGTGGAATGAATGCGGCTGCAATGGCATGGTACGTCCTGCAGGTGACGAAGTCGGAAGTCGCTCTGGGCACGTTGGCTGTTCTAGCGGCAGTTCCGGCGATGGTGCTGATGATTTTTGGCGGGGTCATCATCGACCGCGAGGACCGACGGCGGCTGGTGATGATGCTCGACGCGGCTCGTGCTGTGGTTATCCTGATCGCAGCCTTGCTCACGTTCACGCATCATATTCGCATTTGGCATCTCTACCTGATGCACATGCTCGTGTCGACCGGCTTTTGGATGTTTTGGCCTTCGATCACCGCGCTTATTCAGGAACTCACACCGGATTCCGAATACGTGAATGCCAACACATTTCTGATGGTGGGCGTGCAAGGCGGTTGGCTGATCGCTGGCTCCATTGTTGGTTTTGTGTACGAGCATATCGGGTTGGGCGGCGTTTTACTGATCGACGTGACTACTTACGTAATTTCGTTCGCCTGCTATTTCGCGGTACGCAAAGGACGGCACGTGGTTCCCCGCCCGGCGGAGCTGCGGTCGGATCTGAGTGCCGCTGAAACAGCCGTTTCCCGCTTCTGGCGAGAGTTAGGAGAGGGGCTGATGTTTCTGCGGTCACGCCCCAGCCTCGTTTTGCTCGGCGGCGCTTGGGCGGTGTTTCTCGGGGCCATGCTCACCGGAATTGTCGTGACGCCGCCGCTCAGCGAGAACGTTTTTCATGCTGGGGCGAAAGGGTATGGATGGCTCAACGCGGGCTGGGGCACGGGTGCGTTTGTCTGCGGGCTCTTCGCTTCGCAACTGCTGGAACGGGTTCGGGCGCGCGGCGCGATCGCTGTCGCCATGCTCGTGCTGGCGTTGGGGATGTTTGCCTCGCCTTTTTCCCCGCGGCTGGCAGGCGCCGTTTTGCTGTATGGCATGATGGGTGCGGCGCGTGGCGTTTGTGGCGTCGCCATGAACACGACGTTGATGCAAACCGTGCCTCCGCATTTTATGGGACGCGTGCAGAACACATACAATTTCGCCGGGACCGCGTTGCAAATTGTTCTCAGCCTGGCGACTGCGCACGTGGCACACGCTTACGGCTTGGTCTACGGATTCGCAGTGATTGGCGCGGCGTATGTGTTCGCGTTTCTGTTTGCGAGCTGGCCGGTGGCGCAGCTCCAGACCGCGGACGTCGAAATCTCGAGTTGAATGTCTTGCCTTAATTTCAAGTTTTGGGTTTCGAGTTTCCGACGAACTCATTAGAATCAGGTTTCTTTGTTTTTCGACCCATTTTTGCCATCTCGAGTTTGAGGAGCCCTTAAGCATGTCGTTCAACCTGAACGGACGCACGGCGGTCGTTTTCGGTGTTGCCAATAAACGCAGCATTGCCTGGGGCATTGCCCAGGGGTTACACGCCGCCGGCGCCAGACTGATCATCACTTATCAGAACGAACGGCTGGAACTCGAAGCCAAGGATTTGATTCTCTCGCTCCCCGGCGCGGAGGCATATCGCTGTGATGTATCGAAGGATGAAGAGATCACCAATCTTTTCGTGGAACTCAAATCGCGCTACGGCAAGTTGCACACACTCGTGCACAGCATCGGCTACGCGCCCGCCGAGGAGCTGAAGAACGATTTCGTGAACACGACGCGCGAAGGCTTTCGCATCGCCCACGACATCAGTGTCTATTCGCTCATCGCTCTCGCACGCGGCGCTGCTCCGCTGATGGAAGACGGCGGCAGCATTCTGACTCTGAGTTACTACGGCGCAGAAAAGGTCGTCCCTCATTACAACGTGATGGGTGTGGCTAAGGCTGCGCTGGAATGTACGGTGCGGTATCTGGCCTATGATCTGGGGCCTAAGAAGATTCGGGTGAATGCCATTTCAGCGGGTCCCATCAAGACTCTCGCCGCGCGGGGCATCGGCGACTTCAGCACCATGCTCAAATCGCACGCTGAGCGCGCCCCTCTCAAGCGCAACGTGGAAGTGAGCGAAGTCGGAGGGGCAGCTGTGTTTCTCGCTTCCGACGAGGGCTCCGGTATCACCGGTGAAGTGCTCTACGTCGACTGCGGATACAACATCATGGGCTTTTGAGGAGTCGGCGCTAGTTCTTCACGGGAATTCCAATCGCCGGAGGCTCTTCTTGCGGGTGCTTCTTCCGCTTGAATTTGCGCATGATGTCGGGACCGAATTCCCGGGCAACAAAACGGAGAGCGTTGCCGCCCATGCTGATCCCGGCGCGAGACATAACATCGTCCCAGCCACGTTCATTGCGGGGATAGTAAGAGTTCGCGATTCCCGACGAGGCCATATCCCCGAAAAGCTCGGAAAAATTGAATGTGTGATGGCCAGAATCCGTCCGCGTCACCACGACCCGCGTGGCCGCATACAGGATCCGGGAGGACGTGCTTCCATGGCCTTGTCGAAAATAACGCGGATCCTCATGGAGGAGCGACGGAAAAACGCCGGTGACGAATAGCTCGCCGGTGAGCGCGTCCGCCAGGTCGGCTCCGACACGCTTTCCATAGCCCTCCCAACCTTGGCCATAGCCAGGATGGCTGTTGGCCGCCTGTCCGAGGCCTGCGCCGAACGCGCTCTTGACCAACGTAAAGGGCGTGAAGTAGTCCTTCATGAGACCGAACTTTTTTTCTGCCGTGAGTGGGAGAATTGGGCTGCCCGTATCATTCACCGTTCTGGAATTCGGAATGAACCCGAAGAGGCGTTTGGGATTGCCCGGAATTGTCTCCGCATCGGTGACCGGCTTTTTGCCGGACTGTGGCGCTGGCGGTGAAGGCGCAGATGTCTGTCCCGCGGCCAGTGCAACATTGAGGAGCGTGATACAGGCTCCAAACAGAAACCTCGTCCATCTTTGCAAAATGATTTCTCCGGCGGCGATCACTGCCCGCTACTTATCATGTCAAGATGCGGATGCGACGCTCGGTTTCCCCGAGCCGTTCGATCTGGATCTCTACGTCGCACTCCTTGACGAAGCGGGGAAATTTCTCTCCCCACTCCAGCAGTAGCACGGAGTTCTCGGCGACCAAGTCGTCGAGTCCAAGCGTTTCTAGTTGACGAGGAGTATCCACGCGGTAGAGGTCCACGTGAACTACATTGACGTGTGGACCGCGATATTCGTGGATCAAGGTAAAAGTGGGACTGGTGACGTCATCTTCATGCGCCGCATCAAAAGCTCGGGCGATACCTTTGACGAGTGTTGTCTTTCCCGCACCGAGGTCGCCGCGCAACAACACTAACTTCGGCGGAACCAGACTGGGCGCAAGTGAGCGCCCTAGCGCAACGGTCTCTTCCGCGGAGTGCGTCACTACTTCATGAACGCTTAGACTGGTTCGCGTCGACACCAGTCCAGTATAGCGGGAGCCCATGTGGCGCGGACACTCTTGTCCGCGTGCCCGGAAGTGGCTGGGTCTTGCAGGGGGAGGGTCTGAATGAATCTGGGGTTGCGAGCCCTCGGAGCGCAGCATCACCCAAAGCCAGACTATTCAGACATTCCCGAGGGCTGGAATTCAAGATCTTGATTCGCCAGCCGCAGTTCACAACGTTCCGGAACGCGGACAAGAGTGTCCGCGCCACACGAGATACCCGGATTTTGCCTAGGTCATCCAACCGCCGGCTGCTGACCGGCTCATCTTCATGCCCAAGAAATTGGTGTCGTTCGTAGTCTCAACCGAACGGCGCAAGTTCTGGTGATCGGTGTCGCCCAAGGCAACAAAGCGGAACGGCTGTTGATATCCAGTGGTGAAATGCTTCTGAGCCATCAACATTTCGGCCATGCCGTGCACGATGCCGGCAGGTGTCTGGAATGCGATCTCCACAAAATCGCCTTCCGCCAGCGGATTCAGCAACGCCATCATTCCGCCAGTAATGGACACTGTCTGCAGTTTGCCTTTGGAACGTCTCCCGTCCATCAGCCGGATCGCTGTAGGGACGGAGCCTCCCAGTTGCAGCCGGGGAGAGCGTCGTTGGGGGTTAGGGCGGGGAAAGTGTGTCATGCCAATTCGAACTATGTCACTTGGTGGAGAAGAGTACGAGATTACGGAAGCCACAGGCTGATACTCAGAAGGGCTGAAAACCCGCGCCACTAAAGCGATGCAGCGGAAGGGGATACGAACGCTCCGCAGGGGGTCAGTGTCCTAACGGCCACTGTGGCGCGGAAAATTAGCCGCCAATCTGCACAGCAACGGCCTTGGCGTCTTCGCGCGCACGGCGAAAAGCCTCGGGCAGAAATGCCAACAAGTCCGTGGCCAGCACGGAGTATTCGCCGAGAGCGTCCCGCGCTGCATCTCCAGCCAATCCATGCAGAAATACTGCTGCTACTACTGCCTCGAAAACATGCTCTGGATGCTGAGCCACAAATCCCGCGATCATCCCGGTCAAGATATCGCCCGTCCCGCCCTTAGCCATGCCCGGATTCCCCGTCGGATTGACCCACGCGGTACCGTCGGGCTGCACGGTCAGCGTCCGGTGCCCCTTCAGCACTACGATGACATGGTGCTCGAGCGCGAAGGACCGAGCCAGATTCAAACGGTCGCTCTGCACAGCTTCAACTGTGGTACCCAGCAGGCGCGCCATTTCGCCGGGGTGCGGCGTCAAAATCACCCAACGGCCGTGACCCGTGAGCCGTTCGTTACATCCCTGAAATGCATTGATTCCATCGGCATCGAGGATGAGCGGTCCGCGATATCTCTCCACGCAGGTACGCACAAGTTCCTGAGTTTCCAGATGTCTTCCCAAGCCCGGCCCAATGGCGATCGCACGTTTGCCTTCGACCAGGCCGTCGAGGAGCCCGAACTCGAAGGACCGCATTCCAATCGTTCCGCCATCCGTATCCGCCAGAGGTTCCGTCATGATCTCTGGCGCAAAGCCCGCCACCGTTTGGAGAACGGAGATTGGCGTGGCCACGGTCGCAAGTCCTGCGCCGACCCGAAGCGACGCCATACCCGCCATCGCCGCGGCGCCTGCCTTGCCCACGGACCCGCCCACGATCAGAGCATGACCATAATTGCCTTTGTTGGAATCTGCGAGTCGCGGACCGATTAGAGCAGCAATGTCGCGAGCTGTAGTGAGGTTGAGATTCAAGTCCGAGGCAATCGCCTCTTCTGGCGATCCGATCGGTACGATGATGGTGGGACCTTGGGTCATGGGACAGAACACGTGCGCCGGACGTGGCGCGGTAAAAGTCACCACGGCATCCGCCCGCGCTATTTTGCCTGTGGTCTGGCGTCTGGCATCCGCGTCCGCACCCGAAGGAATATCCACCGCAATCACGGGGGCGTCACTCTGGTTCAGCGCCGCGATAACATCAGCATACACGCCTGTCACGGGAGGCTTAAAGCCCGTCCCCAAAATTGCGTCCACGAGCACATCGGCGCGGAACATCTCCCGCACGGGATCTGTCTGCAAATCAGCAGCTGAGTTAAGTCGCAGGGCGTGGAGGGGAAGCCGCCGGAACATCTCAGCAGCGTCTCCCGCAAGCCGCGTGGCTTCTGCGAGGAGGAGAACCTGCACGAGCTTCCCTGCCTCATGCAGCTTGCGGGCAACGACAAATCCGTCGCCGCCGTTGTTTCCCTTTCCGCAGAGAACGGTAGCGCGCTGAGCAGTCGGATAATGCTTCAGAATGAAATCAGCCACCCCGGTACCGGCGTTTTCCATCAGCGTGAGCGAAGGCACGCCAAAGCGGGCGCTGGTGATGCGGTCGATCTCGCGCATTTCGGCTGCGATGACGATTTTCATACTGTCGACTTCATGCTGGAGGGTCCGCTTTCCTCCAACGCCCGTGCAATTGTAAATAGGAAAGCCACTACGCCACCTCGCGAACGGCAGCTCCCACAGTTCAAGCTTAACGAACCCTTACTTTCTGGCACTCTCCATCGCTTGCACTTTGCTGTGGTGGCGGCTATAGGTGAAGTAAACCACCATGCCGATGGCCAGCCAGATAATGAGCCGGGCCCAATTGATCCAACCCAGCTTGTACATCATGAAGCCGTTGAAGAGGATTCCCATGATGGGCACAAACGGCACCCACGGCGTGCGGAAGGGTCGCGGCTGGCCAGAATTCGTCCTTCGCAAAACCAGAACAGCCACACAGACGATCACAAACGCCAGTAGGGTGCCGATATTCACCATCTTCCCAATATCATCGATCGGCGTTACGCTCCCGACGATGGCCGCCAGCAACCCCACGAGCATCGTGTTTTTCCAAGGCGTCCGGAACTTGGGATGAATATCGGCGAAGAACTTCTTCGGCAGCAGCCCATCATTCGCCATCGAATACAAAACGCGCGTCTGGCCGAGCAGCATCACCAGCATGACGCTGGTCAGTCCAGCCAACGCGCCCAGCGTGATGATGTGCGAGGCTCCGGTCAGTCCGCGGTCGAGGAAGGCACGAGCAATCGGCGCTTCAATGTTGATGTCGCGCCACGGCACCATGCCCGTCAAGATGGCCGCCACGGAGATGTACAACGCCGTACATATCAGCAAAGAAGCAATGATGCCAATCGGCAAATCCCTCTGTGGATTCTTGGCTTCCTGGGCAGTGGTGGAAACTGCATCGAAGCCGATGTACGCGAAGAATATATAGGCAGCGCCGGTGCCTATCCCTGAAAAACCATATGGCGCAAACGAGTGCCAGTCTCCACCCCAGTTGCTGGCACTGACATAGCGAATACCCAGACCGATCACGAACAACACAACTGAAAGTTTGACCACGACAATCGTTGCGTTGAACCGCGCGCTCTCACGAATGCCGATGGTCAGGATTGCCGTAATCACCAGAGCAATCAGGAAGGCGGGCAGGTTGAATCCGATTTCGACGCCGAAAATTCTAGGCGCGTTCACCAGATCATGCGCCCGTTGCAATAATTCCGGAGACTGCGCCGTCATGATTGCAGCGACTTTTTCGAGAAAAGCCACGGTGCCGGGAACCAGCGAGGTATCCGATGCCTGCGCCATTTGCCGGGCAATGGTTTTTTCAGCCACACCTAACGCCGTCCAGTGATCGTAAGCAAGCCAGAGCGGCATGTGAATGTGGAAAATGTCCAATAACTCAATGAAGTGATTCGACCAACCCGAAGACACGGTACTGGCACCCATCGCGTATTCCAGCGTCAAGTCCCAACCGATAATCCAAGCGAAGATTTCGCCCAGCGTGGCATAGGCATAGGTATAGGCGCTGCCAGCCAGTGGAATCATGGCCGCGAATTCCGCGTAGCAGAGGCCCGCGAAGGCACAGCCCGTGCCGGAGAGGACGAACGAGAGCATCAAGCCCGGCCCCGCGTAGTGGGCTCCCAATCCCGAAAGCACAAAAATTCCGGCTCCGATGATCGCGCCCACACCCAGCGCCGTGAGCTGGAACACTCCCAGCGTGCGCCTCAAACTGTGTTCGCCTATTTCCTGTGCCTCCTGGATGAGAAGGTTCAGCGGCTTCTTCGCTAGCAGATTTGCCATTGGGGGTTCTTACTCCTTTTCGAAAAAAAACGTTTTCAATCTGCCGCGGAAACCTTCGACGCGCCTTGCCGCGACCAGACAAAATACACCGGGATGCCGAGCAACACGATGATCAGCCCCGGCCACGTAAACTGCGGCTTATAGCGCAGCAGCACGATGTCGATAAACAACGCCATCACAATATACACAGCGGGCAGCACCGGATATCCAATAGCCCGGTAGGGACGCTCTGCGTTCGGGCGCTTCACACGCAGCACAAAGAGGGCGCCGATGGTCAGGATGTAGAACACCAGCACCGCAAACACAATATAGTCGAGAAGCTGGCCGTAGCTGCCGGAGATGCACAGAATGCAGGTCCAGACCATCTGCACCATGAGCGAAACCGCCGGCGTCCTGTACGTAGGATGCAGCTCGCCCACCTTGCGGAAGAACAATCGATCCTTGGCCATGGCGTAGTAAACGCGGGCTCCCGCAAGGATCAGCCCATTGTTACAGCCGAAGGATGAGATCATGATGGCAAACGCCATCAATCCTCCCCCGGCCACGCCGAACATCTGCTGCATCACCGCCGTAGCCACGCGGTCTTCCGTGGCGTATTTAATCCCCCGCTCAAGGATGGTCGCGCCCGTTGCCGTCCCATCCTGCGGTAGGACGCTCAGGTAGATCACGTTGCACAGCACGTAGAGCAGAATGACGACGCCCGTTCCTAGCGCCAGCGAGAGGGGCAGATTGCGATTGGGGTTCCGGACCTCACCGGCAGTGAACGTAACGTTGTTCCACGCGTCCGCGGAAAATAGCGACCCCACCTGCGCGACCGCCAAGATCGTTAGCGTGCCCACGAGCACCGTGGGGCCGCTGGCACCGACCTGTAGGGGATGCTGCGCAGTCAATCCAGCGTTGTGCCAAAAATGCCCGTTGAAATTTGCTGCTAACGCAGCGGCATTGCGGCCCATGAAGAGACCAAAAGTCACCAGGCCCGCCAGCGCGGAAATCTTGGCGATGGTGAAAACGTTCTGAATGAAAGCACCAGTGCGCAGGCCAAAAATATTGATCACCGACAGCACCACCACCAGCAGAATCGCCACGAGATTCTGGGTACTCAGGCCGATTTCCATATGGCCCAATACCATAGGACCCAAGGGAATATCCGGCACCGTGGCCAGATGCAGAATCCAGTTTTTGGCTGAAATTGCCGGAAAGAAAACTCCGAGAAATTTTCCGAACGCCACGGCGACAGCGGCAATCGTGCCGGTTTGGATGACGAGGAAGAGCGTCCATCCGTAAAGAAAGCCCCACAGCGGCCCTAGTGCTTCCCGCAGATAGACATACTGTCCGCCGGCGCGAGGCATCATCGCGGCCAGCTCTCCGTAGCACAGAGCGCCGACGATGGTCATGAATCCCGTGACAAGCCACGCGCCAATCAAAAGCGCGGGGGAATCTACGGTGCGGGCGATGTCAGCGGAAACTATGAAAATGCCGGAGCCGATCATGGAGCCCATCACCAGCGTGGTCGCGCTGGTCAGGCCCAGGCCCTGAACCAGGCCTTCGGCCGGGCTTTGGTTTACAGGGGCATTGATTTCACGATTCGCCGCTCGCGCGGCCGGACGGGCATCTCGATCTTGTGAACTCACGCAGTCCTCTGCCGAAATTTGGTGGCCCTCAAGGAATTTACCTTAAGATGCGGCAAAAAGGCGCAAAAAATCCTCGGCGGCCGCGCGGGGAGCCTGAATCAGGTCGGAAATCACGGCCACGCTGTCGGCTCCCGCTTCGATAACAGAGAGGCAATTTTCGCGGGTAATGCCGCCGATGGCGACCAGCGGTTTGCTCGTGAGAGACCTCGCACGTCGTACGCCGTCAAGGCCAATGACCGGGTCCGGCCGATCTTTACTGCTGGTCGCGAACACTGGACCAACAGCAATATATTCGGCGGTAGTCTCGTTCGCTGCGGCAACTTGTTGAGGATTGTGTGTCGAGACGCCAAGCCAGCGCGTACCGCCAATCAATCGCCGAACGCTCTCCGGAGAGAGATCGTCCTGGCCGACGTGGACGCCGTCAAAATCCGCCGCTAAGCAAAGATCGGCGCGGTCGTTCATGATGAGTTGGACATGCGCCGGAAGGCTTCGCTTCAAGGCCAGCACATGATCCAAAATCTGACGCGCGGAGCCAGTTTTATTGCGGTACTGGATCAGCGTCACGCCTCCTGCGGCGAGTTCCTGCGTAAAGCGAAGAAGACCTTCTGTTTCAGGAAAGAAACCAGCGTCCGCAATCGCGTAAAGCCGGGGAAGCTTCACTTGGAGAGACGGCGAGGCCGCTGCTTAGCTGAAATCAATTTCACAATCGTGTAGCCCCGCCCGGTCTTAGGCAATGGCGACTTCGCCTGCACCACGGCCGCTTTCAGCAACGCTTCCACTTCGGGACGAGCCAGCGTCGCCGCGCTCTCCAAACGAATCGAGCGAACCTGATTTCCACTGCCCTGGAGAATCTTGTGCGGATCAGGCAGGGTTTTTCCCCAATAAAAAAATAACGTCACTCCGTGCGCATTTGCCGCCAGAGAAACCAAACAGTCGGATGTCCGCTCTGTCGTACTAAAGCCGAAGACGAGAAAATTGTAGTTGTCGTAAACCAGTTCGATGGCTGTAGGAAGCCGCTTCCGCACCGCCACCCGCAGTGAGCGTATGAGCTTCGCGACCTTCGGGTCGAACTTGGCGATAAAACCTGCTACCTGCTTGGTAGGCGATTGCTGTTTTGCGGACGATTGACTAGGAGCGGATTTTGTCCGCGGCTTCCTGTCAGGCTTCATCCCGCCAATCTACGCGAACGGATTCTCCACCCGCAACCGTTTTGAACCGGACATTGATCTCTCTGCATGGAAACCCCGGCCCTTGGACTTCACGGCGTCCTAACTGACCATTATCGTGGCGATCGCAGAATGGTCTTGACTTATACAAGAACGTGCGACTGTTGTTTGATGTTCGTGTTGAATTGACATTTCCCGCCCGTCAGCTACGATGAAACAAGGGCGTCTTCACTTTACAAGGAGCTGGCATGGACATCCAAATTCGCGACACTGCCTTGGAAGCTCGAATCCAAAAACAGATGCAAGCTACCGGCTCCAGCAACGTTGAGGAAGTCTTGCTCCGCCTCCTTGAGACTCAGGAAGAGCAAGACCGCTGGCTCATGGATAACCGCGAAGCGATCAACGCAAAAATCCAGCGGGGCATCGAGCAACTTGATCGCGGAGAAGGCATTCCGGATGACCAGCTCGATTCCTACTTAGCCAAACTGAAATCCCAGCCTGAATGACAACGCGTTACCTTCTTGCGCCCGATGCGACAGTTGATCTTGTCCAAATGTGGCGATACATCAAGAAACAAAGTAGCGTGGCAACAGCAGACCGGGTCGAATCGGCGATTCGGGAGAAGATGCTCTTTTTAGCGGGAAGCCCCGGTGCCGGCCATTGGCGCAAAGGTTTGACGGACAAAGATGTAAAGTTCTTCCCTGTTTATTCGTATCTGATCGTCTACCGGCCCGACACAAAACCTTTGCAGGTGGTGTCAATTCTTCACGGACGGCGTGACATTGAGCAGATCCTCAAAGCACGCTTGTAGCCTACGGGCGAAACTACTTCTCTTTTCCCTTCGCCAAGAACCGTTCGATAAACGTCGTATCGAACCGTCCGGCGCGGAAGTCGGGGTCAGCGAGGATTTTTTTGTGCAGGGGGATTGTCGTGAAGATGCCTTCGATGATGAACATCTCCAGCGCTCGCGACATGCGCGAAATGGCTTCGTTGCGGTCTTTTCCCCGCACGACTAGTTTCGCAATCAGCGAATCGTAATAAGGAGGAATCACGCCCTCGGCATATGCGGCAGTGTCAAGGCGCACGCCTGTACCGCCCGGGGGTTGAAATGTCTGGATCTTCCCCGCCGACGGCACAAACGTCTCCGGGTTCTCGGCATTGATGCGGCACTCGATAGCGTGTCCGCGATGCAACACCGGACCATTGAGCACGGCGTCCATGCGTTCACCTGCCGCCAGCAGGAGCTGGCTCTTCACGAGATCCACATCCGTGACCATTTCCGTGACCGGATGCTCGACCTGAATGCGCGTGTTCATTTCGATGAAGTAGAGTTCGTGGTTTTCATCCATCAGGAACTCAACCGTCCCGGCATTGGTGTAGCCGAGGCCGGATAGCGTCTTGCTCAGAATGCCGCCAATGCGTTCGCGCAACTCGGGCGTCATCTGCGTTGATGGCGATTCCTCCAGCAGCTTCTGATGGCGCCGCTGAATGCTGCACTCGCGCTCGCCCAGGCTCACCACGTTGCCGTACATATCGCCCAACACTTGAAACTCAATATGGCGCGGATGCTCGACAAACTTCTCCATGTACAGGCTGCCGTTGCCAAAAGCCGCGGCCGCTTCAGATTGCGCCGCCCGGTAGAGCGGCATCACGTCCTCTTCCTTGCGAACAATGCGCATCCCGCGCCCGCCGCCGCCCGCCGAAGCCTTGATGATCACGGGCAAACCGATCTGCCGCGCCCACTCCACCGCTTCTTCCGGTGAGTTGATGATCCCGTCAGAGCCCGGCAGCATGGGCACGCCCGCCTTCTTCATCGCTTCGCGGGCTTTTTCCTTTTCGCCCATCAGGCGAATCAGTTCCGGAGGCGGGCCAATGAACTTGATGCCGCTGGTTTCGCAGACCTCGGCGAAATTGGCGTTTTCGGAAAGCAGTCCATATCCGGGATGAATCGCGTCGACATTCGCGATTTCCGCAGCGCTAATCACAGCGGGAATGTTCAGGTAGCTCTTTCCCGTGGGAGGCGGACCGATACAGATGGCCTCGTCGGCAAAACGTACGTGCAGGGAGTTCCGGTCGGCCTCGCTGTAGATGGCAACGGCGCGGATCCCGAGTTCCTTGCAGGCACAAATCACGCGCAGGGCAATTTCCCCGCGGTTCGCAATCAGAATTTTTCGAAACATGATATGCGGGACACCAGAAGAGCCTTAGGAGTTGGGCCGGATGGCATAGAGCGGCTGACCGTACTCGATGGGCTGGTTGTTCGCCACCAGCATCTTTACAATCTCACCCGCCACATCCGATTCAATTTCGTTCATCAGTTTCATCGCTTCCACAATGCAGATCACCTGGCCCAGGGAAACCTTGTCTCCGGGCTTGACGAAGGGTGGCGCTCCGGGCGAAGGCGATTCGTAGAACGTGCCAACAATCGGCGATTTCACCAGGTGCAAGCCTTCCTCGGGCGAAGTTTCCTTGGATGTCTTGTTTTTGTCCGTAGCCGGAGGGGACGTAACGGGAGCCGCAATCGGAGCTTCTCCCGAAGCGGGAGTAGCCGCCGGAACTGCTGTCGGCACAGTCACATAGCGCGTTTCGTGGCCGGGAGCTACTTCTGCTCCCCGTTTGATGCGCACCTTGACATCGCCCCGTTCCAGCTCAAATTCGGCGATGTCCTGCTCTTTCAGAAACTCGATTAATTCGCGGATCTCTTTCAGATTCATCGTTTTCAGATTCGTGCGCGGTTGGAATTCCTCAAGGATTCCCGACTATCGCCTGCCCTTCGATGCCGCAAGCGGCAGTGTCGTAGCTCAGGTTGTAAAAATCTATCCCTCAAACGGTGATGAGATCTTTCGTCGTTGGCGTCAAAACCTCGCAGCCTGTTTGAGTTACAACCACCATATCTTCGATGCGAATGCCACCTTCGCCAGGAATGTAGATGCCAGGCTCAATCGTAATCACCATCCCTGGCTGCAAAACTTCCTTCTCCCCAGATGCGATGCGCGGAGATTCATGAATCTCCAACCCCACGCCGTGCCCGGTGGAGTGCGTAAAATATTTACTTAAATTGCTTTTTTTCAGTACTTTGCGAGCGGCTTCGTCCACCCTTCCGGCCGTCGCTCCAGCTCGAACCGCCGCGATCCCGGCTAACTGCGCCTCCAACACGGCTGGATACCAAGCCTGCTGCTTGCGGGAGACACGACCTACGGAAATCGTCCGGGTCATGTCCGAGCAATAGCCAGTGAGTATAACACCGAAGTCGAGCACCACGAACCCCTGGCGGGGGATGGGGTTGGCCGAGGCTCGGCCGTGAGGAAGCGCTGATCGTGCGCCTGCCGCGATGATCGTACCGAATGCCATGCCCTCTGCCCCAGCCACCCGTGCCGCATACTCGAGCTTTGCGGCCACCGTGCTCTCGGCGATGCCCGGCCGAATGGTTTTCAGCAAGGGCCGGAAAAGGCTGGACCCGAGCTTGACAGCCCTCCGGATGGATTCGATTTCAGCGGCGTCCTTCACCATGCGTTGGCGCTCGACAACACCGGATAGCGCGCGCAAACGCCAACGTTTCGGAAGGAGGGAGCGCAAGCTCGCCTCAACCGCAATCGTCACCTGGCCGCCTTCGATTCCCACTCTGCCTTCCCCGCGTCTCTTCTTCAACCATCGCCCCGCCGAAGCCAGGGGAGACTGCGCTGCCACAACGACTCGCGCACCTCGTATTTCTTCGTGGGCCTGAGCAATGTAGCGTCCGTCGGTGAAAAAGACGGGCTCCGCGCCACCTAGTAGCAGTGTCCCGGCGCTGCCGGTAAACCCGCAAAGGTAGCGAATGTTCGGCAGATGGGTGATCAGGAGGTAGTCAACTGGAAGTTCCGACAACTTGGCAGAAAGCGTTTGCAGTCGTTTCGGGTGATCCATTGTTTCGATAATCCATCACTGCGGAGCACGTGGCGCGGGTTCGGTTTTGATTCTACGTGAGGAGAGATTAGGAGGGAACCACAATGGCACTTTGCGATGGCGTTCTTGCGATCCCCACCAGCGCCCCGGCCGAAGCCAGAGACGCCAGTAGGTACGCTTCTTAACGTCGTGTCAGACCGGAGGGGTTCGGTCTGGAATTCTGCAATGGGGAAACCGCAGCGACATCTTTGCTTCGGCGTTTTTGCGATGCCCACCAGCGTCCCGGACCGAAGTCCGAGACGCCAGGTAGGCTTAACGCCGTTCCCGAATCGGGGCGGTTAGGTCTGGATGATGTGCGGAGTGATGAAGAAAATCAACTCCTGGGTGGCGGTCGTGACCGAACGCCGCTTGAACAGGTTTCCGAGGTACGGAACGTTGCCGAGCAACGGAACCTGCGAAACGTTGAGGTTGTTCTGAGTTTGAATCACACCGCCAATGACGACCGTGCCGCCATCCGTCA
The DNA here is from genome assembly GCA_964619065.1 of uncultured Acidobacteriaceae bacterium. GTDB lineage: Bacteria > Acidobacteriota > Terriglobia > Terriglobales > Acidobacteriaceae > JANXUC01. The sequence continues at coordinate 4,527 of CAZUCC010000045.1, read as the reverse complement.
CTAGCACCTGGGTGGTAGCCTGTTGCGTAATGAGGGTCGGATTGTCGAGTACCTTGCGGCCAAAGTCGGGCGTGGTGTTTTCCACATCCACATTGAGGAAGATGGTGCCTTCCGAGGTGATTTGCGGCGTGACCGTCAAGCGCAAGAACGCGTCCACATAGGACACAGTCGGAGGACCGTTCAACTGGCTCAGCGTGACAATCGGAATACGCACACCTTGCTTGACCACCGCCTGGATGTTGTTTTGCGTGACCACCCGCGGACGGGACAGAATCTTAAGCAATCCTCTCGACTCCGCCATGGTGAGCACGGCATCGAGGCGAATGTTGTTTGTGGCGTTGATAAAGCTCAGACCACTGGTCGGGTTCGTTGCGCCCAGGTTTGAGAACAACGGAATCTGGGATCCAGCGGTAGTGGCACTGCCACCAACCGTCTGGTAGAGCGGCGTCAGACCAAATTGATTGATTGAGGAGGCACCAACACCCGAAGCTCCGCCCACGGCGGTGGGCCCGTTGCCCCAACCAAAGCCAAATTGCGTACCGATGTCCCGTGCGAAGCTGCGGGTGGCAGCCACGACGCGAGCCTCAATTTCCACTTCCTGCGTCTTGCGGTCGAGCTGAGCGAGAAGCCGGTCGATATTCGGAATCACGGCCGGGATATCCTGGACGATTAACGCATTGGTGCGATCATCCGCAATCACATCGCCGCGGATGCTGAGCAGCTTTTTCGCGGTTGCCACTACGTCTTTGGAGCGGGCGTAGCTCAGAAACCGGGTAACCGTAACCTTTTCGACGGCCAGGGTTTCCGCTTCCTGCTGAGCGTGGCGAGCTTCAGCTTCTCTCTTAAGCGTTTCGACGGTCGCGATGCGAAGAACGTTGCCTTCGAGGTGACGGTCGAGATCGTTGTTTTTCAGAACGATGTCCAGCGCCTGATCCCACGGTACATCGTCGAGTACGAGGGTTAAGGAGCCCTTGACAGCCGGATCGAGAACAACGTTGAGGCCGCTGATCTCATGAATCAAGCGGAAAAAGTCCTTCAGATCGACATCTTTGAGATTGACCGAGATGGGTTCGCCAGTATACTTGGCGCCGACGGCCGCAGGCTGCTGCGCCCGTTGCGTCTTCTGTTCCGCCGCGAGGTTTACGGCGGCCTCCGTCTTCGCTTCGGATTTGGCCGGGCTGCTGCTTTGCGTATCATCCGCCTTGAGCGCGGCGCTGGCGGCAGGGGTCATGCCGTCGAGGGGCTTGTCCGTAAACTTTGCCGCCGCGTCCAGGGCACGCACCGGTGTGGGTTCAGGAGTGGCTGCCTTCGTGGAAACCTCAGTCTTGCCGACCGGCTCCATAAAGACGGTGTCCTTCGCCACCGCGGGCGACGTTTTGACGGCCACGACAGACTGCTTGGCAGGAGCGGGCGCAATCTTTGCCGCGAAAGGCGAAGCAGAGGCACCAGGGACCGGGACGATGGGAGCCGCAGAAGCAGCGGTGGCCGCAATCGCCTTGCTCTTAAAGCTGACAATCAGCCGGTTGCCATCCGCCGAAACCTGATAGTCGCGTGTTTCGGTCATGTCGATGACAACACGCGCCGCCTGCAAACCTTCTCCCATGCGCACGGCCTTGATGCCATCGCGGTCGACCGCGATACGACGCAACGTGGTTGCCAGCGAGGTATTCGGCAGGTCAAGCACGAGCCGCGGTGGATCCGCAAGCGTGCTCACCTGGGGCACGACCGGGGCGCTCGAGGTGAGTTCCACCTGAAGTCCGTCCGCTGTTCCAGCGACCTGCACGCGCTTCAAGTTCGCGCGCGCCGATTCTGAGCCCGCAGTTGCCGTGCGGTCCGCGCCGGTGGCGCTTTGGGTTTGCGCTACCACCAACTGGTTAGTCAGCAGCAGCGTCAGAAATATAGCCAGCAATTGCTTCCGCATCTCGCTTCTCCCTACACCCGGCTCGAAGCCGCGTGTCTCCTGGTGCAAAGTGTTCGTTCCAAAACCCGCACTACCTGCTTCAGCATTTCTCGAATCTGCAAACCCCTAAACCGCCGGGGTGGTAATCTTTTTCACTACTTCATGGGTGCTCAAGTGCCCGAGCTTGTCCTGCACGGTTTCCTTGAACACAACCGAGTCGCCACTGATCTTCAACACGTAACCATTGAAGACCGGATCGTTCTCCCGCAGAAAATAGGCCTTGTCGAGACTGTTCACTACAACGGCGATCATGCCCGTTTCCGATTTCACGATGCCGCGCAACGAAATTTGATCGATTGCCAGACAGCGTTTTCCGGTGCTGCAACCCGCGCCGGCCATGTGCTGAACGATGGGGCTGACGAATGGATCGCGCCGGTTACCGGCCGTGATGTAGCGCTCTTCGTTTTTCTTATCGGCAGCTTCATCCTTGGTCTCGGTGTTCTTGGTTTCAGTGTTGGCGGCGACTGGTGTGGCAGGCGTCTCGTCCTTTTTTGCCGGAGCAGCCTTCGCTGGGACATCCTGCTTCTTTGCCACCGCAGCTGGGGCTCCCACGCCAGCCTTCGGGTCCGCGGCTTTGGTATTTGCGGCTGCGGGCTTCGATGGCGCCGGAGTGGCCGGAGCCTTGTTCGAAACGGTGGCCACAGGCTTTACAACCGCCGGGGCATTCGCGGATTTTGGCGCTGCCACAGCGGGTTTGGAGGAAGCTGGACCGACCGGAGCTTTGCCAGAAGCTGCGGCTACAGGTTTCGCTGCCGCTGGTGCGCTCGCGGGCTTGGGCACGGTAACAGCGCCCGGCTTAGCTGCCGTTGCGGCCGCAGGTTTGGCGGCAGGTGTCTTTGACGACGGCGTACCGCTTAACGCTTCATCGCTCGCAGCCTTCTTCTGCTGCTGCACGCCGTTCATCTTGTCCTGCACGTTTTGCAGAATGTTGGGGCTCTGCGCGAATGCACTGCCCGCCGTTAATGTCGCTAGCAAAATTCCCGTGCTCAGTTTCATAGGGATCCTTATCTCGCCCCTGCCGCAGCCGGCTGTCCGGACTTGGCGTCGGCTGCACTCGCCGCTGGCGCTAGGTCATGACTGAAAAACGTAGTCGCCAAGCACGTCGCCACCACGCTCTCCCCCACTGCGTACTGGTATTGGTTCTTCGCCTTGGCATCAGTCGCCCTCCGTGTGTTGGCCATCAGGAGGCTGGACACGTTCACAATCCGCTCGGTCTTCCCTAAGCGATCGAAGAAGTTCAGCACCGAGAAGTAGGGCCCATCGATTTCGATCTCAAAGGGCATTTCTGTATAGAAATCTTTGGTGCTGACCGGTTTCGCCGTATAGCGGCGAATCTCGATCCCCGCCTTGATCGCTTCGGCATCCACCATCTTGATGAACTGCTCGACTTCCTTATCGTCGGGCACGATCTTGCGCTCGATCTCAAGCTGTTGCTTCAGGTTCGCAACCTGCCGCTCCATATCCGCCAGCTTCGGCCGGTACTGCTCGAGTTGCGTGTTCTCCGCGACCTTGGTTTCGAGAGCCTTTTGGGCAGTCGCATTCTCGTCCCGCATGCTGCGGAACAAGGTGAAGTAGAGAGCCGCGGTGAGCACAGCTACCGCGCCCACTGCCACCAGCCATTGCTTTTCGCCCGTCATTTCTCCAAAATTCGCCATAGGCCGCCTCTAAAAAATCCGAATGCTAGGATTTCGCCTTCCCGCTGGACTTGTCGCCAGCGCCAATGCCGCCCTTTTCACACGTCAGCGTGAAGAGGAACGCCTGTATTTCCTTGATTTGCGCATCCTGCACGCTTTCCTTGATTTCCACATTCTTGAAGTAGCCTGTCTTCTGCAGATTGGCAATCAGAGTAGCCACCGCATCCGAGCTCAGCGCATAACCTTCGATGTCAATCGAGCCGCCCTGGTCCTTCATGGTGTTGAGCCATACCGCCTCGGTCTTGTTGACGGTATCGCCCACGGTGTTCATCAGGTTGACAGGACCTGACTGTCCCGCGCGCAACTGATCGATGACATCGACGCGGCGCTTATAGTTTTGCGCTTCCCGCTGGCGCTCCAGATAGCGTGCCTTCACGTCGGAAAGCTCGCGATTCTTGCGCTCGGCCACCGCCATCTGGGCAGCCGTGTCGCGTCTCTGTTTGTCCAGCACCATCCAGTAACCGCCATTCAATACGGCCAAGACGACCATCGCAGCGACCGCTTTCACCAGCAGTGAGCCGCTGTCGCCCATCGACGGGGACGCTGCGGACGGCGTTCCACGTTTGCCTTTCGGCTTCGCAATTCCGAGCAGATTGATTCGGATCATAGGGTTTCAAAGCTCCTCAGGGCCAAGCCCACGGCCACCGCCATCTGGCCCGCATTCTCCTCGATCATCCCCACCCCCGCTCCCGCTACGGGAGGGGTGATCCGTTGGAACGGATTCAACACTTCCACCGGCAGCGAGAACTCCTGACGCAATGCCTCTAACAGCCCCGGCACTTTCGCTGATCCGCCCGCCAGGAACATCTATTCAATGTGCTCACCCGCCGCGCTGGCACGGAAGAAGTCGAACGTCCTCTGAATCCGCAGGAC
>CAZUCC010000044.1:0-35116 GCA_964619065.1 uncultured Acidobacteriaceae bacterium | reverse complement strand
ATGATCCCCGGAATCGTAATGATGTCCGAAATGCCCTGTACGCCCTGCCGCAAAATGTCGTCGGCAATGCGGAAGGACTCGAAGAAACCGGCGTCCTGCGCGACAGCGAGCAGCTTTTCGTTAGGGATGGCGATCATGGTATCGACGGCTTCCACCAGCTCCGACATGCCACGCTCGGCCTGCTGCATACGGCGCTTACCTTCAAAACCGAAGGGCTTCGTGACCACACCGACGGTGAGCGCGCCCATTTCACTGGCCAGCGAGGCGATGATCGGCGCCGCACCCGTTCCGGTTCCGCCGCCCAGGCCAGTGGTGATGAAAACCATGTCCGCGCCCTCGAGGGCTTCGATTATTTTTTCGGAGTCTTCCAGCGCAGCTTTGCGGCCAACTTCCGGGTTCGCGCCCGCGCCCAAACCGTTCGTAAGCTTCACGCCGAGCTGAATCTTGACGGCAGCGCGGGACATGCGCAGCGCCTGCAGGTCCGTGTTAGCCACGACGAATTCAACGCCTTCCACACCGGCGTCGATCATGCGGTTCACGGCATTGCAGCCGCCTCCGCCCACGCCAATCACCTTGATCTTGGCGTCGTTGCGGGCGTCATCCTGAAAGCTGATGCGGATGTTTCCTTGTTTGCTCATGTGCTTGTCCTCGCGTTTCAAAATTCTTCGTGCTTTGGGTTTTCTAAACTTTCCTATCGCCTTGCCTACGCACCCTTCCTGCCGAAAAACGCTTTGAGGCGGCTGCTCCAGCGGGCGTCCTGCATCCCACGGGCAACTCGCACCCGATGCCAATACAAAGCCATTCCGAGCACTGTCGCGAACTCCGGCTCGGCCAGCACACGCGGCATCTTCGCCATGGGCGTGGGCCAGGAAAGCCGGACCGGGCGGCGCAGAGTGGATTCGGCAACGTCCAGGATTCCGGCCAGCCGGGTACCGCCGCCGCTGAGTACGCAACCGCCGGCACAAATATCCAGCAAGCCTGCCTGCCGCAAATTCTGCCGCATCATTTCGAAGAGCTCGCGTGCCCGCGGCTCCAGAATTTCGCCGACAAAACGTTGCGCCAGCATGCGCGACGGCCGATCTCCCACCGATGGAACTTCCACTTCGTTGCCTTCGGGAATCAGCGTGACGACCGCGTTACCGTAGATGCGCTTAATCTTTTCCGCCTCAACTCCTGGAGTCGCAAGGCCCACGGTCAGATCGCTGGTAAAGTGGTCGCCACCAATCGGAATCACGGCGGAGTGAACCACAGCGCCTTCGTGGTAGACAATCATTTCCGTCGATCCCGCTCCAATGTCCGCCAGGCAGACGCCCACTTCGCGCTCATCGCTGCGCAATACGGAATCGGCTCCGGCGAGTGGTTCGAAGACGGTATCGTGCACTTCAACCCCAGCTCGGTTCACCGCCGTGACTACGTTTTGCACGGCACTGCTGGCCGCCGTCACAATGTGGACACGCACCTCGAGGCGCGTGGCCATCATGCCAATGGGATCGTGAATGCCCGTTTGTTCGTCGAGCACAAACTCTTTCGGGAGCAGATGCAGCACTTCGCGGTCGGCAGGCAGCGCAATGGAGCGAGCCTTTTCGACGGCCTGGCGAATCTCGTCGCGAGTGATCTCCCGCGCTCGCAGACCTAGACTGATGCCTCCCTGACTGTTCACTCCACGAATGTGCCCGCCGCCAATTCCGACAATGGCGTGCTCCACCGGCGCTCCTGCGGAATTCTCCGCTTGTTCCGCTGCTTTCTGAATGGAAGTAGCAGCTCTCTCCAAATCCACGATCACGCCCTTGCGCGAACCACGGGATTCGGCGACACCGTGTCCGCGATAGCGCAGGCCACTGCCCGTGACCTCGGCCACGAACACGACGGTCTTCGAGCTTCCGAGGTCAATGGCTGTGATCAGGTTGTCGTTTGCATTTGTCATAGTTCGTTGCAAATCATTGATTTGGAATCGGGTTCGGAATCGCAGCGTGCGGTTTCCCGTTTGCCGATGTGCTTGCTATCCCGCTCGGGGGTTTGTTTTGTATCTTGTTCGACGCCCCGCTGTTGGCTGCTCCCTTGTTGGTCACCAATTTATTCGGTACCCCAGCCGTCGAGTTGGCAGCCACTCCACCGGTAAGCGCTTGATGTGGCGGAGCCGGACCCAATGCACTGGGTACTGTGGTCCTGGTGCTTGCGGGTTTCACACTTTTTGCAGCCGAAACCGGCGGCTTCTTCACAACTAAAGGCTTCTTCGCAGCTTGGGTCACAAGTTTTTTCGCAGAAGGCTTCACAAACTTCTTTGCAGCCTGCTTGGGAACTTTGGCAACCGGTTTCGCGCCATGAGCTGGCACTTTCGCCTGAGCTTTCGCTGGCGTCTTCACCGTCGTTTTCGCGGGGATAACTGGAGGCTTCACCACCGCCTGTTGCCGTTTCACGAGTGCCGCCGCCGTAATCGCCATCGCCGGAACACCCGCCGCCACCGCAGCTTTTGCGGCCGACGGCGAAAGCACGGTTTGCGCAACCGGCGACCGCAAGTCGGGATTGACGACGATCTGTCGTTCATAGCGCAAATCGACCGAGTCCAACTTCTCAAACTGCTGCCGCCACTCACCGACATGCGCCTTGTAGAGCTTGAAGCGGTCGAGGAAGTTTCCAGAACCGGAAGTCACGGAACCCAAATGCAGGAGCACGTCGCCGGAGGGATCACTCACTAGCACCTTGGCGTCTTCGGGATCAGTGAGATCCACCTCACTCAACTCCGACGAATAGTGCCCGCCGTCGGAATCCAGTTCGCGCACCAGCTCGTTGTAAACCTTCATGCGCGCGGCCCGCGTAGAAAGTGGCTCCGTGTCGCGGGTTCCCGCAATCACGGGAAACGAATACTTTGTCTTGTTGTGCGCGGGCAGCTCCATGATGTGCCCGGAGACATCGATTAATCCGATATGCGAACCCACACGCACGAAAGCTACCGGCTTGCGCTCCCGCACTTCCACTCTGAGCCGGTTAGGCACAAAACGCATAACTGCCGCCGATTCCACCCAGGGAATTTGCTCAAGCTGCGTGCGGCGCTCATCGAGTGGCACAAAGAAAATATTGCGGCCAATGTCGCTGCCCATCACTTCCATCACCTGGGCGTGGGCCACGTTTTGTGTGCCGGCAACTTCGATTTGATCGCTGGACTCCACACGGAACCGCCAGGACCGTTCGCCGTAACGGTAGACAAATGCATAGGTCACGCCGAGCAGCGCCACCACACCGAGCGCGAGGGCGAACCACTTCAGCAGGTTGGTTGTTTTCTTGGGAAGGGGGCCGCGGCGGACGGGGACACGCTTCTGCTTTCGAAGAAAAGGAGTCCTCTCCTCTTCGTCGAGGTCCGTGAAGCGTGCGTCCATTTCCGGACGAAGAAACTCCTCTTGAGCGAGAGCAGTTTCTTCCTGCGGCAACACTGCGCTCGAATTCCGCGCCATCGTTGTCGCTGGTGAATCGCCAGTCCCACAACTATAAACATTTTCCCAGGGAATGCCGAGAGAGAAAGTTGGTACTCGGCACACAAGTGGGTGCGTGGAACCCGCATGTTTACTGGTCCAGGAGAAGATAAGGCGAAAGTCAGGCCGCGGTGAACGTGTGGCGCGGGCCCCCTCGCCCGCGATAGCTCTTCCCCTGCAACGACCCACCCATCCAGCCGCGCTGCCAGAACACGCCAAATTGCCCTGCGGAACAAAATCAAACCACGCGGGCGAGGGCGCCCGCGCCACACTTTTAGAGTCGCTCCAACACCAGCGGGCCTAATTGCGAGACACTGCCCGCACCCAGGGTGATAATCATATCCCCGTCGCGAGCGGCATCGACGGCTGCATCAACGGCATTGGGAAACGAAGCGGCGTACTGGGCGTCTCGTTTGCCTTGTTCACGAATTCTCTCCGCCAGCACTTCGGCCGTGATGCCCGGGATGGGCGCCTCGCTTGCGGGATAGATATCGAGCACGGCCACTGACGTAGCATCAGAAAATGCGGAGGCAAATTCATCCATCAGCAACTGCGTGCGTGTGTAGCGGTGGGGCTGGAAGATGACATGTACGCGCTCAAACCCAGCCTGCTTTGCCGCCGCCAGCGTGGCGCGAATCTCCGTAGGATGGTGACCGTAGTCGTCAACCACCGTCACTCCGCGCACAATACCTTTTTGCTGAAAACGGCGGTCGACTCCACGAAACGACCGCAGTGCCTCGCGAATGTGCCCCGGAGAAACTTCCAAGCCGATGCCAACCGCAACGGCAGCAGTCGCGTTCAGGACGTTGTGCTGACCGGGCACGTGCAACTGAAACTCGCCCAAATCCTGTTTACGATATTGCACGCGAAACCGGCTTAGAGCACGAGCATTGTCGCGTACCGCGCTTCGGTCTATGTCCAAAGTCTGCACGCAAAAATCCGACTCCTCGCGCGCTCCATAGGTTGCTACGCGCCGTTTCACACGCGGCAGCAGCGTCCGCAGGGCTGCGTCGTCCGCGCACGCCACTACCTTGCCGTAGAAGGGCACGCGATTCATGAACTCGATGAAGGTATTTTCCACATCCTGCATGTCGCGGTAGCAATCCATATGCTCGCGGTCAATGTTGGTGACCACGGAGAGAATGGGTGACAATTTCAAGAACGACCGGTCGCTCTCATCGGCTTCGGCAACCAGATATTGCGATTTCCCCAGACGCGCATTTGATCCCATAGCGTCGACGCGCCCTCCGACGACAACAGTGGGATCGAGTCCGCCCGCTGCCAGCACTGTCGCCACCATTGAGGTGGTTGTTGTCTTGCCGTGCATGCCTGCAATCGCGATCCCGTACTTCAGACGCATCAACTCGGCAAGCATTTCCGCACGCCGAATCACGGGGATATGCAGGCGAGCGGCTTCAATCACCTCGGGATTGTCGCGGGCAATGGCTGAACTGGTGACAACTACGTCCGCCCCAGAAACATTCTCGGCCTGATGGCCCTCAAAAATCGTCGTGCCCAACTCCGCAAGCCGTTTCGTCACCGCGGTGATTTTTAGATCCGAGCCAGAAATCTTGTACCCGAGATTTAGCAGCACTTCGGCGATGCCGCTCATGCCGATCCCACCGATGCCCACGAAATGAATGCGCAGAGTTTTGGCGAACATGGTCTTGAGATTCTAACTGCTGGCTTGCTCCCGGCTTGGGCCGACGAGATTCATGGCCAGTTCCGCGATGTCGCGGGCGGCGTTGGGATGCGCCATCCCTCGCGCGGCGGCTGACATCGCCTTCAGCTTCGCCGTATCTGAAAGAAGCTCCGCCACGGTATCCACCACTCGGGCCGGAGTTAGATTGGGTTCCTCGATCATGACTGCCGCGCCAGCATTTTGCATGGCCTCTGCATTCCGCCGCTGATGATCGTCCGCCGCTCGAGGAAAGGGTACGAATACCGTGGGCTTCCCTGCTGCCGCAATCTCCGCCACCGTGCTCGCGCCAGCACGGCAAACGACGAGATCGGCACGCGCGAACATTGCGGGCATGTTGTCCATAAATTTAGACACCCCGACCGGCATCCCAAGCTTCTCATAGGCGGCGACGGTCTCGTCAAAGTCGCGTTCGCCCGTCTGATGCATCACCTGAATTCCTGGAATGCGCTCACGAAGCCCTGAAACGGAGTCGCACAAAACACGATTCAAGGCACGCGCCCCCTGGCTCCCGCCGAATACCAGCAGCGTTGGTGTCGAGTTGAGCGCGTGCACGGCCAGATGGAAGAATTCCGCACGGACGGGAACGCCGGTCACATGGCAGTTACGGAAATACTTCTTTGTGTCTTCGAAATGCACAGCCGCCGCGGATACAAACGGGGCAACCATGCGGTTCGCGAAGCCGGGCACCACATTGGGCTCGAAGACAACGCTAGGTACCCGGCGCAACGCCGCCGCCAGCATAGCCGGGCCGGAGGCATATCCCCCCACGCCAATCATCACATCCGGGCGAAATTCACGGAGAATCCGCAATGAACTCCACACAGCGGCGGGCAGTCCGAGTATGGTTTTCACACGGGTTGCCAGGCTCACCTGGTTCAGCGCGCCTACTTCAATCCGTTGTAGAGGAAAACCGGCGGCCGGAACCAACCGCGTCTCAATACCCCGTTCCGTTCCAATAAAACAACATTCTGCGGAGTACCGGGATTGGAGTTCGCGGGCGATGGCTAGCGCCGGGATGACGTGTCCGCCGGTTCCGCCTCCCGCCAGAATCACTCGCATGGGGCTTCATTCTATCTGCTTCGAGATGTTCAGCAGCACGCCAACGCAGAGCAGCATGACAAAAATCGACGATCCCCCGTAGGAGACGAACGGTAGCGGAATACCCTTTGTTGGCATCAGACCCAGCACCACGCTCACATTGATGAACGCTTGCAAGCACACCATGCAAGTGATCCCCGTGGCCAGCAGCCGTCCAAAGGGGTCTTCAATCTTGAGAGCGGTGCGGACGCCGCGCACCAGGAAGATGGTGAACAGAGCTACCACAAAGACCGCACCGATCAATCCCAACTCTTCGGAAATTACGGCGAAGATAAAGTCGGTGTGCGGCTCCGGCAGATAAAACAGCTTCTGCTTCCCTTCCATCAGGCCGACGCCAGTCAATCCGCCTGTGCTTACTGCGATCAACGATTGGATCATGTGGAAGCCGCGGCCTTGCGGATCGGCGAAAGGATTCATAAACGCCAGCATGCGCTCGCGCCGAAAGCTTACGTGGAAGAGCAAATAGTAGAGCGGCAGCGCGGCGGCGAGCAGCGAATATCCGAAATAGCGCATGCGCAACCCGGCTATATAGAGGATGCTCGCCGCAATTCCTGCGCAGGCAATCGCTGTCCCGAGATCCGGCTGCAAGACAATCAATCCCAAAATTGCCACCGTCGGCACAACTACCGGCAGTAGCGTGCCCCGCAGGTCATCCATCAACTTCAAACGGCTTTCCAGAAAAAACGCTAAGAACAAAATCAGTGCGGGCTTGGCCAGCTCCGAGGGCTGCAACGAGAAGCCCCCGTAGCGAATCCAGCGGTGAGTGTTGTGTGAGGGGTCCAGAAAAAAGACCGCGATTAGCAGCAGCGTTGTGACTCCGAGCGTGGAAAATACCACGGCCGGATGTTTGTAACGACGGTAGTCGATGCGCATCGCCACAAGCATGATGAGCAGCCCGGCCACGGCCCACGCTAACTGGCGGAACAAGAATGTGGAGGCCGATCCATAGCGCTCTTTGGCCATGACCGCCGATGCGCTGAACACCATCACCAGCCCAACGAATACCAGCAACAAGGTCACGGTAAAAAGCCAACCGTCGACGCTAACGCGCTTTGCCATACCGATTTGTTGTCCTTACTGGAAACAGGTCGCGGAGAATACTTATTCATATCACCGGATTTGGCCGTGGTGGGATGGCTGAGAAGGTGCCTGGGGAGCGGAGCAAGAAAATCGATAGGATCAGTGTCTGTCGGGTCTCAGGTCAGCAGGTTCTTGGGTTCGCGAATAGCCCCCGCCAACGCGGCCAGAAAATCCGCCGCACGCGCTCCATCGACAACACGGTGATCGCTCGACAACGTCAGCGACATCATGGGGCGGACCCCGGGCTGGCCTTCGACGGAGACAACGCGGTCCGCGATGCAGCCCACGGCCAGGACAGCCGCCTGCGGAGGCGTGATGATCGCAGTGAAAGAATCAACGCGATACATGCCCAGGTTGCTGATGGTGAAAGTTGCGCCGGTGATATCGGCCGGACGCAGGCGTCCCGCACGGGCACGCTCAGACTGATCCCGCCGCTGAAGAGCGATCTCTCCGAGAGTGGCCGCGTCCGCTTTGTGGATCACGGCTCCGACGACACCCTCATCCACCGCCATAGCGATGGCGATATTCACGTCGGGGTTGAGGTGAATCCGGTCTCCCACCCAACTGGAATTCAAGACGTGGTACTTGGCCAGTACGCGCGCCACCAGCGCCACCAGCAAATCCGTGTGCGTGAGGCGCACACCATGCACTTGCTCAATGCCCGGCAGCAACTGTTCGCGCATTGCGTTGAGCGCTCCGGCATCGACTTCCCGAGTCACGAAGAAATGGGGCACGGTGGTCCAACTCTGCGTCGTTCGTTCCGCCATGAGGCGGGCAATGGAAGTCAACGCCGCATCGCTGACGGGGGAGGGCGTGCTTGCCGACTCTGCTTGCGCGAGGACGTCGGCCGTTGTGATTTCGCCATCAGGGCCAGAGCCGCGCATGCGGCTCACGTCCACGCCGCGCTCCTTCGCCAGACGCCGCGCCTTGGGGGAGATTCTGCTCTCCTGCTTCCCTGCCTCAACCGCTGCCGCGGGAGTTGCTTGAACTTCGGAAACGCATTCAGGAACGCTCACAGCTTCGAGCTTGCGTCCTGAAGTTGCTTGCGCCTCTTCCACCGGAGGAGCCTCTCCGGGACTCACAATCCATGCGATGACCCGGCCGACCGGCACCACATCGCCAGGGTGTGCCCTAATTCCAGCGAGCACACCAGCGGCTGGAGACTCGATCTCCATCACGGCCTTGTCGGTTTCTATTTCCAGAATGAGTTCACCCTTGGCGACGGTTGCGCCTTCCGGCTTGATCCAGGACACAAGTTTGCCCGTTTCCTGGGCCATTTCGAGAGCGGGCATCACAATACTAATCGCCATAATTTTGAGGAAGCAGGGACTTTAGCCTTTGGCGCCGACTTGCTCTGTCTTAGCGCTGGCCGTGATCATCTCTTTTACGTGCTGGCTGGGGGCGGGTTCGTGCTCGCGTGTTGTGGGTAGCGGCCCGTCCACCGTGAAATAGTGCGCGCCCGCCACCAGCAATTTCTCCGCGGGAAAGCGCGTGATGACCTCGTGGCCTGTTTCGGTCACGACAATTTCTTCTTCGATGCGAGCCGCGCTCCAGCCGTCTTTGGAAGGCCAGAACGTCTCCAACGCAAACACCATCCCGGGTTTGATTTCCAGCGGATGTTCAAAAGAAACCAGGCGGCTAATCACAGGCTTCTCCCAAATCGCTAAGCCAATGCCATGGCCATATTGCAGGGCAAACGCTGCCTCCTCATTGGGAAATCCAAAGTCCTGTGCTTTGGGCCAGACCGCGGCAATTTCCGCCGTCGTACGCCCGGGCCGCACCAGTTCAATCGCCGCATCCAGATAATCGCGGCAGCGTTTGTAAGCATCCACCATGGCATGGGACGCGTACCCCACAGTAAAGCAGCGGTAATAGCAGGTGCGGTAACCCATGTAGGAGTGCAGGATGTCGTAATAAACAGGGTCACCGGGACGCAGGACACGATCCGAGAACACGTGCGGGTGCGGATTGCAGCGCTCGCCAGAGATGGCGTTGACCGCTTCCACATACTCGGAGCCCAGATCGTAGAGCACCTTGCTGACGAGTCCGACGGCTTCATTCTCCCGCAAGCCGGGCTTCATGGCGCGGTAGAGCTCGTCGTAGGCGGCGTCCACCATCATCGCGGACGTGTTCAGCAACGCGATCTCGTCTTGAGTTTTGATCATGCGGACTTCCGACATGAGCGCCTGTCCGTCCACTATCGTGAGGCCTTCCGCTTGCAACGCGAATAAGACCGGCAATTCCACAATGTCGACGCCTACAGGCTCCTTGTGCAGGCCGCGCATCTCAAGCTCGAGCTTGATCTTCTTGGCGACATCTTCGGCTCGTCCCATTTCCGGCGTCATCGCCCCACGCAGCACAGAAATTCCAGGACGGGAACGTTCTCCCAGCCACGGACAGTTCTGCTGATGATGCCGGGCGGCGGAACCGAAATCCCACAAAATCGGCTCGTCATTCTGAGGCAAGATCGTAAAGCGGTTGGCCTTGTCCTGCGCCCACGTGCCAATGTGTGTGGCCGTGATATAGCGCACGTTGTTCATGTCAAAACAGAGGAGCGAACCCATCTCGGACTTGGCTAGCGCGGCCTTCACCCGCGCAAGGCGCTCGCGGCGCAAACGGTCGAAGTCGATGCGCTGCTCCCAATCGACTGCCATTGTTCCATGCGTTTTCAGTCCCACGGCACACCTCTTGCGTACAAAATTTTAGGGCGCTTATTTTATGAGCGTTTGACCATGGCTCGCGCGGCCTCAAACACGGTCTTCCCGGTCGGCACAGTTACATCTTCGAGCGGCGGAGAAAACGGAATGGGAACGTGCATAGCGCCCATCCGCCGCACCGGTGCGTCCAGATCATAGAAAGCGCCTGCGGCAATGACCGCTGCAATTTCGGCGGTCACTCCATAGCGTTCATAGCCTTCGTCCAGAACAATGGCACGCGAGGTCTTCTTCACCGATTCGATCAGAGTCTTTTCATCCAGCGGCCACGTCGTGCGGGGATCGACCACTTCGGCGCTAATGCCGATTTCCGCCAACAATACCGCCGCCTCCAGCGCTACCTGCACCATGCTGCTGGTCGCGATCAGAGAAATATCATCACCGGCACGCTTGATGTCAGCCGCCCCGAGAGGTATCGTATATTCCTCCAATGGAACGTGACCTTTGAGTTTGTACATCATCTTATCTTCAAAGAGAATCACCGGATTGTCATCGCGGATCGCCGTCTTCAACAATCCCTTCACATCGTACGGCGTGGAGGGCAGCACAACCTTCAATCCGGGAACGTGGCTGAACCACGCATGAAGCGACTGCGAATGCTGGGCCGCGGACCGGCGTGTCGCGCCCAGCGTGGTCCGCATCACCATCGGAACCTTCCATTTTCCGCCCGACATGTAGTGGACCTTCGCGGCCTGGTTCACCATCTGGTCCATAGTCAACGTAATGAAGTCGCCAAACATAATGTCGACGATTGGGCGCAGACCCGTCATGGCCGCGCCTACACCGACGCCCGTAAATCCAGCCTCCGAAATCGGCGTGTCGATGACGCGTTGCGTGCCAAATTCTTCCACCAACCCGGAAAGCACCTTAAACGGCGTGCCCGCCTCGGCAACGTCTTCGCCGAAGATGCAAACCGTGGGGTCGCGGCGCATCTCCTCGGCCAGCGCTTCTTTCACCGCTTGCGCGTAGGTCAGCTCGCGGCTAGTTTCCGGCATAGACATGCTGCTCCACTTCTTCCGTCCCCGGATACGGAGCATCCACGGCAAACTTCGCGGCTGCGTCCATCACCGACTGAACTTCAGACTGGATCCGTTCCAGCATGCTGATGTCGGCAGTTTTGTGCTTGGTGAGCCATGCGGCAAAATTCTTGATGGGATCGCGCTCGGACTTCCACGTCTGCTCTTCTTGTTTGCTGCGGTAGTACTCGCGGTTAATGTCGCCGACATGATGACCCGTGTACCGGTAAGTGTTGCACAAAAGGAACGCCGGCCCATCCCCCCGGCGGGAGCGATCAGTCAGCCGCTTGGCAGTGGCGTAAACAGCGAGTACATCCTGACCGTCGACGCTCTCCGCGGGCATGCCGAAGGCAGTTGCGCGAGAGAGAATATCGCCGGCCGTGGTCTCGGAAAAATGGGTGTACTCGTTGTAGAGATTATTTTCGCAGGTGTAAATAACTGGTAACTTCCAGAGCTGCGCCAGGTTCATCGCTTCGTACAGAACGCCCTGGCCAAGCGCGCCTTCGCCAAAAAACGAAACGGCGACGCGACCATTGCCCAAGCGCTGTGCTGCCAAAGCCGCGCCGGTCGCAATTCCCAGACTGCCACCCACGATGGCATTCGCGCCCAGATTGCCCGTCGTCGGATCGGCAATGTGCATCGATCCGCCCTTGCCCCGGCAATACCCGGCTTCTTTCCCCAGCAGCTCGGCGAACATGCGATCCGGCGACGCACCTTTAGCCAGACAGTGCCCGTGGCCGCGGTGAGTGCTGGTGATGTAATCTTCCCGCGTGAGCGCTTCGCAGATACCGACCGCCACCGCCTCTTCGCCGGAATAGAGATGCGCGAGGCCGGGCATTAGGGCGCGAGTGTAGAGCTGGTTGACCTGCTCCTCAAACGTACGAATGGCCACCATCTTCCTGTACATCTCAAGAAGACGGTCATCTCCGATTCCAGAATCGCTCTTCTGCGGCTGAGACGTCGCCAAGGTCATTTCGCGACTCCGGACATGCGAGCCAACACATCAAACATGACGGCGAAGTCCAGCTTCTCCCAGCCCATGCCGCGGGCTGCTGTAAGGAATTCGTTGGACGCAGCGGTCGTAGGCAACGGAACGCTGAGCTTGCGACCCAATTCCAGAGCCAGCAACATGTCTTTTTGCATCATGTTCACATCGAACCAGGCTTCTTGGGGCTGTTGGAGCACGAAGGGCCCGCGGTATTGAATCATGGGAGAAGCAATCGCGCTGTGCGTCAGAACATCCACCGCAACTTCGCGGGCAATCCCGCTTTTTTCCGCAATCAGAACGCCCTCGGAAAAGGCCAACATCTGCACAGCGAGGCTCAGATTGGAAGCAATCTTCATGCATAGCGCCAAGCCATTGCCACCAACGTGAGTAACTTTTGGGCCAATATCTAAAAGTAGCGGTTTGATCCGTTCAAACGTTTCTGCCCGCCCGCCCACCATGACGGACAGCTTGCCTTGCTGCAACGTAATTACACTGCCGGAGACGGGCGAGTCCACCATGTCAGCTCCGGTCTTGCGCACTTTGTCCGCCAAGGAGCGACTAAAATCCGGACTCACGGTACTCATCTCAATCAGCGTCTTGCCGGTACCCAGCGCGCTCAACATTCCATCCGGCCCTTCGGCAATGGCTTGCAGCGCGGCCGTGTTGGTTACCATGGAAAACGTAGCATCGGCGGCCGCACATACCGCGCGCGGAGAATCTGCCCAGCGCAGGCCCTTGTCGATCAGCCATTGCGCCTTCGCGCGAGTACGGTTGTATCCGGTTACAGCATGCCCCTTTTCCAGCAGGCGGGCCACCATGTTGCCGCCCATCACACCCAAGCCAACAAACCCGAGATTCGCCATCTTGATAATTCCAACCTTTCCAAAAAGCATGCGGAGGCCGGCAGATTCTAAGTTTTCGTCTCTCGCTTTTGGGGCGGCACTGAGGAGTCCTCGCGTACCTGCCGCAAGTGAGCACCCATCGCAGCGCGGGCTTTGAGCGGATCCTTCTGCTCAATGGCTTCCAGAATGCGCCGATGATGAAACTGACCACGCTCCGGTCCGCCTTCGACTTCGAAGATGCGGATGCGCTGCTCGCGCAGCAGTCCGACAATGGAATCGATCAGGGAAAGAATCAGCGGATTCGCCGCAGCTTCGGCTAGGGCAAGATGAAAATCGAGATCCGCCTCGATATAGGCAGCGGGATCCAGCCGCTGCTGGTCCATGACGGCAATCGCTTCGCGCATCATGGCTAGTTGCCCTTCATCAATTCGAATCGCCGCCAATGCGGCGATTTCGGGCTCGAGAATCTCGCGAACCTCTTCCAGATGGACAGAGTTGTCCGTTTGGCCGATCTTGATCATCAAATCCAGGGATTGACGGATGGCGCGCGAGGTTCCATCCGTAATGAATGTTCCACGACCGGAATATGCTTCCACCAAACCCTTTTCGTGGAGCGCTTTGATGGCCTCCCTGACAGCCGTCCGGCTCACGCCAAAACGCACCGCCAGTTCACGCTCGGCGGGCAACTGGTCTCCTGGCTTGAGAGCTCCCTTAAGAATCGACTCTTCAATCTGCTCCACGATTTGTTCGTAGAGCCGCGACGTTCGCACCGTCTTGTACATGTGCGGCCCTCCCAACCGTGGGCGCGTCCCGCTGAGATCGGATAAAGTCACGCTCGGCCCCCCACATCGCCCGCTATTGTACGACTACCAAATTCCATAGTCCTCTGTCGTTTTCGTACCTTTGAGAGTCCAATGCATGTCCCTCGTAGGCGAGGACGGTCAATTGGTCCTACCACTGTACCATTCGCTGCAGCTATAGTGTCAAGTGAGATATTTAACGATTAAACTGTCCTTGACTTTCAGAATCGGGAAATGGTAGAGCTGTCTGACCACGTTTAAGAGCCCTCGAAAGGGGTTATACCGACCATGCTGCGAAATCACAAGCAATCTGTTACGTTCCGAGTTTTCCGCGTAAGTCTCTGGCTTACACTGCTGGCTTGCCTTCTGAGTCTGCCCATGCCTGCTCAGACCACAACCGGCCGCATTTTGGGTAGCGTCACCGACTCAACCGGCGCGATGGTGGCCGGTGCGGTTGTTACAGTGACAGATGTTCAGAGGGGCGTAGTTCGAACCTTCACGACGGAGGGAAGCGGTGCTTATGCCGCTGCCAATCTACAGCCTGGTTTGTACAAGGTTCGCGTCGAAGCCAAAGGCTTCAAGACTGTGGAACGTGAGAACATTCAGTTGGAAGTTGCGAGCGACGCGCTCATTGATGTGGTACTGCAGCCCGGAAATATCAGCGACGTCGTGACCGTTACGACTGAAGTTCCACTGCTTAATAACACCTCCGCCACGCTGGGCGGCACGCTCAGTAACAAAGAGATCAACGACCTTCCGTTGAACGGCCGTAATTACGAGAACCTGCTCCAGTTGCGTCCTGGCGTCGTCCGTTATCCCGGTGGAGGATTCTCCACGACCAGCACGAACGGCCTGCGCGCCGAAGACAACGCCTACTTTATCGAAGGTTTGCTCAATAGCGAGCCCTACTCAGGACAAGGAATCATCAATGGAGCAGGTATTGCGGGAGACTCAGCGACTATCCTGCCCATCGATTCAATTCAAGAGTTTAATCTGGAAGAGAATCCCCCGGCAGAGTTTGGGTGGAAACCCGGCGCCGTCGTTAATGTCGGACTGAAGTCGGGAACGAACTCGGTTCACGGTTCTGCTTTCATTTTTGGCCGTGATGGGGATCTGGACGCGCGGAATTTCTACAACAAGACGCCAAGCCCGAAAAACCCCAGAACGCTGGAGCAGTTCGGAGGCAGTTTCGGCGGGCCAATTGTCAAAGACAAGGCGTTCTTTTTCGGCGCCTACGAGGGCCAGCGCTACAACGTGGGGCAATCGTTTGGCGGGATTACGAGTCCATCTATGGTCGCTTTGCCCACACCGAGCACGCCGACTTGCCTCTTCACGGCCGCGGGCGACTGCTCCAGCAGTATTCCGGATGCCATCGCGGACCTGCAGGCTGGCGGGGTCGCGATCAGCCCGACTAGCCTCCAGATCGCAGGCTGTGCGTTGTCCGGGGGGTCAGTGTCATGTGACGGCACCGGATTCCCCACTAACACCAGCCAGGGCATCGACATTGTCAACGGTTTCCCCAACATCGTGCATTCCGACAACGTTGTGGGCAAGGTTGACTACCACTTGAACGACAAGAACACAGTCACCGGAATGTTTTTCTTCGGCAACAATTCCGGAACAGTGGAGGACTTTCCCGAGTTGCAGAAGAAATGGCTCTCCAAGATTCATACCCGCGCTCAGGTGGCTGGAGGCAGCTGGGCATGGGTTCCGAGTTCACGCGTGGTAAACGAAGCCCGTTTCGGTTACAACCGCTTGTATCAGCCTTCGCTGCCGGGGGATTTAGGCGCGCCCGCATCGAGTTACGGTCTGAATACGGGTGTGCAGGCTGGCCCCTATACTGGCGGTCTGCCCCGTATAGGCTTTGCCGGATTTTTCTTCCCGGGCCTCGGCGGTTTTAAATGGCCGAAGCTGCAAGGCCCAGATACGATCACTCAATTTGTGGATCACGTGTCGTACACCTTGGGTAAGCACTCCGTCAAGTTTGGTGGCGAAGTCCATCGTAACGGGGTTTCGGGCGGCGCGTTTGGCAATGCGCGAGGCAGCATCACATTCTTAGGCGGGGCTACACCCGATCCCAGCAACCCTGGTGCTTTTCTGAATACAACCCAGTTGGAAGACTTTTTCTCCGGCTGGCCCTTCAAAGCGACGGTGCTTTCCGGCGACCCCAGGCGGAATCTGAGCAGCTGGGCATACGCCGCATTCCTTCAGGATGACTGGCGCGTCAGCCGGACCCTGACCGTAAATTTCGGGTTACGCTACGAGTTCAATTCGGTGCTAAAAGAATCCCACAATTTGCTGGGAAACTTTGATCCGAACGCGGGGCTGGTCCAAGTTGGGAAGCAAGTTAGCTCTCCGTACAATGCCGATCACAAGAACTTCGCGCCCCGCGTGGGATTCGCCTGGGATGTTACTGGCAACGGCAACACCGTCCTGCGCGGTGGTGGCGGTATCGTCTATGAGACGGTGAATTGGCAGTCGTTCCTGGCTTTCAACAACAGCTTTGGCCTTGCTGCCATACCGACGGGAGCCACTCTCGACGGTGCGCCCGGACCGGGCTCTATTTTGGTGGGCAACCTGACGATCTTTCCGTCGGCCACCTGGGACAACGGCCCACTCTATGGCGACCTAAGCCCCAGCAACCTCAGTTGTGACACCGGTGCCCCTTGCGCCATTCTGGGCGTGGACCGCAACCTTACCACCCCCTACGTCACCAACTGGACGCTCAGTTTGCAACATGCGTTCACCCCGAATCTGTCGCTGGAACTGGCTTACGTCGGAAACCGCGGCACAAGCTTAACCGGTATTCGCGACATTAATCAGCCACCCGTGGGTTCAGGTTGGACGACGAACGGCACACAAACGGGATCGCTCGATCTCTGCCTTGCCAGCGCTCCCGCCTATGACAACTGCGCGCCCGATAACGACGCGGAGCAGGCCGCCCGGCCTTTTATTGGAAAATTTCCTTACTTAAGCAACATTTTCCAAATGGGGAATGTCTACAAATCCAACTACAACGGCATACAGACCACGTTAACCGCGCGGAATTTCCACGGTCTGAGCATGGTAGCCGGTTACACCTACTCCCATTCGCTGGATGATCTGGGCGCCAACTGGCATTTTGGTTACGGCGTTGGCCTGCCGCAAGATTCTTACCATCTCAATCGTGAGTATGCGAGTAGCGACTTCGATATACGGCACCGTCTCACTTTTTCCTTGACCTATGCCCTGCCCGGAAAGAAAGGCTTTGGCCAGATGTTGGAGGGCTGGTCAGTCAACTCCATTATCTCGCTGTACAGCCCGCAGCCCTGGGGCGTGATTGATCTGGGAAGCGACGTGAGCGGGTCTGGTCCATTGCCGGTCAGCCCCCCGGCCAACAGCCCGAATCGATGGAATTTCTATGGCAAGCCTTCGGACTTCAAATCCAGCTCTGCCGGAATTCCACAGTTTCCCGGCGCTAGCAACGGAGCGTGTGCGGCCAAGGCGTTGGCACTTGACGGTGGCACGGCTGGAACGGCAACCGCCGCACTGAATCTGTTTGGCTGCTACGTACAGGGCGGCTCAATGCTGCTTCCTCCCGCTCTCGGGACCTTCGGGACCATGGGCCGCAATCTATTCCGGGATACCGGCTTCCGTAACGTCGATTTCTCGATCAACAAGAGCATCAAGTTCGGCGAGCGAGCGAACCTCCAGTTTCGCGCAGAGTTTTTCAATATATTCAACCACCCCAACCTCGCCAATCCATACGGCGGCCAGAATGGTTATGGTCTCAACGATCCAACAGCGGGTTCGTTCGGTTGCGGCTGCGCCACGCCGGACACGGCCGCTGCGAATCCCGTCGTCGGATCAGGTGGCAGCCGCGCGGTTCAGCTCGGGTTGAAGGTTCTGTTTTAGGCTAGGCCTCAACGAAGCGGGTTAGCCGAGCCAAGTCTGCGCCGGACTCTCAGGGTCCGGCGCTTTATGTACCTCTTCGACCCATCGAAATCCAGAATGAGATTGTTTCATGCCCCAGGAATCCCTGATTCAGTTTCTTACGTCTGTCATCCTGAGCGAAGCGAAGGACCCTGCAATGCTGGTAACGGAGCGGTGCTCGCAGGCCTTCTCCCTAGGAAGCAGCCAGGTGAGAAAACTTGGAAGAGTGAAATAAGGTTAAAAGTGCAGGGGTCCTTCGCTCGGCTCAGGATGACAAAGTTAAGGGACTGGCAATTGAGTCATCGTTTCCCTAGTGCAACCCTTTCTAAAATCTTGCTGCCAGCCGTTTGGATTCTCGCCACCGTCGCCGCTCCGGCTTTCGCCCAAGGGCCGATGCTGCCACGTCAGGAGCGCACTCTCGACGAAATCAAAACGGAAGCTATCCATCGCGCCGAAAACGGGATGTATCCTCTCATCGGAATCGACCCCGCGGACGTCAAGGAAGCTTTCGCTGCGATCCACACTTCCGACAAGGACGAATGGGCTGCGGGCTTCATGGGCGTGGCTGACCGCTACATGGCGGAGGCGAAGTCGCTGGAACAATCCAAAGACAAATTCGACCCCTCCAAGGCAAACGCGGATTACATTCGCGCCTGGCGGCTGTATTCTTTTGGGCGCTGGCCAGTGCCGGCTTCTCCGGGGAAAAAGCAATCGTATGCCAAGGCGATCGAGGCCTTTCTCGCTCACGCTCGCTATTTTGATCCGCCGCTGGAAGTCGTCCGTATCCCTTTCGAAGGTAAAACCATCATCGGCTACTTGCGCTTGCCGAAAAACACGCACGGTCCCGTGCCGCTCGTCATTGCTATCAATGGGCTGGACAGCCGCAAGGAAGACCTCACCGAGAATTTCTCCGGAATTCTCGCCTACGGCGTGGGCTATCTTGCCGTGGATGGTCCTGGCACCGGCCAGGCGCCGATCCAAGTCAGCGAAACTGCCGAGCGAATGTTATCTCGTGTCATTGATTACGTGGAAACCCGTCCGGGACTTGATAAAAGCCGCATCGCGGTCCATGGCGTAAGCTGGGGTGGATATTGGGCCGCCAAGCTTGCGATTGTGGAACGCGCCCGGCTCCGGGCGGTAACAGCGCAATCTCCCGCAGTTCACACTTTTTTTCAAAAAGACTTCATCACGAATTCGCTTCTCGGCAACCGGGAGTATCTGTTCGATCAGGTGCCCGCGCTCATGGCCGTCTATGACGGCGTCACAACTCTTGACGAGTTAACGGCAGCGGCTCCCAAGATGTCGCTGAAGACGCAGGGGCTCTTGGACAAACCGACGACGCCCATGCTCATCATTGGAGGAACGCTCGACACGCAGGTGCCCATCTCGGAAGCTTATTTATTGCTCGATAGCGGCGACGTTCCGAAAGAGGCCTGGATCAACCCGAAAGGCGGACATCTTGGACGACAGGTCAAAGTCTGGCCCGATGGGGTTATCTTCAAGCAGGTTCTGATTCCCTGGTTGCTGCGCGCGCTGGATGTCGAGGTGCTCGGAGACACTCAGGCGCCCAAGGTTTCAACCCAGCAATAATGTTTTGAGAATCCTATGCCAGTGAAGACAAATGAGGATCGAATGATGGAAGTGTCCGCCGAACCCGAACTCCAGACCGCTGCCCCGCGGAAGCAGCCCTTCTACTCCACGCTGTGGGTGCAAGTCACAGTCGCCATGGCGATGGCCATCGTGTTCGGGGCTATCAGCCCAGCGCGTGCTATCGCCATGAAGCCACTCGGCGATGGCTTCATCCGGCTGATCACAATGATCATCACGCTAATTATCTTCTGCACGGTGGTTTCGGGCATCGCCGGCATGCAGGACATGAAGAAGGTCGGCAGGGTTGGCGGCAAGGCACTGCTGTATTTTGAGATCGTCTCCACAATCGCGTTGTTCATTGGCTTGCTCGTAGGCAACCTTGTGCATCCGGGAAGCGGCTTCAACGTAAACGCCTCGAGTCTGGACACGAAAGCCGTCGCTGAGTACGCCGGCCAGGCGAAAGCACAAAACATTCCCGACTTCCTAATGCATATCATTCCCACGACGGTTGTAGATGCCTTCGCGAGGGGAGATATCCTCCAAGTGCTGCTTGTGGCGATTCTCTTTGGATTTGCGCTGTCTTCCGTTGGGCCCCGTTGCAAGCCTGTGGTCGAGATGTTTGACGCCTTGACTCATGCGGTGTTTGGCGTGGTCGGCATTCTGATGCGATTTGCTCCTATCGGCGCTTTCGGAGCCATGGCATTCACCGTTGGCAAATATGGTCTTGCGTCGCTCGGTCCACTTCTTAAACTCATCGCAACGTTCTACGTCACTTGCCTTTTGTTCGTGCTCATTATCTTGGGCGCGATTTCCTGGGTCGTGGGCTTCAGCATCAGGAAATTTCTCCTCTATATCAAAGAGGAAATGCTGCTTGTGCTCGCTACCAGTTCTTCGGAAACAGCTCTGCCCACGCTGATGGGAAAACTCCAAAAGCTGGGATGTTCCAAATCTCTCGTCGGACTGGTGGTCCCCACGGGCTACACCTTCAATACCGATGGAAGCAGTCTCTACATGACTCTCGCCGCGCTATTCGTCGCGCAAGCCACAAATACGCCTCTGACGCTTACGCAACAGCTCACGCTGATGGCCGTGGCGGTGCTGACCTCGAAAGGCGCAAGTGGTGTGCAGGGCGCAGGATTTATCGCGTTGGTGGGTACACTCTCCGTTATTCCCACAATCCCGGTTGCAGGAATGGCGATCATCCTTGGGATTGACCGCTTCATGAGCATGCTGCGCGCCATGGTCAACATGATCGGCAACGGCGTTGCCACTTTGGTTGTGGCGCGATGGGAAAACGAGCTAGATCGCGAGACCCTACAACGAAACCTAGCGTGACACCTAGTCTCCCGCTTTCAACGCGCCAGCGGGAACGAGAACATCCTCCGAGCGTGCGGTTTTGCGACCCCGCCGCGACCCTAACCACTGCTGGAACCGGTCCATGTAGACGTAGAACACAGGCGTTATGTAAAGCGTCAGCAGTTGCGAGAACATCAATCCACCCACAACCGCCAATCCCAACGGTCTGCGTGATTCCGAGCCCGCACCAAATCCAAGTGCGATGGGCAGCGTTCCCATGAGGGCGGCCATCGTCGTCATCATGATGGGGCGGAAACGCAAGAGAGCGCCATGGTAGATGGCGGCCTCGGCGTTCTCATTCTTCTCGCGTTGTTGTTCCAAAGCCACATCGATCATCATGATGGCGTTCTTTTTCACAATGCCGACCAGCATGATGATGCCGACGAAGGCATAGATGTTGAGATCGAGGTGAAACAGCCACAGCGTCAGCAACGCGCCAAATCCTGCCGACGGCAGCCCGGAAAGAATGGTCAAGGGATGGATAAAGCTCTCATACAAAATTCCCAGCACCAGATAGATCACCAGAATCGCCATGACCAACAAAAGCCCCAACCCCTGCATGGAGCTCTGGAACGCCTGCGCCGTTCCTTGAAATGACGTGTTCACAGTGGCGGGCAGAATGTCGCGTGCCGCCTGATTCACGGTATTCACCGCATCCCCCAGCGAGACTCCAGGACGCAGGTTGAACGAAAGCGTAACGGCGGCCAGCTGCCCCAGATGGCTGATGCTCAGCGGTCCCAGGGTCTTGTTCAGAGTCGCCACGGTGTTGAGCGGCACGAGCTGTCCCGAGGAAGCCCGCACGTACAGCAGCGAGAGCGCCGACGGATCCATCTGGTACTGATCCTGCAGCTCCATGACAACCCGATACGTGTTGCTCGGTGCATAGATGGTCGAAATCTGCCGCTGGCCGTAAGCAGTGTAGAGCGCGTCTTCAATCTGTTGCGCCGTCACCCCAAGCGAGGAAGCCTTGTCGCGATCGATCTGCACGTCCACTTGCGGATTCGTAATCTGCAAATCGCTGTTCACGTCCTGTATCAAGCCCCGCAGCTTCGGATCGTTGCGCAAACGCGCCTCCAGCTTGGGCGCAGCATCGTAGAGAACCTTAGTGTCGGGACTTTGCATCGTGAACTGGTACTGGCTCTTGGTGAGCTGGCCACCAATGCGGATCGTTGGCAGCACTTGTGGATACCCGTTAATCCCCGGCACCTGCGCCACTCTCGCGCGCAAATCCTCCACCAACGACTGGATAGACCCGCGCTGGTCCCGCGGCTTGAGCCTGATAAAAATCCTCCCCGCATTCCCACCTGCGGCGGTGGACATGAAGGCTTGGGTGTAGGGCTGCTGCGCCACCATGCGGCTCAGAGCCAACTGATGCTGCACCATGTTGTCGAAAGAAATTCCCTGCGGCCCTTCCGTAAACATGAAAATAAAACCCTGGTCCTCATCCGGCAGGAAGCCTGTCGGCATATTCACGAACAAATAGACCGTACCCACCAGAACCAGCGCAGAAACCGCCATCGTCGCCCGTCGGTGCCGCAGAGTGATGCGCAGTGTACGGTCATAAAGATGGAGTAGCCCGTCGAAGAACCTCTCGAACGCGTTCCACAGTTTGCCGTGAACTTCCTGTTTACTGGCGGCACGCAGGAAGCGGCTGCACAGCATTGGCGTTAGGCTCAACGAAACCACACCGGAAACCAGAATCGCCGCACTAATGGTCACCGCAAACTCATGCAACAACCGCCCGATCAACCCGCCCATGAACAGCACGGGGATAAACACGGCAGCCAGCGAAATCGTCATGGACAGAATGGTGAATCCAATTTCCTTCGCTCCCTTGAGCGCCGCCTCCATCGGAGCCTCGCCCATCTCCATGTGCCGCACGATGTTTTCCAACATTACGATGGCATCGTCCACGACAAAGCCGACCGAAAGCGTAAGCGCCATCAGCGAAAGGTTGTCCAGCGAGTAGTTCAGCAAGTACATCACAGCAAACGTGCCGATAATCGACATTGGCAGCGCGAGGCTCGGAATCAGCGTGGCCGACGCGTTCCGCAGAAACAGGAAAATTACGAGGATGACCAGAAGCAATGCCAGGAAGAGGGTGAACTTTACGTCGCCCACAGAGGCGCGGATCGACACCGAGCGGTCATAGAGGACATTCAGATCCACCGACGGTGGCATGAGTTCACGAAATTTGGGTAGAAGCTGGTTGATCCCGTCCACAACCTCGACGGTGTTGGTTCCGGGTTGCCTCTGAATGGCTAGTACGATCGCGCGTTGCAGTCCTCCTTTTTCATCGAAGAACCAACTGGCCGTCTTATTGTTTTCCACGCTGTCGGTCACGTGACCAATATCGGTGAGCCGTACTGGCGACCCGTTGCGATAGGCAACAATCACCGAAGAGTAATCTTGCGCCTTGTTCAACTGCCCGTCAGCCTGAACCACGAACGCTTGATGCGCGCCGTACAAGGTTCCCGTGGGCAGGTTCACATTGCCACTTTCCACCGCCTTCTCGGCTTCGTCGATTCCAATTTGCCGGCCCGCGAGTGCCTTCGGATCAAGTTGCACGCGTACAGCGTATTTCTGCGCGCCAAACACCGACACCTGCGCCACACCGCTCACCGTCGAAACACGTTGCGCGATCAGAGTCTCCGCGTACTCATCGACCTGAGAGAGCGGCAGCGTGGGAGACCTCAGCGTCAGATATAGCACCGGCTGATCCGCTGGGTTCACCTTTTGATACGACGGGGGGCTCGGCATGTTCTGCGGCAGGTCGCGTGCCGACTTCGTGATCGCCGCCTGCACGTCCTGTGCAGCGCCATCCAGACTGCGGCTGAGAGTAAACTGCAGCGTAATCTGCGTGGAACCCTGTGAACTGGTCGATGTCATCTGATCCAGTCCCGCAATCGTGGAAAACTGTTTCTCGAGCGGCAGCGCTACTGCCGAGGCCATCGTGTCAGGCGTGGCTCCAGGCAGACTCGCGTTGACCTGAATCGTGGGGAAATCCACGTTCGGCAAGTCGCTTACTGGCAACATGCGGTAGGCCAAGCCGCCGAACATCAGAATCGCCAGCATGACCAGCGTGGTCATGACCGGCCGCTTGATAAAAAGCTCAGCCATGCCTACAAGCCTCCGCCGGACGCTTTGGGCGAAACTGCGGCTCCGGCTTCCGTTCCACTCAGAGAACCGGGCCCGGCTTTGATCTCCACATGCAATCCCGGAGCCAGCCGCAGTTGGCCATCCGTCACCACGCGCTCTCCAGCCTCGATTCCCTTGGCAATGATCGTGACACCGTTATCCGTCTCACCTGGCGTAACTGGCCGAACCTCAGCGGTCATGTCCTGTTTAATCACGTACACATACTGCCCCTGCTGCCCGGTCTGTACCGCTTGTGAGGGAACCACCACCGCATTCGCTGCCGTGCCCAACGTCATCGTGACGTTGACAAACTGCCCCGGCCAGAGGCGCCGGTCCGCGTTCACAAATTCCGCTTTCAACTTGATGGTTCCCGTCGTCGAGTCCACACCGTTGTCCACGAAACTCAACGCTCCGACAACCGGGTCTCGACTATCGTTGGGTGTCAGGGCTTGCACACGAAGCCGGCCGCCTCGCATGCGGTCCTGAATCTCGGGAAGGAATTTTTCTGGAACGGTGAAGGTGGCATAGATCGGCTGGACTTGATTGATATTCACCAGCGCTGGAACATCGTTCGCCTTCACCATGTTTCCCTGATGCACAATCAAATTTCCCGTGCGCCCATTGATTGGCGAGTAGAGAGTGCAGTAGGTGATTTGCACCTTGGCATCTTCCAGCGCGCCCCGGTCGGCGCGGACAGCAGCATCTTGCGAGTCGGCAGCGGTCAGTATCGCATCGTACTGCTCTTTGGAGGCCACACCTTCCTTCCACAGC
This sequence comes from uncultured Acidobacteriaceae bacterium, assembly GCA_964619065.1. Taxonomy (GTDB): domain Bacteria; phylum Acidobacteriota; class Terriglobia; order Terriglobales; family Acidobacteriaceae; genus JANXUC01. The sequence goes on along the minus strand of CAZUCC010000044.1, from coordinate 10,642 downwards.
GCCTCGTAGCGGCGTGCTTGCGCCCGCGCATTTTCCGCTTGGGCAACATCGCGCGCCAGCGTACCTTCTGCGCGCCGGATCGCCGCTTCGTATTGCCGCTTGTCCAGCGTGAACAGGAGCTGACCTTTCTTTACGTCCTGACCCTCCTTGAAATACACACCTGTCAGCTCACCTGTAACCTGCGTTTTGACCGACACGGTGGAGTAGGCCTCCACGGCACCAATCGCCAGCAGTTGATGCGGGACATTGCGACGCTCGGCAGTAGCAGCCACCACGGGAGCCGCCGGAGGCGCAGTGGCCTGCTTGGATTTGTCCGCACAGCCGGCGAGCACTGCTAAACCAAGCACTGGCAGCGACTTGCAGAAGCGCTGCAAGCTCCACGATTTCAATGTATTACGAGAAAATATCAACATGCGAATGTAGAGCGACACAAACCCTGCCTTTTAGCTATCTCTTCTTAGACGAACGATGCCCTCGAACGGCAACAACTTTTCCCGGCTGCATGCCTTGCAGCCAAATCTCCGCCAGCGTGCGGCTCGCTTCTTCGAGGGAATAGTCATGGAAATGCTTACCGCCAAACACCTCCTGAATCCAGGAGTGATAAATCACCATGCCAAAAAACGCTCGCGCCGCCAGCAACGGATCTGCTCTGCGCAAACGTCCCGCCTGCATCAGCCGCTCGATGTGAGTGGCAAGGCGGTCATAGTAGTCCGACACATAGATCCCAAAGAATCGTCGCGCCAGTTTGTGATTTTCCAATCCGCTGAATAGCAGGAGACGGGAGAGCGTGTCATCTTTGGCGCGACGTTCGAGAATCTCAAAAGCAACGCGTTCGAACACGGCAAAGCCCCTGCTGGATTTCAACGTCTCCTCGATCCGGTCGGCCGGCGCCGCTTCCCGAATCTTCGCCTCGAGTACGTCCCAGTACAGCCCTTCCTTGGTCGGAAAGTGTCGGAATACCAATGCTTCATTCACGCCTGCGCGCTCCGCGATCTGGCGGGTTGTCGTTCCGGCAAAGCCCTGTCGTGCGAAGAGGTTTGTCGCCACGGCAAGAATCTGCCGCTTGCGATCGGGAGCGGAAACACGGACTGCGGCGGTCGCCATAAATGTACAGCAGAAACAAGCTCAAGTAAGTACTTACTTACTTTCTCGCGCCAGGGACCGTTCGTCAAGCTCAGGGCTGCCGCTTGTTCATCTGTTGAAAGTAGCCGGGAACAGGTTTCATGGGCGCTGAACCTAGCAGCCCGCGTCAACAGTGCAAAATCACTTCCCTATAAATGTTTCCGCGTACGATTGGATAGTCGGTAGGGAAAGCATGAACGTTGAATTTTACTTCGCCGGATCGATCGGCTGCCAAAGCTCGATCTTGTTGCCGTCGGGATCGTAAATCCAGGCGAACCGGCCATAGGACTCGTTCTGTCGCTTCGGGTCAATCTTGACGCCCGCCTTGGCCAACCGCTCGAGCATCGCATCGAGATCGTCCACGATGTAGTTCACCATCAACTGGCTCGGCTCGAAATACTTGCTGTCGGACGGGAAGATCGCCCACGCCGTCATCCGCTCCTGTTGCGGATTATCTTTCTCGCGCCAATGCAGCATCGCCCCTTGACCATGATCCGAGAGACCGAGGTTCTTCTCGTACCACTGCCGCATCGGGTCCGGATGTTCCGACTTGAAGAAAATGCCGCCGATGCCCAGAATGCGACCCTTCTGAGGTTTTGAGGCGGAAGCCGCCGACTCCCGTTTCTCCTGTTGTTTTTCTTCCATCTTCTTTTCCTTGGTTTGGGCGAAACACACCCCAAGCAGCAACACGGTTGTCAAGAATGCGGGAATTCGGGTGCGAAACATGGTCGGATTGTATCAGCAAGCGCAAGGGTTGGGTGCGTTTTGATAAGGGACACAAGGCTAACCATGCTTCACAAACTTCAGCGAAGCGGAATTCATGCAATACCGCAAGCCGGTAGGCTTGGGGCCGTCTTCAAAAACATGGCCCAGATGCGCCTCGCATTCCGTACAGGAAATCTCATCCCGCGTCATCCCCAGGCTTGTGTCGCTTGAGCTCCGTACATTTTCCTTCGCAATCGGAGCCCAGAAACTCGGCCATCCTGTTCCGGAATCAAACTTTGTATCGGAGCTGAACAGTGCATTGTCGCAGCAGATACAGCGGTAGAGCCCTTTGTCGTGAATGTCATATTGGCCGCTGAAAGCCCTCTCCGTTCCCTGCTTGCGCGTGACTTCGAATTGCAATGGGGTTAACAGCTTCTCCCACTCGGCGTCGGTTTTGCGCACTTTCTTGACGCGAGCTGGACCGAGCTTTTTTCCGGAGTCGTCGAATTGGACGACGGTCACCGTGTCCTTATCATCCGATGGATTAGCCTTCGCCAAAGCTACAATCGGGCTTCTGAGCCAGGCAGCCAGACTTGCTCCGGTAACTGCCGCTAACGAACTTCCAAAAAACTGTCGACGATTCAGCATCGATTTCTCCAATCTTCCATCGTTAACCAAACGTGAACGCAAACGCCTGCACACCTGGATCAAGGAATTCAATTTCGAAAGTTCTGTCTTCCACGGCTCCCTTTTGCCGGATGAGCTGATAAAGACGGTGCCCTGGAACCGTGCCGGCTCCGTTCGCATCGGTGTCGCCGCCGTGATGTTCGCCAGGAGGCGCTCCGTCCAGCTTGACTATGAAACGGACTGGCTGGCCATTCTTCGTCGGGCCCAACACTAAGTGAAGATCGCGAGCATGAAATCGAAACACAATTTTGCCGGCAGCAGCCTGGAGCACAGCGCTTTCCGAGCCCACCTTCCAGGTCCCGCCCAAGGCCCACTGGTTGAGGGAGAGCCTCTGGCGCGGGCTATACATCTTGCGCTCATCCTCGGCAAATGGCTCGGCGGAGGCAAAATGTTCGGCGCGACCGTAACCGATATAGGTTTCGAGCGAGCGGGTATTCTCGATATCTGAAGCTGCTTGGGCACCACTCGCGGAGATATTGATCGCCCCTCCATGCATCGCAACCCCAGAGAGCGATTTCGCCCCGTTTTCTTTGAGCAACTGCTGAATCACGCGCTCGGAGTCATCGTATTCGCCTTCGCCGAAGTGGTGATACCGAATACGTCCCTTCCCGTCGATGAAGTAGTGTGCGGGCCAATATTCATTTTTGAAGGCTCGCCAAATCCTGTAGTCACTGTCGATGGCAACGGGATAGTCGACCTTTAAGTCATTCACGGCTTTTTCCACGTTGGCACGCTCTTTTTCGAAGGCGAACTCCGGAGTATGCACACCAATGACGACCAGACCAGCGTCTTTGTATTTCGCCGCCCAACCTTCCACATAAGGCAACGCGCGCAGGCAGTTGATGCAGGAGTACGTCCAGAAATCGACCAACACAACTTTGCCGCGAAGTGCGTCGCGGGTCAACAGTGCGGTGTTGACCCAGCCAACAGCGCCGTTCAAATCTGGCATTGGCCCTTCGTCGGCAAGAACAGGCTGAGACTCGACCGCCATGACGGGAAGAACTGCCGGTTTTGCTGGGCCCAATGCGCTGATCAAATGCGATTCGGCTCTTGCCGTGTTCACGAAGGAAAACTTGGTGAGCAGGTTTGTATCCCATCCAAGCGCGATGGCAACCACTCCCAGGATTACGGCTACGCCCAAGCCGCGTCGTATCCAGACTTCAAAAGAGAGAGAGCGCTTCATCGCGGAAAACACCTTGTTGCCTGCAAAGAGCGCTATGCCGAGAGAAGCCGCTGCGCCCAATGCGAAAGACAGCAACAGGAAAGACGACCGCGCGCTGGGACCCTGAATCGCCGCACCGGTCAGGATCAGACCCAGAATTGGTCCCGCACACGGAGCCCAAAGCAATCCGGTGGAAATTCCCAACACAAAAGATTTGCCGATGCTGTTCTCTGTGGAAGGACTGCCCTGAAGCCTGCCACCAGCGCGTACGAGTGGCCGAGCCAATACTTCTGCAAGCCCTGGAAAAAGCAGGCTAATACCCAGTACCAGGAATACGATCATCGCCACATAGCGTCCGCCCTGATTCAGGCGCACGACCCAATGTCCGCCGAATGCGGCTGCAATCGCCACGAGCGAAAATGTTAGCGTCATACCCATCAGCAGAGGTAACCCGGAGCGGCGAAACGGCTGGTCTGCGCGAGCAAACACGAACGGAAGCACAGGAAGAATGCACGGACTAAGAATCGTCAGCACGCCGCCAACAAAAGCCAATAAGTAGATCAGCATAGTGTCTGTCGATTCTGCTCTTCCTACTTCTTATAGAGATCAGGAAACAGCTGGCGGAGATGTTCAACTTTGGGCGCATCGTTTCTAGCGATGTAGGGATTGTCAGGATGAAGCGTGGCGTAATTTTGATGATAGGCCTCGGCGGTGTAGAAAGCCTTCAACGGGACCACCTGCGTCACAATCGGGCGAGGGAACGATTTTACCTGTTGCAACTGGGCAATGTACGCTTCCGCAATGTGTTTTTGGTCTTCGTTAGCATAAAAAATTACAGAACGGTATTGGGTGCCAGTATCGGGCCCTTGCCGATTGAGTTGCGTGGGGTCGTGCGCCACGGAGAAGAACACCTTGAGAAGTTGGCCGTAGGAAATTTGTGCTGGGTCGAAAACAATCTTCACGGACTCAGCGTGTCCAGTATTCCCCGTGCTCACGGTTTCATATTCGGCGGTAGAGGACGAGCCTCCGGAATACCCCGATATGGCACTCTTCACGCCTTTGACATGCTGGAAAACAGCTTGGATTCCCCAGAAGCAACCTCCGGAAATCACGGCGGTTTGCTCGCCTAAATTCGATGGGTGGGCATCAACAACGGGATCAGGAAGAACACTGCCGCTCTCGGCAGCGTTGGCTCGGTTCCAGATTATCGTGCCGGCCAGGACGAGGACGGCGATCAAGACAGCAATGTTGCCGGACGAAGGAGGATGCTTGAATTCCCGATTCATGAAACACCTCATGCAATAGTTGGATTCGTATGCGGGTTAAAAGTTACAGACTAGCGCGGCCCGGGCAACTTCAGGCGTCCGTCCGCCCGGTTACTGTCGAGCGCGAGAATCCAGTTTCCGGATCGAATTCGTCGTGCCACGCCGCAAACGCTAGTTCCTTTGTCGGACAGAAGAATTCAAGCACGTGCGAGCAGCCAGAGTGAATGCCAGCAACGCGTGGTATATCGTCAAATGCGCTCCCGGAAGCGACGCCAGTCTACGCATCGCCCCACCCCACGAGCAATCTGAAATTTCAGCCCAAGTATCCTAGAGTTAGTGCTTACGCGGCCTCGTCTCCGGTCAATCATTCCATTTCAACGATGTCTTTTTACCTACTTCAAATGGTGTAGTCTGTTCGTCATGGAGCAATCGGAAGAAGCGCTGGCTGCTGGTTTGTTGGATGCTCAAGTAAAGGCCCAGACCCTTTTTGCAGAGATCGAAACGCTAAACCTCATTAGGCCAGGGGCAAAGGAAAGCGAGATCAACGAGGGCATCTATGCTCTTGCCGGGCGCCTGTATGGAATCTCGCGCTATTGGCACAAGCGTATCGTACGTGCGGGGCGCAACACCTTGGCGCCCTATGATGAGAACCCTCCAGACTTGACGATCACGGAAGATGACATCGTCTTTCTCGACCTTGGTCCTGTGTTCGAGGAGTGGGAAGCTGATTTCGGCCGCACCTACGTGGTGGGAAATGATCCGGTGAAACACAAGCTGTGCCGCGATATCAAAGAAGCGTTTGCCAGGGGCAAGCGATATTTTCAAGAACGCGTTGATATCACTGCGGCAGAACTGTATGGCTACGCGCAGCGACTGGCTGAGCAAGCTGGTTGGGAATACGGCGGTCCCATTGCAGGACATCTGATTGGGGTGTTTCCCCACGAGAAAATCGCGGGGGACAAAATCACTCTCTATGTTCATCCGCTGAACCACAAGCGGATGCGGACCCCGGACGCTTCAGGCCGAAAACGGCACTGGATCTTGGAGATTCACTTTGTCGACAGAGCCCGTGAGATTGGCGGATTCTACGAAGAACTGCTGACAATTGGTTGACGATTCTTACTTGTGCAATGGTTCTACCTTCTTCAGACGTGCGGGGTATCAATCTCGATCCGCAGACCCGTTGCGAGCACTATCACGGACCAACTGACGTTATTGCGATCAAGATGAAGTGCTGCGGTGTCTACTATGCGTGCCATGATTGCCGCGCAGTGCTCGCCGATCACTTGATCGAGGTGTGGCCGGAGAGTGAGTGGCACCAAGAAGCAATACTCTGCGGTGCATGCAGCACAGAGTTAACCATCAGCCAGTACATACAGGGCGAATCTCGTTGCCCAGCCTGCCATGAGCAGTTCAATCCTGGATGTCGGAACCACCATCATCTTTACTTCCAAGTCCGGCCTCTGCGTGACCGCGGATAGAGGAATCCTAAATATTTTCAGCGCAAACCGAGCGGGAGTGCAGCCTCTCCAGCTTCGCCTTCAACCGCGCACTGCTGTGGGGTTTGCCGAGCTTTGTGCTTCAAACCGTGGACTCTCAGGCGAATTTATATCCAGAGGAATCACTGCCCCTTCGACCGCATCATCTGTAACGCTTGCAGACAACGGAGGCTTGGATCGAGAAGCGGCGACTGCCAGGAGATCTGCGATTGTCGACTTGCACGAGCCACAACCAGTGCCCGCGCGGGTGAGCGTGCCGATCTCATCCACCGAGCACGCCCCGTTGGATGCTGCCGCGGAAATCACCGTCTCCGAGACGTTATGACAGTTGCAAACGATGCGATCTCCACACTTCGTACCACCACCATAGGCACCCGGGGAGCACAAAACCTCGAGGGCATTCTCCGGGAGAGAATCCCCCCGCTCCATCATTTGAATGAGGTCGGGTGCGCGCTGGGTATCTCCCACGAGCATGGCGCCGACAAGTCTTCCAGCACGGACGATCAACTTTTGATAGACGTCCTGCCGTGGACGCATCACCTGCAGGACTTCGTCGCTCTCTTGTTCCGCATCGATCACGCCCATGGATGCAACTTCCACGGTCGCAACTTTGAGTCGTGCGTAGAGTTTAGATCCGCGATAGCGCGCCTGCGGGTCCTTCAACGTCAACACGTCGGCCAGAACCACAACCTGTTCCCAGACAGGAGCGACAAGCCCATAGATGCGCCCGTTGTGCTCTGCGCACTCGCCTACAGCGTAGATACCTGGGACCATGGTGGCGAGCCGGTCGTTGACGATAATCCCTCGATTACAGCGTATGTTCGAAACCTGCGCCACCTCCGTGCGCGGCTGAATTCCACATGCCAGCACCACCAGATCCGCGGGTAGGTATGTACCGTCGTCGAGCACTGTGCCGGTCACCCGATCCTTGTCAGAGATGGAAGTGACGGTGCGTCCGGTGCGAATATATACCCCGGTGTGCTCCATTTGTTTGCGGAGCATGTCACCACCTACTCCATCCAGCTGCGCGCTCATCAAAGCGCTGTCAAGTTGGACGACGGTGACATGTAGCCCTAAATCGCTGAGGATTTTTGCCGCCTCCAGCCCGAGCAGGCCTCCGCCTAAAATTACTGCATTGTCCCCCGGCTTCATGTAACTGCGAATCTGAATGCAATCGTCCAGATTGCGATATGGAAATAGCCCCTGCTTGAGTTTGCCGCCTTCCGCCATTCCCTTGATTTTCGGAATTATTGGCTTCGACCCTGTCGCAATTACGGCTACATCGTACCGGACGGATTCACCGTGCCCAATTATTACCAAGCGTGCAGCGGGGTCGATCCGTTCGGCACGCTTGCCGCTCAAATACCGGATCCCTTGTTGGGCATACCATTCAACCGGCTTCATCTCGATTTCCGCAGACGGCTCACCGCTCAACACTTTCCCCAGAAGGATGCGGTTGTAGCAGCCGCCTTGTTCTTCTCCGATAACGGTGATGTCGTACATCGAAGGCGCATCGCGCGATAGCAGTTCGTCGAGAAGACGACTGGTGGCCATGCCGTTGCCGATGATTGCAAGCTGCTTCTTGTTCATGCGGAATGCTTTCGAGGCGCCGATGGTATGGCACGCACGGCGCATATCTTGAATTCCGGCATGCGGCTGGTTGGGTCGAGCGCAGGATTGGTAAGCAAGTTAGCGGCACCTTTCCCGCCCCAATGAAACGGAGCGAATACGGTGTCGGAGCGAATTGCGGCGCTAAGATGCACCTTGAACTCTGCCGTGCCACGTCGACTCTCGACGCACACGAAATCCCCATCGGCTACGCCGAGCCGCCGCGCCAGCCGTGGGTGTATCTGCAACAGCGGCTCAGGTTTCCGAGAGAAGGTCGTCGCCATCCGGCGGGTCTGCGCCCCGGAGTTGTAGTGTTCGCGATAACGTCCTGTTGTGAAATACAGTGGATACTCGCCGTCCGGCAACTCATCGGCGTCCACGTAGCGGACGGCGTGGAAGCGCGCTTTGCCATCGACATGATGAAAGCGTTCCGCAAAGAGCCGCGGGGTGCCGCTGTGTTCGATGGAAGGACACGGCCAAAACACTCCCTGTTCCCGCTCGATACGTTCATAGCTGATGCCACCGTAATCAGCGATACCACCGCTGCTGGCGCGACAGAGCTCGTCGAAAACTGCTTCCTCTGAACCGTAGCGGAAGTGCTGCCCCTTGCCCAGGCGTTCCGCCAGAGCGCACAGGATGTTGATATCGCTCATCACACCTGCTGGAGGGTCAAGGGCTTTTCGCCGCCGGATGACGCGCCCTTCGAGGTTCGTTATCGTGCCATCTTCTTCCGCCCACTGAGTAACTGGGAGGAAGTAGTCCGCATGCTGCGCCGTCTCGTTCATGAAAGAGTCGCAGACTACCAGTAGATCTGTTTCACGGAACCGCGAATCGATATGAGCCGCATTCGGAGAAGCCACCGAAAGGTTGGACCCGAAAACGAGCAATCCGCGAATGCCACCTTGAGGGCCGAGCGCATCGCAGAGTTCATATGCGCTTTTACCTTTTCCGGGCAGCGTATTTGCATCTACGCCCCAAACTTTTGCCACCGCCTCCCTGTCTTCGGGCACGTCGATGCGCCGATAACCGGGGAGCTGATCGGCCTTCTGTCCATGCTCGCGCCCGCCTTGTCCGTTCCCTTGTCCAGTGAGGCACCCGTATCCACTGTAGGGTCGTCCGACTTTGCCCAGCGCGAGCATGAGATTGATTAAGGACAGAACCGTGTCGGTCCCTTTCGACTGCTGCTCAGGACCGCGTCCGGACAACACCATGCTGGTGGATCTTGCAAGCATCCGCACTGCTTCACGGATGTCCCTTTCGGAGACGCCGGTCAACCTTTCGACGCGGGCGGGATGGTAATCCAGCACGATGCGCCTCAGTTCCTCGAACCCATTTGTGCGGGCGGCGATGTAGTCGCGGTCGATGAGGTTTTCATCGAGCGCCACATATAGCATGCCGTTGGCAAGAGCAAGGTCTGTTCCGGGGGTGAGTTGCAAGTGCAGTTGTGCAACCTGCGCGGTCTCGGTCCGTCGCGGATCTACGACGACCAGCCCGCCCCCATTTGCCTGTTGTCGTTCGAACCACCGCATGATCGGGGGAAGTGTGTCGGCACTATTCGCGCCCCACAATACGACCGTTTGGCTTTGGGCAATGTCGCTGACTGGAAACGGTAAGCCCCGGTCGATACCAAATGCTTTGTTCTGGCCGGCGGCGGCTGACGACATGCAGTAGCGACCGTTGTAGTCGACGTTCGCACTGCCCACGGCGACCCGCATGAACTTACCAAGAAGATAGGCCTTTTCATTGGTTAGGGCGCCGCTACCGAAGGCCGCGAGGGAATCCGCCCCATGTTCTGCTTTGAGAGCGAGCATGCGCACGGCTATGTCGTCCAGAGCCTCGTTCCAGGAAACGGGCGCGAAGTCACCCCGCGCGTTCCGCTTCAACGGAACAGTCACGCGGTCACCGCTGTTGAGCAGTTCCGCCGCAGAAAAACCCTTAATGCACATCCGGCCTTGATTTACAGGAAAATCCTGGTCCGGCAGAATATTCACAAGCCGCGGGGACTCAACTTGCATCACCAGTCCGCATTGAAAGGCGCAAAACGGGCAGTGCGTGCGCGTCTCAGCCACTTCTCCAGATGCGGTATTCCCGTGGATGATAGAGATAGACGAGGACATAGGCCTGCAGCGTAGACACTCATTCCGACGGAGTGCGTGTGCACTCCAGTCAACGATCAACTCGGCTGGGAGTCGAATGGCCGGGACGCTACAGGGGTCCACGTGGCTGCGGTTGACACCACAACCGCAGTAGAGTTTATTGTGCGGTGTTTCGACGCGCTAAGCCAATGCAAAGTTTCTATCAGACCTATATGCGGCCATCGCGAGGCCAGTCCGCCGATGATGTGCCTAACGGCCTCAGCATCCCACAATGGTCATGGGACGGGCTCCAGGTATAAGACTCCACAGATGACCCAGGTAAAGGCACCCATGCTTCCAAGGCATATCTCTATCACACAAAGTATTTGTTAACCCATGTGAATCGGGAATATCTTATGGATTGTCGACAAGAACGCCAGTTCGTCTCAATTCACTTCAGGAGATCTCTATGTCCTTGCAAGGCAAACCCAGTATTGTTTTTGTTCACGGTCTATGGGC
>CAZUCC010000043.1:0-36995 GCA_964619065.1 uncultured Acidobacteriaceae bacterium | reverse complement strand
GCTCATCCTGCGCCGAAACCGCGCCGTCTTTGTACTTCCAGTGGGCGGCGATGCCTTCTTCCGCCATCTTGTGCATTTCTTCGGTGCGGATCTGGATTTCAAAAGGCATCCCGTTCTCGGCAATGACCGACGTGTGCAGGGACTGATAAAAATTCGGCCGCGGCATGGCAATGAAATCTTTGATTCGTCCGGGAACCGGGCGCCAAACGTTGTGCACGATGCCAAACACGGCGTAGCAATCCTGAATCGACTGCGTGATGACGCGCATGGCGAACAGGTCGTAGACTTGGTCCACGGTAATGCCCTGCTTGATCAGCTTGTTGTGAATGCTGAAGACGCGCTTAATGCGGCTTTCCACTTGCGCGGTGATGCCTGCTTCCTGCAATTTTTCGCGTAAGACTTTTTCGACGCGTGTGAGGAACTGCTCGCCCTGCTCACGGCGCGCTTCTACGAGCTTGCGAACGTCTTCGTAGCCAGAAGGATCGACGTGACGAAAGCCGAGGTCTTCGAGTTCGCCCCGAATTTTTCCCATACCGAGGCGATGCGCGATAGGAGCATAGATTTCGAGGGTCTCGCGCGCGATCTTGAGTTGCCGATCGGGGGAGAGATGCTCCAGTGTGCGCATGTTGTGCAGCCGGTCGGCGAGTTTGATGAGGACAACGCGAATGTCGTCCACCATGGCGAGCACCATCTTGCGCAGGTTTTCCGCCTGCTGCTCTTCGCGGGAGGCAAAATCAATCTTGCCAATTTTGGTGACGCCTTCGACGATGTGCGCGACCTGCTCGCCGAATTCCTTGCGAATGTCGACGGTGGTGACGGATGTGTCTTCGACCGAATCGTGGAGCAGTCCAGCGACGACCGCAACCGGATCCAATTTCATTTCCGCGAGGACAAGGGCGGTTTCCAAGGGGTGAACAACATAAGGCTCTCCGGAAGCGCGAGTCTGGCCTTCGTGGTGCTGCAGGGAGAATTCGTAGGCTTTCCGAACGATGTCCAAGTCGTCATTCGGGCGGTTGGCCCGCATCCGGTTCATCAGCTCACGGTATTTGGTCTCGCTCAGAGAATTGGTTGCGGGCTGTTGGCGCAAGCTCATGAATGCCGGTGTCCAGGAAAGATCGGGTGGGCTCGGGGAAAGCCCGTACAGCACTTCTTTTGATTATAGCTTTCGTGCCTGCGAAACTAGCGCAGCGCGGTGGCAGCAGACATGTGGAGTAAAATTGGGCGCGTAAAAGCTGCGCCAAACATGGAATCCGCGCATGACCCTGATAAAAATTGTACGAGGCGACATAACGACGCGGCCCGTTGACGCAATCGTAAATGCCGCAAACAGCACGCTCCTCGGTGGAGGCGGAGTCGATGGCGCGATCCATGCCGCGGCCGGGCCGGAGCTTTTGAAAGAATGCAGAATCCTGGGCGGGTGTGCCACTGGGCAAGCGAAAGCAACCAAGGCGTATGGCCTGCGGCAGGCAAAGTACGTGATTCACACAGTTGGACCGATCTTCGGAAGGGATTCGGGCCGGGAGGCCGAGCTTCTCGCGAGTTGTTACAACCAGAGCCTGACACTAGCTGTCGATCTAGGATGCAAAAGCATAGCGTTTCCGTCGATCTCGACAGGAGCGTACGGGTATCCCATTGACAATGCCAGTCGTGTTGCTCTCGAAGCGATTCGGGATTTTGCCATCACGAGAGCGAATCAGATGGATCTTATTGAGGTTGTTGCTTTCTCTCATCACGATCACAAAATATATCAACGGGTCTACGCCAAGGTGCTTGGCGTTGCAGACGAGCCTGCTAGTCTCTAAGCGTTGCGAGGCCAAACATGCGAGTGCTGATGAGTGGCTCCTCGGGACTGCTAGGCTCTGCGATTGCGCAGGCGCTGGAGGCGAAAGGCGTGCTCGTGGGCCGTCTTGTGCGCGGTGGAACACCGTCGAGTGCAGCGCATATCCGATGGGAGCCGGGGAAGACGCTAGATTTGATTCCCGGCTTCGACGCGGTCATTCATCTTGCAGGGGAGAGTGTCGTAGGCCGCTGGACGGCTTCCAAGAAAGCGCGCATTCGCGACAGCCGCGTGCTGGGAACCCGGACGTTGGCGGAAGCGTTAGCTCGCGTCGAGCCGAAACCGCGTGTGTTCGTAGTGGCCTCGGCGATTGGATTTTACGGTGATCGTGGAGACGAGATTCTACGGGAAGATAGCGTTTCTGGAACAGGATTCCTGGCGGAAGTCTGCCGTGAATGGGAAGCGGCGGCGGACCCGGCTGTGCAGGCGGGTGTCCGGGTCGTGCATATTCGCATTGGCGTGGTGTTGAGCAGGCAAGGCGGCGCTCTGGACAAGATGCTGTTGCCATTTCGGCTGGGCCTGGGCGGGAAGCTGGGCAGCGGGCGGCAGTGGTGGAGCTGGATTCACGTGGACGATATTGTGGGCGCTGTGCAACACATTCTCAGCAACGAAGCTGTGCGTGGGCCCGTGAATCTCGTGGCTCCGAATCCGGTGACGAATGCGGAGTTTACAGCGGCGCTTGGGAAAGTGTTATCGCGTCCGGCGATTCTTCCAGCTCCGGCTTTTGCCCTCCGACTGGCGATGGGTGAGATGGCGGATGGGGCTTTGCTGGCGAGCGCACGCGTGGAACCTGCGCGGCTTCTGGCAAGTGGATATGCGTTCCGGTTTCCTGAGTTGTCGGCGGCGCTGGAGAATATTTTGGGAAAGCGCGCACTGCGAATTGCTTAGGAACTCCAAATTACTTTCCACGTGCCTTGTCAAAGGCTTTTACGCGTTCCACGACGCTCAATACATGTTTCGGCAAAGGGAGAATGCTGCCTTCTTCCAGAATCGGAATCAATTTGTCGAATTCCGGACCGGAGTGTGAACCTGTCAACATTATGCGAATAGGGTGGAAGAGTTCTTTGCCCTTGGCAGAACTCTCGGCCTTCACTTCGTTCACGATAACCTTAAAACGCTCTGCAGTCAGAGGAAGCTCACCGCACGACTCCAAGTCAAGAATCTTCGCCGTAAAACGGGAAAAGACCGCATTCGTATGGGGAAATCCGAGTACTTCGGCGTTGTCTGGCGCGGTCACGGCGGTAATGGCATCGAAGGCGAAGACAGGAGCGGCGCGCTCAGGGAGCTGGTCGAGACGGTCGGCTGAGGGTGCGAGAAGGCTGATGACCCTCTCGAACCAAATGCGCGTGGCGTCGTCGGGCTGTGCAGGTAGCAGTCCTGCTTTGGAGAAGTACGACTCAGCAAGGCTGGCAATCCTTCCAATCGGCGATTCTTTAATGTAGTGGCGGTTCAGCCAATACAGTTTTTCCATATCGAAAACAGCAGGCGAAGGCGTGACGCGCTCCAGGGTGAATTCCTGGATCAGCTCGAGTGGCGAGAAGATCTCGCGCGTGCCGCCACTCGGAGCCCAACCGAGTAGAGCGAGATAGTTCGTGAGTGCTTCCGGCAAAACACCCATCTCGCGGAAGTTCGCGATCGACGTTGCGCCGTGGCGCTTGGACAGGCGTTCGCGGTCGCTACCGAGAATTGTGGAAAGATGCGCGAACTCAGGAACAGGCCAATTCAAGGCCTCATACAAGGCGACCTGCTTAGGAGTATTGGAAAGATGGTCATCGCCCCGGATGACGTGCGTGATCTTCATCAACGCGTCATCGATGACGACCACATAGTTGTAGACCGGCATACCGGAGGAACGCAGGATAATGGGATCGCTGACCACTTCGTTTGAGAACTCGACAGGACCGTGAACAATGTCATGGAAGCGAATCGGGCGCTCGGGAATGTGCAGACGAATCGCGCACGCTTCTCCTGCATCGCGCCGCTGAAGAGCCTTCGCAGGTTCAATGCTGCGACAGGTTCCGGGATAGATGGGTTGACGATGTTCCGCGTGAGCCAGTTCGCGCTGACGCTGAAGTTCGGCATCCGTGCAAAAACACAGATAAGCCTTGCCTTCGCCCAGCAAACGCTCGGCATACTCGCGATAGACGGGAATACGGTCCGACTGGCGGTAAGGCGCGTACGGTCCGCCGACGTCAGGGCCTTCGTCCCAATCGAGGCCGAGCCATTTCAGGTCCTCGATGAGCTGATCCTCAAAACGAGCTTCGCTGCGCTCAAGATCGGTATCTTCGACGCGCAGAATCATCGTACCGCCGGTTTTGCGGGCGTAGAGCCAGTTGACGAGAGCCGTGCGTGCATTGCCGACATGGAGCTGCCCTGTCGGCGAAGGCGCGAAACGGACACGAACGCTGGATTTCGACGGACCGGAGGGCTGAGTACTGGATTGCTGGCTCACTTCTCGATGTTATCAGGACGGCGCTTATTGTTTCGGGGGCGCAGATACGTACGCGTGATGCGGTCATGCCAGCAAAGACCGTCCTCATCAAGGAGAACCCAGGCATAGCCCAGCATCAAGGAGGCGGCGCTAAGAAGAGAAGCCAGCAGACGCCAGCGGCGACGTGCTTTTTGTGGAATGGAACCATCAAAAGACACGAGGTCCAATCTACACGCACGCAGGCCCACGGTTGTACCAGTGCCCACCAGCAGCAGGTACTGATAACCCAGCCACAAAGCGGCGGGAATCAAGACGCCAGCGATGAGTAGCTGCTGCGGAGGCGGGACCACATGCGTAAGCTTCAAGAAAATCCATCCCCACAAAGCTGTAGCGGCGGCGACGAAGAAGGCGTCGAGAATTGCGGCGAGCAAGCGGCGAGCGATGGAGGCTGGTTGCAATTGGACCTCCGCAGCCAGGTTCAGGTTCGCGCCCTGCTTCGTCTCCAGCAGAATGCCTCCGAGGGCCGGTCGTGGTGGGACTACCTCTGGGGCATCGAGAATGCGAGGGTACTCGATCAGGGGCTCGGCGAGTTCATCTCGTTCCGGAGCGATGGAGTAGTGGGGAAACTCAATCAGGTTCGTCGTTGGAGTTGCAGTCTGCACGGCGGGCGCAGATTCCATGGTTTCCGGCGCCAGGGGGTCCGACACAAGGAGTTCCTGAGCGAGCTGCGGTGCAACCGGCAGCGCGGACTCGTCGAGCGATTTGTCTCGAGAATGATCTATGGCCAGGCGATCTATGGCCAGGGAAGACCGCGAGGCGGCTTCTGCAGTTACGGGGCGGAAAGGCTCCGCCTTTTCAAAGGGCATTTCGAAAGGCAATTGGAGAGACGGATACTTCGGGCCGCGTGGTTTGCGGCGAGTACGATACTCCTGCATTTTGGCGGCGAGTTCCTCGCGCCAGTCAGGAGTGGACGCCTCAGACGGAGACTTGGGCGGAGCGGTCGAGAGACTTTCCTGAGCCGAGTCCTTGAAGTCCTTGGCATTACTCACACAGGGAGGAGCGCTGAGATCTCCAGGCTTAATGTCTGCGGCGTTCACGTTCTCCGAAAAGGGCTCAAGCATAGCAATACCGTGGCGGCGTATGTCGTCGCTGAAGGGAGGAAGAGGTCGGAAGAATGTCGGAACCAGAGCGCGGAAAATGAGCGCGCCGCGCAATCAAAAACCAGCGGAACTGATTTGGTCTCACCCACCAGGGCGTGCTAAGGTCACGTATCCCCAGGTTGGCCAGCCATTTAGCCCCGCGGGGCATCTGAACGCATGCAATGATTTCCCGCTCTCATTGGATTATCACGGCAGTCGTTGCTTGTCACCTGCTGGGGGCCCTTCCGCTAGTTACCAGCCAGTCACTTCCCCCCTGCGCGCCCTCGGGATCGGATGAGGAAGCGACCATCTGTGCGCAGCAGCAGGAGAAAGATGGCACGCTTTACAAGCTGCACGGGAGTGCCAGAATTTTTTATCGTTCGTGGATTCTCTCAGCGGACGAAATTACATTCGATTCGGCGAGCGGCGCCGCCACGGCGGAAGGGCACGTTTCGCTCGAGGGCGGAGCCAATGACGAGCACATCGAAGCGACCCGCGCCGAGTACAACGTGCAGACGGAAGTAGGCAGCTTCTATAACGTGGTAGGCACAACCGGGCTTCGCCCGCGCGGGCGAAACGTCAAATTGATCTCCGATAACCCATTTGTCTTCACGGGCAAACTGGTGGAAAAGCGAGGGCCCGGCCGTTACGTTGTTCACGATGGAACCGTTACATCCTGCCAAGTGCCTCAGCCCAACTGGCAGTTCCACGCGGCGCGCGTTGCCGTTGAGGTCGCAGGGGACGCGCGGATCTACAACAGCACCTTCCGCATCCGGGGAATACCCGTGTTCTATTTCCCATTTGCCACGCATCCTGTAAAACGGGAACCGCATGAGTCTGGATTTCTGATCCCTCACGTTGGCCACTCCTCTCGCAAAGGCGCGGTTTTAGGCGATGCTTATTATTGGGCGATTGACCGCAGTACCGATCTGACCATCGGTGGCGAGTATTATTCGCGGCGAGGCTGGGCCCAGCATGGGAATTTTCGTTGGCGTCCCAGCGACACATCGTTTCTGGATATTACCTACTTCGGTGTAAGTGACCGGGAACACCAGGGTGGAGAAGATGTCCACCTCAATGGCGAAGGCCTGATTCCCTGGGGGTTCCGCGGCGTCGC
The DNA here is from genome assembly GCA_964619065.1 of uncultured Acidobacteriaceae bacterium. Lineage (GTDB taxonomy): Bacteria > Acidobacteriota > Terriglobia > Terriglobales > Acidobacteriaceae > JANXUC01. Next base: position 30,471 of record CAZUCC010000043.1, on the reverse strand, counting down.
CGATATTGAATACCTGAGCAAATACACGTTCCGCTCAGCTTTCAGCGAGACCTTCAGTCAGGCCGTGGATTCGGAAGTTAGGTCCAAGATTTTCTTGTCCAAAAGCAACCGCGGCTTCTTCTACAATGCCGAGGTTGGACGTTACCAGAACTTCCAATCCACCACACCGGGGGACGTGGTAACGATCCTGCACGCGCCGGGATTCGAAATCTCCGGTATGGACCACCAACTCGGAAATTCGCAGTTCCTGGGCTCTTTCGACGGAGCCGTTGAAGGGCTTTCCCGCAGCGAGCCTTCCTTCCGTACCGCAAATTTAGTGGGACGTTTTGATTTTCACCCGAGCGTTGCGCTGCCTCTGCACTGGCAAGGATGGTCATTGCGGCCGGAACTGGGATTTCGGAGCACGCTCTACACCCAGCAGTTGCTTCCGAGCAAGAGCGTGAATATGCCCACCGATGATGCCCTGAATCGCAAAGCGTTCGAGGCGTCCGTGGATTTGCGCCCTCCCGCATTCGAACGCGTGTTCCAGAAGGAGATCTTTGGGCGAAAACTCAAGCACGTCCTCGAGCCCAGCCTGACCTACCGCTACGTAACTGGCGTCGATGATTTTGACCGCGTCCTTCGCTTTGACTCGCGCGACATCTTGAGCAATACGAATGAGATTGAATATGGGCTCACGCAGCGCGTCTACGCCAAGGGAGGGAAGTCTGGCGAGGAGGAATGTCATGACCTCGAAGGTTACCTGATCGGGGTCCAGGGAGAGTCCCGTTCCGCAAAACACCCCTGGCAAAAAGAAGATGTCCGGACGAGATCCTGCCCGAAAGGACCCGCGACTCGCGAAATCATAACCTGGCGAATCGGCCAGAAATATTTCCTGGACTCGCGTTTTGGTGGCGCTTTGGTGAATGGACAGCGCAACGTGCTGGAGACATCGGCGGCCTTCACAGGAATTGCATTTTTGAGTGATGAGCGGCGCTGGTCTCCATTGATCTCGCGCTTACGGGTTCAGACGACCGCACAGTCGGAGGCGGAATGGAATCTCGATTACGATTTCAAAAAGGGACGCGTCACCTCCAGCGCAGCCATTGTGAACTACCACTTCGGAAATCTTACGATTGGTGGAAGTGATAACTTCTTGCATACACCCGGTGTGATCCCCGATCCCGGCAGCCCCCCCGAGCTTTCGCAGTTCCACCAGTTTCGCGTTTTACTGGGTTACGGGTCGCCGAGTAAAAGGGGATGGAGTGCCATGTCCAATTTTGGTTTTGACGCGAATGCTGGGTTTCTGCAATACGGTTCGTTGCAAACGACCTACAATTGGAATTGCTGCGGCATCAGTCTTGAATACCGGCGCTTTGCCCTTAGTTCGGTCCGCCGCAATGAAAACGAATACTTCTTCCTGTTCAATCTGGCGAATATTGGAGCCTTTGGCAACCTGCGGAAGCAGGAACGGCTGTTCTAGCGGCGCGGTTTAACTCGCCTTTTATGAGATAATTACGCTTACTTTCCAATGTTAAGGCGGTTTTTTGTGCAGCTATTTCGGCGGGCATTTGTTCTCATCCTCGGGATCTGTTTGGGTTGTGCGGCACAGTCGGCGCCCTCGGAACTGGCGGCTAAAATTGAGCGCCATGTGCGGGCTTACTACAATGTTCCGGCGCAAGTGCAGATCGAAATTTCCGCGCTTAAGGCGAGCGATTTTTCGAACTACGATGCGGTGACCGTCACTTTCGTTCAGGGCGAGACAAAGAAGAACTACGACTTCCTGGTGGCGAAAGACGGAAAGACTCTAATGCGGCTGACGAAGATGGATCTATCCGCGGATCCCTATGCCGATACGATCAGCAAGATCGACGTCAAGGGACGACCAACCCGTGGCAACGTCAACGCCAAAGTAATTGCCGTGAACTACGATGATTTCCAGTGTCCCTATTGTTCAAGGTTGCACCAGACTTTGTTCCCGCAACTCTTCACCGAATACGGGGATCGCGTTTTATTTATCTACAAAGATTTCCCGCTGGAGGAAATTCATCCCTGGTCGAAGCACGCGTCCATTGATGCCAATTGTCTGTTCGCGCAAAAAAACGACGCTTACTGGAGTTTTGCGGACTATATTCATGCCAATCAGCATGAAGTCAGCTCTGAAAAGGGAACTGCTGCCCAATTTGCCAAGCTCGATCTTCTCACGTTGCAACAAGGGGAGAAGGAACATTTGGACTCAACGAAATTGCAAGCGTGCCTCAAAGCCCAAAATGATGATGCTCTTAAAACTGCGCGCCGTGAGGCGGATGCGCTGGGAATCGAGTCGACTCCCATGATGTACGTCAATGGCAGGAGAGTGGATGGAGCGGTGCCAGTAGAGGAACTGCGAGCGATTCTGGACCGCGCTCTGAAAGATGCCGGGGCGCAGCCGCCCGTGCACGTCACGCCCACCGCCCAGACTTCACCTGCGCCAGCGGGGCCGCCCTCCAAATGATTTTGCCTATGGAAATCCTTAAATCTCGTAGTACTTCCCTGAATGCCTCAATCGGGTATTTGCCTGCCGCGTCGCGTCCTACCTCACGACGATTGCGGTTAACCGCGATCCTGGGATTTGTGACGCTCGGACTCCTCGCTTCCTGCGATTCTGGTGGCGGCGACACGATGGCGAAGGTGAACGGCCACAAGATTCTCAAGACGGACGTGGAGAAATATTTCCAAAACCAGACTGCCAGCGCGGAGCAGCAACCCACAGGCGAACAGGCTGCCAGCCTGCGTTTGAGCATTCTGCGCGAGTTGATCGACAACGAAATCATCATGCGGCGGGCGGAAAAATTAGGTCTCCTCGCGACCGATGAAGAAGTGGATCGCAAACTGAATGAGGTGAAGTCTCCCTATACGCAGGAGCAGTTCGACCAGCGCCTGAAAGATAAGAAAATCACACTGGACGATTTCAAGCGTGATATCCGGCGTTCGCTCACGGTAGACAAGGTGATCAACAAGGAAATCACTTCCAAGGTTAGCGTCACCGATCAGGACATTACGGCGTATTACATAGCCCACAAAGGGGAATTTAATCTGGTAGAGGCGCAATACCATCTGGCACAGATTCTTGTGACCGGCCAGCCGAACCCGCAGGTCCGCAATCTGAAGAACGACAAGGCTCAGAATGAAGCGGAGGCGCGCAAGAAAGTTCAAATGCTCTCGAATCGGCTCGACAGCGGAGAGGACTTCGCTTCGCTGGCCATGAACTACTCAGAAGATCCCGAAACGGCCGGTAACGGAGGGGATTTGGGCTTCACACCGGAGTCATCGCTGAAAAACACCGAGCCCACCACTCGCGATATCGTAATGAAATTGCGCGTCGGCCAAAATAGTCCGGTGATTACCGTGACCAATCCTCAGACGAAACAGGTTTTTGGATACCGCTTTGTGAAACTGCTGGCGAAAGAACCCGCTGGACAGCGGGATCTCAATGATCCGCGCGTGCAACAGGCCATCCGCGAGCAGCTGCGCGACCGGCGCGAGCAACTCCTGAAAGCTGCCTACTACGAAGTGCTGCGCGATCAGGCAAAGGTGGAAAATTATTACGCGCAGGAGATTACGGACAAAGCAGGCACGGCCATCAAGTAGCCGCTACCCTGAGCCTTGACGTGTACCGGATTGGGTCAGGTATATCAGTGCGCAAGCAGGCGGGCCGCTTCACCGGCATTTAAACTTCCTGTAACGCTCTTTACTCAACGACGAGCAGCACGTCGCCGGCTTTCACGTTCGCGCCTTCCGCCACCATCACTTTTCCCACGATACCTTGCTTGGGTGATTTCAGCTCGTTTTGCATCTTCATGGCTTCCACCACCGCCACACCTTGCCCGGCCTGCACTTCCATCTTTTCTTTTACGAGGATGCGCACTACTTTCCCCGGCATGGGTGCCGCAACTTTCCTCTTTCCTTCCGCGGTGCCGCTCTCCCCTCGGCGGCTGCGCAGCGAGCGCGGGTCGCGCAGTTCAGTCCGGTAACGCGTACTGCCAATCCATAGATGCATATCAGAGGCCGTCAGCTCCCGCTTCACCTCGTACGAGACGCCTTCGATAATGAGGGAAAGGAGGTCACGCCGTACCAACACGGGATCCACTTGCATTTCGCGACCGTCCAAATGGCAGAGCCACCCGCCGTCTTTGTGGGTGAGTTCGAGGCGGTAGTGCTTGTCATCGATGGTGACGTCGTAAGTCATGCTTCGTTCAATTCCTCAGCGGAGAGCTTCCCGAAATGCCGCCCGCTTCCAGTTGGACCCCGGAGCGGCCTCCTGTACTGAACTCGTCCCGTTTTGAGCCGTGGCGGGATCAAGGATCGCAAACAGCCCTGCCGCAATCGCAGCCACTTGGGGCCCTATTTCGGTTCCCTGCCTCTCAGATCGCTGCGCCAAAGCATGGCTGTCCGGCGCTGGGACTAACAGACGCTCTAAATACCCGGTATCCAGCTTAGCGGCTTGAAAATCCGGGTCTTGCAAAATGCGCTGGAAGAGCGACACATTGGTCTTGATGCCACCGATGAAATACTCCTGCAGCGCGCGTTGCAGGCGCATGGTGGCTTGCTTGCGGTCGCTACCGTAGCCAATCAGCTTGGCCAAAAGCGGATCGTAATCAATGGGGACAGTCCAGCCTTCATAGCTGCCACTGTCATTGCGGATACCCGGTCCGGACGGAGGCAGCAGCAGCGTAATCTTACCCGGACTCGGAAAGAACTGATTGTCCGGATCCTCCGCATAGATTCGACACTCGATGGCGTGTCCTCGAATAGCGACGTCCTCTTGGCGAAAGGGCAGCTCGTCACCTGACGCAATGAGAATTTGCAAATGGACAAGATCGAGTCCAGTGACTAACTCCGTCACCGGATGCTCGACTTGCAGGCGCGTATTCATTTCCAGGAAGTAAAAGTTTTTCTCCGTATCGACCAGAAATTCGACGGTACCAGCGTTAGTATAGTTCGCAGCCTGGGCAACGCGAACGGCGACTTCGCCCATGCGGCGGCGCATCTCCGGATCGACGATGGCGGACGGGGCTTCCTCCAGTACCTTCTGATGACGGCGCTGGATGGAACATTCGCGCTCGCCCAGATACACCGTGTGACCACGTTCATCCGCCAGAATCTGCATCTCGATGTGGCGGGGGCGAACGATCGCCTTTTCGAGATAGACTTCATCGTCGCCAAAGGAACGGGCCGCTTCGCTCTTAGCGCCCTCCAGCGCGGATCGCAGCTCGGATGAGGTCGTTACGAGCCGCATGCCTTTACCACCGCCCCCCGAGGCGGCCTTGAGCATGACGGGGTAGCCGATCTTCTTGGCTACCTGTTCGGCTTCCTCCAGCGAGGATAGGCCGCGCAACGAGCCGGGGACGAACGGAACTCCCGCCTTCTCCATGGCTCGGCGCGCACCGGTCTTCGACCCCATCGTCTCCATAGCGTTGGCGGTGGGGCCGATGAACTTGATCCCGGCTTCCTCGCATGCGCGGGCAAACTTGGGATTCTCCGAAAGAAAGCCATAGCCGGGATGGATCGCATCTGCGCCCACTCGTTTGGCGACCTCCAGAATTTTGGCGATATTGAGGTAGGACTCCGCCGCAGTGGGCGGCCCAAGATAGTAGGCTTCATCGGCTTTAGTGACGTGCAGAGCGGAGCGGTCGACGTCGGAGTATACGGCGGCTGACCGGATCCCCAATTCGCGGCAGGCGCGCAGAACCCGAACTGCGATCTCGCCCCGGTTGGCAATCAGGATTTTCTTGAACATATCGTAAATAGACCGAGATCAACTATAGCAAGACGGAACCAAGGCGCATGTGTTCTGGATCACAACGGATACTTCGCTAGAGAAGTCTAAATTTCTTGCTTTGAGAAGTGCGGCGCTTTAGCGTGGTGCCGATTGAAGCACACATTCTGACCTTAGTTGTTCCTGTACTTAAATCCGCACACAAAAAAGGCCTCTTCCCGAAGAAAGAGGCCTAACCATCACCTTACGGGTTACTGTTTGGGCTCATCCATCACGATGCCGTTGGTCTTGCTTGCTTCCGCCTCGGCCCGCTTCTTTTTCGTCGCCAGGTTCTGGTCAACCCAACTGTCCGCCATCTTCTCATCGGCCGCGTACGCTGCCTGATCACCGCACTGGATGTCGGCTCGCTCGCGGTACATGAGGTTCAGATAAGCCATGGCATCGTCATAATCGGGACGCAACTCCAATGCCTTTTTCAGCATGGTAATGCCATCCGCCACCGTATCCCAGTTCTTGGCATGAAGCTCGGCGCAGACTTTCTTGTCCTTTAATTGTTCTGTCGGCTTCAGGCCGAGCTTGGCTCGTTCTTCCGCGCGCGGTTGGAAGGTCTTGGTCCAATCGATCACACCCACGGAATAATAGGGCTCGGGATCGTTGGGATCGAGCTCGGTGACCTTCACGTAGTACTGGCGCGCGTCATCGAACCTTTTCATTTGCAGATACAATCCGGCAACGCCTTTGGTGCTGTTAATGAGTTGTTCGCGGCTCGGATTCGCCTCGATCACCTTTTTATATTGCTCCACCGCCTGGTCACCGATGTGCTTGTTCTCGGCATCTTCCGAGCCAGGAACGTATTGCTGTGAGTAGGCCGTCGCCAGATACATGCGTGCGTTCAGCAGGCTGGGATCGTATTGGACCGCATTTTTGAATTTTTCAATCGCCTCTTCATACTTCGCGTCTTTGTAAGCCTTCACGCCCTGGTTGAGCTGGTTGCGCGCCCGGAGCTTGTCACAGCCCACGCCCGACACCAGCGAGAGGGCGACCGCCATGATGGTCAACAATCGTATGGTCTTCATTGCTTTCTCCATCTCCCTTGAATTCCGCACGGCAGCGCCGGGTGCCCCGCCCCTTGTCGCGTCTTTTGCGACACGGCGGGTGTACGTCCCTAATTGCCTGCTTCGATTTTGGCGGTGATCAACCCAACTTTATCCACGCCCGCCGCGTGCCCGATATCAATCGCCCTGGCAACCGCCTCAAAAGCTATGTTGTCATCGGCTTTAACAAACATCACCTTTTCGGCCCGCTGTTTAAAAATGTCTGTCAGGCGCCCCTGGAGTCCATCCCATGTCGCATCGTCCTGGTTGATCTTCACGGCCGGCTCCTGAGGCCCGCGATCCAGGATCTGCACAACAATGGTACGGTCCATTGGTGGCGGAGGAGTCTTCTCCTTCGGAGGCGGCTGCGGAACCAATGCATCCAAGCCTTTTGGAGTAACGGGTGTGATGACCATGAAAATGATCAACAACACCAGCAAAACATCGATCAGCGGAGTGACGTTAATCTCAGCGGTCTGACCTCCGCCACTACTAACTCCCATACCCATAGGTCAATCTCCTCTACTTCTCTCCTACTCAAGAGTTGGTTCTATATTCCGGATGGTTTTGGCAGTTCTGTTTTGCGCTGTTCAGCCAGCAACCCCAGAGCGTCCACGCCTGCCGCGCGAACATCGTCGACTACATCGGCGACAGCCTTATATCTTGCTCGAGCGTCAGCTCGCAGGAACACCGTTTTGTTCGTGGTGCGGCTGGCCAGCTTATCCCTGATTTTTTGCGTGAGCAGATCGGGCGGATCCACCTTGTCGGCGCCCAGAAAGACGTTGCCATCCCGATTGACCGCCACGATGATCGCATCTTCCTTGTCGGCATCCTGCATGGCGGTGGGGTTGTCCACTTGCGCCATGTTCACATCAATGCCCCTGTGCAACATCGGTGTGATCACCATGAAGATGATCAGCAGCACCAGCATCACGTCCACCATAGGCGTGACGTTGATGTTGGAATTGACCTTAGCGCCTTCGTTTCGGACTGAGATTGCCATGGAATTCGTTCTCCTCTACAGGAAGCTGGTCGGCAGCACGCAGGCGGCACACCACCAAGTGGACCGCCCACGACTCCACCATTCCCGGGAAGCTAGTGGCGTTGGCGCTGCTTTAGGAAGTAGTCGACCAGTTCGCTCGACGAGTTGTCCATTTCCACGTCGAACGCTTCGACGCGGTTGGTCAGATAGTTGAACATCATCACGGCCGGGATGGCCACAACGAGGCCCATGGCCGTAGTGAGGAGAGCTTCCGAAATACCACCGGCTACGGCCGCTAAACCCTGTACCTTGGCTTTCGCAATACCGTTGAAGGCGTTCAAGATGCCGACCACGGTGCCGAACAGACCAACAAAGGGTGCGGTGGAGCCGATCGTCGCCAAGCCGCCGAGGCCGCTCTTAAGTTCGGCATGGACAATCGCTTCGGTGCGTTCCAGGGCGCGCTTGGAGGCATCGATGATATCCCCTGGGATATCGGTGCTGGCCTGATGCGCGCGGAATTCCATCAGGCCGGCTTGCACAACCTTGGCCAGATGGCTCTTATTGTTACGCTCCGCCACCTTGATGGCCTCATCCAGATTTCCCTGCTTCAGTGCGCCCGCCACGGCCGGGGCAAATGCCCGCGACTGGTTGCGTGCCGCGCTAAAGGCAAATAGGCGATCGATCATCACACCAATAGACCAACCGGACATGATGAACAGGATGCCCACAACCACCTTGGCCACCCACCCCATCTTGTTCCACATGTCCACGAGATCGATGTTGCTGCCCTGGTCTGCTGCCTGGAGCCAGATGGCAGTCAGGTGTGCGTGGCTGAAAATAACGTTTGCTACATTGGCTACGAACATGAGTCGCTTTCTCCTCCTCGGATATGTCTCACAAGCAAAATCTTTAAAATCTCAAACAATTATTACGCCGGCAACTGTTACCCTCGCTGCCGGATGGCATTCAACTTTCGGTTGTCTGCGAGCTGACAGCCGAAGGTTGACAGCCTTAACCGCCCAGATTGAAATGTACTTCCACTGTGGTATCCAGCTCGATCGGCTCGCCATTCAGCAGGTAAGGCTTGTAACGCCACTGCTTCACAGCGTCGATTGCAGCTGGCGCCAGCATGGCAGGACCGCTCACTAAGGTGAGTCCCTCAATCGTACCCGTTTTGCTGATGATGGCGTGCAGGACCACCACACCCTGAACACGAGCCGTTTTGGCCAGCGGTGGATATGCCGGCTCAACCCGCTTCAGCAGCAGCCCAGCGGTAACGCCGGACGATACGCGTATGCGCGAGACCGCAACTTTCGGCACAGCGGCCGTGCTCGAGCCAATGATTCCGCCGATGACACCGCCCATCGATCCTCCCGGGACCCCGCCGGGAACACCGCCCATTACGCCCGCGGACGCTGTCGGAGGCGTTTCGTCTTCCTGGACCATCTTAATTTTTTCGGGAATCTTGGTAGGCGTGCGCAGCGCGCCATTGATCACTTCGGTCTGTACTTTGACCACCTTAACCGGCGCAGCCGGCGGGGGGGGAGGGGGCGGTGGAGGAGGGGGCGCAATTAAGAACGTGGCCAGTTGACTCTTGGGAAGTGCTTCGGTAAAAATCAGCGGGATTAAAATCAGGAAGCCGACAAAAATCGCCTCCAGGACAAACGTGAAGGTGGTCCATTTGCCCTGCTTGGTTTTGATCCGGCCGCCCGATTCCAGCAGGCTGTCTTCAAACATAGGTCATCTCCGTGTATTGCTGCCTAACCGTTTAGACACCAGCCGTTTCCCTTTTGCTCCCACGCCGTAGCGCCTTGCCGACTCAATCGGCCGCCGTCCCCGGATCTTTGTCCGAATGACGGCATGGAAGAGTGCAACTTCCTTAAAATCAGGCCTTTGCGCGAACTGTCATGGCCTTCGTCCCCTTCTTTTCGGCGCGCCATTCCTGGTACGCAACCAGAATTGGGGCGGCTACCGCGATGGACGAATACGTGCCAATCAGAATTCCAATGACCAGCGCAAACGAGAAATCATGGAGCACCTGCCCGCCAAACAAATACAGGGCCAAAACTGTCAGGAACGTTAGTCCTGCCGTCAGAATCGTCCGGCTCAGTGTTTGATTGATGCTCTTGTTGACGACATCGGCCAGCTTCTCACGGCGCAGTTGCTTGAGGTTCTCGGCAATGCGGTCGAAAACGACAATCGTGTCGTTATTCGAGTACCCAATGAGCGTTAAGATGGCGGCAATTACTGTCAGCGAAATCTCCTTATTTGTCAAGGAGAATGCTCCAACGGTGATGAGCGTATCGTGAAAAACGGTCAAAACTGCTGCTACTCCATAGATCAATTCAAAGCGGAAACCCAGGTAAATCAGCATTCCGCCCAGCGAGTACAGCACCGCAAGTTTCGCCTGTGTCTGCAATTGCTGACCGACCTGCGGTCCGACAATCGCCACGTCGCGCACGCCAAATTTCGACAGATAAAACCCATCCTGGAGCACGGTCACGACTTCCGGTTTGGTCACGCCGCGAAGCTCCTCGAGGCTGCCAAATACGCCGCCCTTTGTTTTCCTGTAGTTGACAATGGCCTGTGTCTCCGCCGTGTAACGCGCGTCAGCATCCGTACCTAGGTGCAGCGGGTCTTTCTCCAGCAAATAGTTCTTGATGGTCAAAGTGCTGGCGTTATTCAGATCCTGCTTGCCTGCGGGAGCGTTACTCTCCAGCGCGCTAATGATTTGCAGCTTGCCCTGGTCGAGCGCCTGCTCGCTGGTTTCCTTCTGATCCAACGCAATGAGCATTTCGTTGGCCGACGCCACTCCATAACGCTGCGTGCGAAAACCCTTCAGCCCGGCGCTCTGGAGTGTGGCGCGGATCTGATCTTCATTCGGAGTTTCCGCAAACTTCACGTAAACCAGCGTGCCACCGCGAAAATCCACGCTCAGCGGGACGCCATGCCAGAACAGCATGGACAACACACCGGCAACGCTGAATACGAGCGAAAATGCAAGAAAATACCACTTCTTGCCTAGGAAATCGATATTAGTATCGCGAAAAAACTCCACTTGTCTTTAACCCCTTATCAGCTATCAGTTGCTGGCAACTGGCAGCTAGATACTCAATGCCTCACCACGCGTCTTCTTGCTCAAAATCCAATCGAAGATCACGCGCGAAACAAACACCGCCGTAAACAGGTTCGCCAGCAAACCGAAAACCAACGTTATGGCGAAGCCCTTCACCGGACCGGTTCCAAAAATAAACAGGATTGCCGCTGAAACTACAGTAGTTACGTGCGTATCGACGATCGTGATCCAAGCCCGGCCAAACCCCTGCTCCACAGCCGCAGCGGCGCTTTTGCCGGCCCGCAGTTCCTCGCGGATGCGCTCAAAGATCAGCACGTTGGAATCCACGCCCATGCCGATCGTCAGGATGACGCCGGCAATTCCCGGCAAAGTCAAAGTCGCGCTACTGAAGCCCAAGAAGCCAAGCAAAATCAACAGATTAAGGATCAGCGCCAAGTCTGCGTTGATGCCTGCGCCTCGATAGTAGACCAGCATGAAGATCATGACAGCCAACATGCCAATGAGTGCGGCGCGAACGCCAGCGCGAATAGAATCATAGCCGAGCGAAGGGCCTACCGTGCGCTCTTCCAAGTAGTGGATCCCCGCCGGCAACGCCCCGGAGCGGAGGATCATAGAAAGGTCTTTAGTCTGTTCGGTCGTGAACCGCCCTTCAATCTGCCCGGTGTCGCCGATGGCATCCTTGATGACTGCAACCGATTGCACTTTGTCGTCCAGGATGATGCCGAGGTTTTCACCGATGTGTGCTCCTGTAAAGGCTTTGAAGCGTTTGCCGCCATCTCCAGTCAGGTAGAAATTTACGTTCGGCTGGCCATTTTGATCGCTGCCAGCATCGGCGGAGCGGAGATCGGTTCCTGTGACCGGCGAGCTTCGAGAGGTCAGATAGAACGTATCGCCCGTATCCGACATGCTGGCGGGTTTGCCCCTCATCACGATGGCATCGGGCTGTGCCACGCTACCCCGGGCCGCCTGGGCCGCCTGCTCGCTGCCGTAGGGGCCGCCCAGAACCAGCTTGAACTCGAGCATGGCCGTGGATTTGATGATTTCCTTGACGCGGGCTGAATCATCTACGCCCGGCAACTGCACCAGAATCTGGTACGCACCGAGGCCGTGCTCCTCGATAACCGGCTCGCTCACCCCCAACTGGTCGATGCGGCTGCGGATGGTTTCAATCGCTTGTGTGACGGCATGTTTCTTGAGGTCGTCAAGCACTGTGGGCTTCATCGCGAGCGTGAAGGAATTTTCCGCGCCGGAAGTTAGATCGTACTGTTGCAGCTTGTCCGATACGCTCGACCGGAGCGTGGAAATCGAGTCCAGCGGCACTCCCTTGAGGACAATTTTCTCGGGAGCGTTCTGCGGATCCGGCTTCACGATATCGGCGTAAGTGATTTTGTCGTCGCGAAGTATTTCCTTCAGCCGCTCGATGGTGCGGTCGGTTTCGGCATTGACGGCGTCGTTTACCTGCACTTGCAGAATCAAGTGCATGCCGCCGCGAAGATCCAGGCCGAGATGAATACGGTCCTGCAGAGCAGTCAGCAGCCCATCCCGCGACAGACTTTTGGGAATACCCAAAATGCCGTATGCGAATATCAGCAGTGTTCCAACGATGAGGCCGAGCTTCCAGGCGAATGTCTTATTCATGAGTAAAACCGTCCAAAGTACAGCTGTCAGCTATCAGTTGCCAGCTACAGCCCTTAACTTGTGCTGGCAGCTGACAACTGTTTCAAGAACTTTTCTCTTCCGTACTCAGGGAAACCACCGCCGAGCGCGCTACTTCAATTTTCAAGTTGTCGGGCGCAACTCTGAGATGCACGTAGTCGTCTCGCAGGGCAATAATCACGCCGCGGATGCCCCCGCTCGTTACCACGCGGTCTCCGGTTTTAAGCTGGCTGAGCATTTCCTGCCATTTTTTCTGCTTGCGCTGCTGCGGAAGAATCAGGAGTACATAGAACACAGCAAAAATCAGAATCAACGGCAGAAACATAACCAGGCCACTGCCACCACTCGCCTGCAACCACACGAATGCGGCAACGCTCGCGGCGGGCTTACCCCATGGAAGTGCCTGTAGGATCATCGGGATTTTTACGGGCCTGCCCGCGCGGCTCAATCATTGCGGGCTGTGCTGTCTGGGTCGGCCGGATTCCTTCGCTGGTCTTTCTTCTTTTAAAGATTATAGCGGAGACGCTGGTCGGCGCCGTTTAGCGCTTAGCCACGGGTGGAAATCGTGGCGAATCCCCAAGTGAAATAGATTGCCGCACCGCTCGCATAGTGTCAAGGTAGAAACTCAGATTATGAATGGTATTTAACACTTGCGCCAATACTTCATTGGCCGCATACAGATGCCGCAGATAGGCGCGGGAATAGCGCTGGCAGACGCGGCAGGGGCAGTTGGAGTCGAGCGGTGCCTCATCTTGAGCGTAGCGGGCCTGCTTGATGGACACCTTGCCCTCAGACGTGAATAACAGCCCGTGGCGGGCGGCTCGGGTGGGCAGCACGCAATCCATCATGTCGATACCCAAAGCGGCGTATTCGACGATTTCCTCAGGTGTCCCTACCCCCATCAAATAACGGGGTTTATCGGCAGGGAGGTACTGAATTGTGGCCTCGACAACCTCGCGAGTGAGGGCGCGCGGCTCGCCTACGCTGAGGCCTCCAATGGCATAGCCGGGGAAGCCGACTTCGATAGTGCGCTCGGCGGATTCGCGGCGTAGGGCGAGGTCCATGCCGCCTTGGACAATGCCGAAGAGCAGTTGCCGGCTGTCAGGTGTCAGTTGCCAGTCTTCAGAGGCGCGTCTTTCCGGCAACTGGCTACTGGCAACCGCTTTCCATGGCACTTCCTGTTTGTGCTCCTCAAAATAATTCTTGCTGCGGGCGGCCCAGCGCAGCGTAAGTTCCATAGATTCACGAGTGCGGCGGGCGTCGGCGGGATGTTCGGTGCACTCGTCGAAGGCCATGATGATATCCGCGCCGAGACCGATTTGAGCCTCCATGGCGCTCTCTGGGCTGAAAAAATGGCTTGAGCCGTCGAGGTGGGAACGGAAGGTGACGCCTTCTTCCTTGACCTTGCGCAAGTCATTGAGACTAAAGACCTGAAATCCTCCGGAATCGGTCAGGATGGGGTGTGGCCAGGCCATGAAGCCATGGAGTCCGCCCATTTGGCGCACAGTTTCAACGCCCGGGCGCAGGTAGAGATGGTAAGTGTTGCCCAGGATGATTTGCGCACCCAGGTCTTCCAGCAGGTCCTGGGGAATGCCCTTTACCGTTGCCAGGGTGCCCACAGGCATGAAGGCGGGGGTCTCGACGACTCCATGAGGGGTAACGAGCTTACCGAGACGGGCAGGGCTTGCGAGGGCTTCGATGTGAAATTCCAGGGACACTGCTGGATTGTAGAGGATTTGTGTTGGCCTCGGCTTGGAGAGCATGAAATAGCAGCGAGATCGTGTATGGCGGACACTGTTGTCCGCCCAACCTTGTTCGCCCTCGGGTTTGCCGGTTCCGACCTCGCGGACAAGAATGTCTCCGCTACCCGAGCGGCTAGAATGCTTGCGTGCTCTCTCAGCGGCTGGAGTTTGTCCCTGAACATGATCATGAAGTCTTTGCTGCTATGCCGGCGGCGGCGGGCGTCTTTTCGCTGCGCGGGGACGAGGCGCTGGCCGAGCCGTACATCACCAAGACGGCAAATTTGCGGCGGAGGTTGCAGCGGCTGCTTTCGGCGCCGGAGGAACACACGCGACGGCTCAATTTGCGGGACCGCATCCGCTGGATCGAGTATTCGCGGACGGGGTCAGACTTTGAGTCTGGATTTCTGCTTTACCGCTTGCTCCGGGAATATTTTCCCAGGACCTACACGGAACGGCTGCGCTTCCGGTTGGCTCCATTGGTTAAATTCCATTTAGAGAACGAGTATCCTCGGGCTTCCGTGACAATGCGGCTGGGGCGAATGAGCGGGCAGTCGCTCTATTACGGACCATTTCCCGCGAGGGCCGTGGCAGAGAAATTCCTCAACGATTCTCTCGATTTTTTTAAAATGCGGCGCTGCGTCGACGATCTGCATCCCGATCCGGCATTTCCCGGATGCATTTATTCGGAAATGAAAATGTGTCTGGCGCCTTGTTTCAAGGGCTGTACGGACGAGGAATATGGCGGCGAAGTTGCCCGCGTGCGGAGCTACCTGGACTCGCGGGGGCAGTCTCTGGTGCGCGAGATTTCGTCTGCACGTGAAGAAGCTGCGCAGAGCTTAGCGTTTGAAGAGGCGGCTGCGATTCACGCCCGGCTGGAGAAGCTGAAGCCGTTGCTCAGTCAGCTCCCAGAGATTGTGGGACGGATCGACCGTCTGGCCGGGCTCATCGTGCAGCCTTCCGCCGAAGTGAACTCAATTGCGCTGTTTCGCGTGCAACAAGGGCGGATCGAAGGGCCGCAGAATTTTCTGATTCAGCCTCCGGAACACACGAAATCGCAATCGATGGAGTCGCGAGTAGAGGCTTGCCTGGCCCTGGCTCTGCCCACTGCTCCAGCATCGGCGATAGAAACCATGGAGCATCTCGCAATTCTGAAGCGCTGGTACTACCGGTCGAGCCGGTTAGGGGAAATCTTTGTCGGGGATGAGAAGGGCAATCTGCCGATGCGGCGCGTGGTGCGCGGGATCGGCCGCGTTTGGCGCGGTGAGAAGGAAACGGTCGACTCAAAATCTTAGTGAGCTTGGCTCGTTGCCCAGGCGAGGGCGCCTGGGCCTACATGATTTCGGGCAGTGCACATGTAGGGGCAGGCGCCCCCGCCTGCCCGCGTTGGACTTACGCTTTAGGTGAGCTTGTCCGGTGAGGCCAGCAGCATTCTTTCTTGTGCTTGCCAAAGCCAAGGATAATCTTTGGAATCGGCAACCAAACCTGCCCTGACAGGATTGTTTAGCACATAGGCGATCTTCTGGTCTAGCGTTTCGGAGCATCGCAGAACGTGGTCAAAGGATTCTTCCTGCCAGACAGGCCCCTTCCGTCCGAGCCGCCGGTTGATCTCGTGGGCTGAAGCGCCTTTGATGGCTTGCGTGATCGTAGCTAACGAAATGATCTCGCTCTTCTGTCCATCCACCAGTGGCACGAAGATCATGTGCGCGTGATCGGGCATGACGACTGCGCAATATACAAATAATTTCCGTCCATGATCGTGGATACAGCATTGCAAGACCGTCGTTTTCACCCAGTCGGGCAGGGTCCAGCGGCCAGGGGTACAAAACGTTAGGAAATGCGGTTTCACATCGTGTTGGAGGTGCGGTAGATTCCTTCGATAGAAAGCTGTCGGCATAGCCAAATTCCTTTTCCAGTGACGAAAATCATGTAAACGCCCGGTTTGGGCTGGTTTGCATCATGCCGTAGCCGAGCTGCGCTCGGCTGGGCAGGCGAGGGCGCCTGCCCCTGCCCCTGCCCCTACATGTGTATCGCTGGGCCGTTTGCGAAAAATCACGCGAAGATTCTCCCGCCAGCGCTCATCGATCCCGAGCAGCATCCACTCGATTTCCGGCGACAAGTAATGCAGGATTGTATCCGTCGCGGGATGGACGTGCAGAGCGGGCGCGACGAGAATGAGCAGCGGCTCGGCAGGGGCCAGCTCCCGTGCCGGGAAGTAACCGAAGCGTTGAAATTCGCCGCGCGCATGGTGCCACGCCACACGCGACCAGTAGTCCAGGCCTTGCAGCGGAAGGTGGATGTCTTCTTCCGCTTTCAGCTCCAGGACAGCGAGGCGCCCCTCGCGAGTGACGGCTAAGACGTCAATCATGGCGCGGTCGGCGGCGGAAAAGGCGGGCATCTGGCTGTAGCGGCAAGCGGGGTCGAGCCGTTCGTCGAGTGCGCTGACGTCGCGTAAGGCGAGCGTTTCGAGCCAGCGTTCCGGGTGCAAACGCCACAGCTGGTGATCGCGCGGACCTTCGGCGTGGCGGACTTCCGCAATTTCGTGAACGCGGCGGACGAAGCGCTCGCGAGTTTGTTCCGTGAGTGCAGTTTCCTCGGCTCCCAGGCCGAATACGATTTCACTCCGGTTCCGGAAGGATCCCAGCTCAGGCACCCAACGGGCGCGGGCAAACTCAAGACCTCGGTGCCGAAAGGCCATCTCTCCCGCCGAGAGAACGGCAGCCTCGGCTTCGGGAAGAACCTCTCGCACTGCAGTGATGGACGTACAGAATCGCTCGCGTGCCGCGTCTTCGTCCGTGCAGCGCACCAGCCGCGTTTCGATATTCCCGCGATCGCGGCAATCCAGTTCAATGAGTGAATCCTCACTCGTTGACTGCATAGAGATGCCATTTGGCGGCAGAGTGGTTAAGGTGCGCCATCCGGGCGCGAACGAGGTCGCTTGTGCCGACGGGAACGACCAGCTTGAGGCCTTCGACGTGCAGCTTGTCGGCGTACGTTTTGCGGCAGAGGTCGAGCCAGAGGATGCCGAAGGTGAGCGCGGCGTCGACGGAGGCCTGCGTTTCCTGAGCATTGACACCCAGGACGGCAAACGCCGTCTGGCCGCGCCGCAGCAAGCCTCGGGCGTAGACCGGGCCAAACGATCGTTCGAGATTGGCGCCGGTAGTCATGTGAACCAGCCGAAAATCCGGAAGACTTCGTTCCAGCATGCGCTGCAGTTTGCGTTGATAGGCGGCACGGACGGCCTTCCGCGCGGTGGGCGTGCGCGGGTCTTGGTGGCGGCAGATTTCAAGCTTGGAAGGGCGCGGCTGCCCCATGCGCTGCACCGTGAGCTGGAGCGATCCATTTTTCTCTTCCACCTCGATCACGCGGCGGACGGTGTTACGTTCCTCCGACCAAAGATGCAGCAGGCACTTGCCATGCACGCCGGAGAGAGAGTACTTCGAGCGGGTGAGGTCGAAGATGGGCGCGCCATCCTCCAGCACGACTGCGTTGCGCGAGCCGGCGAGATAGGCTTCGATAGTGCGGCTGAGAGCTTCTTCAACGGTCGAAAATCCGGCGATCACAGCGATCATGCTGACGCCTGGAGCACGAGGCTTCAAGTCTACGAAGGAAGCTAGCGGGTTCGCTCCCTAGTCTGGGCCATCGTTTCCGTCAATATTACGAAGATTGGATAACTGCAACGAACCGGGATGAGCAATCGGTGTACGCGAATGCCCTGTGGGATAATGAAAGATCGCTCCTTGATTCGTGGAATGTTATTGCGGCATCTAATTGAGTAGGACGTTCGACTATTCCCCATTATGGACAAGCAGAAGTTTTTCTTCACGCACTATGGCCTCACGCAGAACGAACTGGAGCGCTACCTGGCGGCGGCGTTGTCCGCGGGCGGCGACTACGCGGATCTTTACTTCGAATATCAGACTTCGACTTCACTGAGCATGGACGAGTCTTTGGTGAAGTCCGCTTCGCAAGGAATCTCGGCGGGTTGCGGCGTGCGCGTGCTCGCGGGTGAACGCACGGGCTACGCTTACACAGACAATCTCTCTCCAGAGCGCATGATGCACGCAGCGAAGACGGCAGCACTTATCGCCAGCGGACCGTCGAAGGAAACGGTGGCCGCATTCCAGGAAAAGCCTGCTCGAAGCTTGTATCCAGTGGCGTTGCCGTCGGTGGATGCGGAGATCGCGTCGAAAGTGACGTTGCTGCAGCGCGCGGATGTTGCCGCCCGCAGCTACGATTCTCGCATCAAGGAAGTGCGCGTGAGTTACGGCGACGAGTTGCGCCGCATTCTGATCGTGGGCTCGGACGGCACGTTTGCCGAAGATTCACAGCCGCTAGCTCGTTTCAATGTCGGCTGTATTGCCAAGACGGAAACCAACTCCGCCCGAGGGAGTTCCGGCGGTGGCGGGCGCGTGGCGCTGGAGTTCTTCTCGGACCCAATTTCGTCTCCAGAACACTTTGCCATTGAGGCGGCGCGCCAGGCGGTGCTGCAGTTGGACGCGCGCGAAGCTCCTGCTGGAGACATGGAAGTCGTGCTCGGACCGGGATGGCCCGGCGTGCTGCTGCATGAGGCGATAGGTCACGGCCTTGAGGCCGATTTCAACCGTAAGAAGACCTCGGCATTCGCCGGGTTGCTCGGCAAGCGTGTGGCCAGCGACAAGTGCACGATCGTGGACAATGGCACCATGCCGTGGCGGCGCGGCTCGCTGAATTTCGATGACGAAGGCCGGCCGACGCAGAATACGGTCCTGATCGAAAAGGGAATCCTCAAGAATTACCTGAGCGACAAGCTTTCCGCGCGGCTGATGGGCATGCCCGATACCGGAAACGGGCGGCGCGAAAGCTACGAACATATTCCCATGCCGCGCATGACCAATACCTACATGCTGGCGGGCCAAGACAATCCGGAAGATATTATCCGCTCGGTAAAGCACGGCATGTATGCGGTGAACTTTGGCGGCGGACAGGTGGACATCACCAACGGCAAATTTGTGTTCTCCGCCTCCGAAGCATACCTGATTGAGGACGGCAAAATTACCGCTCCACTGCGCGGCGCGACGCTCATTGGCAATGGTCCCGACGTATTGACGCGTGTTTCCATGGTCGGCAACGACCTGAAACTGGATGAAGGCGTTGGCACCTGCGGTAAGGATGGACAGTCCGTCCCCGTGGGCGTCGGCATCCCGACGATTAAAGTGGATCGGTTGACGGTGGGCGGAACCGCGAAGCGTGACAGCGGCGGCTACATGCAGTAGGTTATTCACGAGCTCATTCTGAATCTGAAAAACTTTAATGCCTGAAATTCAAAGCGAAACAATCAACTCCGAACTTGAAACTGACCTGCGGGAACTAGCCACGGATGTAGTCCGTCGCGCCATGGCGACCGGAGCAACTGGCGCCGAGGCCGTTGTCCAGGAGGGCGATGAGTTCTCCACCGTCGTACGCCTGGGTGAAGTGGAGACGCTCAAGGAAGCGGGATCGCGAGCGCTCGGCGTGCGCGTATTCTTCGGTCAACGCACTGCCAGCACCTATACCAGCGATTTTTCGCTCGAGGGGATTGAGCGCCTGGTCAGTTCCGCGCGCGATCTGGCGCAGATTACTTCGAAAGATCCGCACGCGGACCTGCCCGATGCAGCATTGCTGGGACAACATAGCGGCGAAATGAATCTGTTTCATGCCGATGTGTACTCACTCCCCGGACCCGAGCGCATCGACTACGCACGCCGCGCGGAGAAAGCCGCACTCGACTTCGATTCCCGCATCAAGAACTCCGAAGGCGGCTCGTTCGATGCCTCCACCAGTCACCGGATATTGGCGAACTCTCTCGGGTTCCTGGGCGAATACCGCCGCTCGTTCTGCTCGCTGGTCGCAGTGCCAATTGCGCAGTCTGAAGATGGAGCCATGCAGCGTGACTACTGGTACCACATGTCGCGCAGTCTGAAGGCGCTGGAATCCCCCGAACATGTAGGCAAAGTAGCTGCGCAGCGCACGCTGCGGCGCCTGGGCGCACGCAAGGTGAAGACCGCCCACGTTCCTGTGGTGTTCGACCCTCTGGTTTCGCGTTCTATCCTCGATCATATTTTCGAAGGTGTGAACGGAGACTCGGTCTACCGCGGAGCCTCGTTTTTGGCGGGCAAGCTCGGCGAAAAAATTGCGGGAGACAATGTCACGGTCATCGACGATGGCACGATCGAGGGAGGGTTTGGCAGCAGCCCGTTTGATGGCGAGGGCATCCCCACGCGCCGCACCGTGGTCATCGAAAACGGTGTACTGAAGTCCTATCTGCTCAACACGTATACGGCGCGTAAACTAGGCATGAAGACCACGGCCAACGCTTCGCGAGGGCTCGCGGGTACGCCTGGTATTGGTCCAGGAAATTATTTTCTCCAGCCGGGAAGTAAATCTCCGCAGGAGATCATCGCGGGCATTTCCGAGGGGCTTTATGTCACCGAATTCCTCGGCCACGGCGCTAACTTGGTCACCGGCGATTACTCACGCGGCGCTGGCGGCATATGGATTTCCGGCGGCCAATTCGCGTATCCGGTGGAAGAAATTACAGTGGGCGGCAACCTCAAGCAGATGTTCTTCAACATTACCGAAATCGGGAACGACCTCGAATTTCGAGGATCGGTGGCCGCGCCCACAATTCGGATTGACGGACTGACGGTCGGCGGGGAATAGCACAAACACTCGTGTGGGGCGGGCATTCTTGCCCGCCGCTTTTCCCTGGATCGGAGTGATTGTGCAAGTGGCCGCAGTAGAATTCAAACTAATGGAAAGTTTTCCTCAGCCAGGGCCTGTGAGAGCAGAGACGAATCCCAGATGGCGTATCTTCGCCGTTGGTTTTGCGCTCGTCCTCTTGCTGGCAGGCGCGGGGTTGTTCCTCACCCGTGGTGACCACGCTCCCATACCCACCGCGCCCGACTCTTACGCGGCCCGCTTGCAGATCAGCGACCTCAAAATGAGCCGCGCGGAAAACCTGGTGGGCGGGGTTCTGACCTATGTCGACGGCAAGATCACTAACACCGGCGATAAAACCGTGACCGCTGCGCGCGTCGAGGCTACCTTCTGGAGTTCGATGAACGAGGTCGCGCAAAAAGAGCAATCGGGGTTGCGCATCATAAAATATAATGGTGTCTACGACGATGCTGAGGACATGACAGTAGCGCCGTTACCGCCTGGCCAATCCGCGAAGTTCCGGTTGATCTTCGAACACATCTCGGCGCAATGGAACCAGAACTATCCGGACATCCGCGTTCTTCACGTCGCCACCAAATAGTCTGCGCACCGAAACCTGCCCGCAACATCCTGCAGTTACGTTTAGAATCACCGCATGCCTGACGCGAAAAAAGTCCGCCTCACCGAAAAGGTGAAAGCGGCAGGTTGAGCGTCCAAGCTTAGTCCGGCGGTGCTGGACGCGGTGCTTGGGAAATTAGCCCAGCCACACAACCCGAACGTGCTAGTCGGCTTTGATCACGCCGACGACGCGGGCGTGTACCTACTCGCGCCCGACATCGCTCTCGTGCAGACAGTCGATTTTTTTACGCCCATCGTGGACGATCCGTACACCTTTGGCCAGATTGCCGCGACCAACGCGCTCAGCGACGTGTACGCCATGGGCGGAAGACCGCTGACCGCGCTGGCCATGGTGTGTTTTCCGGAAAAAGAAGAGATTGCGATCCTGGAACAAATTCTGGCGGGCGGGCTTTCAAAGATGATCGAAGCGGGCTGCACCATCGTGGGCGGACATAGCATCCGCGACGAAGAAATCAAGTTTGGCTATGCGGTCACCGGGCTGATTGATCCCAAGAAGGTGTTGGCAAATACCGGAGCAAAACCGGGCGACCGTTTGCTTTTCACCAAGGCACTGGGAACAGGCGTCATCGCGACAGCAATCAAGAAGGGCACCGCGCGGCCTGCGTGGATCACTGCAGCCACAACCTCGATGACAACGCTCAACAAACTCGCGGCGGAGGTCATCACTGGAGCTGCAACGCCCACGTGGGGACGGCCGCCCTCGGCCATCCAAGCTGAGCAACGCTCCCCAGCTTTCTCCGTCCATGCGCTCACCGACGTCACTGGATTTGGACTTATCGGCCACGCCCGCGAAATGGCGCTCGCTTCCAGCGTGAGCCTGCGTCTTTTCGCGAATAAGATTCCGGTCATGGAAGGCGCGCTGGAATGCATCCGTGCAGGGAACATACCCGGCGGCCTCAAGAACAACCGTGAATTCGCCGAGTGCCTGGTGCAGTATGAAGCTGGAATCAGTGAAGAAATTAGAACGCTTCTTTTCGACCCGCAAACCGCCGGAGGTCTGCTGGTTTCCGTAGCTGCCACAGATGCCCCAAAACTCAAAGCTGCTCTGAATGCGGCGGGTGTTCCAGCGGTTGAAATTGGAGAGGTGCTTCCGAAAGGCAAACCCATCATCGCTATCGTTGCTTAATAAAGTTGTTCAGGACTGCCGAAGCTGATCATCCCATGTTTAAGAAATTCCACGGCCGCCTCGAACCCGACCACACTCGCCTGAACTGGGTGATTATTCGTGTGCCTTTTAACCCCGCCAAAACCTGGAAGGTCCCCAAACCCCGTCGCGTGCAAGGCACCATCAACGGCTTCGCCTTCCGTACTTCCCTATTCAGCGGGCCCCTGCCCGGTTCTTTCCTGCTCGTCAACAAAGCGATGTTGAAGCACGGCAAGCTCGCCGTTGGCGATACTGCCACCATCACCCTTGAGCCCGACTTAGGCGAGCGCGTGGCCCAAGTCCCGCCTGAACTGGCGAGAATCCTTAAACAGGATCGCGCTCTCAAGAAATGGTACGGGGCCCTGTCGTATTCCAACCGCAAGGAAATCGCCAGCGTGATCGGCGCTCCCAAATCCCCCGCAGCCCGCGTTCACCGAGCGGAACAAATGGCCGAGCGCATGATGCTCAGTATGGAAGGCGAACGCGAAATCCCGCCCATCCTCGAGCGCGCCTTTCGCCGCGAACCCCGGGCCCGCGCCGGATGGCACGCCATGACCCCGGCTCAGCGCCGCAGCCAACTCCTCGGTATTTTCGGCTACCAAAGCCCCGAGTCCCGCGAAAAACGCGCCGCCAAAGCCGTTGCCGAAGCACTCAAAATCGCCGAAAAACTTTGACCCGTCCTACCAACGTGGCACAGCCGCCTCGCCTGTGGATCGGAGCGAAGCTCCGCATGCGGACTCTATCGATCGCGACTTTGCCGAATGCGTGCGCAGTATGAATCTTATGAGCGAGAAATGCTAAAGAGGCATAAAAAAGGCGGCCGTTTGGCCGCCCTTTTTGCCAGAACGAGAACTATGCCGTCGCCGGTCTCTCGCCGCCTTTGGCCGGCGCACGTCCGTGGTCAGGCTTGATGACTTGCTGCATGACATCGTCTTTCGCGGGCACAGGCAGCGCGGGAAGAGTTTGCCCATCGATGAGCAATTGAACCTCGGGGCCATCGAGAACTTCTCGCTCAATCAAGGCTTGAGCGATGCGCTCCAGAGTGTCACGGTTCTCCGAAAGGACGACTTTGGCTTTGTCGTAGCCTTCGGTAACAAACTTCTTGACTTCCTCGTCAATCCGGATCGCGGTTGCTTCGCTGTAATCGCGGTGTTGAGCAATCTCGCGGCCCAGGAAGATTTGCTCTTCCTTCTTGCCGTACGCGACCGGACCCAGAGCGCTCATGCCCCACTCGCAAACCATCTTGCGAGCCAGTTCGGTGGCGCGTTCAATATCGTTGCGGGCGCCCGCGCTCATTTGCTTCAGGAAGATTTCTTCGGCCAGGCGGCCTCCCATGAAGATCGCCATCTGGGTCTCAAGGTATTCCTTGTAATAGTTGTGGCGATCATCCGTAGGTAGTTGCATGGTCAGGCCCAATGCCATTCCTCGCGGAATGATCGTAACCTTGTGCAGAGGGTCGGCATGCGGCATCTTCGCCGCCACCAAAGCGTGCCCAGCTTCGTGGTAGGCGGTGTTCTTCTTCTCCTCGTCGGTGAGGATCATCGACTTCCGCTCCACGCCCATCATTACTTTGTCCTTGGCAACTTCGAAATCGAATTGCAGCACGGACTTGCGATTGTGCCGCGCCGCCATCAGCGCCGCTTCGTTCACCAGATTCGCCAGATCGGCTCCCGAGAAGCCCGGTGTGCCGCGCGCCAACACGGAAAGTTGCACGTCATCGGCCAGCGGAATCTTTCGCGTATGCACGGCAAGAATCTCTTCCCGTCCGCGTACGTCCGGCAACCCCACAACCACCCGGCGATCAAAACGGCCCGGGCGCAATAGCGCGGGATCGAGGACGTCAGGACGGTTGGTCGCCGCCATCAAGATCACACCTTCGTTCGACTCGAATCCGTCCATCTCCACCAGCAACTGATTCAGCGTTTGTTCACGCTCATCGTGCCCGCCGCCCAGACCAGCGCCGCGGTGACGGCCGACAGCGTCAATCTCGTCGATGAAAATAATGCAGGGAGCGTTTTTCTTGCCCTGCTCAAACAGATCACGTACGCGGCTGGCGCCAACGCCGACAAACATCTCCACAAAATCTGAGCCGGAGATGGAGAAAAACGGTACGTTGGCCTCACCCGCCACAGCTCGCGCCAGCAAAGTTTTACCGGTTCCGGGATGTCCGACCAGCAACACGCCTTTCGGGATACGTCCCCCGAGCTTCTGGAACTTTTGCGCCTCGCGCAGAAACTCAATAATTTCCTTCAGTTCTTCCTTGGCCTCATCCACGCCGGCCACGTCTTTGAACGTGATCTTTTTCTGCTGCATGGAGAGCAGGCGCGCGCGGCTCTTGCCGAACGACAACGCCTTGTTTCCGCCCATTTGCATTTGGCGGATCATGAAGAAAAAGAAAGCCGCCAGCAGGAGGAAGGGGCCGAGCGTGGAAATCCAGGTAGTTAACGATCCCGCCGCCTGATCCTTGACGCTGACATTCACGCCCTTGTCGTGCAGCGCCTTATAGATATCGGTATATTTGTCCGGCGCTGTGACGTGGAACAGCGACTTGTCGGTGAGCTTGCCGCGTATTTCCTGGCCGTTGACCGTGACCTCAGCGATTTTCCCCTGGTCAATGTCCGATTGGAACTGCGAGAAACTCAACTCTTGGTCCCGCTGCCCCTGCTTTCCGTTCTGGTAAAGCACCCAAAGGAGCACGAAAGAACCAAACACCGCCACCCAAAAAACTGCCGTCTTAGCTGTCGAATTCACTAACCACTCCTAGAAGATCTGCCAGCCTAACGGGCGGCATCTTCAATGCTATCGTTCTTGGTCAAATTATTAGATGCCGCCGGAGCCTAATTCGATCCCAAGGGTAAGCCCCAATCGTGTTGTCATTGTACTCGCTCTCAACCGGAATTGCCGTTTCCGCAGATCGTAACTTAAGTCACGGCAGTAGTTGTAGTTGCCGTCATCCCTAATCGACACCCGTCCAAAGGTTTTACTCCTTCCACGCCCCTAGATACGGCAGATTCCGGTAGTTCTGCTCAGCCGACGCCAGTCCGTAGCCTACAAAAAAATGTTCGTCGATCAGGTACCCAAAATAGTCTGGCTGCAACGCAACACGCCGGGCGCTTTGGCGATCCAACAGGGTTGCCAGCTTTACCGAAGCAGCTCCCCGGCTTCGCAGATTGCTCATCAAAAACTCCGTGGTTACGCCGGAATGCAGAATTCCTTCGACCAGCAGCACGTGCTGATCCCGCATATCCAGCTCATGACTGAAGAAAATCTCGACCAGTGCCGCCTCGGCATCCTGCTTCTGCTGATAGCGGGGCTTAATGAACTGGCAGACGAGCGGAATCTCCAGACAGCGAATCAGGTCAGCCATGAAAACAAAGCCATTTTCCAGGATGGCGAGGACATGCAGGCTCTTGCCCTGGTAGTCGTCAGAGATGTGGCGCGCCATTTCGCGCACGCGCTTCTGAATCTGCTCGGCCGAAATCACCGGACGCACGGTCCCGGTTCCCGTTGCGGTCACCATTCCTTCGAGACACTCCTATTCTTCAGACACCGTTAGCCTTGCCCGCGCGCTCCCGTCGCGGGTTTTCCTGCGTCGGGGTGTTCTCGGAGCAAGATCGCCTCGCGATCCCCGGGACCTGGCCGCAAATGCGCCGGCGCTGCAAATCCTTGCACCCAAACCACTTCTTCGCCTCCATCCCGTTCCGTAACCATCACGGGCCAGGACGCACGCAACTCCGCCGGAACCTTCTTCACCTGGAAGAGTTCCTTGAGCTTCTTGGGAGCCTTGGTATGGGCTGGCCAGAAACGGTCTCCAAACCGCCAAGTTCGAATAACTAGCTCGCTCGGCAGCGCATGTGGCGCATACAAATGCTCGGGATTATATCCTGCCGGAGGATTGGTGAGCAGAATTCTAACCGCCTCGAAGGCTCTGTCTGATCCCGGCACGGTTGTTTGGCCGGGCACGGAGAGGCGAAGGTCGTCGAAACCAGAGGCGTTATTCTTTTCTGACCCCTGCTCCAGACCCCGCTCCGCTGGCGGACGACGGACGAAACTGATCTCGCCTCCTCGACGCTGGAACGTCCAGCCATCGGCCAAATTGCAGGTTGCGGGGGCGCCGTTCGAATCTAGGTTCCCGCCCTGAGCGACTGCAAGAATTTCTTCGACCTGGCGGAATTCAAGCTGCAGACCAGATGGTGCGGCAGCACGAATCAGTCTGCGCTGGAGAGCCAGTGGTAGTTGCAGGAGCGCGTCTCGGTCTAGCGGGAAAAGGCTGGCCTGTGAGCTATCCGGGGACTGTGGGCGCGGCAAATGGCGCCGAAGTTCCTCCTCCCAGTAGCTCTCCTCCGCCCGAGCAATGTCGGCGAACTCAGCCAGCCGCTCCGCGATTTCGGGATTGAACTCCTTCTCCAGCAGCGGCATCAGTCGTTGACGAACGCGGTTGCGAGTGTGGTGCAGGTCGCGATTGCTGGAATCCTCGCGCCAGGCTTGTCCCAGAGACTTCAGGTAAAGTTCAACTTCCTGGCGGTGGACGCGCAGCAGCGGGCGGATGATGGCGCCTCTGGAGGTTTGGCTGGGAGTCCTTCCTGCGGGAGCTGGGCTAGTCAGATGTGGCTGAATTCCCCCCATGCCGCGAGTGCCTGTGCCGCGAATCAAGCGCAGCAAGACCGTCTCGGCCTGGTCGTCCAACGTATGCGCTGTAGCGATCTTGTCGAGACGCCCACTCTCAAGCAGCGACCAGAAGAACTCGTAGCGCGCCGCGCGAGCGGCCGCCTCCGTGCTCAGCGAAAACTCCGCCGCTCGCTGAGCAACGTCACCACGGGCGTCGTGCAATTCCAATCCGCGCTCACGGGCCAACTCGCTGACGAACGCGTGGTCATCCTCCGATTCGTCCCCGCGCAAGGTGTGATTAAAGTGCACGACCAACAGCACAATCCCGAGTTCGCCGCGCAGCTCGAGCAGCGCGCGCAACAAAGCCACAGAATCCGCGCCGCCCGACACGGCCACGCCAACGCGATCTCCCGGCCGCAGCCAGCCGTGGACGCGGAGGTGCGCGAGAACACTTTGCGCTAGGGTGCTCACTCGACGGTTGTGCATCGCCTTAATGGTACAACCGCGGGTGTGGGGAGGGGAGACATCGGTCATGAGTGTACCGCCATCATTCGGTTTTCTGCGAAAACAGCGCCAGCTTAGGGGTTGAAAGCACCCAAGCAGAGCCTTAATTTATTTCTTCATTTCCATCTATTCTATGCTATTCTCTCTTTAGAGAATTTTCTCTAAGGAGCTAAGTCAATGAGCGACGCAGACAAGATTCGACATCACGTCCGCGATAGGTACGTGACTCCAGCACGCAACCGCAAAGAAACGCGGTTTACAATTTGCGCGGGAGATGTGGTTCACGAATTGGAGATGAGCGGAAAAACGCCAAATGTTTGCCAGGCGCTGAAGGGCCGAAGGTTCTTGGAGAGCAACAACCTGCGGCTTCTTGAAGTCAGTGGCCCGAAATCCGGACTGAGCACAACGGTGGTTTGCACCTACGAATTCATGGACGCAAACACCGCCCCACTGCCGCAACGAGAGCGACCTTGGGCTCTTCTGCGCGGTGCCTTGAAGGATATTTTTGCCGGCATGGGAGGCGGCGAGGCGTATCTCCGAAACGAGCGAGAGAACTTCTATCCTCAGAAGAAGGAAGACCAGTGAGCCGGATTTACTGGGATACGATGCTGTTCATCTACTGGCTGGAGGACAACCCTCAGTACGCGAAGCGCGTCGATACCATCTACTCTCGAATGCAGGAACGTCACGACCAGTTGCTCACGGGCGCCTTCACTTTCGGAGAGGTACTGGCCGGAGCCTATCGCACGGGCGCTGCGCAGGCTGCTGACGAGTCGCGGAGCTTGTTGCAGAATGTAGTCTCAGAGGTTGTTCCTTTTACATTGGAAACTGCGGACCACTATGCGCGGATTCGAGGGTCACTCAGCCTGCCGCCGGCGGATGTCATCCACCTGGCGTCCGCCGCGCAGGCTGGGACGGATCTATTCCTGACCAACGACAAACGACTCATGGGCAAATTTATTCCTGGCATTCAATTCATCGCGCCACTGGATAGTCAATTCTTCTAGGCCGATCCCAGTGTGACAAGACTCCCGGATCGTCGTGGTGGATTTATGTGCCGCTGCCGAGCCTTGCTCGGCAGGCGGGCGCCTGCCGCCGCGTGGGTGTGGGCTAGTCGAGAGTGGCGGCTTTGGTCGCGATCAGGCTCTTGATCTTTTCCACGAAATCGGTGGCGAGCAGGTCTTCGGTTTTCTCTTTGCCACGAGTGCGGACGTTCACCTTGCCGGCCTCGGCTTCTTTGTCGCCGACGACGAGCAGGAACGGCACCTTCTGCATGGCATGTTCGCGGATTTTTGCGTTCATTTTTTCATTGCGGCCATCCACTTCGACGCGCACACCCGCAGCTTGGAGTTGTTCATTGATTTTCTGCGCGTACTCGAGGTGACGCTCGCTAATGGGAATGACCACCGTCTGTACCGGCGACAGCCACACCGGGAATGCGCCAGCGTAGTGTTCGATGAGCACGCCGAAAAAACGTTCGATGGATCCATACAGCGCTCGATGGACCATGAGCGGCTGGTGGCGCTGCCCATCTTCGCCGACGTACTCCAGATCGAAGCGCTGCGGAAGGTTGAAGTCGAACTGCACCGTGGAAAGCTGCCAGAGGCGGCCAATGGCATCGACGAGCTTTACGTCAATCTTGGGACCGTAAAACGCCGCCTCGCCCGGAATCGTTTTGTATTCGATGTTCATCTGCTTCAGAACTCTTTCCAGCGAACCGGTCGCCATGTTCCACTGTTCTTCACTTCCGACAAAGTTCTTGCGATCGTCGGGATTCCACGTGGACAGCTCGACTTGGAATTTCTCGAAGCCGAAAGTATTCAGAGTGGCCACGGCGAAGTCGATGCAGCCCACGATTTCCTCTTCAATCTGTGCGGGGGTACAGAAAATATGAGCGTCGTCCTGCGTAAAGCCGCGCACGCGGAGCAGGCCGTGCATTACTCCCGAACGCTCGTAGCGATACACCGTGCCCAGCTCGCCGAGACGCACCGGAAGATCGCGGTAGGAGCGCAGCGTGTCTTTGTAGATCAAGATATGGAACGGGCAGTTCATGGGTTTCATGCGGTATTCCGCGTCGTCGAGCTCCATGATGTCGAACATGTTGTCGGCATAATAGCCTTCGTGGCCACTGGTTTGCCAGAGCTGGCGGCGCGCCACATGCGGCGTATAGACGAGCGAATACCCGCGCTTCAGGTATTCCTCGCGCATCCAGTCTTCCATCAGCTTGCGCATCAGGCCGCCCTTGGGATGCCAAAAAATCAGCCCAGGGCCTGCCAGTTCTTGAATCGAGAACAAGTCGAGCTGCTTGCCAAGCGCGCGGTGGTCGCGCTTCTTGGCTTCCTCGATATGGTGCAAATAAGTTTCGAGATCTTTCTTGGAATAAAAAGAGGTCCCGTAAATGCGCTGCAACTGCGGGTTCTTCTCATCGCCGAGCCAGTACGCTCCGGAAAGATTCGTTAGCTTGAACGCCTTGATCCGGCCCGTGGAGGGAATGTGCGGTCCGCGGCAGAAGTCGGTGAACTTACCGGTTTTGTAAATCGAAATCTTCTCATCGGGCTTGGTGAATTGCTCGATGAAATGGCACTTCATGAAATCGCCTTCGGACTTGAACTTC
>CAZUCC010000042.1:35022-38849 GCA_964619065.1 uncultured Acidobacteriaceae bacterium | reverse complement strand
CTGGAGCCGACGACCAGACTTGAACTGGTGACCTGCCGATTACGAATCGGCTGCTCTACCAACTGAGCTACGTCGGCCCATGCCTCAAAAAATTGTAGCAGACGACGTGCTAGTTCGCCGGAAGCCATTGCGGTGCTGAGAGTGTAACTTCCAGGCCGTCTTGCGATTCTCTGGGATGAATTCGGCGCAGCTCCAGGCGGAGACATGCGTGATCCGTGTCAGCTCCGGAAGCTTGCATGCGGCGAAGCGCGGAGGATGTCTCCAGCCGGTAGCTACCCGTTTGTCCGGCGGGGTAAATGCCCAGCACACCGATCGCAACGGCTGCGATCTTGGCCTTGGATTTTGTTCCGGCTACGGACCGAGGCTCCAGAGAAACCGCAATCGAGAAAGCCGTATCGAGCGAATTCCTGATCTTAACGACATTCACCTGGAGCGAGGTTCGTTTTTCCTTCCACACCGCGGACGGGATGGGGATGTGCGCTACCGGCTGGGCCGCGCTCAGCACAAACTCGCCGCCCGTCTTCGCTTCGGGTTCCGGCCTTGTTTCTGCAGACCCAAAAAGAGAAGCCGCGCCAAGCAGTGCAATCAGCAAGAATCGAGTGACCCAGCGCAGCCTCTCGCGCATCGCATTGCCTTCTTCATTTCCAAATCAAGTCTACCGAATCTGCGCGATGTTCACCTCAAGCTTCTCAATCGCGAGCTTCTGTCCTTTCGCTTCGCGGTGCGCGTAAGCAACTGGCACGAGCGTCACATCGAGACTTCCGGAAGGCAGCGCTCCGCCCTGGCTGAGGCCCTGAAGCGCTGATGTTATATCGATGAGGTACCCGAACTTCTCGTGCGCGGGCATATCCTTCATTGGCGCGGCATCGTGGAAGAAGCCGAAGCTGCCTCCATAGTGAGCGTCAGTAATGGGAGTGTCCGGCGAAGCGTCAGGTTTGCCAAGAAAGACGCGGACAAAGTAGTCAGTTTTATCCGGAACTTCGACACCGTCAACGTTGAGCAGGACCGCTTTCCCGCTTGCCGAATCCAGTGCGCCGCGGAGAACCTGATCTTCCAGTTTCGCAACCGAGCGCAGCGGCCGTCCGACCTCGGTGGCAATTGCCCGCTGTAACTCGAAGCGCTGGGCAATCTCAAATTTGACAGGCGCTCCGGCCCGAAGAAACTGTTCGAGTTTCACTTTGTCCACAGTAGCGGCGCCGAGGTGGGCCGGTCCGCAGGGCTCGAACTGGTAGTCGAAGAGCGGGAACAGCACGGTCAGTCCCGCCGCAATGTCGACCGCTGCGCCATTTTCGTCGACAAACTCGGTGAAGTGGAGATTCCACCAGTTCGCGTCGTTGGTGTTGGGATTGTTGCGGTTGATGTTCCATTCGTTCCACAAGCAGTCCAACATATTGTGGTGGCACCAAAAGACGGGGTCAAGCGGGGAGTGGAATCCATACATATCACCGCCGACCCACGGGTGGATATTGTTGTGGGGTGTGGACTCCAGCATTCCGAAGCTGGTGCGTTGCCGCTGTGCGGTCGCAGGATAGCTGGCGAAATCGTAAAAGTTCGTGAGGCCAAGAATGCCGTTGATGACCGATGCGCTCACCCAGGAAGGATCCGCAGTGTCGGCGGGACCAATGGCGCGGGAGGAATCGAACAGCGGATTGCCGTTTCCCCAGAAGGGCGCGGGAACGGCGGGACTGGTGGTCCAATTCCAGTAAGGAAGTGCGAAATCGTCGTGCCCGGAAAGCTTGCGGCAAATGCGCTCAAAGTAAGCCAGGAACGCGCGATGCCAGGGCAGCCACCACCAGTTTTGGTGCGGGCAATGGTCGAAGTGAATTTGCGCCTGTGCGGACCAACTGCGCGGGTCGCTGGACGGCAGAGCTTTCATGGCTGTGACCGCTGCTTGATATGCCTGAATGATGGGATCATTGGCCGGCAGGTTCGCAATGTTGCGCCGCGTGGGGCGGTTTTTAATCTGCTGCCAACACGATTCGCATCCGCCCATCCACATAGCAAGATTCGCGACGCCAAAGGCGCCCGCACCCTGCAAAAAAGTACGTCGGGAGAACCACAGATCAGAACTCATGCGATCACCTCATGCAGTGGAATAACGTGCGAGAAAAGGCCGGAGGGGAAAGCATGCGAAGTTTGGCACCGGGAAGGAAGGAAGTCAAGGGCGAAATGCGGCAATGAGACCAGGAATGCTGTGGCGTGTGTTCCGGAAAGAGGCGTCCTTCATCTCCTGCGGAATGAGTGAAACTCTGAGAAATCCCGGTTGGGCTGTCGCCCGGTGCCCAGGCGAGGGTGCTGGTCTACACGAATGATGTGCACCATTTCCGCTGCATATGAATCGCCTAGGTTCTCCACAGAAAAGTAGAGTTTTCCTACTTGCTATTAGGACACATCCTTTTGATAATTAAGTCATCAATAGCTTGGACACTTGTAAAGACATTGTGAACGGATATACGCGAGCGGATTTGTTGCGGATTTTGCGGGTCACGCCACGGCAACTGTCGTCGTGGGAGCGCGCGGGACTGGTCGCGTCTGCTGAGCAATATTCATTTGCCGATCTCCAGCAAATCAAAAAGATTCGCGACCTATGCGTCAAGCGCGTGCGGCCGGCGACCATTCGGCAATCGCTGGAAGCCATGCAACGGCAGGTTTCTGGCATGTCGAATCCGCTGCTCGAAGCCACCGCATTTTCCTCGGGATCGCGGGTTGCCTTCCGCCACAAGGGAAAAGTGGTGGAGCCAGTCTCGGGACAGTTTGTCATCGACTTCGGATCCGACTTGGAATCCATTGAATTTGCCTCGAACGCCCTTACCGCTGCCCCTTTTGGATCCAAGGATCCGTCGTCCGCGAACCTTACGGGGAATCGGACCACGGCCTCGAGCCGGCGCACGATGGAGCGCATGAAGGAACCACAGGCGGATGCCGAAGCTTCCGAACAGTTCTCGCGCGGCATCGCGCTCGAAGAGGACGTAACGCGGCAGATGGAGGCCATCGAAGCCTACCAGCGCGTGATCGATCTTGAGCCTGATCACGCTGCCGCCCACATCAATCTGGGTACCCTGTTCTATAACCGGCAGGAGTATGCCGCATCGGAGTTCCATTACCGGCGGGCGGTGGAGATCGACCCGCGCTATGCCCTGGCCTACTTCGATCTGGGCAACGTGCTCGACGAGACCGGGCGCGTGCAGGATGCGATTGAGGCCTACCGCAATGCTTTGCATCTGGCTCCCACCTATGCGGACGCACATTACAATCTGGCGCTGGCATACGAGAAAATTGGGGAACCACGGCGAGCGCTGTTGCATTGGAAGGCGTACGTCAAGCTCGATGCCACTGGACCTTGGTCCACGCATGCCCGTCACCAAATCCGCAAGATTCTCGCTGCCGATACGTTGAAGCTGGTCTATCGCAAACGCGGCTAGGCCCCCTCCCTAATACACCCGTTCCCGGTGCTAGACTGTGAAGTTCGCAACTCATAGCCAAGGTGTCCTATATGCTGGAAGCTCTCCTTCATCGCACCACGCCGGTAACCACGCTTTCCGAAGATGAATCGCTGTTTCGCGACACAGTCCGCCAGTTTGCCGAAGAAAAGATCCGCCCTCACGTCAAGGAAATGGATGAAAAATGTATTTTCGAATCCAGCCTGATTGAGGAATCTTTCCAGCTTGGACTGATGGGCATCGAAATCCCGGAACAATACGGCGGGAGCGGCGGGACATTTTTTGCGGCCAGTCACGCGGTCGGGGGACTCTCCCGCGGTGGTGGTTCTGCCGGGGGGCGTGTGCGTGGTGAGACACGCCTGGGTCAAAAACCGCCCAGCCGCGGGG
>CAZUCC010000042.1:0-35012 GCA_964619065.1 uncultured Acidobacteriaceae bacterium | reverse complement strand
GCGGTCGAGGACCTCTCCCGCGTGGATGCTTCGGCCGGGGTCATTGTCGATGTTCAGAACACGCTGGTCAACAACGCGCTCATCCGCTGGTGCAACGAACGGCAGAAGAAACTTTACCTGCCGAAGATGGCCTCGCATACGGTAGGCGCATACGCGCTGAGCGAGGCGGCTTCCGGCTCCGATGCCTTCGCTCTCCAGACCCGTGCCGAACTCAGAGGCAGCGATTATGTGCTCAACGGGCGCAAGCTTTGGATCACCAACGCCAAAGAGGCGGGTCTCTTCGTCCTCTTCGCGACGCTGGATCCGGCAAAGGGCTACAAGGGCATTACAGCGTTTCTGGTGGAGAAGGATTTTCCTGGCTTTACAGTAGGGAAGAAGGAAGACAAACTGGGCATTCGGGCTTCTTCTACATGTGAACTCATCCTGGAAGACTGCCGTGTGCCCAAGGAAAACGTTTTGGGAGAACCCGGCAAGGGCTACAAGATTGCCATTGAGACACTGAACGAAGGCCGCATTGGCATTGGCGCGCAAATGATCGGCGTGGCACGCGGAGCCTGGGAACATGCCGTCAAGTATGCCAAGGAACGCAAGCAGTTCGGCAAGCCCATCTCCCAATTCCAGGCGATTCAGTTCCAATTGGCGCAGATGGCGACGGAGATTGAAACCGCGCGTCTGCTCGTCTACAACACGGCGCGCATGAAGGATGCTGGCATGAACTTCCTTAAAGAAGCTGCCATGACCAAGCTCTATACGTCGCAGGTGGCCGAGCGCGTGACGTCGATGGCTGTGGAGGTTTATGGAGGCGCGGGGTTCACCAAGGACTACCCCGTCGAAAAGTATTTCCGCGACGCCAAGATCGGCAAGATTTACGAGGGAACTTCGAATATGCAGCTGGCGACGATTGCCAAGATTGTGCTGGAGTAAGAGGCGGCTGACTTGAAGGGCAGGAAAGCAGGGGCATTCCCCTATCCCTTAAGTGCGAAGCCTTGCGCCCTTCGGGCTTGCAATTCCTAAAGTCGTTTCCCAAATTGTGCAGCTTCTTGCATGCGGGGTTTTACGGGGGCTAGGGCCTTTCCATGCTAACCCCAATTTTATCAGTAATTTGCAAGAATAATCCCGCGTGGTAAGCAAGCTGCATTATACCTATCTAACAGCCCCACAAAGGTGGGGTTCCGAGGGAGGCTCCAAATGCAGGTCGAGCTAGTCGTCCCGCTGGGCACGTCGAAGCCGAAGTCGAGGATGTTTCCTGTTCTGGTGTTCCTCCTTATGGCGTGCTACGGCATCATGGCCATGGTTCTGGTCGAGCAGGGCAACGTCATTCAGTCGCAGCGCAACCTGATTCAGCAGCTCTCACAGGACAGTTCGCAGCTCCTGGCGCTCAAGAGCCAGGACCTGGCGCAACACGCAATTGAGAAAAAGCAGGCCGAACGCGTCAAGCCCGGGCAGCCCTCCCCGCAGAGTGCGCCGATGCCGAAATCCGGCAAAGCCTGCCAGTCGTGCGGAGCCCAGATACAGAAAAGCCAGGTTCAGAAACTCACGGGCCAGAAGGACACGGTGCAGAAGCAGCCTCTGCAGGCCGTCGACAAGGCCGACTGGCGCCGCTTCGCGGCCAAGATTTAACGGAGCAAGACTGGAAGAGCAAGGCTTGAAGTGCGATTCAAACTTGACCCAGATCAAGAAAAACTAGCAGCAAAACTATCCCAGTCAGGTGGTCAGCGAATGAAAACCCTAGCCTTCGCGGCACTCTTATTCTCCCTACCCGTCGCCCAGTGGGATCCACCGAAGCCCGCCGTCATACACGAAAAAATCGTTGCCAAAGTGGCGCAACACGGTCGCTGGTATATGGCAGATACAGGCCACGCCGTCTATTGCATCGGCCCTGTGGTCACCGTGCCCGCCCACGACGGCAGCCTGCTGCGCGTCGCCACCTTCTGCCACGGACATGATCCCGTGGTTCCCTTGCACGACTAGTGTTCTTGCGTGGAAATTTCTCAACGCGCTCCCTTGTAGAAATACTCTCCCAGACCGATCGTAAACATTAGAGATCCATACAGCGCATGCTCCAGCGAAGACGTGAATAGCGACCCCGTCTCCTGGTAGCGCCAGGCAAACAGCACTCCTCCGAGGAATGTGAAAGCTACCGCAATGGGATTGCGGAAAATGATGTGTACAAAGGCAAACACGGCTGCGCTTGCCAGGATCATCTGCAGCGTCCCCGGAAACAGTCCGCGATACCTTTGAAAGAAGAATGCCCGATAGACGATGCCTTGCGGATACACGGACAATACCGGATACAACAACATCACGATTCCCCAGAATAGAGGAGCGCGGCGCACAAAGTTAAATAGCAGTTGCGGCCGCAAGAAATACACACTGAGCCCGAGCAGCAGGGCAACTCCGAAAAACGCCAGCACGATCTGTGTCACGAAACGCGGGAAGGCTTCGGGATTCCACAAAAGGCTCCGGTTGAACGAGGCATCGCTCCACAAACGGAAAAGGCAATACGCCATCATTAGCCACAACGCGGGAATCGGAGGGAAGGGAAACGGCTTGAAGCGGAAGGCCAGCGGCAGCACAACAAACAAGATCAGGAATTCCGCAATCAGAGAGAAATTGCCAGAACTGGAAGAGAGCGCTGCTGCAGGTAGTTTGTCCATAACCACTTCTTGATTCTAGCGGACCGCTCACGTTATGCCACATACTGGCGATTTCTTCCACTCAACACAATCCGGTACAGTAGTTCCATGCCGAAATTTACCCGCCACGTTTTCATCTGTACGAATCAGCGCGAACCCGGAGACCCGCGCGGCTCCTGCAACGCCGACGGCACGGGCGAACTGCAAAAAGCTTTTAAGAAGAAGCTCGCCCAGCGCGGACTCGCCTCCGCCATTCGCTCCAACAAAGCCGGATGCCTCGACCAATGCGAACACGGCCCCACAGTCGTCGTCTATCCCGAAGCCGTCTGGTACGGCGGCGTCACCTCAGCGGATGTAGACGAAATTGTCGAGTCGCACTTGATCGGCGGCAAGCCCGTGGAGCGGCTGGTGCTGGCGGATGCGTGTCTGAATACTGCGAGGTGCGAGCACAAACCGCGGCGGGTTTGACCTGTAACCCGGATTAAGAAATCTTAAGAACATCTCAGCCTGACAGCTCGCTCATCTCTAGATAGTCCACCGGACTGGGGAACCATTACCGCGGTCACGTTGTTCCATCTGCGAATATAGACGTAAGCTTCCTATACTGCTCAGAAACTGGCACTAACGAGCTTTGGAGCCACGGTTTATGCAGCGTGGAGGAATGTACCCGCGGGCGCTTTTTCTCGCGGTGATGGCGCTTGTGTTCGCCGCAACCGCTCAAACTTGCCGCGCGCAGGGCGAGGACGGCGAGACCAGCGACCCAAAGCTCACGGCCTCGCTCAGACTGACCTTCAAGAGCCACGGCCAAGCCGACGTTTATCTCTCACTTGATCAAGCGCCGAGCGACTGGCAGCCGATTCAGGCAGCTTTAGGGCAGTCCTTGCATTGCCCGCCCGGAGCATTTGCACATCCCTCTCTTAACAAGCACTCCCTCCGGAACGGGCCGTATCTGAAGCCGGAGCAGGTGGCGAGATACGAAAAATACGCCAACGAGGCCAGCCAGCGTCGGCTCACCGCAACTTGTAACGACGTGCTGACCGCGAGTGGGTGGACGGTGAGCGGTACGCTGTCCCTTCAGCCACTTGCTGATTCTTTGTCGCACGCGGGAGTGCAGCAGCTCTTCGTGAGCGTGCATCGCCCGAAATCCGGATTTGAAGAGCACAGTTCCGAAGGGCTGCAAGCCGGCCTGGGTTTTGTTCCATTTCTGAATTACAGTTATTCGCTTGAGGCCGCACCTCTGTTGCCGCCACTACACCTGGCTTACGGCTACCGGAATTCGGACGTGCTACGGCAGTGCACCATGTCAGCCGGATTCCTGCTGCTGCCGTTCTTGCTGATTTTGTGGATGCGGCGAGCCGCGTTGAAAGACGCCGCCCAGGACCCAACGGCGGCCTGGTTCAGCTATTTCAAAACCCTGCAATGGTGCGTAAATGGCACGATGCTTCTTTGGATGGTGGCGCACACCAGCCTTCGCCAGGGAGTGCAGGACATGGTCGCATTCCGGGTGCCTGACGGATGGCAATCCGTCATCGTGAACACGCTGGTCACCATGGTTCCTCCTTGGTTTGTCTATCTGCTCTGCCTCTTTGTTTCTTACAAAGTGTTTGTGCAGCTGCGCGGTCATCAATCGACGCGACGCGAGTTTCTCTTGGAGCGTTCCTTTGAGGTGGGGGCTCAGTTCTTGCCTCTGATGTTTTTCGTCTGCGCTTTGAGGTTTCTGATCACGGCTCCCAAGGCGGCAGTGCTCCTGATGCTGGCGGCCTACTTCTCTCGCGTGCTTTGCTTACGCGGCAAAATCCGAGTGTCGCGGGCAACGCCCGAGGCGCTGACTACAGGGGAATTGCGCGACCGCGTCTTCGAACTGGCGAAGCGAGCCGGTGTCAAAATCAAGCAGGTCTTCGTGTTGGGTGCAGGCCGGGCGCAGACCGCCAATGCCTATGCCACGGGCGCCCAGACGGTCATGTTCACGGACTACCTGCTGCAACGGCTGACCAAACGGGAAGTCGATGCTATCGCTGGGCATGAGTTGTCTCACCTGAAGTGCGGACATCCTAAAAAACTCGGGATGACGATGGTCGGCGTGATTTTGTTGCCTACAATTTTTCACGTGGTGTGGGGCATGTTTACGGGATTCATCGGGGGGCTGCT
Organism: uncultured Acidobacteriaceae bacterium; assembly: GCA_964619065.1. Taxonomy (GTDB): domain Bacteria; phylum Acidobacteriota; class Terriglobia; order Terriglobales; family Acidobacteriaceae; genus JANXUC01. Next base: position 30,228 of record CAZUCC010000042.1, on the reverse strand, counting down.
CCTGGCAGCGGGACGCGGCCTCGCGATGCAGTGGTTTCAATGGAGCCAGAAACTCGTTGCCTGGTTGCAAGTGGATCTGTTGCTGTTGGTCGCCGGCTTTGGCGTGTTCTATCTCCTGTCTCGACACTTCGAGCGTGTTGCCGACGAGGGCTCGGCCCAGCTAGTGGGCGATCCTGAGGCGATGATGACGGCTCTGCTGAAGGTGAGTCGGCTGAACCTGACTCCCATCCAGTGGGGAAAAGTCACGGGATCGATTCTGACTCACCCCACGACATTGAAGCGAATCGAGCATCTGGCCAAAGTGGGAAATGTGTCTCCGGAGCGGGTGCAGCAGCTCTTGGCGCACCATGCGCAAGAAGAGCAGGAGCGGCGTGCTGGCCTGGCTGCGACGCAAATCGCGAGTCCAATAACCGGGGATGAACACTACGCCATTCCGTCGAGTGCCACAAATGTTCTGTCCACCATGGGCGAAGTGAAGCGGGTCACCAACATCCTGTGGGTGCTGGTTAGCGCCAATGTCTTGCCGCCGACACTGGTGGCATGGACGGTGCACAAGTTGAATTTATCCGGAGGAGCAGCCCTGGCCGCCTATGTGGGAAGCGCAGGACTGATACTCGCAGGTTATTCCCTGCTGGGATTGTGGCTGAGCTTGCGCGGCCGCAAGAAACTCCGGCAGCAATTCACGGCAAAGTTCGGGCAGGAAGGGATTCAGATTTGTGGCCGCAATGCCATATTGGCGGGGTTTGCGCCCGGAGATTCTCTGCGTGGCTACCTTTCCGGGTATGACTGGGACAAGGGCTTCGTCTGGCTTTTGCAGAACCGCATTGTCTACCTGGGCGACAAACTCCGATTTGCGCTCCGGCCTGAGCAAGTCGTGAATGTCCGGGTCGGGCAAAGTGCGCCAGGCTGGTGGAACAGTGAGCGCGTATATCTCGACTGGCACGATACTGAGTTTGGGCGCGGGGGCACTTTCAGTCTCTATCCGAATGAACCCAGCTCGGCCGGAAAGATCAAGAACGAAGGCAAGGCGCTGTGCGCTGCCGTGCAGCGCTGGCGGAACAAGGCCAGCGAATACCCAGTCGCGCCCACAACTGTGCAATTACTGGAATCCCCCGTATTGGGTGAAGTTACCAGCCAGGACGTGAAAGACCGCGTCAGCAGCGGCAAGCGCCTGAGCACGCTGTTTCTTCTCTTGATGTTGAGTTATGGTGCGTCGCTGGTACTGGGCGTGTCGGGCTGGTATGGGTTTGTCATGGTGCTGGTGCTAAGGATCTACGAACGCATTCCTTATTGGCGCCATCGCGTACCACCCACAACGTCGCCATTGCAGCAGCCTCAGGTCGCACGCGCGCAAGCCACAGGTGCGCGGTAGTTCCTTAGGATCGTGAGACTCTGGTAGGGACGGCAGGGATCGAACCTGCAACCGCCGGATTAGAAATCCGATGCTCTATCCAATTGAGCTACGTCCCCTCTTAAGGGATTCTACAATTTCCTGGCTCAACTGAGAATTTTGTACCGGATTCCCAAGGATCGCGCTCAACGGCTTATCCGAAGTTCCGTGGAGCTATGTATCGCCCCAGCGCCGGCGCCCGCCGCCATTACCATCTCTTCCGTGGGCGTTGCGACCTCATGTTGAATTTGCGGACAGCGTGCGCAGGCGGCGCGGCCTTCCTGTTTCCACCAGCGGCACTCCGCGCGAATGCGGCAAGGGGGCAAGTTATCGGCTACCGCGGGCAGGATCTGCACAATGCGCTGCACCAGCTGACACTGAGCGCCGTCAAAGTGCTGGCACTGATGGCCGGCGCAAGGGGCCGCAATGCGAAAAATTTCACTTGCCGACACGGGACCGGAGAGCGCCAGGATTTCTGGATTGACTGGTCGCACTTGATCCAGATACGCTGTGCGCGCCATTTCCGGCGTTCCCAACACCAGGCCGTATACGCGTGCTCCTTCCATGTCGGGTCGTGCGCTGGGACAGAGAGTTTCGAGTTGTTTCTCGTGGGAAGCCATTCGGGGTTTCTCCTTCTCAACCATTGCAACAAGGCCTGCCCGGTCGGGCCAGGGCCCAGGTTTGAGCCGGGCCCGCCGGGGTGGCTACGAAAAACTACCGACCCTTCTTCGCTGCGCTTTCGATCTGGGGCAGCGACTGCGGAGTCCAGACGATTCCAATAATGATGTGGGGATTCCGCAGCAACGGATTCTGCGACAACTTGTGCGAGTCCAGGACTCGTGCAATGGCGCTTACCGTGGACTGAGTAAACTCTTCAAATGAGATGCGTGAGGGATTGTCCGCCATACGACCCACTCCTTGGCTAAGAGATTCGAGGTTCGCCCATAGGGCGAATCCCGTCCTCGTGGGAATTGCATTTGAGCTGCCGGAATTTCGTCCGGGCTGACGGGGGTGAGCCGCCTTTGAAATGAGGGGGTTGCGGGGATCGTATATGGCGGGCGTGGAAGAATCAGCTATCCAAACAGATAGCCGGATCGGAAATGCTAGTGTGGAGTGCGCTGATTGAGAGTGGGAATCGGAAGCGGAAAGGAACGGAAACTGGAAATTGACCACGCCTGAACGCGCCCCGTCGACACCAGGTCAATCCCGGCTGGCTTATATCGACTGGATGCGCGGCTTTGCCTGCATCTTCATGTTCCAGACGCATTGCTACGACTCCTGGCTTTCGCCGGAGGCGCGCAAGGGCAAACTGCTGTATTGGTCGCAGCTTGGTGGCACGCTGCCCGCTCCGACTTTCCTGTTCTTAGCCGGTTTTTCGTTTGCTCTTGTCACCTTCCGGATGCGTCGCAAGGGCGCGGATCCCAATCAAGTGGCCCGCCAGACGATTTTGCGCGGCGTGGAAGTATTGGGTTTCGGTCTTCTGTTCCGATTGCAGGAATATGTTCTCGGCTGGGGATGGGCGCCCTGGACCGATCTGCTCCGCGTGGATGTGCTCAATATCATCGGCGCTTCTATGATTCTGATGGGCGTCGTGATCCGGGTCAGTGCGGGAGAAGACGCTGCGGAGGGAAGCGCGGAGAAGGCACGAAAGAGGAACGCGTGGGCCGGGGTGGCCGTGGGCCTTGCGATTGCGTTCCTGACTCCGCTGCTGTGGACGGCCTGGCGGCCGCGCTGGCTGCCGTGGCCTTTGGAGTCCTACGTCAACGGTGTACACATTTTTGACGCGCCGCAGCCCTGGCTCTTCCCGATTTTCCCGTGGGCCGGGTTCGCATTTTTGGGAATGGCTGCGGGGTTTGTGATCCTGAGTGACTGGGCACGGGCATACGAAGCTCAGGTGCTAAGGGGTGCTGGAATTGTCGGTGCAGCACTGATCACTGCCGCAGTTGCTTTCGAAGCGTCGCCCTTCCGGCTTCCTCTCGCGCTCGATCCTGTACACGACTTCTGGCACACAAGCCTCACGTTTTTTCTGATCCGCGTGGGAATTCTTCTCGTCATCCTGTGGCTCAGCTACGCGTGGTGTGCATACGGCTGGGGGCAACGCGGTTTCAGCCCATTGATTCAGTTAGGCCAAGCCTCGCTTCTCGTCTATTGGGTACATATCGAGTTTGTGTACGGGAAGTTCTCGATTCTCCCTAAGCGGGCGTCGAGCGCCCTGGCCGCCACCTTCGGACTTATCGCGATATTCGTGGCCATGCTGCTGTTATCGCTAGCGCGTACAAAGTGGAAGGTGCGACGAGCACAGCTCGGCTCCAGATTTGGATACGTTTCTTCTTGAGTTAAAACTAGGCGAGCTTGGCTCGCCCGCCCAGACGAGGGCGTCTGGGCCCACATGTTCTTCTTTGGCTCCAAACTCTCGCGTTTATCCCGCCGAAATCTGCATCAGCGCGCTGCCCACCAGTCTTAGCGCGATTCCCCAATGCTGGCGCGCCTTGTCCTCGGTCTCGGAATATCCGAACACGTAGCTGGTGAAGTAGAAACCATCCGCCCGGCCAGCTTCGCTGGGGAAGTAGCAGCGCCGCACCAGAAACTCAACCGATGCCTGCATCTCTGGCGCGCTTTGCAAGAGCCGGACCAGATCTGCCGCGACCACCTCGTGCTGTTCGAGGGACCTCCGCAGGAGGGAGGAGTCGAACAAGAAATCGACATACGATCCAAACTTGCCGGAGGCTCCAAACACTTCATCCGCCGTCATCTCGCACGTAAACCAGGCGTCGCATTTCGCAGTCTGGAAGGGGCTATGGCGGGAGTTGACGCTGCGCAGAAATTCGGCGAGTTCCGGGAAGCGTCGAGCTTCTTCGAGATACACGATCCGCGTGGGATGCTGTTTGAGATCGATATAACGCAGCACCCCATCCTCGGAGGCCCAGGGCATTTCCAAGCACTCATCGTCCGCGCCGCACTCAATGGAAAAATCCGCTTGCACGTGGTTAGTGTACGGGATCGGGGCGGATTTCGGTCTCTTCAGTGATCCATAGAAAATAATGCTTGACCCTGGAACCAATTCCAGGGTGTAGCCTGAGCTTGAGAGGAGCAACTCTTGCAATCAGGAGAATTAGCAAGTCTTGCGGGCGTGAGCAGTGACACTCTCCGCCACTACGAGCGGCTGGAGCTCCTACCGCGGCCTCCACGGACCGTAGGCGGCTATCGGGACTACCCGAGCCAAGCCCTGGAACGGGTTCGTCTGATCCGCCGCGCGCTGAGTGTCGGATTTTCCTTGCCCGAGCTGACGGCCATTCTGAAGATGCGTGACCAGGGAGGCGTTCCTTGTCAGCGAGTCCGTGCCATCGCTGAAGCAAAGCTCACACAGGTCAAAGAGAAAATCCGGGAGCTGGTTGTCATGCGCAAGCAACTGGAGCAGACCCTGGAAAAATGGGATGCCAAACTGGCCCGTACACGACCGGGAACGCAAGCGAGACTATTGGAGTCTCTGCCAGACGAGTCAAAATGTTCCTCGGCCTTGGTGTTCAACCTAACAGGATCCGGCCCAACAAGAATGGAAAGGGAGATCGAATATGAAAACAGCAATGATCGCAACGTTCCTGGCGGTCGCCTCAATGGCGTACGGCCAGCAAGAAAGCAAACAGGAAAGTCCCGCTGAGCATCATTGTCAGATGATGAAGCACGGCGAGATGGTGATGGGTTTCAGCCAGGTCAAGACAACCCATCATTTTCAACTCAGCGCTTCTGGAGGTTCCATCGAAGTTCAAACAAACGAATCTTCGGATACGGTCAGTCGCGAGCATATCCGCCGGCACCTGCAGGAGATCTCCAAAGCGTTCGCCGCAGGGGATTTCTCCTCTCCGATGCTGACGCACGGCAAAGTTCCCCCCGGTGTTCCCGATATGCAGCGGTTGAAAGCTGACCTTTCTTACAGCTACGTTGAGACAGATCGTGGCGGCAAGGTCCTCATCACCGCGCCCAACCCCGAGGCCGTGAAAGCCGTGCATGAGTTTTTGCGTTTTCAAATTGAAGAGCACCAAACCGGGACCCGGAGACGGTGCAGAAATGACGAAGGCTAAGGTCTAGCCTCTGCCCGAAAGATTCTACCTCCGCTTAGCAGAGGGGCGGCTCGCTCGCGCCTGATACTGCTGATCGAGTGCCTGGCGTATGAGTGTCTTGATTACTGCCTGGCGACTGATGTTCAACTCTTTGGCGGCCCGGTCCAGCTCTTCTAGCATCTCCGATGCAAGGTCTACATTCACCCTCTGGACCGGGCCCATCATGTGCCCAGTATTGGTGAAAAACCGCGACACGTCCTTCCCTTGGTCCGCAAGGCGGGCGATGGCTTCCGCTGGCACTGCCTTCCTCGATCTACGAGTGTTCTTCATATAGTTGTTGCTCCTGAGTAGTGGCTTTCCAGAGAGTCACGAGGTGGTAATACTCTCCTTCTGCGTCTTCCCATACTTCGAAAATGACCGCATACAACTTCCCTCCCGCCCAGCCGATTGCCCGGTACTGTTCGGGCAAATCTGAGCGTTGGTCCAGATAGTAGGCGTGTGAAAACACCTCTTGTGCCTCTTCGAATCCGATGCCCCGCTTTGGGTTTGCTTTTAGCCGCGCGCTTTTCCGCTCATCGAAGTGGAACCGCATGAGTATAACAGTTATACCATATTGACGGGGAGGGCAGGTGGGAGCTGCTAATTCCGCTCTTCCCGTGAAATGCGGCTGGCGACTTTCACTCCGCTCAGGCCGTTTACGTAGCGGGCGATGCCTCGATAGAGCGAATCGGCGATTTGCTGGCGGTGCTCCTGCGTCTGTAGTTTTCTCGCGTCAACGGGATTGCTGACGAAGGAAATTTCGGCAAGAATCGATGGCATGTTCGCGCCGATGAGCACGATGAAGGGCGCTTTCTTAACGCCGCGGTTACGCAGGGAAGAGCTCTTCGCCGCCAGGCTGCTATAGAGCGACGTCTGCACGTCACTGGCAAACTCGCGCGACTCTTCAATTTTTTCCTTGAGCGCGATTTTCTTGACCAGATCCTGCAACTCATAGATCGACTTCTGCGAAACCGCATTTTCGCGTGCCGCGACTTCGAGAGCGTCTTTCGACGAAGTGAAGTTCAGGTAATAAGTCTCGACACCGCGCGCATCAGGGTCGTCGCTGGAGTTGGCGTGGACGGAAATAAAAAGATCCGCGCGTTCGCGATTGGCAATTGCGGTGCGGGTCTCGAGCGGGATGAACGTGTCATCCGAGCGGGTGTAGACAACTTCCGCGCCAAGCCTTTGCTGCAGCATCTTGCCCAGCCGCCGGCTCACGTCGAGCACCACGTCTTTCTCGCGAACACCATTGGGACCAATTGTTCCCGTGTCATGGCCGCCGTGTCCCGGATCGATGACGATCTTTCCAATCTTGAGTCCAAGCGCGCGGATTAAGGAGCGGTCGCCATCGGCCGTCGGACGGGCTTCATGGGCCGAAAGGTCATCGGAGTCTTTCTTGCTGCGCTTGGATTTCGCGGACTTTGTCTGCGGCTCATCGGAAGACGTATCGGAATCGGCGTTGGAAGAAGACGCGCCGGAAATCTTCGTGACCGTATCTTTTGCGACCTTGTCCTTGGTGCTGCTTTCCTTCGAGACTGTATTTTTCGAGGCGGGATTTTTTGTGACCGTGTCCTTCGCAATCAGAGTTGTTGGCGCATCCGGGGCGGTGTCGTCCTCGTCGTCGCTGTCGCCGGTATCGTCCGCTTTCTGCGGCGCAGCCGGTTTCGCTTGTGCCTGTAGAGTCTTTTCCGGTTGACGTGCAGCTTTATTAACAACTTTGGTCTCGGACTTGGTAAGTTCCACTGGAGGATCAACCTTCGCGGGTTCTTTATCTTTTGTTGACTCCGCAATAGTCCGAGGCGCCGAACCTTTCGCCGCCGCCGTCTTGCCGTGAATATCCACGATCAGGCGGGATGGATTCGGCAAGAGGAACGCATCGTACTGCGAAAGGCTGTCCACTTCCAGTACTACGCGCGCCTGGTCCGTTTTGTACTGCGCCACGCGAATCTTCTTCAGAAAGCCATCGTCGACATCAAAGCTTTTGCCCACCAGCGTCGACGCCAACTTGGTGCTGCGCAGATCGAAGAAAATGCGATCGGGATGGTCGATGCGTTGCGATTCGAACTTCACGTCTTGTTCCAGATCAATGGCGACGCGGGTGTAGTCGGGCGTCGACCAGTGGCGAATCCCGGTGACGCGAGCCAGCTTGGTGGAATGCTTCGCGCCCGTCGTGTCCTCGCTATTCCCGGACTCCTCTCCTGCGTCGTCTACAGCGGCAGGCTTCTTTGTCGCTGCCTGCTCTACGGGTTCGGTCAGTTCCTCGCGTGCTTGCGCCGCCAGGCGGTTGCGCGGGTAGCGGCGTACAAATTCCTGAAACGTAGTGTGCGCTTTCGCCGCATCGTCAAGGTCGTCCTTGTAGATTTCGCCGATCGTGAACAGGGCATCGAAGCGATAGCGGCTGCCGGGATATTCGCGGCGTAGAAACTCGTATTGTCCAATCGCCGAGCGCAGCACTTTGGGGTCGTCGAATTGGCGGCCCATTTCCACCAGCAACTCGGCGACGGCTACCACGCTGGGGTCGGCTTTGGTCGCGGCCGGGGCGCCATAGTAGACGCGGCGGTAAGCGTCAATCACGCGCTGATACTCGTGCCGCGAACGGTCTGCTGTGGGACGTCCGTTCAGCGCTTCCCGCAGGCGGTCCGCCGTAGCGTACTGCTGCCGCGCCCAGGCTTCCGGCATGTGGCGCCGCGCATGAGCTGGAGCCGCCGCCAATAGCAGGACGGCCGCCGCATACCCAAGGCGTCGGCTTCGCGTCAGTATTTTCAAGAACCTACCCGTCTTCCTGAAGGCGCTGTCGGCTATCGGTATCGGCTGTCGATAGCCGATGGCGAGGAGCTGACTGCCAAGTTAGAGTGCCTGCATCTCTCGCGGGATGCCTTATTAATCGGTGTTCGTAAATGTCAGAACACCCTGGGAATCGCGAAAAACCTTCATCGGTTCATACCGCGGACCGCTCATGCCCCGAAGGGGGGACGTGTCCCCACTATTGTACAAAGCCGTAATCCTGCTCACATAATTCCGCGTCTCGGCATAATTCGGAATGCCCGCATTGCGCTGCACGGCACCCTCGCCGGCGTTATAAGCGGCCAGGCTCAACCGAACGTTCCCGTGGAAATCTTGCAGCAACTTCTTCAGGTGCCGCACCCCCGCATCCACGTTCTGGCCGGGGTCAAACGGATTCGTCACTTTCAATTGGCGTGCCGTGTGCGGCATCAGCTGCATGAGCCCCATCGCCCCCTTGCGCGACACCGCATGGGAATTAAAATTCGACTCCACCCGAATCAGCGCCCGCACCAAATTCGCGTCCACATTGTGGCGGCGAGCTGCCTGCTCGATGGCGTCATCCACTTCACGGGGTGTCGCCTGGGAACGCACCAAACTTGCATTCTGGGTGACCACGTCAGGGTTGGAGCCAACATATTCGTCAACTTCCGCCACTGCCGATTTGGCCGCTCGCATGGCCATGGGCGTGGCGTGGGGTACGGGTTTGTACCTGTGCTCGGTGTTGCTCCAATACATGAGGCGCGTCTGGGGGGATAACGATTCGTTGACGTCGCGGCCGGTTCGTAAAGGCTTATCACTTCCAGATTTATCACTCCCTGGCTTATCGCTCAAAGACTTGGCGGGTAAAACCGGCGCGCCATCGTTGGAAAAAACAGCGCGGCCTTTCTCGTGCGAAACCGTGATGGTGCCGCTAGCGACAATATTTTTTGTCGCAATTTTCGTCTCCGCCCGCAAGACGCAGGGGAGCAACAGCAGGAGAGAAAAGAAGGCCGTTTTGGTCGTCGTATTCATCTTCGACGTTTCCACGAAGGCGAGATGCAGGTGCTTACGCATAAACCGGGCATTTCCGTTTCGCGGGGACCCCTTAAAAACACGTCCGCCACGACCCACCAACCCGGAACCTGTAGGAGAACCACTACCAGAGTTTCTCAATTATAGGTTGCGGCCACGCCCGGAACAATCTGACGAAAGGACGTTGAACCACCGAAGTAACAAATCGTAACCATATGGAAAATAAGGGGAATGTACGAATTGTAAAGACGCTGCTGACGGCAAGTCTTTGCATATTGACACTGCTCGGAGGTCAGGGCAAACTTAGGTGTCGAACCTAGTACGACAGGCGCATCCTCCCCTTTCTCGCGCTTGAGTCAGATCCCTTACAGGTTTCTGGAGGTTTCAGTGTTTTTTCGCCACTTTTACCGCGCGTTTCTCTGGCTATTGTGTGTGTTTCTTGTGAATACGTCTGTTCTCTTTGGGAAAACTGCTCAACAAGGGCAGCTGCGCACTGGGATCTACCGCGGCCGTCCCGTCACTTATACGGTTTCCCATGGGAAAGCGATTTACGAAGGCGACATCATTCTGGAGCGCGTGGATACCATGCCTGCATCGGGCCCGGGTACATTCGCGCAGAGCGTGGCCTACTCGAATTTGTGGCCGAAAGTGGGCAGCGTCTATCAGATTCCTTACGTCATCACGAACTCTGCCACCAATTTGGCGACGGCGCTGAGTAGTTTCAACAGCACGTTTTCTGGGCTAATTCAGTTCGTGGCGCGCACCTCCGAGACGGATTACGTGAACTTCAATTTTGATTCCAGCAACCACAATGGACAATGCGAGGCGATCATTGGCCGTGCGGGCGGGCAGCAGCCCGTCGCCGGATCCGTGGACTGCTCGGTGGGGACGTTGTTGCATGAGATGGGGCATGTCGTTGGTTTCTGGCACGAGCAGGCGCGTTCGGATCGCGATACCTATGTGACCGTGAATTACAACAACATCATCAAAGGCTCGCGCTCGAACTTCGACCAGATTCTGGATAACGCGCAGAATCTGACGCTCTACGACTATCGCTCGGTCATGCACTATATTCCGTTCGCGTTTTCGCGGAACGGAGGCCCCGCATTGGAATCCATTCCGGCCGGGATTCCGCTCTCGAATGTGACGGGGTACACGGAATCGGATATTGACGCCGTGCATCGGCTGTACGGCAATGCGCCTACCAGCGTAACCGTGAGCAGCAATCCGCCGGGATTGCAAGTGATTGTGGATGGTTCGACGGTCACAACGCCGCAGACGTTTGCATGGGCGTTGAATTCCTCGCACACCCTGAATGTGCCTTCCGGTTCGCAGACGCTCAGCGGCGTGACGTACACCTATGGCCGCTGGAATGACGCCACGGCCGCCAGCCACACAATCACGGTTACTCCGGGGAACGGTATGGTGACGCAGCCGGCAACATCGCCCGCTGTCACTGTCTACTCGGCGAACTTCATCCAGCTCGTGCCATATGTGGCGGCGGTGTCGCCGGTCGGCGCGGGAAGTATCACAGCAAATCCTTTGCCGCAGGCGTTCCCACCGGCATCAGGTCTGTTTTTCAGCGCGCGCGAGCTTGTCACGCTGACGGCGACTCCGAATGCGGGGCAGAATTTCTACGAGAACATTAATTCGCCGTTTTGGATCGAGGGTGGTCTGAGCGCCAATCCGCACACGTTCTACGTGCCGGATGACGGTAGCGGACTCAATTTGACGTCCTACTTTACTGCGTCGCCAGTGACGACTGTGACGACCAATCCCGCGGCGGCGCGCACGGGAGTCACAGTCAACGACGGTGTGAATAACTTTTTTTGGCACGCACCAAAGAATTTTGCGCTGCCGTACGATTCAGGATGGACGGCAGGCAGTTCGCATACCGTAAGTGTGGCTACTATTCAGCAGCCCTTCAGTGTGAATTCGCGGTACCGTTTTTCCAGTTGGAGCGATGGTGGCGCGCAGACGCATAACATAACCGCTCCCAGCAGCGGCAACGCGACGTATACAGCAAATATCACCGGGGAGTTTGTGCCCGCTTTTTTTGTAAACGAAGGCTGCGCCGGATCGCTTGGGGTTTCCCCATCGTCGCCGACGGGCGATGGATTTTATCCATCCGGTAACCTGCTCACGTTCACAGAGGCGACAAACGCAGGCTGGACGTTCACAGGATTCCAGTTTGACCTGACAGGGACTGCGAATCCACAGAGCCTCACGATCAACGATGAAGAACTGGTGGTGGCTGACTTCAACACAACCACGACCCCCCTCTCGGTAACCAGCCTGAGTCCGCCGAATGCGGTGGTCGGGAGCGCCGGTTTCACGCTGACTATCAACGGGGCGGGATTTACCAGCGCTTCGCAGGTGCTGGTGAATGGCGCCTTCCGCGCTTCGACGTTCGTGAACTCTACGCAAATTCATGTAGCCATCCTGTCCAGTGACCTGACGGCGCCAGGGGCATTTCCCATCGCGGTGGAGAACTTCCCAAACGGTGCGCCCTGCGCCGCCTTCATTCCACGAACATTTTTCGTGCTGAATGGCTCGGGTGCAACGGGGACTCTGACCCTGACGCCGGCAAGTCTCACGTTCCCGGCGCAGGTGGTAGGCACGACGAGCGTCGCGAAAACGGTAACCCTGAAAAACGCAGGCACGACTCTGGTCAATCTCTCTTCCATTGCGGTAAGCGGAGGTTACGCGCAGACGAATAGCTGCGGATCCAGCCTGGTGGCGGGAGCAAGCTGTACCGTGAATGTAACCTTCACGCCGACTGTAGCGGGATCTATTAAAGGAGCTCTTACGGTGACGGATAGTGCGGCCCACTCGCCGCATGTGGATGGCTTCACGGGCACGGGGAGCACGCCATTGTCCTTTACCCCCGCGAGTCTTGCGTTCGGAACGGTGACTGTGGGGACAACCAGCGCTGCCAAAACGGTGACTCTGACGAACAATCAGAGCACCTCGCTCAATCTGAGCTTCGCGGCAACGGGCAACTACAATGTTTCCGGTAGCGGAACGAAGCCTTGCGGTGCCACGCTGGCTGGCAAGGCAACTTGCACGCTCGGCGCAACCTTCCAGCCGACGGCCAACGGCAGTGCGACAGGTGCGATCATTCTGACGCATAACGCCGCCTATAGCCCGCAGACGGTAGCGCTCTCGGGAACGGGTTCGGGCGGAGGTACATCGCCACTCAAGTTTGCACCCGCCTCGCTAACATTCACGAATCAATTGGTAGGCACGACCAGCGCCGCAAAAACGGTGACCGTAACCAACAGCAGCGCTTCTGCGTTGACAATCAATCCTCTTACCACTGCCGGAAACTACACCGCCGTGGGAAGTGGTGGAACGCCCTGCGGCGGGAATCTAGCCGCTGGAGCGAAATGTACGTTTGCTGTAACCTTTAGCCCCTCGATCAATGGAACCGTGAAAGGGTCGGTTACCGTCGCGACGAATGCCCCTGTGACTCCGCAGATCTATGGCCTCTCTGGAACAGCGGTATTTCCGGTAACGTTAGCGCCCACGAGCCTGACCTTCCCGGCACAAACGGTGGGGACGACGAGCTCGGCACAAACCGTGACGCTTACAAATAACCAGAGCGTGGTGCTCAGTATCACCAGCGTGGTGGCGAGCGGACAATATTCGGCCGCGCCGGGTGGCACGACGCCATGCGGAAGCACTGTGCCCGCACTCGGCAAGTGCACACTCGCAGTGACGTTTACTCCTGCCAATACGGGGAGTATCAAGGGAGCGGTGACCGTCACGCACGGAGCGGCGAACAGTCCTCAAGTGGTGGGGCTGACCGGGACGGGGCAATAGCTGCCATCACCCGGGAACATGTAGGTCCAGACGCCTCGGCTCGGGCAGGCGAGGGCGCCTGCCCCTACACGTGCAGAATTACCGTTTTCTTGGTGCGGGTGCGTAGTAGCCGTGACGCGAGCGGACACGCAAATTCTTGGGATTCAGGGCAGTGATTTCGATGGGGCGGAAGCGGCCGTCGGCGATGAGTTCTGGCGGGCGGTAGGAAAGCGCGTATTGGCTGCGCAATTCGTCCTGGATTTCCGTAAAGGCGTCGGCGACGTCCTGGATCTTGAACGGGAAGAAGGCGCGGCCGCCCGTAGCTTCGCTCATGCGCTCCAGAATCTTATCGCCTTTATTCTTGGCTCCGGAAATATTGGTGCTGATGGTATAGAGGATCACCTCAGCGCGTTGCGCCATTTCTATGGTCTCTTCCCGGCTCACATGGCTCAGGTTGTCGTCTCCGTCGCTGAGGAGAATCACGGCCCGGCGCACAGGGCCAGTGCGGGGCTCCTTCATGAGTTTGTCGCGACAAGCGAAATAGACGGCATCGAACATGGCTGTGCCACCGCCCGCCCGCAGGGAACGAACCCCTTTGGCGAGTAACTCGGAATTGTCGGTAAAGTCCTGGGTCACTTCCGGCGTAGCATCGAAGCCCACGACAAATGCTTTGTCGTAGTTCGGGCGGATGATCTGATTCAAGAACTCAATCGCGGCTTCCTGCTCGAATTTGAAGCGATCGCGCACGGAGTTGCTGGCGTCCACAAGAAGCGCCACTTGCAGCGGAAGGTCGGTCTGGCTGCTGAAACTTCTGATCTTGCCGACTGGCTTGGTGTCATCCAGGACCTGAATATCCTCTTTTTTCAGGTCTTTGATGAAGCGCCCGTGCTTGTCGGTTACGGTAAAAACCAGGCTGACTTCATTGACCGTGCTGACAATGGTAGCGGCAGGATCAAACTCCTCAGCTTGCGTGGAAGACGGAAGAGGAGTTCCCGACCGCGTGTCCTCGACGGCAGGCTGTGGCTTCTGCGTCGTGGGCTGCGCTGCGGTCGAGCTAGCCGTCTGGGCAGAATCCGCAGGGCTTGCAGGAGTCGGGGCCGCCGAAGGCGCTGTGGTGAGCGGGGCCGGGGTCTGCTTCTTGGGTAGGGCGACTGCGGACGGAGCCGAGGGCAAGTCCGTTTGTGAAGTTTGTCCGATAGCGGGTAGAACGAGCAGCAGGGTAAAAAACAGCAAGCTGCTGCTGCGGCGTAAGACGTAAGAAGTCATATTCCTGAAAGCCATGGATACTTATTATAGCCCGGGCTGGCGAAGGTGCCTGTCCCTACGCGGGCAACGACTTAAGTCACCGTAAGAGTGAATTTAGTGCTTTTCGAGCTGGGCCAGGAATTCCGTCAAGTCCGCGGGAAGCGGCCGGGAAAAGCTGAGAAGCCCTCCCGTTCGCGGATGGGTGAACGCCAAAGACGCCGCATGGAGGAAGTTGCGATCCAGGGCCAACGATGTGCCTGCCGGAGCGTCTCTGCGTGTCTTGGCCGTCGTCGCGGGTGGCATGCGAATCACGCGGGGCGCGCCGTAGAGCGTATCGCCCACGACGGGGTGCCCGAGCGATGACATGTGCACGCGAATCTGATGGGTTCGTCCCGTATGAATGTTCAACGTCACCAGGGAGAATTTTCCCCAGGGCGTTTCGATTTTCCGCGTGACGCGATAGTCGGTAATGGCTTCGCGGCCTTCCGAGCGGCGCGTGGTCATGCGTGTGCGCCGAATGGCGTCGCGGCTGATGATGTTGCGGATGGTGCCCCGCGGCTCCTTCAGCCAGCCATGCACGAGGGCGATGTACTGCTTCTTGACTTCGCGTGCGGAAAACTGCTCGCCCAATTTGCGATGCGCAACGTCGTTCTTGGCGACCACAAGCAAGCCGCTGGTGCCTTTGTCGAGGCGGTGGACAATACCGGGCCGCAACTCCCCCCCAAGACTGGAGAGGCTGTTGAAGTGGTGCAGCAAGGCGTTGACCAGCGTGCCGAAGTTGCGCTCGGCGTCTGCGGCACCCGCTCCGGCATGCACCATCATGCGCGCTGGTTTGTTGACGATAGCCAGATCGTCGTCTTCATAAACGATGTCGAGGGGGATGTCTTCGGCGATGGCGCGCAGCGGTGGCAGTTGAACCCTGCCTGTGATTGCAATGGTCTCGCTGCCACGCAACTTTAGGGATGCTCTTTCCGGCTGACCGTTAACCCGAACTTTGTCCTGGGAAATCAGTTGTTGAACGCGGCTGCGGCTGACGTCCGCCAAATTCGCGACGAGGAACTGGTCGAGACGCTTGCCCGCGTCTTCGATGGTGGCGACAAATTCTTGCCGGGATTCCGCCGAAGTCATGAAGGATGATTCTTACAGAAAGTAGCTTGGCGTGGCTATTCGCGGGCGAGGGAGCCCGCGCCACGCACCGGGCTAGCGCGTCGCTGGAGTGATCTCCGCTTTGGGTGTGCGACGCAGCCAGAACAGACCTCCGACGATGATGAGAACAATCGCGATCAGTTGTGTGCCGGTCATGATTCCGCCAAAGACCTCGCCACGTCCGGGATCGCCGCGGAGGAACTCGATGAAGAAACGGGCGATGCCGTAGAGGATTAGATAAGTTCCAAAGACTTGGCCGTCGGCATGCTTTCGGGTCAGCAACCAGGAAAGCAGAAAAAAATTGAAGAGCTCGACGACCGCTTCCATGAGCTGTGTAGGTTCGAGTGGGACGCCCAGCGGAGTACCCACCCAATCCGCCGCCAGAGAACTCTTGAAAACGACACCCCAAGCGGCATGGGTTTCCTTCCCATAGCAACATCCCGCGGCGAAGCACCCCAGACGCCCGATGGCATGACCGAGGGCGAGCCCGGGCGCGAAAGCATCACAGGTTCGCAAGGGCGGCATTTTGTAGCGAGTGATGTACCAGGCCGCAGCAGCGAGGCCGGCGAGCAATCCGCCGGAGAAAACTCCGCCAGAGCGGAGTGTGTTCATGCTGAGGATTTCGCCAGGGTTGCGGGTGTAGTAGCTCCAGTCATTCACAATCAGCAAAACTTTTGCGCCCAGGATTCCGGCTAGGGTAACGATGATGCCGAGGTTCCAGGTGTCCTCGGGGTTAATCCCGAGCCGTTGGGAGTTGCGGACGCTCAGCAGCAAGCCAAGTAGAACGCCGATGGCCACAAGGAATCCATACGTCGGAAGGCTGAAATGGCCGATTTGTAGGAGTCGGGGATGCACGGACCGATTTTGACGCTACACGCTTAGACGCCAAGTACGAGTTTAAGGATGGTTCGAGGAACGTGCAAGCGGAGAGAAATATGGTGGAGGAGCTTTATGAACTTTGCAGGAAATCTTTATCTCTTGTTTATGTGGCAGGTGGTGCAATCAAAACTGAAGAGGAGCAGGGTGAACAAAAAAGCCGACCCACTTGGCCGTGTGGTGGGCCGCTTTTGAACCCGTCGTTAAACGGTGGGCACCCTCCGAGATCCTTTAGGCCTTTCCGCGTGACGGAACGTGGCTCACCAGATCATATGCGAGTCGGGCACCCGTTTTGTATCTGTTGGTTCAAAAAACGGTTTCCACCATCACCAACGTTGCAGGACGACTTTCAAAATGGATGCTAGGGGAAACTGCGGGTTTGCGCAAGAGGACGAAGGTAAATTTCTTGCGAAAAAAAACTCCATTGGGCGCTTGCTTTTAGCGCGGATCCGGCGGCGAATTCCGGAGGCAGAGGTGGACTTCCTGGACCGACTGGGGAATCCACCCTTACGAAAGGTGGGGAAACCGACTCTCCCGTGCGCAAACCGATGAAATAACTGAGCTAACTGCTGACGTAATAGCGATTCTTTATGCCTTCCATAAACATTATTGCTGGGCATTTTTCGATATCCGGAATGAGAAATATGCGTTAGACACTCGGCTCTCACGTCACTAAAGTTAGCCTCGCTGACACGAAATCGCACTGTCTCTCGAGGAGTGCGATCGAGCGGGGGGAAAGCGGCTTGGAATCATGAAACGATTATCGCGAGTCACGTTAGCTCTTCTCGGGTTGTGCTTCGTCGTTGTGAGCGCAACCACAGGTTGGGCGCAGACAACCACCACCGATGCGGCACCCCCTGCTCCAGCGGATATGAACCAGCGCATGCAGGATCTCGAAAAACAAGTTGCAGATTTGAAGGCGGCGCTGGCAGCTATGCAGAAGCCCGCGGAAGCCCCTGCAGCACCTGCGGCGACTGCGGCTGTCGCTACGCCTGCTCCTGCAGCGCCGACGCCCATTACGATCACGAGCTTGCTCGGTTCCACCACGCTCAGCGGATTCGTCGACGGGTACTATGGAGGCAACTTCAACCACCCTGCTTCGCACAACAGCCAATTGCGCAATTTTGATATCGCCACCAACCAGTTCGGATTGAACATGATCGAATTGGTGGTCGACAAAGCGCCGGACGCGGCAGCGAGCCGCCTCGGTTATCACGTTGCGTTGGGTTTCGGCCAGGCGATGAATACAGTGAACAGCCTTGAGGGCCACGACACGAGTGGCGCGACGTCGTTCGCCCAGTATCTGAAAGAAGGATACCTCTCTTACCTTGTGAAAGCGGGTAAGGGGCTGCAAGTGGACGTCGGAAAATTTGTCACACCTGCCGGCGCCGAAGTCATTGAGAGCAAGGACAACTGGAACTACTCGCGTGGACTGCTGTTCTCGTGGGCGATTCCGTATTACCACTACGGCTTGCGCGCAAAGTACACCTTCAATGACAAGGCCGCCGTCACAGGATTCGTGATGAATGGCTGGAACAACATCATTGACAACAACTCGGGAAAAACTGTGGGGGTTAGTCTCGCTTTAACGCCGACCAAGAAATTCGGATTTATAGAGAATTACATCGGCGGTCCGGAAGGCACGAACAACAATGGGGACTGGAGACAGCTCTCGGACACCATCGTGACCTTCAATCCCACTGGGAAGCTCAGTTTGATGGCCAATTTGGATTACGGGCGCGGCGACCCAGTGAGCACGTCCCCCGACCCCGCCTTCTGGACGGGGATTGCCGGATACATCAAGTACGCCGTGACCGGCAACGTCAACGTTGCTGCGCGTTATGAGTATTTCGACGACCATGATGGTTTTGCCACGGGCACTGCGCAGCATCTGCACGAATTCACGGGCACGCTGGAGCGGACGATTGCGTCGCATCTGATTACGCGGCTTGAGTATCGCCGTGACATGTCCAATCAGCCGTTCTTTCAAAAGGGGCAGGGATTCGACAAGGCGCAGAACACGCTCACGGGCGGGTTGATATTGACGTTCGACACGACCGGAAAGTAGGAGCAGGGGGCAACCCGCTGTTTCCGGACGGAGGATGAAAGCACAGAGTTAAGAGCGGCGGAAACCCACGCCGTTTGCATGTGGGCAACGCGGCTTGGGCAGGGAGAACCGCCCCGCACGTCAGCACCCAAGCCGCGCCCGCACCCGATGCAGAAGTTGCAGCCGGGAGGTGTGGTCGGTGAAGGGGCGGATTTGCCGTAATTTACTTCGTACAGTACTTTGTGAACGCGGCCAGGAGAGGGCGAGATTTGCGGCCTCAATCTGCACGCGAAACTAGCGACAGGACAGGGAGAGAAACATGACCAAGATTGAAGCGATCATTCAGCCCTCCAGACTCGAAGCCGTAAAAGAAGCCTTGACGGAGATGGGCATCGACGGGATGACAGTGTTCGAGGTGCGTGGGCACGGCCGGCAGAAAGGCCACACCGAAACCTACCGCGGGCGCGAATACTCGGTGGATCTGCTGCCTAAGGTCAAGCTGGAGCTGGTGGTGGATGACAAATTGGTCGAGCCAGCCATTGATGCGATCGTCAAAAGCGCCGCTACCGGCAAGATCGGTGACGGAAAGATTTTTCTGTCCAAGGTCGATGAGGCAATCCGCATTCGGAATCAGGACCGAGGGGTAGCTGCACTTTAGGGGGAGCAGCTCTTCTACGGGTGAAAGGGGAGGGGCGTAGCTTCGGCTGCGCCCCTCCGCGAGTTTGGAACACTTCGCAGGGCAATTGCGTATCCTCAGTAGATGCGAATCAAGGTGTTCCCGCAGCACGGCTCCGGCATGCTTCTCAGTCTTCTGGCAGGGTTCCTAGTCTTACAGGCCATGGCAGGAATTTTTTTGGCCGAGGTGACCGTCCATCCCGAGCGAAATGTTCTGACTTCCGGAGATGAAGCGGAAGCGCGGAGACTGGCCCAACACCACGACTCCGAAGTGACCGATGTCGCCATCGCTGCGAAGGACGGAGTATTGCTTCGCGCCTGGAGTATCCGCCCCCACAACACCAACGGGAATGCCGTGATTCTGCTGCACGGCTTGGGGAATAACCGCGTCGGAATGTCCGGCTATGCTGAGTTGCTTCTGGGCCGTGGCTTCAACGTCCTGATGCCGGATGCGCGGGCGCACGGAGCCAGTGGCGGCAATCTGGCTACTTTTGGACTTCTGGAATCCGAGGACATTCACCGATGGTTGGATTGGCTGGAACAGAACAACCATCCCGTCTGCATTTTCGGTTTAGGGGAGTCCATGGGCGGGGCGCTGTTGCTGGAATCCGCGCGATCCGAGACTCGCTTTTGCGCGCTTATTGCAGAGTCGCCCTTTGCCAGTTTTCGCGAGATTGGCTACGATCGTGTGGGCCAGAGGTTCCACACAGGCTTTTGGCTCGGACAAACCATTCTGCGCCCAATTGTCGAGTTTGCCTTTGTTTACGCGAGATGGAAGTACGAGTTGGACTTCGAACAGGTATCGCCCGAAAGCGCAGTGGCCGCGACCAAGATTCCTGTTTTTCTGATTCACGGAGCAGTCGATAGCAACATTCCCGTACGTCATTCCCGGTTGATCGTAGCCCACAATTCATCGATCCCCCTCTGGGAAGTCCCCAACGCGGATCACTGTGGCGCGATCAGTACGGCTCCCGATGAATTTGTTGCCAGGGTATTCGGCTGGTTTGCGAGCCACGGGGGAGTGCAGAGCAATCTTGCGGTTCGACTAATACAGTAGCTGAGGACGGCTTCTTATTATCGCGTTGCATTTGGAAGTGCGGATTGTCAGCATGGCCTCAGCTTTTGCCACGGAAGAAGGCGGTCAGGTCCCCAGCGACCGCCGCTGGTTCCTCAGCCGCGGCAAAGTGCCCGCCGCGCGGAAAGACTGTCCAGCGCTGAATGTTGTATAAGCGCTCCAAATACGAACGCGGCAGTTCACCCTCGGGAACGGTCTGGTGCGCGAAAACACCAAACGCCGTGGGCGCGCTGACGTAGGCGGGATGGACCGGGTGCCAGCGATTGTCCCAATAGTCGCGCATCGACGAAGTGATGCTCTGCGTGACCCAGTATAAAGTGAGCGTGGCGCAGAGGAAGTCGTCGGTCGGCGTAACGTCGCTCCACGAGTGCCACTTCTCACCCACGTACGCCGCGAGCCCTGCCGGGGAGTCGTTGAGTCCATAGCCCACAGTCTGCGGCTTGGTGGACTGGATTGTGCTGTAGCCCCGCTCCGTCGTATCCCAGTTCCGGTTCACCGCGAGGTACGAACGCTCGACATCAGACAGCTCCATATCGTCCACTACGGGGGCGAGATCCGACTCCAGTGTGGTGAGATGGATCCCGATCACCGACTCGGGATGGTCTAGCGCAAGGATCGTCGTCACCCCGGCCCCAAAGTCATAACCGCTCGCACCATAGCGGGAATACCCAAGCTCAGACATGAGCCGGTGCCAGCGCTCCGAGACGTAGCGATAGTTGATGCCGACCTTGGCTGGACGCGGCGAGAAACCGTACCCCGGCAGGGAGGGTACAACCACGTTGAAATGCTCGAGCATCGGCAGCATGGCCACGTAATCGAGGAAACTGCTGGGCCAGCCGTGCGTGAGAATGAGCGGCATACCCTGACCCGATGCGGCACGCTGATGCACGAAGTGGATGCCCTCCGAGGTGAAGTGGTCGAACTCATTGAGCCTTCGCTCCCATCCATGCCAGTCGAACTCGTGGGCCCAGTAGGACACAAGGCGTCGTAACCAGTCCAACTCGGTGCCCTGTTCCCAGCCTATACCGGGTATCTGGTCGGGCCATCTAGTTTGGCGCAACCGGGCCCGCAAATCAGTGAGCAGCTCATCCGCGACGTGAATCCGAAATGGTTCCACTACAATAACCCCTCTTGGCCATAGACAGTGGTCAGCTGAACGCGCAGGCAATGTCGCACAGGGTCTCGTCGATCACTGTCGACAGATAGACATGGGGCGTTGCGGCTCGGATCAATCCCGTTACAACGTAGTTTAAATCATGCTTCTTTTCACAGATGTAATGTTCTCTACGACAGTAATCTGCATGGACGGCAACTGGTGATTCCAGAGATGTGGCAAGCATTAGCTGTCGCAATCAGGCAATACACTTATCCGTCCTTGGTGCCACCTGGACCGTTTGTGGGACAACTACGATTCGTTCCCAGGGCGAGGCGCATGCGGCGAGCGCCGGGCCTACGCAGGCTCAGCTTCTCCACTTCAGTGTGACTGGCCCTGGCATGGGGTGCTGCATTTCTCTGCCGGTGCGCCGGGATTCCAAATATGCGTTCTTCAGTTGGAAATACCATTTTGCGGGGCGGTCGGCGTCGTCGATCAGCATGAGATGTGGGTTGTGCTTCAAGCCCTCAGCTTGCTTCTCCATCGTTTCCTGATCCTGCTTCACAAACTTCGCGAAGACAAACTTCAGCATCTCCGGCGCGAAGGGGATCCAGCGGAATAAATTCCATGCCGCCACAACATCGATGCGGCAGCGTTCGCGTGTGACCGGCGTTACCGTGGTCAGGCTGGAGAACCAGTAGCGACCGGCGCGGATGGTTTCCACACGGCGGTTAGGCAGCGCGAAGTCAATGGTAGTCGTGATCGAATCCGCGGCGGCATACATGTGCAACAGCTTATAGGGAGCGCTATTCGAACTGGGCGTGTGCGCGGACATACGAAAACCGTTGGGAATGGGCTCGAAGTTTTTCTGTTTTTCGTGAATGCTGTGACGCTGCCGCCACCACCAGGCCTGATGGACGAAAGGCCCGTGCGCCGGGTCCATGAGTCCAATGATGCCGTGGTCGATATCGCAGGCAAGATCGGCGACGAGATAAGCGGTCTTGTACTTCTCGCTGAATGTCGGCACGCGCGGCGCTGGCTCGGTGGGTTCGGCGGCGCGGGTGAATCCTGCGCCCGCAGGCCCCGGCTCCGGCATGAAGACCCAGATAAATCCGTCGTGCTCTTCGCAGGCTTGGCTGCCGGCATAAATACGGTCCACACGCACCTTCTGCGCCTGTTCCGCCGTGAGAGAGGGTATCTCTTTGCATTGCCCGGTTTGGCAATCAAACTTCCAGCCGTGGTAGCAGCACTCCAACTGCATGCCCTCGAAGCGTCCGTCGGAAAGCGGAATGCCGCGGTGCGGGCAAGAATCTCTCAACGCAAACGCTCGTCCGTTTTGGTCGCGTCCGACAACCAGAGGAATGCCGAGAAGTTGTGTCTTCTCCAGGCCGAGCCGCTTCACACGGTCACCAGGCAGTGCGCGGTACCAGAAGCCATGCAGCAGCAGAGCATCGGGCGTTTGGCGCTGCGGCGCATCGCTTTCGCTGGCGGCAGATACTGGGGCGACAGATGAAGGGTTCGACAGATTCGGCGTCATTGTTGTGGTAAGTGGGCAGCCTACTACAGGGGGCGGGTTGCATGAAAGCTCACCTGCTACAATTCCGCTGCAGCGCGGTGAACTTTCCTCCGTACACACACGTATCTCCTGTGTGCTGTTGAGGTTGTTGTGTTTATCCACGCTGCGCAGGGAGTAAGGGTTGGAAGACGCCCAGGTCGTCAATCTGATCGTTCGTCGCGCCGTGGCGGGCGACTCCCTCGCTTGGGAAGATATTGTTCATCGCTACAACCGGCGGATTTACAACATCTGCTACCGTTTCGCAGGATCGGGCGAGCACGCCGACGATCTGACCCAGGAAGTCTTCATCAAGATGTACAAAACGCTCTCCAGCTATGACGTGGAGCGCGGCGCTTTTATGACGTGGGTTACGACCATCACCCGCAATCTGCTGGTCGACCACTTCCGTAAAACCAAGCAGGACCGTATGACGGATTCCATGGATGCGGGGACCTCTCCAGAAGATGACAGCCTGACGCTGGCCGACCAATTGGAAGACGGTGGCCTGCGTCCCGACGACGTGCAAAAGAAGCGGCAGGTGCAGGAAATGGTGCACAAAGGGCTGCAAAAACTCTCGCCAGAGCTGCGGGAAGCATTGATTCTAAGGGACTTACAGGATATGGACTACCGTGAGATCGCAGTTGCCCTCAAAGTACCCGAGGGCACTGTGAAATCGAGAATAAACCGTGGACGCGCGGAACTTGCACGTTTACTTTCACGTACATATAAGCAGGTGATCTGATGGCAGATGAAATCAAGAACGGAATGCACTGCGCCGAGTTCGAGACGCTACTTTTCGACGCCGTGGACGGGACGTTGGCGGCGGGAACGCTAACGCGTTTCCGGGCTCACGCCTCGGGATGCGCGAGCTGCGGTCCGTTGTTCGCGGATGCGGAAGCGGGGCAGCGTTTGCTGCGGACGCTGGCGGAAGTAGAGCCTCCGAAGAATCTGGTGCACAACATCCTGGCCAAGACCAGCGGAGTGGAAGAACGGTATTCGGAACAAGCGGTGGAAGTGAAGCCATCCCGGTTCGCGCAGAACTGGTTGCAGCCCGTGCTGATGGGGGCATGGGCGACGGTGCGTCAGCCGCGCTTTGGGATGTCGGTGGCCATGGCGTTCTTCTCCGTGTCGCTGGTGATGAGCGTGACGGGAATCAAAGTGAACGATCTTGCGAAGGTTGACTTACGCCCCAGCGCCGTCAAGCGCACCTACTATTCCACCCAGGCGCGGGTGGTGAAGTACTACACGAACATGCGGTTCTTCTATGAGATGGAATCGCGAGTGCGGGATATCCGTCGGGCGACAGCGCCCGTCGAAACCGCGCCGCGCGAGCACGAGAACGACAAAGAACAGCGCAAGGAGAACAACACCAGCGGCCGCCCTAACAAGGGGCAAGACCGAAACGTTGATCGGAACGGCAATCGAAACCAGGACCGGAACTACGCGAAGGACGAAACGCAGCCCGTGGTTGCTCAAGTTCGTGAAGGTGAACAGATTAGGGGAGATGCGGACGGGAACGCGAATATTTGGAGCGACGCCGCAAGGAGAGAAGCATGAACTGCGTAAATCATAGCGATGCAGCCGCGGTAGCGTATTGCCGCACCTGCGGGAAGGCGCTGTGTAACGCGTGCTCGCGGAATGTGGGTGGAGTGATCTACTGCGAAAGTTGTGTGCCGGCGGGGGCGACCGTGACTCCGAAGGGATTTGGAATCCCTCCCCGAATGCATGCCAATCCGTCCCTGGCCGGACTTCTCGGCCTGATTCCCGGCGTAGGCGCCATGTACAACGGTCAGTTCGTAAAGGGGATCATTCACCTCGGAGTCTTCGTAGCGATTGTGGGGATCACCGACAAGGTCGGTCCGATCATGGTCCCTGTGTACTTTGTGTATTTCTTTTACTGCGTATTCGAAGCTTACAAGACGGCGTACGCGATGCAAATGGGACTGCCGTTGCCGGATCCTTTTGGTCTGGAAGGGATGTTTGGACAGAGTGTGAATCGAACGGCTTGGCCGCGCCCCATGGCTCCTCCGCAGGCTCCTGGTTCTACGGGAGCGCCTGGGTGGGATGCGGCGCAGCAGCAGGCTTATGAAGCTCAGCAACAGGCGTATGCCGCTCAACAAGAAGCGGCTCGTGGACAGGGTTGCGACCGTGGGCCTGCGGGTGCCGTGATTCTGATTGCTCTCGGTTGTTTGTTCTTGCTCCACAGCATGGACTGGTTCTCGTTCAGTATGGAACGTGTTTGGCCCGTAGGTCTGATCGTTCTCGGCGTATGGATGATCTTCAAACGCTGGACTCGCAGGGTCTCGTAGGAAGGAAACGATAATGGAGATCTACCGCTGTAACCGCAACTGCGGATGTATGCGCTGCAGGTATCGCGGAATAACGTGGGGAGTTGTGTTCGTCACGTGGGGTGTTCTGTGGTTGTTGAATACCTTCGATCTGAGTGGTTTCGATTTTGACCACACCTGGCCGCTGATCCTGATTGTGATTGGCGTTGTTCTGATGTTGCAGCGCACCGCCTCTACGGAGGGCCACATACAGCCTTTCGCCATGGCGCCAGCATCGCCTATGCCGGGCGGGCCACCGTATACGCCAGCTACAAATGACGCGCAACCAACCGTGCCATCCAGCGAGGTGCCGCATGAGTAACGGAATGGTTCCACGCCAACGTTCTTTTGCCGGGCCCGTAGTTCTGATTCTGATCGGCGTCGTATTTCTCCTGCACACGACTCTGCATCTCGTCAGTTGGGACTTGTGGCGTCTGTTTGGCAAATTCTGGCCCCTGCTGCTGATTCTGTGGGGCGTGATCAAGCTGGTGGAATACCAGCAAGCGAAGAATGCAGGCGTTCGGCCTCCGGGAATCGGCGCGGGCGGCGTGATCCTGATCCTATTCCTGGTCTTCTTCGGAATGGCAGCTCGAAAGATCAATCATGTACGGGATTCGGTCCGAATGGACTGCGGGGATTTACCAGACGGGTTCAATTTTATCTGCGGCGAAAGCTTCTCGTTTGACGATCAACTGGAACAAACTCTTGCCCCTGGATCGAACTTGCAGATTACCAATGAGCGCGGCAACATCAATCTCAATGTTGCGGATAGCGACAAGATTAAGGTGATGGTACGCAAGACGGTACACGCGGACGATCAAAGCGCCGCCGACAAATACAATCGGGACACCAAGCCACAGTTCACCGCATCGGACAAAACCCTTACGCTTAATGCAAATACGGAGGGCGCGGGTGGACACGACGTCAGCGCCGATCTCGACGTCTACGTGCCGCGCAAGGTTGCGGTCACTATCCTATCGCGACACGGCGATGTTTCCGTGATGGGCCGCGACGGCGATATAGAAATTAGCAGCCAAGAGGGTGAAGTTTCGCTGCAGGATGTAACCGGCAACGTCAAACTGGACATCGAGAAGAGCAACGTGCGCATCTCACGGGTGATCGGGGATGTTTCCATCGATGGAAAAGTGAATCAGAGCGAGGTCAACATCAGCGACGTCAAGGGTACGGTTCAGTTGTCGGGCGAATTTCATGAAAGCGTGAGCCTGGCGCGGATCAGTGGGGCGGTGACGTTCAAATCGGCACGCACGGACCTGGAAATATCGAAACTCGACGGCAACCTTGATCTTGATGGCGGGGATTTGCATGGAAGTTCCGTTGCGGGTCCTGTGCGGCTGCTTACGAGAGAGAAAGACATCCGGCTGGAGGGCGTGAATGGGGACGTCCGAGTCAACAACAATGATGGCGCTGTCGAAATCAAGATCAACAAACTACCAGTTGGGAATATCGACATCAACAACCGGAATGCCGATGTACAGCTCTACTTGCCGGAGAAGGCTGGGTTCAAGCTGGACGCCAACACCGACAATGGCGAAGTGGAAAGCGGTTTCGGCGAGCTCAAAGTGAACAACAGCAACGATCGTGGACAAGCCTCGGGAACGGTGGGCAATGGCGCGGGGCATATACGGATTACGAACGCCCACGGCGGGATCGAGATTCGCAAGGGAACTACGTCGCTGGCCACCCCCACCCCGCCCACTCCGCCGTCGCCACCGGGATCCGATTCCGGCGACGACGAAAGCGATAAGCCCAAAGAAGGCGTACGGGAGTTCTAGGGAACGCTCTCGGCTTCCGGTTATCAGCCATCGGCTACAGCTCTCGAATGCTGCAAGCCGGCAGCCGAGGGCCTCTAGGGTTCGGCGAGTTTCCGCTGGATGTGCCGCTCGATACGGGCTAGTACCTCATCCTCAGCCAAATCAGTGGAGTCGATAATCACGGCATCTGTGGCCGGCTCGAGCGGTGAATTCGCCCGTGTGCGGTCGCGCTGGTCGCGCTGGCGCAACTCGGCGGCGACTTGTTCAGCGAGTGCTCCGCTGATTTGCTGCTGCAGCAAGCGGCGTTTTTCGCGGATGTCGGGATGGGCGTCAAGGAAAATTTTGAGATCGGCATCGGGGAAAACCTTAGTCCCGATATCGCGGCCCTCCATCACAATGCCGCCGCCCGCGCCGAGTTCCCGCTGGCGGGCGACCATCCACTCACGAACTCCGGGATGCACGGAAACTTTGGAAGCTGCGTCGGTGACGTCGGCTTCGCGCACGCGTTGCGAGACATCGCGGTCGTCAACCAGGACGCGGTTGCCTGTGCGTGTGGGTTCGAGCGTAATGTGCGATTGCTGCGCCAACTTCACGAGCGCGGCTTCATCATCCAGGGCTAGATCACGTTCGATGGCCTTGAGCGCGAGAGCGCGGTACATGGCGCCGCTTTCCAGATTGATATAGCCCAGATCCCGAGCGAGACGCGCTGCGATGGTGCTCTTGCCTGCACCGGCAGGGCCGTCGATGGCGATGATGAGCTTACGCTTGAGAGCGGTCATTGTCACATGTAAGCGTGAGTTAAAGATTGTACAAGGGAACAGTCCCTCTTTAACGTGCTTTTGGAGAGGGTCGCGGTACATGGCGCCGCGCAATGGGCGCATTTCTTCGCACGGTAGGCACGGGTTCCGCTCGCGGCGGCGTGACTTGCAGCAGCGAGCGGTTGCCCACGTGGACAAAGCTCAATTCGCGCGCGGCGATGAGCGCATGAAGCGCCTCACGCACGCGGGAGCGGGAAACGAAATGAGAGAAGAAGTTCTCGACATCTTCCTGCTCGGCGGCAATCATGCAATCCAAATATTTGCAGACTAGGGCGGAGAGCGACTCTCCGATGGAGAGGCCCACGCCTTCCCTTACAGCATCCGGCGCCCAGCGGTAAAGCACGTCCCAGAACGAACCCTCGCCGGTTTTGTAATCCACACGCGTAATGCGGAGACGCGACCAGAGTTGTTGCAGCGCATGATCGAGCGCAGCGGGCGAAACTCCTCCACCAACAGTCTGCGCCAACTTTGGTTTGGAGATCGGACCGTCGCGCCGGATCACGTCGAAAGTATCGCAGGCGAGCTGTGTGTATTCCGAGCGCGGTCCCCCCTTGGGCGCCTGCTTGGGATTGCGCTCGCCAACCAGCGCATAGAAAAATGGGAATACCGAAGCCGCGACCAGGAAGGCATTGTTTTCATCGAAGAGATTGGCTTCGTACGCAGCGTGCTGCCGCAACAGTCGCACCATAAGCTCGCTGGCGTCCGTGGCGCGAGGATCGGCGTAAGCATGTTGGTACGTCGGCAAATTCTCGTCCGCGCCTACCCACGCGCCGACAAATGTCGGTACCGGTACTGCTGGGCGCATGGGATAGAGGAGGCAGAATCCCACAGACTCGAGAAATTTCGCGCCATCCTCGGCAGTGCGCACGGTGCGACCGTCGAGATGCCACTTGTGAAGGCGCGCTTGTTGCAGTTCAGAATCCGTCATCTCTTTGGATTAGATCACATGCGACTATGATGCCAAACAATCCCAGTGCAGGAAAATGAGGAACCAAATCCCGAACCTTAAATTCTCTTGAAGGCTTTCTGAATATCCTTCAGCGAGTAGCGCAGCACAACCGGGCGGCCGTGCGGGCAGGAAAAAGGGAAGTCCGTCTTCGCGAGTTCGGCCAACAGCCATTCCATTTTGTTTTGCTCCAGCGGCATGTTGACTTTGATGGCGGCGTGGCAGGCGATCGAAGCGGCAATGCGAGTGCGGACGACCTCCATGTTGAGAGCTTGCTCGCCGGTGCATTGGTCGAAAAGCTCGTGCAACATGCGTTCGATTTCCGAGGTTTCCAAGCCCGAAGGCGCCACTTTGATGGCGAGCGTGCGTGCGCCAAAAGCCTCGGCTTCAAAGCCGTTCTGGTTGAGCTCCTCCGCAATTTCAGCGAAGACGGACTGCTGGGCGGGTGTGAGGTCGACGATCAGCGGCAGCAGCAGACACTGCGATTCCACTTTCTTGACTTCGCGTTGACGTAGAACTTTCTCGAAAAGTACACGCTCGTGGGCCACGTGTTGGTCGACGATCCAGAGTCCGTCTTCGTTAACGGCGAGAATGAAGGAATTCCGAATCTGTCCCAGCGGACGTAGTGTGCGCAGAGATTCCAGCGTAGGTTCTTCATCGGCGATCTCGGCGATCGGTGGAGCGCATCCGTTGTCGGGAATGTTGTGCTTCACTTGCGCGGCCGGTATGGCCGCATTGGCGTCCACCGCAATACCACCCTCGAAATTCAGGCGCGCGCTGATTTGCTGCGCGGCCGGAGCCTGCAAGAAAAATCCACCCGGGTTACCGCCATTCCCTCCAGAGACCTGCGCGTTGCCATCCGGTGCATACTGTTCGCGCCAGGCCTGCGCCGCTGCCAGGAATCCTCCCGCTTGCGCGCCCGGAGTGAGCGCCGGACTGGCGGTGGGATGTGCCCCAATCTCCGTCATGAACTGCGGCACAGGGCGGTTCTTCATGAGCGCGGCGCGCACCGTGTCGCGAACGAAATCATGTACAACCACCGCCTGACGGAAGCGGACCTCCGTCTTCGAGGGGTGGACGTTGACGTCGACCTCGGCGGGCGGCATTTCTAAAAATAGAAGAACGACGGGATACACGCCGCTCGGTAGAATGTTGCGATAGGCCTCAGTGATGGCGTGTTGGATGAGGCGGTCGCGGATCAAGCGTCCATTGGCAAAAATGTAGATGGAATTGCGATTCAGCTTCTGCAGCTCGGGCTTCGAAGCAAAGCCGTGCAGACGCAGTTCGCCAGGTTCGGGAGGAGCCGCGCCATCATCCACTGCTTCGCGCCGCCACGGCGGAGGCTGCGGCAATCCCATGCGATCAAACGGCAATACAGCAGCGACGGACAGCAACAGATCCAGAGTATCTTTCCCGAAAATCTGATACACACGCTCACGATGGCCGGCGACGGGCGGCGCCATCAAGAGCGCATGGGTCGCTGAGTGCAGCTCGAAGTGTTTTTCCGGATGTGCCAGAGCATAGTGCGTCACCAGCGACGCGATGTGCGAAAGCTCGGTGGACTCCG
>CAZUCC010000041.1:11857-38989 GCA_964619065.1 uncultured Acidobacteriaceae bacterium | reverse complement strand
GGCCCTCATCGCGCCGCCGAGGCAGCGCAGAAAGCGATTGCCTCTCCGCTACTCGAAGCGGGAGCCATTGACGGCGCGCGCGGCATCCTGATTAACGTGACTGGAGCGAGTTCGCTGAAACTGGCGGAGGTGAATGAAGCCTCCATGATCATCCAGAGCGCTGCTCATGAAGACGCCAACATAATTTTCGGCGCGGTCCTCGACGACAAGATGCAGGACAGTGTGAAGATCACCGTGATCGCGACGGGCTTCAAGGACATTCCACGCTTCCACACACGCGAGCACAGCTTCTCCAGCCATTCCGCGCCGATTGTTGTGCGGGATACGCCAGCCTATTCCGAGCCGGAGCCCGAAGAACCGGTTCCCGTATTCGTGCCAGAGCCAATGCGAATCATGTCCGAACCCGAGCATGCCGAACAGTTCCCAGGCGTGTCGCAAATCGCAACCCAGAGTGCTCCTCATGTTCTGTCGATGGAAGGTGTGCAGGCCCCAGCCTATGAAGCGGCACCTGTCTACGAACAAGTCCCGTCGTATGAGCAGTATGACCAGCATGATCTGGATGTGCCGGCGTTTATTCGGAAACGCGCGGAAATCATGTGATAACTCGTAAGGTAACCATGTTGGTGTTACTAAGGGGCCATACTCTTCGTAACATGTCTGCAAGCGAATGTTTCTAAATACGTTAACTGGTTTCTGGGTAGTTGCCACAGAGTAAATTTGCGGTTGCCATAAGCCGTTGAAGTTCGTAGTATGCAGCGTAGGCTTCGACGTCGCTTGAGCGGCGCGACGAGTTCGACGGATCGTGCATCTGACTGTCAGTAGAAGGTTTGGGGGCGGGGAGTCGTCAAAAAGCATGGAAAGTCTTTGTAAGTCATTGTGCGGATTGATTTTAGCCTTAATTTTTGCGATTCCTGCCACCGCTTTCGCCGCGCATGTCAATACGCGACCGCAGACTGCCAGGTCGCGCGCAAAGATCACGGAAAGTGCGACGGCGCGCAAGCGCATTAGTCGCCTGCACCGACGACGGCGGCCGGGAACCCAGGTGGCGCGACGTCACCGTCGCTACCGCGAGCGTTTTTACACGAGTTCCTACGCAAATGACGTCACCGACGGCGATATCACAGATGGCGAAGACTTCACCGTGCGCGCGGCTGCCATCGATGCCTTGGGCAATATGAACGGTACCGTTGTTGCGCTGGATCCGAACAATGGACGCATCCTGGCGATGGTCAACCAGAAGCTGGCGCTTGCCGCTGGCGCGCAACCGTGTTCCACAATCAAGGTGCCGGTGGCATTGGCCGCTATCAGTGAAGGGATCGTCACCAAAGACACAGAGATTCGTTTAGGCCGCTACTCGTCCATGAATATGACGACGGCGCTGGCGCGGTCGAACAACGCATATTTTGAGGCACTCGGCCGCAAGCTCGGATTCGCGCGCGTGCATCGTTACTCGCAATTGTTTGGTCTGGGAGAGCTGGCGGGCTACCAGATCGAAGGGGAACATCGCGGCGTGTATCCCGCAACCGAGATTCCGGCCAAGCTGGGCGGCGTGGGCAAGATGTGCTCGTTCGGAGAAGGCATCTCGATGACGCCCCTTCAATTGGGCGCACTGGTCTCGGCCATTGCCAATGGCGGCACGCTCTACTACCTGCAGCATCCGGAAACGCGTGAGGAAGTGGACGACTTTGCTCCGCGCACCAAGCGTGTCCTGAAGATCAGCGATGCCATTCCAGAAATGACGGACGGCCTTCTGGGTGCCACGCACTACGGCACGGCCCGCCACTTGCGGCTGAACTTCAGCGAAGAAGAAGTTATGGGCAAGACTGGAACGTGTTCTCATGCGGGAACGCGCTTTGGCTGGTTCGCCTCCTACGTGAATACGGACGCCGGGGATATCGTCATTGTGGTCTTCCTGCGTGGAGGACGTCCCACTTACGGCCCTAAAGCTGCGGAAATTGCCGGCCGCATGTACCGGAACCTCTACGACCACAGCTTCTTCACCGCGAAAGCCGCTCCGCCTACTCCAGCTCCCAGCGCAGTGTTGCCGGAGAAAGAATTACAGGATAAAGAGCTGCAGTAAAAGGCCTGTCATCTTCCCGGGAAGCTTTTTCGTGAGAACCCCAGCGAGCCCCGTGACACTGCTGGCTTCGCTGGGGTTCTTCGACTCCGCAGGGACCTTCGCAAGCGAAGGTCCCTGCTCCGCTCAGAATGACATTTGTTGTATGGCCCAGCTTTGCCTGATGCGGGTGTGTCAGCGGGAAAAGTCGCCGGACGGAAGTCCGGGAGCCCCCGGAGGCATCGGTAGGCCGTCGTCCCCTCCTGGGGGTGGTGGCATTGGCATGACGTCAGCCCCTCCTCCGGGCGGTGGGAGGACTTTGCGGAAGAAGATCCTATCTCCAAAGCCACCCGCCGATCCACGAATCGACTTGAGCTGCCGCCACTGCGCCAGGGAAAGCACTTTCCGGAGATCGAGGTTCATGGTGGTTGCCTCGCGCTCGAGTTTGCCTCGCGCCTCCAGCACCTGGTCCACTTGGCTATTGATTTGGCCTTCATCCGGGACATCGGCGTCCAGTAAGGTCTGCAGCTTTAAATCCTGCTTTTCCATTTCGGCGCCGTAGTCAATCAGCTTCAGCCGGTGGTCGAGGAATATCTGGTCCAACTGGGTGATCTGGGAGTCGTTGAGTTGCAACTTCTTCACGGTGTCCGAGTTTTGCCACCATTTCCCCATTTCACCGTGGCCCATTTCGGTGTGA
This sequence comes from uncultured Acidobacteriaceae bacterium, assembly GCA_964619065.1. Taxonomy (GTDB): domain Bacteria; phylum Acidobacteriota; class Terriglobia; order Terriglobales; family Acidobacteriaceae; genus JANXUC01. Next base: position 36,236 of record CAZUCC010000041.1, on the reverse strand, counting down.
TAGACGAATACTTTCTTTCCTGCCGTGCCCGTGACCACGCGTGTTGCATCTGCGGACGGAGTTTGGGCACACAGAGGCAATGCGAATAGAGCGAACACGATCAGACTTCTAATTTTCATTGCGAGTCTCCTTGTGGTGAATTTCGGTGATGATTTTTGGAGGTTGCATGCGGTCGCGCATTCCGGTTGATTTCTCTGACAAGATACGCGGCGGGTTCGAGGGCTTCCGGACCGCTGCTCTGCATCACGTGTTCAACGGCTAGCAGCAGCTCATGGTCGGGATCATTGACGGATGGATCGGTACTAGCTATTGGCGCGGATGGAGGCGGAGGCGTGTTCCCTCCGCTAACAAGCAGTCCTGCGAGTACAAGAACGGTCGCGGCTCCTGCCCAGGTAAGCGACGGCAAGCGCAATGCAGACTGGCTGGGGGCCGCGGCGATCCTGGTTCGTATAACGGCGCGCTGCCGGATCCAAAATTCATCGGGTTCAACACCAACTGCCCGCAACCCAGCAACGGTCTCACGCATGCGCGCGACCTTGTCGAGGCAGAAATCGCAATGCGCAAGGTGAGTGCCCAAGCCCCGCGAGGGGTCGAAAACAAACTCGGCCAATTCAACGTCGTTCAGATGTGGTGTTATCTCCATCGCTGCTCCTTCATTTGCTTCCGCACACTGCCCAGTCCGCGAAACAACTGGGCCTTTACGCTCCCCACTCGAATGCCTAGAGCTTCGGCAATCTCCGCCAGAGACAATTCCTCGACAAAGCGTAATAGAAACACCTCGCGCTGCTGACACGATAGGGCATCCACTGCGCTCCAAACCGCTTGCAACTCCGATCGTGCCAGCAGCACTCGTTCGGGAGAAGGATTCGGAGCACTTACATCAACTTTGTTCCCGTCTTTGCTCGTCTCCACCCCTTCCAAGCCAACTAGCCTTCGCCAGAAAGACGCTCGCCGGCTCTTGCTGTGGTCCCGGACAAGATTCACAGCGATGCGTATTAGCCAAGTCTCCACACGGCATTCTCCCCGGAACTGCGAGAGATTCTGATACGCCCGCAGGAAGCACTCCTGGGTCAATGTGTCGGCTGCGTCCCGGTCTTTGACCAGCAGCAAAACCACCCGGTAGACGCGCTTTTGGTGCGTCCGCACGATTTCGTCAAACGACCCGAGGGAGACGGCATGCGTGGTCATTTCAGCTGGCGCACTCAAAGTTGTTGTAAATACTGCTCCCACGCGCTCTATCTACCCCTGCTGATATTGACGAGTTTTGCTAGAGGAAGGTTTACATAGGCTAGCGAGTGAAGTGATTTTCAGAAAGGCACCTAGGCAGAGCGCGCCGACCGAAAGTAACCAGCTGAGGAGTGTACTGCAGGCGCGAAAGATCACTAAGTGTATTATTATCAATAAGATAAAATAGGATGTGCTCTGCGGAGGAAGCCCGCATCCCATAGCTTGGAACTAAGAAGTGCAACTTACCTCCCCGAGCCGTGTTCAAGCTCTTTAAGGAACAGTAGCGAGCATCGCCACGGAACAGGAAAGATCGAGGTAACCGTTTATGAAATCGTTCAAGAGCGCGATTTGGACAAGCATTTTCTTGGTGGTCTGGTCTGTCACTCCGTCGCTAGTCGCGGCGCAAGACAATCAGCGGGAAGAGGAAGTTCCTGGGCCGCCGGAGCAGAGCGCTTCGGTGTCGGATCAAAACGTCCCGCAACCTTCGCAGCAACCATCCGACAGTGAGTCCACACGCAATGATCCTCCGGGACGCGTTGCCCGTTTGCAATATATGACCGGATCGGTTTCCGTCCAGCCTCGCGGCACGGACGAGTGGGTGCAGGGCTCGGTCAACCGCCCACTCACTACCTCCGACAATATTTGGGCTGACAAGAGTTCGCGCGCCGAGTTGAGTCTGGGCAGCGCGGTCCTGCGCATTGGCGCAGAGTCCAGTCTGACGCTGACCAACGTGAGCGATGACTCCGTGCAGATGCAGTTGCATCAGGGATCGCTCAACGTTCACATACGGCACTTGTTTGGCGGAGAAATCTACGAGGTCGACACTCCCAACCAGGCGTTCACCATCATGAAGCCGGGCGACTATCGTTTCGATGTCGAAACGAGTGGCGACGCAACCGTTGTCACCGTGCGCCGAGGCGAAGGCGAAGCCACTGGCCAAGGGCCGAGCGTACGCGTGAAGTCCGGGCGGCAAGTCCGGTTTACGGGCGGCACATCGTTGCAGCATGAGATGTACGAAGCGCCCAGTCCCGACGGTTTTGACGAATGGTGCCACGTACGTGACCGGCGCCAGGATCATTCCATTACCGCGCGCTATGTGGGCCCAGGGACGGTGGGCTACGAAGATCTCGACGACTATGGCTATTGGCGGGATGATCCTGAGTACGGCCACATATGGTATCCGAGACATGTGGTAGCAGGCTGGTCGCCTTACCACTACGGGCACTGGACTTGGGTCTGGCCGTGGGGATGGACTTGGGTGGATGATGCGCCCTGGGGCTTTGCTCCGTTTCATTACGGCCGCTGGGCCTACGCGGGTGGATATTGGGGCTGGGTGCCAGGTCCGTATTACGCGCGTCCTTACTACGCGCCGGCGCTGGTGGTTTGGTTTGGCGGTCCGCGCTGGGGCTTTAGCGGATTTGGAGGTGGAGTTGGATTCGGCTGGTGCGCTTTGGGTTGGCGCGAGCCGTTCTATCCGTGGTATGGCGGAAGCCGTCACTATTTCCGGAATGTGAACATCACCAATACACGCATCACCAACATTACCAATATCACCAACAATTACTACGGCCGTGGCCGTAGAGGACCGGAGGATCAGCGGCACTTCGCGAATATGAACCGGCCCGGCGGATTCACTGCAGTCTCCAGAAACACGATTATGAACGGGCAACCGGTGGGGAGAAATGCGGCCAACGTTCCTGCCAATTTTCGGAGGAACGCACCGTCGTTGCGGCAAGTGGATGCAACTCCGACGCGTGAAGCCAGGTTGGGAGTCAATGCAGGTCAGCGAGCGAACGGTGCCCCGCAGGGGGTGATGTCGCGGCCTACGGTAAGTAAGCTGCCACCTCCGATGAATTCGGAAGGGCGCGGTCGCGGCCAGGGTGGGAACCAATTCCCGGCAGGGCGTCCAGGAATGAACGCCCAAAGCGGCCAAACTCCGGTAACGCGTGGTCCGAACAGCAACGGCTCCACGACTGGGACCGCGGGACGTTATGTCCCTCGTCCTTCGTCGAGTATGGGGAATGGCCAGATTGCACGTGGTCCGGAACATGCACCGTCAGGTTCTCGCGGAGCTTCCGATCCGAGAGATGCCAATGTGAGAACTGAACGTCCTAACAGTACGGCGACAGGGTCTTCGGGACGTTACGTTCCCCGTCCTCCAGCAAGTATGGGGAATGGAAACGGAACATCGAATCGCGGGGGCGAGCCTATGCGCGGTGGCAACCCCGTGCGCCGGGGGGAGCCGATGCAAAGAGGTCCGCAGGGAGATGGGAATCGTGGAGTAGTACGGCCTCCTGCTGGAAGTACTCCGCGCCCAGCTGAAAACTCGATGCCCAGCGCGGGCCCAAGCCGGGGCGGACCCAACTACGGCGGCAACAACGTGCCGCATCCAACTGGGCCAGTTAGATCTGCGCCTCGCGATTATCCTATGCAGAGCAGCCGTGGAGAATCACCACGTGCCAGTGGCGGATACCGCGGAGATGGTGGATATAGCGGTTACGGCAGACCGCGTCAGGGAGATGCTCCTCGAGGCTATGGTGAACCTTCGCAGGGTGGATCGTATAGCCGTGGTCCCAGTGGGAACTACGGGGGGCGCAGCGCACCGCCCAGCGGTGGCGGAGGGCGCCCAACCTATGGTGGAGGCGGAGGCGGCGGTGGTAGACCGCAAGGCGGAGGCTCCGGCGGACACGAGGGTGGTGGCGGACGGGGTTCCGCTGGCCACGGTTCGGGCGGCCGCGATCACCGCTGAGACCAAAGCGAAGCTTCAACCGAAAACGCCGTCTACGGACGGCGTTTCATTTTTTTAACCGAAAATCAAACTTGTTTGCGATATACGACGAAGCCTGAGCGCTCTGCGCGCGTGTCATAGTGTTATTGCGCGGCCACGATGGATATCTCGACATTGTATTCCGGTGCGGCCAACTTGGGACTCGCCACCGTCGCTCGCGCTGGGGTCGCGCCCGGCACGACCCAGGCGTCCCAGAGGGCATTCATTTCCGGAAAGGTCGACATGTCTGTCAACCAAATGGTGGCGGACAGAATTTTGCTCTTGTCAGTTTTCGCCTCTGCCAGCAGCGTATCAATCTTTGACAAGATGTCTTTCACTTGCTCGGTAACGCTCCCGCCCGGCGCGCCCGAAGCCACCTGGCCCGCCAAGTACACGGTTTTATTGTGGATGACTGCCTGGGACATGCGCGGCCCGGTTTGAATGCGTTCAATTGACATATATTTTCTCCAATAGTTCATTTCTTAGAGCTTGTTTCACAAATACGATTTGTCATTCCGAGCGCAGCGAGGAATCCCTATGTTTCCAGTATATTTTTCCGCAAGGATTTCTCGCTGCGTCAGGAATGACAGGCTGCTTTCAGCATTTATGAAACACGCTCTAGATCTTGTTCGATTCCTAGAATCGTCGTAACTGGCTTAACTGCCGAAATCAACCGCCACAGTATTTCCTCCACAAATCAGCACGCCGATTCGCTCGTTCGGCTGCGGCACGTAACGGCCGGAGATCAGCGCTGCGAAGGCGGCTGCGCCTCCGGGTTCAGCGACAACGCGCAACACCTTCCAGAGCAATCGCTGAGCTTCTCGTATGGCGTCGTCGGTGACCAGCACGGTCCTGCTCACGTATTGCCGGACGATGGGAAATACCAATTCGCCCACACGGCGTGGTGCCAGGGAGTCGGCGGCGATGCCGCCCGCCTCGGCATCTACAGGACGACCAGCTTCTAGTGCGCGCGTGAGTGTCGGAGCTAGTTCGGGCTCGACTCCTACAATCTTGATCCTTCCACGATACCAGGCGGCAATGCCTGCAATGAGGCCGCCGCCGCCGACGGATACCAGGAGAGTGCCAATGTTATCGTTTTGCTGTTCCAGTTCCAGGCCGATGGTGCCTTGCCCCTGCAAGGTTTCGATTTGGTCAAAGGCGTGGACGGGCAGTGCTCCCGACTGGGCGATCCAGGCTTCGCTGGCTACCAGAGCGTCGGCATAGAGGTCACCCCCGACGACGAGATTGGCGCCGTACTCCTTGATTTGCTGAATCTTGGCGGGAGAGGCCACGCTGGGCACAAAAATCTTGGCGGGGATGCCCAACTTCATCGCCGCAAATGCGACGGCAGCGCCGTGGTTACCGCCTGATGCCGCGACGACTCCGGCTGAAGGAACTTTTCGGGTCAGCAGGTTGTTGAAAGCTCCGCGGGACTTGAAGGAGCCGGCGTGCTGCAGAAGTTCCAATTTCAGAAGTAAACGACCGCAATTCAAGTTGAAATCGGCGCTGTCGAGCTCAATGATCGGAGTTTGCCTGATGTGTGGCGCCAAGCGGGCATAAGCTGACTGAATTTGATCGGGTGCAATCATGGCGCTCTCATTGTCGATCCGGTTTGCGGGATTTCTGGTGGAAATGGAACTTGACATATAATTCGTCGCTTAGCAAACTAACTATATGAAAAACCTGAAGGCCTTGCAAGCCCTGGCTAACGACCGGCGGCTGCAGATTCTGGAATGGCTAAAAGATCCAGAAGCGCACTTCCGGCCACAGGTGGACGGAGATTTGGTGAAGGACGGAGTGTGCGCGGTCCTGATCGCGGAAAAGCTCGGCGTCTCCCAACCAACCTTGAGCGAACATATGCGAATTCTGTCGGAGGCGCAGCTCGTGCAGGCGAAGCGCATCAAGCAATGGATTTTCTATAAGCGCGACGAGCGGCGTATTCGGAAGATCAAGAAGTCAATCGTGTTGGAATTATAGGTTGACTGCTTCAACTGCGAACAGTGTCACAACGTCTGTACTTTCTCGGTTACTTCTGCCCACAGCTGCCTACCTCTTCCGTTCATCCCGCGCGATCACGCCGTCCTTGATGAAGACAATCCGATGCGCGTATTCGGCGATATCGTGTTCGTGCGTTACGAGGACGATGGTATTGCCTTCGGAATGCAGACGGTCAAACAGGGCCATGATTTCCACGCCCGTCTGCGAGTCGAGGTTGCCGGTCGGTTCATCGGCGAGGATGATGGACGGGCGGTTCACCAGGGCGCGAGCGATGGCAACGCGCTGGCGCTGACCTCCGGAAAGCTCGTTGGGCTTGTGATTCATGCGCGATTCCATGCCCACGGAAATCAGCGCGCCCTTGGCCCGTTCAATGCGTTCCGCCGCGGAGATGCCGGCGTAAATCAGCGGCAATTCGCAGTTGTGCAGCGCCGTGGCGCGGGCGAGTAGATTGAAGGTTTGAAACACAAATCCGATTTCTTTATTCCGGATGCGGGCGAGATCGTCATCAGTCAATTCGCTGACACGCTGCTGATTCAGCCAATACTGGCCTTTGGTCGGAGAATCGAGGCAGCCGATCAGGTTCATCAGAGTGGATTTCCCAGAGCCCGACGGACCCATGATGGCGACGTACTCGTTGCGTTCGATGCGCAGGTTCACGCCACGCAGCGCATGCACCTGCTCCGAGCCCATTTCGTAAGTCTTCCACAGGTCATCGGTGAAGATCATGGACGACGCGGGTGGTGCGGAAACTCCGGGTGAACTCATTCGGATGACCTCAGCGGTAGCCATGAACTTCTCCTCTTCTTTTTACCATGTCTGAGTTCCGTGCCCGGACTCAGACGTGTCCTCTTTGGACGTGGTATCCCCAGGAACGTTACGATGCCTCATCTTCCTTCTTAGGCGCCGCGTTATCCACCTTTACGCTCACTCCCTGCCGCAAAGTTCGGAGAACCTTGTAACTGCCAATGACGATTTCGTCGCCCTCTTGCAGGCCGCTCTTGACTTCGATGTCGGTGGCGCCGGCAATGCCCGTTTCCACCTGCACAAATTTCGATTTCTTGTCGCGAATGACGAATACGCCCTGGAGTTCGTCTTTCTTGTCTTTTGCGTTGGAAGATGACGGCGCAGCGGCCGCGACGTCGGACGATTTCTTATCTTTATCGTCGACCAGGTCTGCGGGTTTGCGTATGGTCAAGGCTTGAATTGGAATGGTCAGCGCTTGGGACCGCGTGGCTGTGATGATCTTGGCGGTGCTCGAAAGCCCGGGACGCAGATTGTCGGGCGGATTCTGCAGTGTAACTGTGACTTTGAAATCTTTGGCTTCCTGGCTCGATGCGTTGCTTTGCGATGTGGCTACACCGGTCGAGCGGACAATGGCGTTGTCTCCGATTTCGGTGACCGTAGCTTTGAAGATCTGATGCGGGAAGGCATCGATGGTGACGTCGGCGGGCTGCCCCAGACGGACATTGACGATGTCGGTTTCGTCGACGCGGACTTCGGCGGTAATCACCGACATATCGGCGACGGTCATGAGCGTGCTGCCAGGCGAATTCTGAATACCAATGACTACGCTTTCGCCCTCGCGTACGGGAAGGTTCGTGACGATGCCATCAAAAGGGGCGGCATAGGTCGTTTTGTTGAGAACGTCAGCAGCGTGGGTGAGGTTGGCGCGGGTTTGAGCGATGCGCTTGTCGGCAGAGGCCTGCTGAGCTTTGGCTTGAGCGACGCGGGCTTTCGCTTGCTCCAGGCCGGCGACTGCGGTTTCCCAGGCAGCCTTCCTCATGTCGTAGTCGGATTTGGAAATGAGCTGGTCTTTGAACATGCCCTGTGCGCGGTCCCAATCGAGCTGGGTGTGGTCGAGGTCGGATTGGGCGCGTTTTTGGTCGGCGACGGCGGTTTTATAAGCGGCGTCCGAGGCGACAAAGTCGGTTTCGGAGGCTCCGAGCGAAGCGCGAGAGGCCGCCACGTCGGCCGCGGACTGCACGTTTTCGAGTTGTGCCAGCAACTGGCCTCGCTTCACGTGGGCGCCTTCCTTCACATAGAGATGCGTAATTTTGCCGAATGCGTTCGCGCCCACGTTCACAAAAGTCTTCGGCTTAATCTCACCGGAAGCAGTGACGACCGAGGACAAATCCTGGCGTTGCACCTTACCGGTTTGCACTACGACCAAGTTCTTGCGGCTGTTGAATACAGTGGCCCCAATAATGCCCAAGAGGACAAAGGCCGCACCTGCGCCAATTAGCACCTTCTTCCAAGTCTTCATGAGCCTTCCTGTCGTGCCAGGGGGCACCTATCCTTCGGGTCTATCTCCAGCTATCCAGCCCGCCTGCCGACACGGTTCTCCATTGGAAGAGATGCACTTCTCATGGTACGAACCGAGGGCTGGCCAAGTTCCGGGAATCTGAAGGAAAAGCAGGCCCGCTGAGCTATCTTTCCGCCTGGGGGTAAGCCTGCAGGGCTGACGGGACCGCCAAGAAGAAAGTTAACGGACCATTATAGCGTCAGGCGATATGTTTCGCTTTTTGGACAATGCTGAGGGCTGGTTGTCCGATTTTGCAGATATGTGCCGACCAGTGTCGAGATTTGGCGTCCTGCTGCGGTTCTTATTCCGTCCGCAATGCCTGCACAGGGTCAATCGAAGCGGCGCGCCGCGCAGGAATGATCCCGGCAACACACGCCGCCGCTGCCAGCGTAACAATCGCGGCGATTATCACACTGGCATCCGCTTTGGTGACTTCATAGAGTTGCGCTTTCACAAACTGTACGCAGAGTAGTGCCACCGGGATTCCAATTGCCAGCCCAAGGACGGTTTGAACGACCGCCCCGCGCATGACCATCGCGATCACACCGCCGCGCTCAGCTCCCAGCGCCATGCGGATGCCAATCTCCGAAGTCCGACGCACGACGGTATATGAGGTCACGCCATAGAGGCCAATTGTCGCCAGCAGCAGCGCTAACCCCCCAAATAGCATCGTCAAGCGTGCAATCATGCGGTTATCGGTAAATCGGTCGGCGATCTGGCCGTCGAACGTCTGAAATTTTACGACTGTCAGATTGGGATTAATACTTGCCAGCGTTCTCCGCGCCAAGACTTCAATATTGTTGATGGGTCGCTCAGTCTGCAGCACCAAGGCCCCAGCGTAGAGCGAAATATCGTTTTCGATGGGCTCTGTATCGCTGACATCGCGCTGCATCATCGGGACAAAGAACATAGCGTGGTTTTTCCATTGCACAGCAGTGTAGGTGGTGTCTTCCACGACGCCAACGATCTCGAAGTCTCCGGACGAAGTTGGTCCGGGCGGACCGAAACGTTTTCCGATGGGATTGGTGTTGGGGAGGAACTGTTTGACGAACTCTTGATTCACGACCGCGACGGGCAGAGCAGTCGAGGTATCCCGCGCGTCAATTCCGCGCCCTATGACCACATGAGTACCAACGGAGTCGAAATACTCCGAGTTTGCTTTGACAAACGAAGCTCCGGTATTCAAAAAGGGTTGTCCCTGGATTTGAACGCCATTGCTCCAGTTGTTGTCCTCCATGGGTGTATACGTGGCGATGCCTAACTTCACCACTCCCGGCAACGCATGGAATCGTTCTTCCATGGTCCGGTATAGCGCCTCCAGCTGCGTCTGCGAGTACCCCGCCGCCTGAGGATTGATATGCACGATATACCGGTCTTTTGCCTCTAGCTTAAGGTCCGAATTCTCCAGCTTGCTCAGGCTTTGCGAAAACAGTCCGGCACCAACCAGCAACACCAAAGACAATGCCGCCTGGAGCACTACCAGTCCGCGCTGGAGCAGCGAAACTCCCGTCGCCGTCGTTCGTGGACCGCTCCGCAGAGCATCCGCTGGCTTCGCCTGCGCCGTGATCCATGCCGGTGCTACGCCGAACAGAACGCCAGTCAGCAGCGACAGTCCACACGCAAACGCTATGACTGTCATGGACGGACTCGCATGGATCGGAACGTCCTGCGCTCCCGGAAACGCCAGCATCAGCAGCATTCGTGTGCCCGCATACGCGACTGCGAGACCGGCGATGCCGCCCATTCCGGCCAATACCACGCTCTCCGTCAAAAGTTGGCGGACAATCCTTCCGCGCATTGCTCCCAGCGCCGTCCGTACGGACATTTCCGCTCGCCGTCCCATCCCTCGCACCAGCAGCAGATTCGCAATATTTGCGCAGGCAATCAACAGCACGAGACCGACGACCCACATCAACAAATGGAGATGAGACGCATACTGCTCCTGCATGTCCCGAATACCCGCTCCACCCGGCGTCAGCACCATATGGGCTTTCGCCAACAGCGCCGTATTGTGCTCCCCTAAGAAATTCTTGCTCGGCGCGAGTGTCTGCCGCAGCAGTGCACTCAGCTTGTCCTGGAGAGGAGTCAACGCAACACCAGGTTTCACACGCCCAACAAGGTAAAGCCACTCAGTATCCGGGTTGTGAACATACGGGACATTCGCGAGTACGGGCATTGCCTCAATCGGAAGGTAGAAATCCGGCGGCGTGCTGGACAGCCGATCGCCATAAAAGCCCTCTGGTGCGATTCCCACTACCGTCACTGGCTTCGTATTCACCCAGAAGGTGCTGCCAATTACGGCAGCGTCACCCGCATAATCATGCTGCCACACGTTATAGCTCATCACCGCCGTCATGGAGGCGCCCGGAACATCATCCGCATCCATCAGCAGGCGTCCCGTCTGCGGCTGCAATCCCAGGGTTCGGAAGTAGTTGCCCGAGACAAACTCTCCCATCACGGACCGCGCCTCTGTTTGAATTCCATCGCGCCGTGCAATGATGGGCCGGAATCCAAAGCCCGCCTGCATCGCGGCCAGATCTTCAAACTCAGGGGAGTTCTTCTTCAGTTGCTCGTATGTATTGGTAGAAAAGAGCGAGTAGTCGCCGCTCTCATGGGTTCCAGAATTCACGCAACAATCATTGGCATCGCCCAGCCGAACCAGCGTCTTGGGATCAGCGACAGGAAGATTCTTCAGCAGCACTGCATTCACCAGCGTGAAAATTGCTGCGTTGGCACCAATCCCCAGCGCCAACGTCAACAGCACCGTAATCGTGAATCCCGGCGTCTTCCGCAACTGCCTTAGTGCATACCGCACATCCTGCATCAGGGTCGTCATGTGAGCAGTTCTCTTCCAACTAAAGAAACAGCATGTCATCGTCCAAAGTGGCTGTGACTCTTTTCTTTACTTATCTATTACTTGCCCAATGGCGGAAAGAGTCGTAGTGTCCACCTGCGATTCCTGCCGTCCAAAAGTGGACACTGATTTACATCCGCCGCGAACGCACTCGCCTCCTCATCTTGCGCATACCTCCCGGTTCAGGCGATGGTTGCGCTATGCTCTAACGGATTCCGAAACTCGCCCCGCTGGAGACTTCATGACAAGACTATTCCGTAGTTTCGTTTGCTCCGTCTCACTCCTGGCTGGGATTGCTCCAGTTTTTTCAGCACTTGCCTCTGCGCAGGACATCACCTCGCTCTATAGCGACTTGCAATGGCGCATGATTGGGCCATTCCGCGGCGGGCGCACTGTTGCGGGAGCAGGCATCCCATCGCAACCCTGCGTGTTTTTCATTGGGGTGAACAACGGTGGAGTCTGGAAAACGACTGATTGTGGCAACACCTGGCAACCGATCTTCGAAGGGCAAACGCAATCGATAGGAGCGCTGGCGGTGGCACCATCGAATCCCGATGTCGTCTATGTCGGGAGTGGCGAGGGGCTGCGGCGGCCGGATTTATCGATTGGCGACGGTGTCTACAAATCCACGGACGGCGGCAACTCATGGACTCATCTTGGCCTGCGCGATGGCCAACAAATTGGATCGATCATTGTTGATCCCAAGAATCCGGACCGGGTATTTGTGGCTGTGCTCGGACATCCCTATGGGCCAAACGCCGAGCGTGGTATTTTCCGCTCACTCAATGGCGGGCAGACGTTTGCCAAAGTGCTCTTCAAAAACGATGACGTCGGTGGCATCGACCTTGCCTTCGATCCGCGCGATAGCAACAAAATCTACGCTTCCATGTGGGCTTCACGGCGCCCGCCGTGGACAGTGGGATCCAATTACGAGGGTCCGGGCAGCGGCCTGTATAAATCCGATGACGGCGGCAATACGTGGCGGGAGTTGACGAAGGGTTTCCCGGAAAAGCATGGGCGCATCAGTATCGCCATCGCGCCCTCGGATCCGGACCGCATGTACAGCACAGTCGACGTTGCCGACGAGGGTGGAGTCTACCGCTCCGACGACGCGGGGGAAAGCTGGGCCCTGGTCAACGACGAGCCGCGCGTGACCGGGCGCAACTCTGATTTCGCCTGGATACGCGTGCATCCTAAAGATCGTGACACGATATTTATTAGCAACACCTCTCTCTACAGATCCGTCGATGCGGGCAAGACACTCACGGCGATCAAAGGTGCTCCGGGCGGTGATGACTATCACGCGACGTGGATCAATCCGAATCATCCGGACATCATGCTTCTGACTGTGGACCAGGGTGCGGTCGTCACCGTGAATGGAGGAAAGACCTGGAGTTCTTGGTACAACCAGCCGACGGCGCAGATCTATCACGTTGCGACAGACAATCAGTTTCCCTACTGGGTCTATGGCTCGCAGCAAGAGAGCGGCTCAGTCGGGATCGCCAGCCGCAGCGATTATGGCGCGATCACTTTCCGCGACTGGCATCCGATTGGCATCGAAGAATATGGATACGTGGCTCCGGATCCGCTCCATCCCGACATTTTGTACGGCGGCAAATTCACCAAATTCGATCGCCGCACCGGGCAGATACAGGATGTAAGCCCCTGGGTGATCCGCACGGGCAAATACCGGCTCAATCGCTCACAGCCGGTGATCTTCTCGCCTGCCGATCCGCACATTCTCTATTTCGGGTCTAACGTGCTGTTCAAGACGACGAACGGCGGGCATAGCTGGGAGGAGATCAGTCCCGATCTGACTCGCGAAGATCCCAGCTATCCCGCAACTCTGGGCGTGTTTGTCGAAGACGATCCGTGGAAGGGTAAACATCGCGGTGTGATTTACTCCGTCGCCCCGTCACCCAGGGACGTGAACCTGATCTGGGCGGGCACCGATGACGGCCTCGTGCACGTGACGCGGGATGGCGGCAAGCATTGGGAGAACGTTACGCCACATGAGCTGACACCGTGGAGCAAGATATCGCAGATGGATGCCGGCCACTTCGACACCCAAACCGCATACATGTCGGTGAACCGCTTCCGGCTTGATGATCTCCACGCCTAGATCTAACGCACTCACGACAGCCGCCAGACGTGGACGGAGGTTACCGACGGGATTCAGGGTGATGCCACAGTGAATGCGGGGCGGGAGGATCGGGGGCCGGCCGGCTTGCTTTTTGCGGGAACGGAGAGAGCCATGTGGATGTCGTTGGACGATGGCGAGCACTGGCATTCTCTGCAATTGAACCTGCCCTACACCTCCATGCGTGACTTTGTGATTCATGGCGATGACATAGTCGTGGGCACGCACGGACGCTCGTTCTGGATTCTGGACGACATTACAGCACTGCGGCAGATTCATGAAGGCGACACCGCCCAGACGCGGTTATTCCAGCCGCAACTGGCTACGCGCATCCAGCGCAGCACGAATCCCGACACACCGCTGCCGCCCGAAACTCCCATGGGACAGAATCCGCCAGATGGAGCGGTGATCGACTATCTGCTGAAAGATTCCGCGAATCTGGTTACGCTTGAGATTTTGGACACGGCGGGCAAGCTGGTGCGGCGCTTTGCCAGCGACGACAAACTGGAATCGGTTAACGAGAAAGAGCTGAACGTGCCCACTTACTGGGTGCGGCAGGAGCGTGTACTCCCTGCCACGGCAGGAATGCATCGCTGGGTATGGGATCTCCGCTATCCCAGGCCTAAAACGCTGGAAAGCGAATATCCCATCTCTGCGATCCCGCACGATACTCCTGTTGGACCATTCGGTCCTGCTGTGGTCCCGGGCGAATACACCGTTCGCCTCACGGTTGACGGCACAACCCATACGCAAAAGCTTAAGGTACGGATGGACCCGCGTGTGGCCGCAACGCCTGCCAATCTGCAAGCCATGTTGATCGCACAGCAGAGAGCGGCTGTAGATCTCGCCTCGAACTATGACGTAATCCAGCAGCTGCGGGCAGTGCGCAAACAGCTCAAAGCCCTGAAAGACTCAGGGCCAGAAACGGTTCGCCCCGCAGTGGCGGAGCTCGAAGAAAAGCTGGCCAAACTGGAAAGTGGAACCGCCGGCAAGACGCCGCCTCCGGGTGTGAGCCCTGCAAGAAGTATGGCGACCGTGCACTCATGGCTGAATCAGGTGTATGGCACGTTCGACAGTGCGGATGCGGCTCCGACCGTGCAGGCGCTGGCTATGCTCGGCGAGCTGGAAAAGGTTTCTACCGAAAAGCTCAATGAATTCAAGCGGTTACGTGAAGGCCCCCTGGCCGACCTTAACCGGCGACTCCGGGAAGCTGGATCCACGGAGATTACCCTGCGCTACAAAGCTGAGTTCGAGCCGGCACAAGGCGCTGAGAAAGCAGAGGAATAGGCTCCGATCCTGAGGAACGGAGTTCACGACAACTGGGATAACTGAGGGGCCCGTCTTTTAACAATTGCGGACCGGGACATCCCTTTTGGCGTCCTGGGCATCCAAACGCATTGCAGGTTCCGTTGAAGGCGCCCGAGATGCTGGATTTCGGCCGGTTCGATCACGGGATACTCCGGGCTTGCTTGATCCCAAGCGAATCCTTACACTTAGTCGAAGGTTCGTTCGGCCATTAGGAGCTTCCGCTCATGCAGTCTCCCATCTTTCGCGTTTGGTTTCGCAACGTGGTTTTGTTCCTTTCCCTAATTGCAATCGCCCTGCCTGTGTGGGGGCAGTCCAAGTCGGAGGCGAAGGCCGATTCTGACGAACAGAAATCCTCCGAAGAGCAGAAAGAGGATCAGCAGCCGGATTCGCAGATCGATCCCCTGAAGAAACCACTCAGCGAAAAGCAAAGACGGCAGAACTCCAAGTCGCTCCGCACCGAACTCACCAAGGTTTACAAGAATTGGATCGGCGTGGATGTTGCTTACATCATTTCCGACGAAGAACGGGACGCCTTTAAGCGCCTGAGCAACGACGAGGAGCGGGATAACTTCATCGAGCAGTTTTGGCTGCGCCGCGATCCTACGCCAGACACCGTTGAAAACGAGTTTAAGGAAGATCACTACACGCGCATTGCCTATGCGAACGAGCACTTTGCGGCTGGCGTTCCGGGCTGGAAGACGGACCGCGGCAAGATGTACATCATGTATGGCAAGCCCGACGAAATCGAGTCGCACCCATCGGGCGGAACCTACGAACGTCCCATAGATGAGGGTGGCGGCTCCACATCGACATTTCCTTTCGAAACCTGGCGCTATCGCTATCTCGAGGGAATCGGGCAGGAAATCATTATTGAGTTTGTCGATCCGTGCATGTGTGGCGAGTATCACATGACGATGGACCGTTCGGAGAAGGATGCGCTTCTTTATGTACCGGGCGCCGGGCTCACGCAATCGGAACAAATGGGATTGAGCAGCAAGACAGCTCGGTTCACTGGCAGTGGCATCGAACGCCTGGGACTTGGTCCTGGACAGGACAATCAAAGCAAGCAATTTGACCGATTGGAACAGTTCGCCAAGCTGCAGAAGCCTCCGGCAATTAAATTCCACGATCTAGCTGAAAAGGTTGGGCACCATATCACTGTCAATCCCATGCCTTTTGACGTGCGGACCGATTTCGTGCGGGTAACGGCGGACACCGTGCTGGTTCCGGTGACGGTTCAGCTCAGGAATAAAGATATTACCTTCGTGAACAAAGACGGTGTGCAGCGTGGAACCGTGAACATCTTCGGGCGCGAAACGACCATTGGCGGACGCATCGCGCAAACCTTTGAAGACACCATACAAAGGGATGTTCCGGCCGAGCTTTTGCCCAAGACGATTGAAAATGCCTCGGTGTATTGGAAGGCCCTGCCGCTGCGTCCCGGCAGGTACCGCTTGGATGTAGTGGTGAAAGACGTGAACGGGGATCGCTCCGGAACCTGGGGCCACGGCCTTGATGTGCCGGAATACAACGAAGAGAAGCTGGCCAATTCCACGCTCATTTTGGCCGATCAAATGGAGCCGGTGCCAGCGAAGTACGCGGGAACGGGAAATTTTGTCATCGGAATGACGAAAGTTCGCCCGCGCGTGGTCTCCTCCGACGGGAAGCCGGTTGCCTTTAAACGCGACCAGCGCTTGAATTTCTGGATGCAGGTGTACAATCTTTCGGTCGACGATAAGACCCATAAGCCATCGGCGACTGTCGAATACGACGTGGTGGATGCCGCGACGAATAAGCCGGTCATTCATGCGGTCGAAAAAACGGAACAGATGGGGAATATAGGCGAGCAAGTCACGCTGCAAAAGACGCTCTCAGCGAGCAGTTTGCAGCCGGGCGTCTATCGCATGAACATCAAAGTGAATGACAACCTCTCCAAGCAGGCTTTGGATCCCTCGGTGACGTTTTCCATCGAGTAAGGATCCAAGCCCGGCCTGGCTCCCTTGAGGTAGGCGGGATGTTTCGGAAGCTAAGCTGTTTCGCGATTGTTCTGGTTCTGGGTCTGCCGTCTTGGGCAGCGGGCCGGACCAGTTCGCTCTCCGGAATCGTCCGCACCTCCGAAGGAACTCCGCAGATGGGCGCCGTGGTGGAGGTTTTTGCGTCCGCCGCGCGCACTCTGACCGTTTTCACCGACGGGAATGGCTACTACTCGGCTTCCGGATTGCGGCCGGGAATCTACAACCTCCGCGTCTCCGCTCCTTCTTTTCTTCCTGCGATTCGTGAACATGTGGACTTGCGCGCCGGCGTCGCTTCCGTTGTAAACCTCACGCTCAGCACGATTTTCGACACTTTGAACGTGGTTCCGCGGTCGGACGCGACGCAAGGCGATGACTGGCAGTGGATGTTGCGATCGGTTGCCCGGCGTCCCATTTTGCGGGTGGTGGATCCCCAGGCCGCCGCCGAGAGGCGTGATCCCGTGATGAAGGCGGGGATTTCGTTTGTGGCCGGATCTGACTCCCAAGGCTATGGAGGGGGCTCGGACGCGAGCACACAGTTCTCCTTCGAACATAGCGTGCTGTCCTCGGGATCCCTGGCATTTGACGGCAATGTTGGCTACGGAGAGGCATTTCCATCGGCCCTCGTCAGGGCTACTTATTCGCAGGAGTTGTCCAACGGATCAACGCCGGAAATCTCGTTCACGGCAAGACGTTTGGCTCCTCCCGATCCTGTGCAACGCGCCGCCGCGCTGAATGCATTCAGTCTTCGGGTTGCGGACTCGATGGACTTGGCGGATGTGATCGAGTTGAAGTTTGGCAGTGAATGGCAGACCGTACAGTTCATTAAGCGCACAAACGCGCTACTTCCGTTTGGTTCCGCCGAAATGCACTTAGGCCGGGACACCGTGGCTGCTTACCGGTACGCATCTTCGGAACCACCGAGCCGGCTGGCGCGTGAGCGGGAAGTGCTGCCTATGGAGCCGATGCAGATAGGCCCCAGAATTTCCGTAAGCGGCTTCGCCCCAGCGTTGCAGCGCAGCGCTCACCACGAGCTTTCCCTGGCGCGCCGTGTAGGCAAGAACAACATGATGGTTGCCGTCTATCGTGACCGCCTTCGCGATACGGCTCTGGTCGGCATCGGTGCCGTGGCTGCGAATAGCGGCGAAGTCCTGGCCGACCCTTCTTCCGGAACCTTCACCTACCAGGGCGCGGACTATCGCGCCAACGGCGTGCGTGCGGTGTATGAGCGCAAGTTCGCTTCTGGCCTTGATGCCACATTCGACTACGCGTACGGCGGCGTGTTGGAGCTGCCCGAGGAGATGGTGAGTCTGGATTCCTCCCGCAGCCAGATGCATACGGTATTGCGGCACGCGCTTGCCGCGCGGCTAAGCGGAACAGTCCCGGCGAGCCAGACCAAATGGACGGCCTCCTACCGGTGGACGAACGGGCACGCCCTTACCCCGGTTGATGGGTTCAACGCTTCCCCGGGACAGACCGACCCATTCCTGAATGTGGTACTGCGGCAGCCTATCCCCCGTATGGGGGTGTTGCCCGCACACATGGAAGCGCTACTCGATCTGCACAATCTGCTGGCGGAAGGCTATGTTCCCGTGATGGGACAGGACCACCGCACGGTGTATCTGGTGCAGTCGGCGCGCGCCATCCGCGGCGGCGTTGCCATCACGTTCTAGCACCTCCGATCCCTTGTAATTCCAAGGCAAACTTGACTCTTCCACCTCCCCTCCACTAGCCTTCCTTCCTTGCGGAGACAATGAAATGACCAGCCATGAAACCTCTCATCCAGTTTCTCGTCGTGAGTTTGCGCGCTGTGTAGCAGCCGTCACGGCTGCTGCCGCTACCTCGCTGGCAGTCCCCGAGGGAGTCTACGGGCAGACCAGTGCTCCCGCTCCAGAAACCGCCACTTCTCAGCCCAGCATTCCTAAAGAAGTCGCCGAGGAAGTCGAGGCCAAGTTCAACGAGATCATGCGGCTGTATAGCCCCAAGTTCACGCCCCAGCAAAAGGAAGAAATCCGCCGCCAGCTGATCTCTGAAGTACGCGGTCTGCAGAAGCTGCGCGCCTATGTGCTCGATAACTCTGACGCTCCAGCCACGGTGCTGCATCTGAGCGCCAGGGAGGGGAAATGATATGGCTGGCAACAGGATTGAAGAGAGTGTTCTGTTTTCTCCCGTGCGGGAGCTTGCCGAAAAAATCCGCACACGGAATCTATCGCCGGTCGAACTGACCCAGGCGTACTTAGATCGCTGCCAGCGTTTTTCCCGGCTGAACGCCTACGCGACGCTGACGCCCAAGCTTGCATTGGAGCATGCCCGCAGAGCCGAGCAGGAGATTCATGCCGGCAAGTATCGCGGTCCCCTCCACGGAATTCCTTATGCCGCCAAGGACCTGCTCGCCGTCAAGGGTTATCCCACGACGTGGGGCGCGCTGCCTTATAAGGATCGCCAGTTTGATTTCGATGCGCACATCATTCTGAAACTGGAAGAAGCAGGCGCTGTCTTGCTGGGTAAAGCTGCGATGATCGAGCTAGCGGGTGGATTCGGATACCGCTTCGGTTCGGCATCTGTTTCCGGCCCAGCCCACAATCCTTGGAATGAGGACTGCTGGACCTGCGGTTCTTCGAGTGGTTCGGGCGCGATCATGGCGGGTGCCCTGGCCGCTTTTACGATTGGCACGGAGACCTGGGGATCCATTATCTGCCCCTCGGGATTCAACGGCGTTTCGGGGTTGCGCCCAACCTATGGCCGTGTGGGGCGTTCCGGCGCCATGGCGCTCTCCTACTCCATGGACAAGATCGGCCCCATCTGCCGCACTGCCGATGACTGCGGCTTGGTTCTGGCAGCCATTGCGGGGCACGACTCCAGCGATTTGGGATCCCTTCCGGAGCCGCAAGCAGCCTTCCGCTATACCGATGTTCTTCGAGCCGATTTTCTGAAGATGGAGCGCCCGCTGTGCATCGGCTGGCTAAAAGATCCTTGGGGGCCGGAAAAGTCCGAAAAGGCTAGAAAGAGCTATCCGGAAGTGAACTCAACCGCCAACGCCGTGCTCGATGTTCTGCGGAAGGCGGGTGCGTCCGTTACTGAAATTACGCTGCCAGACGGTCCCTGGGAGGCCGCCGGAGGCGTTATCATCTCCGCGGAAGCGGCTGCGGCGTTCGAGACGCTGCTTACCTCAGGCGACGCGCTGAAGTTAACCGACCCCGTAGCTCAAGTTGGAGGCTATGCGGCTCAACAGATTTCCGGCCCGGACTATCTGCGAGCCCTGCGGGTTCGCGCCATTGTGCAGCGGAAGATGGCAGAGGTCTTTCAACATGTGGATGTCCTGGCAACTCCGTCGCTGGCCACACCCGCGTTGCCGTTGAGCACTGCGCTGGATGGTCCGTCGTTTGACTTTGACGATCCCCTGGGCGGCATCGGCAATCTTTGCGGCCTGCCCGCGCTGAGCGTGCCCAGCGGCTTCACAAAGGACGGCTTGCCGGTTGGGATTCAGTTTGTAGGCAACGTCCTGAGCGAGCACACCCTGCTGGCGCTGGGAAATACATTGCAAACACTGACCGATTGGCATAAACGGCATCCGGCGCTGGCATAACCAGCTTTGCAGAACCCATTTCAGCTCCTTCGCCAAGCAAAGGAGCTTTTCTGTCGCCTTACCACGACCTCTCGCTATTGCAGGGAGAGGCCATCTGGAGTGCACCGTTTTTGGTGCAAGAGCTATTCTCGATCCCCATTTGCCTGCCCGTACCCCCTTCGAGCTTTGCCTATGCCCTTTTAGCGTTTGCAATCCCTCAAGTCCTAGTGCCATAATGTGCTGCGTTCTTGGCCTACTGCCAGTTATCTGGCAGACCCCCCGGTAGTTCAGCAGGCTGGCATGACCGACAAGTTGAATCGTGGTGTTGTGGAAATCCTGACCCCAATCGGGCCCCGTTACCTTCGGCCCACCTTCTGGCAACGTTTGTATTTCTTGTGGATGTTTCGACATTTTTCCACGCTGCCGCAACAGGTGCTCAGCCGCGTCGGGCTGAACATGATCGAGAATTTGTGCGCGCGCCAAGCCTTCGTCCGTTTTGGCCACGGGCTCGATGAAGCTCCCGTGATTGGCACGGTGGAGCGCTATCAAGTGAAGGTATTGGCGGAAGAGACTCTGCCTTCGCGGCGTCCGCCACTTCGAATCACAGAAGATCCTGCGGGGATTTCACCGTTCGCCGCCGACGCTTCGCGAAAATCGTAGCAACGCTCGCAGGGCTGCACGCAAGGATCCAACGCAAGCCTGTGGCATTCTTCGCGCTCCAGCATTCACTCCGCAGCGTTGCTGCCCGAAACTAATCTTTGTTACACTCAAAAGGTTACGCCTTGCGTAATGCCAGCTACAGTAATGGGCTGGCGCCATCAGCCCGCTTCTCCTATATCACGGAGTAAAACTCAGGGGCGCGTAGCTCAACTGGCAGAGCATTCGGCTCTTAACCGACAGGTTGAAGGTTCGATTCCTTCCGCGCCCACCATCTTGCCCCTTTCGTGCCCTGAGCAGGCGGTGTAGATTCGACTCCAGGAGTCCTTCATGTCCGACGATAAATCCCTTCGGCCGCATACCCAGGTTCTCACGCGCGGTTTTGACCCAAGCCTTTCTGTAGGTTCCGCGCGGCCGGCGGTATTTCGCAGCTCGACCTACGTGTTTTCCAGTCCCGAAGCGGCGGAGCGCGCCTTTGACCTGATGGCGGGACGCGGGAAGGCCCTGGAGGGTGAGCAGGTCGATCTTGTTTATTCGCGCTTCAATCATCCCAACGCGGAAATTCTCGAAGATCACCTTGTGCCCATCGAAGCGGGGGCGACCTCGTCGTTAATTTTCAATTCCGGAATGTCGGCCATCATGACCGCGATGCTTGCTCTGGTACGTCCTGGCGACACCATCGTTTATACCGTTCCCATCTATGGCGGCACACAGCATCTGGTGGAGGATTTCCTGACGCTCTATGGAATCCATGGCGTCGGCGTGGTGGCAGGCGATGGCCAAAAGCTCGATGCCGCAATTCGCGCTGCCACCAACTTGCGGATGGTGTTGGTGGAAACTCCCGCCAACCCTACACTCATCATGACCGACATCGAGCAGGCTTGCGCCAGCGCGGCTGCTGCGGCCAAGCTAGGCCTGCCCAAGCCGGTCGTGATGGTAGACAATACGTTACTCGGCCCTGCCTTCCAACATCCCTTGCAGCATGGCGCAGATTTGGTGATGTACTCCGCCACAAAGTACTTATCCGGGTTCAGCGATATGATTGGCGGCGTGTTGCTTGCGAAAGACCCCGATCTCATTCGTCAGATTCGCTCCAAACGCAGCCTGTTCGGTACGATTCTCCAGCCCGACGAATGCTGGATGCTCGACGGGCGCCTATCCACCGTGGGCCTGCGCATGGGCCGCGCTACGGACAATGCACAGCAGATTGCCGCCGCGCTGGCGGGACATCGCAAGTTGGAGCGCGTGGTTTTTCCGACGCTCTTCGAAAACGCCGAGCAGAAGCGCATTGTCGAAAAACAATGCGACCAGCCCGGCGCGATGCTGTCTTTGGTGCTGAAGGGTGGGAAGAAAGCAGCCTTCAATTTCCTGCGCAACGTTCGCATCGCGCGGAACGCGGTTTCGCTGGGCGGCGTGGAGACGCTAATGTGCCATCCGAAAACAACAACCCACTCTGGATTTACCGAGGAAGAATTTGATCAGGCCGGAGTGGTGGATGGACTGGTGCGCGTCTCGGTCGGGATTGAAGACTGGCGCGACCTGCTGGCGGACTTCGAGCAGGCTTTGGACGCGTAGCGCCATTCGTTCATGGTCCTGAAAAATCTGAAAAAGCCACGTGTACACCCAAAGAAAAACAAGCGGCCTGCGGCTGCTAGGGCCGTCCGCTGTGTAGGGCTCGCTCGCGCCCTTTCCAAGCTTGGCCATTGTTCGCGATCGCAGGCCGCGGTTCTAATTCGCGATGGGTTGGTGCGGCTCAACGGTCGCGTTCGATGGGATCCCGAAACTCCGGTTCATCTTAATCTCGACAAAATTGAAGTGGGCCAGAATCCGGTAGCGGCGCAGGAGTTTATCTACCTGGTCTTGAATAAACCGCGTGGCGTTGTCACCACCGCTTCGGACGAGAAGGGGCGCAAAACGGTCTACGCCCACCTCGAGAAGGATTTACCTTGGGTAGCTCCGGTGGGGCGCCTGGATAAGGCCAGTGAGGGTTTGCTGCTGCTCACAAACGATAGCGAGTGGGCTGCCCGAATCCTGGCGCCTGAATCGCACATCGAGAGGATCTACCATGTACAGATCGCTTCCACGGTTCCGCGGGAAGTGGCCAGAACGCTTGCCGCGGGAATCGAGTCCGGGAGGGAAGTTCTGCGTGCGAAACGCGTTGCCGTCTTGCGACAGGGTCAGCGAACGGCGTGGCTTGAAGTCACTCTGCAGGAAGGCAAAAACCGCCACATCCGCAGAATGCTGGCTGCCGGCGGCACAGAAGTCCTACGTCTTGTGCGCGTGTCCATGGGCCCTCTAACACTGGGAGTGTTGGCGAAGGGTACAGCGCGACGGCTATCCGGCGCGGAAAAGGACGCTCTTGATAGCCTGCTATCAAAACGCGGCTTAACCTCCTAAGAAAACGAATGGTCGTAGGTGCCGAGGAAGTTACATTGGTTTGTAACAGGAGGCTTGGCCTAACGGGGCGGTGCACACTAGAATCGGAAGCGGCAGTTTATCGTTGCCAAATCAAAGTGTCGCCGCCAAGAATGGGCCAGACTTCCTCAAGCTTGCAGGGAGATTCAAGCCGGATCTCGCCACGGTATTCGTTTGAAACACGGATCCGTATCCGCTTGCTGCGCGCTTCCAAGGATTTGGTTGTGGGTGGATGGGCCCGCGACATCAGTGAAAGCGGAATCGGAGCTTTCGTCGCTGAGGAACTCATTCCGGGTGAAGAAGTTGAGCTTGAAGTGCCTTTCGCCGGCGACGTTATGCTGACCTTGCACGCGTTGGTCAGCCGGACTCTGGGAACCCAGTATGGCCTGATGTTCACCGCCCTCAGTTCCGAGCAAAGACAGCATATCCAGGCCGCCATGGCCGACAAGCCTCCCCTGCCGAGTCCTTTTCTTCCCAAGGACTGACTTGGTCCTAGTGTGCCTTAGGGACAACGCCAGCCCTCATTCCCCGAATATGAGCAAGTAAAAAGTAATTTAGACTAAAAGCTCCCATGGCTGAGACTGCCGAAGCATTCATATCCGCGACATCCCGGGGATGTAAGTTGCGCTGCGTCGCTTGCGCCTCGGAGTTCGAGCGCGCCGAGCAGGACTTCCGCTGCGTCCGCTGTGGCGAACTACTGGAAGTGTTCTATCCCTCCTGGAAGACGGGCGATTCCAAGCGAGCTGGAGAGTTGCGCACGCTTTGGCTCGAGCGTCGCAAGTCGTTTCACGCTCTGGACCAAAGCGGCGTGTGGCGTTTCCGCGACTTGCTGCCAGCCATGCAGGACTGGCGCAATGTCATCACTCTCCGCGAGGGGAATACGCCAATATTTGAACTGCCACGCTGCGCCAAGAGTGCGGGCCTGCGGCGCCTCACCGCCAAGCATCAGGGAATGAATCCCACCGGCTCCTTCAAAGACTCGGGGATGACCGCGGCGATTTCCGTGGCGCGCGAGGAGAAGTTTCGCTGGGTGGCCTGTGCCTCGACAGGGAACAGGGCGGCTTCGATGACGGCTTACGCCGCCCAACCAGGATGGCATAGCTTGGTCCTGATCCACTAGGGCAAAATTTCTTG
>CAZUCC010000041.1:0-11847 GCA_964619065.1 uncultured Acidobacteriaceae bacterium | reverse complement strand
CCGCTGGACACGATGTGGTGAGCCTGCTCGAAGGGCGGACTCCGCTGGTGGAAGTGGCGCGCACGGGAAGCTGGGCGGGAGGCGTGCGGCTGGCCATCAAGCACCAGGGGAACAATCCGACCGGGTCGTTCAAGGATTTGGGCATGACGGCGTGCATCACTGAGGCTGCGGTAATGGGCAGCCGCGCGACCGCTTGCGCGTCGACAGGGAACACGTCGGCTTCGATGGCGGCTTACGCCGCCCAAGCAGGATTGCAGAGCCTGGTCCTGATCCCCGAAGGCAAAATTTCCTGGGGCAAGCTTTCGCAGGCGCTCGATTACGGGGCGCTGACCTGCCAACTGCCCACGGATTTCGACGGATGCCTGCGCTTGCTGCGCGAAGTGATCCGCAGGCTGCCGGTCTATCTCTTGAATTCCGTGAATCCCTACCGGCTGGAAGGCCAGAAGACTGCGGCGTTTGAGCTCCTGGAAGAGCTCGAGTGGCAGGTTCCCGATCACATCATCGTTCCGGGTGGAAACCTGGGAAATTCATCCGCTCTTGGGAAAGCACTTCTGGAGATGCGGGATTTAGGCCTGATCTCGCGCCTGCCCAAGCTTTCCGTAATTCAGGCGCAGGGTGCGAATCCGCTGGTTCGGACGATTCGCGAAACTGGCGGGAAGTCGCTGGTTACGATGAAGCCGGACACGATGGCGAGCGCTATCCAGATTGGCAGTCCTGCCTCGTGGAGAAAGGCTCTGCGCGTTCTGGATGCTACAAAAGGAACCGTGGAACAAGTCACCGAAGCCGAGATTGCGCTGGCGAAGGCGGAGATTGGTTCGGACGGTGTCGGCTGTGAGCCTGCTTCCGCCGTGACGCTGGCAGGGCTGAAGAAGCTGGTGCAGCAGAAATTCGTTGCGCCGGACGAATCCGTGGTTCTGATCCTGACGGGGCACACATTGAAAGACCCGGAATACACGCTGAAATTTCACCGTGGAGATTTATTCACGGGCACGCCACACGAAAAGGAGACAGGTCTCTTTAATGGACATCGCCGCGAACCACTGATTTTGGATGCTGATCCCGATGCTGTGATCCGTGCCCTTGAGCAAGCGGAGAAATCGAGTGCCCAGTAAGGAGCTTCTGACCAGTTCGCCACTTTATTCCTCATTGTCATCCTGAGCGTAGCGAAGGACTTCTAGGATGCTCGCAGCGAAATTGTGTTCCAAGCTTTCTGGCCGGGAAGCTACCTAGTGAGAAAGCTGAGACAGAGTGAAGTGAGGTCAAGGGTGTAGGGGTCCTTCGCTTCGCTCAGGATGACAGACGTTAGGAGTTGATCAGAGTACCGTTAGAGAACTAGTTAGGAAATTTCACCCAAGTGCCCACCATGAAAGCGAAAACTTCAGCCAGAAAAGCCAAAGCAAAGAAAATCCCCAGCGCCCTCACCCTCACACTTCCCGCCACATCCGCGAACCTGGGGCCAGCGTTCGACGCTGCGGCGCTGGCATTCGATCTAAATTTTCTGATCACCGCTAAGCCCGCCAGGAAATTTTCCATCCGCGCTCGGGGACGGGATGTTGCGATCTGCAGCCAGCTTGAAGGTAACTTGATCGTGAAGACGTACGAAGACCTTCTGCGAGCGAACAACCGGGATGTGCTGCCTTTATCATTTCAGATCAAAAACAATATCCCGATCGGGAAAGGCTGCGGGTCGTCCGCTGCAGCCCGACTGGCAGGCATCGCTTTCGCGGTGCATTTCGGGCAACTGGGTTGGGGAGATGTAGAGATCATTGCCGAAGCGTCGCGCCTCGAGCATCATCCCGATAATGCCGCCGCGTGCTGGCTAGGCGGTGTCGCAGTGGCGCGAATGACAGAAAAACCGGGGCAACCCGTAAAGGTTCAGACGGTCAAAATCACGCCAAAAGGGAAGTGGCCCCTGTTGGTGGCGGTGCCGGAGGAAAAGCTGTCAACGGAGAAGGCGCGCGGTGTGCTGCCCACCTCATACTCCAAGGCGGATGCTGTGGCCAACATCCAGAACTCCATGTTGTTGCTGGCGGCCTTTACACAGGGTCGGCGGGATTTGCTGGCCAATGCTCTCGAAGACCGCATTCACCAACCCTACCGTGCTCCCCTGTGTCCGCTACTGCCAGCTCTAGAGGAACTCGCTGGTCAGCCAGGAATCCTGGGAGTTGCGCTGAGCGGTGCCGGCCCGTCCGTTTTAATGTTCCTGGATCCTCGAATCCCGGCCGTGCAGATTCGCAAGAAGGTCGCTGCATTTCTCAAGGAGCGAGGTCTTTCCGCGGAGCTTCTCTCCACGGTAATTGCCACGCGAGGAACAGTTCGCACACGCGACTGAGAATTGGGGAGAATTTACTCCCCAAAAACTACGGGGAAGCCATAGACGTTTATCCATGGCTTCCCGATGGCTTGTACCCTCCCCCGATGGTACTTCGCCAAACTTTTTGAACGCCCGCGTTCTTGCGGTGTCAAGCTGTTTCGTAAGTGATCCTACCGTCGATGGTATCCACCGGCAAGTAACGCAAGTAACCGGATAACTCTCGCAGGCACAATCGCTTGCCGCCGTGCAAGACCTGTCAGTACCCTGCGCTGCGATTACAGCCGTGATTTTACGGCTTGGGCTCGCCCCATTACCCTCGCAAGTGATGAAGCCCAACATACTGTTCGTTGCGGGACGGTCGTCCTGCGTGCAGGTTCTCGAAGGCGCGGCCCGGCAGGCCCATCTATTGCCGGATGTCTGTGACACGTCGTACCACGCCATGGAGCGGCTCGGCGCGAGCAACTATTCCGCGCTGGTGCTGGATCTTGAGTCCCCAGGGGCAGAGAACGTGCTCCGCATGGCGCATCTTCTTCCCGTGCCCGAGCGGCCCGTCGTCTTTGCCCTGGTCAGCCCGCGAATGCATGTTGCCACCGCCTACGAATGTGGGGCAAACTTCGTCCTTTATAAGCCGTTGCAGCCGGAGCAAGTCCTGCGGTCGCTCCGGGCTGCTCGCGGCTTCATGCCCATGGACCGCCGCCGGTCCTCCCGCCACGACGTCCGCTATTTAGTGCATTTCGATTTGCCGGGTGCAGTTTGCTACCCAGCTTTGCTGCTCGATGTGAATGCGGACGGCATGTCTGTGCAAACCACGGGCGCGATTCCGCTCACGAAGAGCATGCCATTCCGGCTGCAACTTTCGCACGGCCAGCGTGTGCGAGGCTCCGCGGAGGTCATATGGACGGATTCGTCAGGCCGCGCCGGGCTCATGTTCTCCCACTTGGCGGCACTGGGGCGGCAGCGCATTTTGTCCTGGCTTTCTTCGCAAAGGACGAACCGCACACGGCGTAAGCCGGAGCTGGCGCGTGCTGCCAGCACTGCAGCTCTCTAAAGCGTTTTCACAAATACTCCGGCACCTGCATGCTAGACTCGGACTTCTGCCCTAGGACTTGTCTAGATGCCGGAACTCACCTCAACTTCAGCGGTCGATCTCGCCTCCATGATGCGCGAGAAAAGGGTTTCCCCCGTCGAGGTGGCTGAGGCCTATCTGCAGCGGATTGAGGACCAGAATTCTCGCTTGAATGCCTTCGTCCACGTGGACCCAGAGCGTGTTCTCCGCGAAGCGCGCAAGGCGGAAGCGGCGATTCAGCGCGGTGAGTCCACCGGTCCCTTACACGGCGTGCCTCTCAGCATCAAGAGTTCGATCGACGTTGCCGGATACCGCTGCGAAGCCGGAACCAAGTTGCGTGCCGGATACATTGCCGCTCGCGACGCTGTCCTGGTGGATCGCCTGCGAGCCGCGGGTGCCATCATCCTCGGGGTCACCAATTGCCCCGAACTGCTCATGGCATGGGAGACGGACAATCTTCTCTACGGCCGCACCAATAATCCTTGGGATCTAAACCGCACCGCGGGAGGCTCCAGCGGCGGCGAATCGGCTGCCATCGCGGCAGGCATGTCCGCCGGGGGGGTGGGCAGCGATGGGGGCGGCTCGATTCGCGAGCCCGCACATTTTTGCGGAATCTGCGGACTCAAGCCAACGCCCGGCCGCATTCCTTCTCTCGGACATTTCCCGACTTCGGTGGGTCCATTTGCCCAACTTGGAGTTGTAGGACCGATGGCTCGCACCGTGGCGGATCTGCGCCTTCTGTTTGAGGCAATGGCGGGCGGGGTCGATGGGTATGACGACGCCGATGTTTCCTCCGCTCCGGTACCCTTGCACCTGCCGCAGGGTCAGCGTGCGCAGGGGCAGCCGATGAAAGAACATTCCATTGGATATTTCGAGGACGATGGCCGTACGCCGGTGACCCCGGAGACGCGCACCGCTGTGCGCACCGCCGTCGATGCGCTCGCGCAGTCTGGCTTTCGGACTGCTCCGTTCCGTCCCGAGAACCTTGAGCAAGCGCGCGATTTGTGGTGGAAGTTCTTCGGCATTGCTGGCGGAATGTTGCTGGGGCCCATGGTAAAGGGCCGCGAACAGGAACTCAGTCCGCTATTGCGCCAGTTCCTGGGCTGGGTTGCCGCCGAGCCCACGCATACCGGCCACACGCTGCTCTACACCTGGCTGCAACGCGACGAGTTGCGTGCACAGTTCCTGGCGCAGATGCGCGTATTCTCCATTCTTGTATGTCCGGTGGCCGCCGTTCCCGCCTTCCGGCATGGCGAGCGGAGCTGGCTGGTGGAAGGCCACAACGTGAAGTATCTCGATGCTTGGTCCTACACCGCCTGGTTCAACCTCCTGGGACTTCCCGCGTGCGTCGTTCCCGTGGGCCGCTCGCCCGAGGGTCTTCCCATCGGGGTGCAGATTGTGGGCCGCCCGTGGGAAGAGGATCTGGTGCTACAAGTGGCCGCCGCAGTGGAAGCGCGTGAGGGCGGATATCAGCCGCCACAACTGCGACCGCGGGATTTGGTTGCACCGTGACCGGTACTGATCTATTTGGATCAGTGTCCCGTGACACCCCATCTGTACCATGTCCGCGGTTCTTGCTAGAATTAAAGGTTCAGAACCCAGCTTAGGGAGAGCCCGATGGCGTACGTTATAGCGGAACCTTGCATTGGCACGAAGGACGCGGCTTGCGTGGATGCCTGCCCCGTTGACTGTATTCACCCGAAAAAAGACGCCCCTCAGCATGCCGAGCAGGAAATGCTGTATATCGACCCGGTTGAGTGCATCGATTGCGGCGCGTGCGTGCCCGTTTGCCCCGTCTCGGCGATCTTCGCCCTCGATGATCTGCCGGAAAAGTGGAAGGATTACGCCGAGAAGAACGCGAAATATTTCGGCCGGTGACGGCTGCTCGATTTTGCGGAGCGCGCGTCCCTTGCAGTTTCAAGGACGTGCGCTCTTTGTGTTTGCGTAGTGTTAAAGCGAGGTCGGGTAGAATCGTACCGTGAAACATGGCGCTGAAAGAGTCAGAAGCGATCGTGCTCCGCACTTATCCGATGCGCGAAGCCGATCTGCTGGTTACACTCTTCACGCGGCTGGAAGGGAAAGTTCGTGGCGTGGCCCGCTCCGCCAAGAGATCCCGGCGTAGGTTTGGCGGAGCACTGGAGCCATTAACCTGCGTGCGGGCGGTCTATGAAGATCGCGAGCGCCACGAGTTAACGCGTTTGGATTCGTGTGAGGTCATCGATTCGCCTCTGACGAACGACGTCAGTTACTCGCGGCTTGTAGCCCTGGGGCATGTGGCCGAATTGTTAGACGAGGTGCTGCCGGACCGTGAAGCGAACGACGCGCTGTTTCGCCTCTCGCTTTCGGTGCTCGAAGTCATGCGCGGAGACGAGATTTGGATGCCGCTTACATACTTTGACCTATGGCTCACACGGCTGACAGGATTTTTGCCCGAGCTCTCCGCGTGCGCGGAGTGTGGTTTGGACCTGGAAGGTGAACGCGCTTTCTACCATGTGCTGGCGGATGGATTGATGTGCGTCGAGCACAAGCGGCTTGCTTCGTCGCAGCTATCGATTGAATCCCGGACTTGGGCGGCACGGATGTTCCGGACACCAGTAGCCGCACTAACGGGACAGCCGTGGCCGAAGTCCGTAGGCGAAGATTTGCGAAAATTTCTGATGCAGATAGTGCAGCGTCATCTAGAAAAGAAACTGGTAACGCTGCCGATGCTGGCGAAATTAGCGTAAGCACCAAGGGAGCGGATAACGAGTGACAACGACCAAGAGCAAACCGCCCACCTTTCAGGAAATCATTCTTCGTCTGCAAACTTTTTGGGCGGCGCGCGGATGCGTCCTGCAACAGCCGTACGACGTGGAAGTTGGCGCGGGCACGATGGCGCCGGAAACGTTTCTCCGCGTGCTTGGTCCGCAGCCTTACAAGGTTGCCTATGTGCAGCCTTCGCGGCGTCCCGCCGATGGCCGCTATGGTGAGAACCCGAACCGCCTTTTCAAGCACATGCAGCTCCAGGTGATCTTGAAGCCGCCGCCCGAGCGCGTCCAGGAGATTTACCTGGAATCGCTCGGCGTTCTTGGAATCGATCTCCGTAAGCACGACCTGAAATTTGAAGAAGACAACTGGGAATCTCCAACCTTAGGCGCCTGGGGCATTGGCTGGCAGGTCATGCTGGACGGCCTGGAAATCACGCAGTTCACGTATTTTCAGCAGTGCGGAGGCGTCGATCTCGATCCCATTTCAGCTGAGCTTACCTATGGCCTCGAACGCATCGGCGCTTTCCTGCAGGATGTGGACAGCATTTACGACATTGTGTGGGCGCGCGATCCCGATACCGGGAGGGAAGTGAAATATGGCGAGGTGCGCCTCGCGGATGAAATCCAATTCTCAGTTTACAATTTTGAAACGGCGGATGTGGATAAAGCATGGAAGCATTTCGATCTTTACGAGGCGGAGTGCAAGACGTTGGTAGATGCCTACGGAGTTGCGCTGAAAGAAAAGCTAGATGCGGATATTCACAAAGCGGACAAGAAACGTTTTCCCGTTTTAGCCGCCTACGATTTGTGCTTAAAGTGCTCGCATCTTTTTAACATTTTGGATGCGCGGGGTGCGATTTCCGTGACAGAGCGCGTCGGAGTAATTGCGCGTGTACGCGCCTTGGCCGTGGGCGTGGCAAAAGCGTACGTAGATCAGCAAAGAAAAGATATCGCCGGTGAAAATCCCGTAGAAGCAAAACCAGAGAAGGTTCATGCCTGACTTTTTACTGGAAATCGGAACCGAAGAAATTCCTGCGCGGATGATCGAGGAGGCCGTTGCTGCTCTGCAAGCCTCCGTGAGGACACTCTTAATACAAGAAGATCTTTCTACGTTCACTGAGCACCCCGAAGACAATGGGAGAGTTTTTTCAACACCGAGGCGGCTTGCCGTGTACTTTTCTGAAGTAAGAAGACAACAGCCAGATCGTTGTGAAAAGATTCTCGGACCAGCTGTAAAAATCGCGTACAAAGAGGGTGTGCCAACTGCACCAGCAGAAGCATTTGCGAAGAAAGTAGGCTTGCCGCTTGATCGCATTGGTCGGATGACGACGCCAAAGGGCGAGTATCTGGCAGCGGAGATTACTCGTCCGGGCCGTGCGACTGTCGATCTGTTGGCGGAGCTATTGCCAAGCGAAATCTCAGGTATTCCTTGGCCTAAGAGTATGTATTGGAACGAGCCAACGCTACGTTTTGCGCGGCCGTTACGTTGGATCGTGGCTTTGTTGGACGAACAAATTATCCCTTTAGAGTTTGCAGGTATTCGTGCAGGGAATGTTTCGCGCGGCCACCGCATCATTGGTCAGGAAAGCGTTCAAATCAGCCATCCGCGTCTCTACAGAGAGATACTTAAGGAATCAAAAGTTCTTGCCGTTCCTGATAGCGATAATACGAATGACAATGAAACTCGCGAACAAAAAATTCGCAAGGCATTGGACGCCGCTACCCGCACCATTCCCGGCGCGCGCTGGCGCGAAGACACGGAGCTGTTGAATACGGTGGTGAACCTTACCGAATTTCCTTCGGCGATCCTTGGCAGGTTCGATCCGGCATTTCTCGCGCTGCCCAGCGAAGTGCTAGTCACCGTAATGCGCGACCATCAGAAGTATTTCGCCATCGAAGACGCCGGTGGCAAGCTGCTGCCGCACTTTCTCGCGGTGCTCAACACTGACGGCGACCCGGACGGCCTCATCCGCCACGGCAACGAGCGTGTACTGCGCGCGCGCTTCAACGACGCACGCTTCTTCTGGCAGACCGACCAGAAACACTCGCTACTGGACCGCATCAAGATGCTCAAGAACGTTACCTTCCAAAAAGATCTGGGCAGCTACTACGAAAAGACGATGCGGGTGCAGCGCCTGGCCAGTTGGATTGCGGAAACGATCAAGCAGAGCGGCCAGGAAATTCGCCCTGGCGTCATTCACAAAGCAGCTCTTCTCGCCAAGACCGATCTCACCACCGAGCTCGTCAAGGAATTCACCGAGCTGCAAGGAATTGTGGGTGGACTCTATGTTCGTGTGCAGCAACTCGATTCGGATTTGCCGGAGAGCACGCGTTTCGCCATTGCCGACGCCATTTACGACCACTACAAACCCGAATCCATGGACGATGACGTTCCTCGTACCACAGAGGGTGCGGTTCTCTCCATTGCCGACAAAGCGGATAGCATCGCCGGGATGTTCGCGCTGGGTCTACAGCCCACCGGATCGAAGGATCCATTTGCATTACGGCGGCAGGCGAATGGCGTGGTCAGGGTTATCGCGCATCACAAACTGAACCTACCCCTCGATCTCCTTTCGAAGCGAGCGCTGGAAGCTTACAGCGGCTCGGATGCGGAGAAGAAGTTCACCGCTATTGCAAAGACGGGAAGCTCGGAAACGAATGGTGTTCAGGGCCGCACCAATGAGTTTTTCCGCGAGCGCCTCGAGTTCTATCTCAAAGAAAGCGGTTTTGCCTACGATGTGGTGAACGCCACGCTGGCAGCTGGCGCGAACGACGTGGTCGACGTGCTGGCGCGTGCCGAAGCGGTCGCGAAGGCTCGCCCATCCGCGGATTTCGAATCCATTTCCAGTGCTTTCAAACGCATGAAAAATATCTTGCGGCAAGCTAGCGAGACAGGGAAACATCCGGCGAAAACGCTCGATCCATCCGCCTTGAAGGAAGCCGCGGAAAAGGAACTCGCGAACCAGATTCCCGCAGCCGCGGCGGCCGTACAAACTCTTCGAACTCAGAAGCAATACGCGCAGGCGCTCCAGGAAATCTCCAGGCTCCGCCCGCAAATCGACACGTTTTTCGACAAAGTCATGGTTATGGTGGAGGACGAGCGCCTGCGCTCCAACCGCCTTGCGCTCCTGAGCACTTTGCTGCGAGAATTCTCTACCATCGCCGATTTTTCAGAAATTGTGACCGAAACAAAAGCTTGAACCTTGAACCAGAACCCTAAGACCTAACCCAGCCGAGGACAACCAATGAGCACAAGTACTTTGCCGCAGAGTAAGATCCACGCCGTCCCCTTTGCCCCTACCCAGTATGTGTATTTTTTTGGTGGCGGAAAAGCCGAGGGTCACGGCAAAATGAAGGACGTTCTCGGCGGCAAAGGCGCGGGCCTCGCCGAAATGACCAACGCAGACCTGCCAGTTCCTCCCGGCTTCACCATCCAAACCGAAGCTTGCCGCGAATACATGCGCTCCGGGGAAGTTTCCACGGAGATCGAACAGCAGATGGATGAAGCGCTGCATCGTCTGGAAGCTCTGCAAGGACAGCATCTTGGCCGCGGCGACAACCCGCTTCTGGTCAGCGTGCGTTCGGGCGCGAAGTTTTCCATGCCCGGAATGATGGATACGATTCTGAACTTGGGATTGAACGACCAGAGCGTGGTTGCGTTGGCCGAGCGCAGCAAGAGCCCGCGGTTCGCCTACGATTCATACCGGCGCCTGATTCAGATGTTTGGCAACGTGGTTCTGGACATTGACAAGTCGGTGTTTGAACACATTTTTGACGCGAAGAAAAAGCAGAAGAAGACCAAGTTCGACACCGGGCTCGACGCGAAGGCTTTGCAGGAAGTGATCGCGGAATACAAGAAGGCGGTCAAGAAGCACGCCGGACGCGACTTTCCACAGGATGCACGCGAACAACTCTCGATGGCGAGGGACGCGGTATTTCGTTCCTGGCAGAACGATCGGGCGAAAACCTACCGGCGGCTCAACAACATCGACGACATGCTGGGCACGGCGGTGAACGTGCAAGCGATGGTGTTCGGGAATCTCGGGGATACCAGCGGCACGGGAGTTGGTTTCACGCGCAATCCCTCGACCGGTGCCAAGGAATTCTATGGAGAGTTCCTGCTGAACGCGCAGGGCGAAGACGTAGTTTCGGGCGTGCGCACGCCGGTCCCGATTGGAGAACTTGAGCAAATCATGCCCGATGTTTTCAAACAACTCCGTGAAATCACGACGCGGCTGGAAAAGCATTACAAGGACATGCAGGACTTCGAGTTTACGATCCAGGACCGCAAGCTCTATATGTTGCAAACTAGGAACGGGAAGCGCGCTGGTCTTGCGGCGGTGCGAATCGCGATCGAGATGGTGGAAGAGGGGCTGATCTCGAAAGAAGAAGCGATCTTCCGTCCTGAGCCCGATCAGCTGGTGTACTTTGTCGTCCCGCGTTTGGATGAGAAAGATGTGAGGCTTGAGAACGTGCTGGCGAAGGGGCTGCCGGCCTCGCCGGGCGGAGCCGTCGGCCAGATCGCATTCAGCGCCGATGATGCGGTAAAGATGGCTGGCCACGGCGCCGAAAGGAATCCTGTCATCCTGGTGCGTGCCGAGACATCCCCAGAGGATATTGAAGGCATGGTGGTTGCTGCCGGCATTCTGACTTCGCGTGGTGGCATGACGAGCCACGCAGCGGTCGTTACCCGCGGCATGGGAAAGTGCTGCGTGGCCGGTGCGCAGGAAATTGATGTAGACGAAAAAAAGCATGAGATACGAGTTAAGGGCCAGATCTTAAGGGAAGGAGACTGGCTCTCGCTCGATGGTTCCACCGGCCGCGTGATCAAAGATCGGGTCAAGACCGTTCCACCCGATTCGGAGGACCTGGTTCTGCTCGGCAAATTTATGAGTTGGACGGAGCCATACCGCACCATGAAGGTCCGTGCCAACGCTGATGTTCCTCGCGATGCCAATAAAGCACGGGAGTTCGGCGCCGAGGGCATCGGTCTGTGCCGCACCGAGCACATGTTCTTTGGCGAGGAGAAAATTGCTCACATGCGGGCGATGATTCTGGCCCAGGATGAGAAAGCTCGGCGGACTGCGCTCAAGAAGCTACTGCCCATGCAGCGCAAGGATTTCGAGGGCGTGTTCCGTGCGATGAACGGATTCCCTGTGACGATTCGCACGCTGGATCCTCCGTTGCACGAATTTCTCCCGCCTCGCGAAGAATTGATGGTGAATATCGCGACCCTCCGCTACATGAACGCCAAAGAGAAGAAAGCTCTGGTCAATAAATATCGCGACTACGGAGTGAAGGGTGCGGGCGATCTAAAGAAAGTCTTACCGCCGCTCCTCAAGCGCGTCGAGCAGCTTCACGAGGTGAACCCGATGCTGGGTCATCGCGGTTGCCGTTTGGGAGTCACCTATCCGGAGATTACCGAGATGCAGGCGCGCGCGATTTTCGAAGCGGCCGTGGCTGTCGCGAAGTCAGGTGTCAAGGTATTCCCCGAAGTCATGATTCCGCTTACGGCTACGGTAAACGAAATGGAAAACCAGGCTGCGATCGTGAACCGCGTGGCGAAGGAAGTCTTCAAGGAAAAGGGCCGCACCGTGGAGTACGTGGTGGGTACCATGATCGAGCTGCCGCGTGCCGCTCTGATCGCGGCCGAAATCGCCAAGGAGGCGGAGTTCTTCCCCTAAGGCAACAACGATCTGCCGCAAACCACCAGGGGGTTT
>CAZUCC010000040.1:0-39422 GCA_964619065.1 uncultured Acidobacteriaceae bacterium | reverse complement strand
ACATTCATCTTCGACGAGTCGCGATACCTCCTGACGTCGCTCGATTTGCCAGTCATCTGTAATGTGATCGAAGCCAGCGAGCAGGTGCCCTATCTCTGTTTCGTGCTCAAGCTTGAAATGCCCGTAGTCCGTGAGCTTCTGGGTCGCGAGGAGATTCCGGCGCCTGAGGTGCCACCTGATGATCCTGCCATGGCAACAGGGGAGACCACGGCGGAGTTGCTCGGCGCATGCTGCCGGCTCGTGGACCTGCTGAATACTCCACAGGATATTCCCTTTCTGAGTGGCTTGATTCAACGCGAGATCATTTACCGAATCCTTAGGGGACCGGAGGGGGCACGCCTTCGAGCGATTGCAACGCTGGGCGATCAGAGCCACCGGACGGCAAAGGTGGTCGCCTGGGTCAGGGAGAACTACTCGAAGCCGCTACGGGTAGAAGATCTCGCGAAAATCGCTGCCATGGGCGTGTCGACGCTGCACCATCACTTCCGGGCGCTGACCGCCATGAGTCCTCTGCAGTATCAGAAGCAACTTCGGTTGCAGGCAGCCCGGGAACGCATGCTGCTGGATGGTCTGGACGCCACCAGTGCGGCGTTTGAAGTCGGATACGAAAGTGCCAGCCAGTTCAATCGCGAATACAGCCGCTTCTTCGGGCAGCCACCCATGCGGGATATTCGGACTCTCCGCTCGCCACACGCTCTGCCCCTGGAGTCGGAAGTGGAGTCGGTCAGTCATCGGCAAAGCGCTATCTGATCGTGTTGCTGACATGCGAACGCTTTCACTTAACTTCGAAAACCAAAAAGTAATCCATGCCGTCTTTCACGAAATCGTAGCGGCCCACTAACTTGTAGCCTGCTTGTTGCGCTTCGTCGACGACGATCTTCTCGGCGACTCCGTGGTCTTCACCATTGCCGTTGCGGTCAATGATTCCGACTTTAGCGTTCGGGGCGAGCGATTCGCGAAGATGTTGCAGCAGAACTATCGGCTCCGCAACTTCGTGATAGGCCTTGAGGAATAGAACCGCATTCACTTTTTGCGCTGGCAGCAGCGGGTTGTCACTCTTGCCGAGAATCGTCTGCACATTGCTAAAGCCTTCCTTCTTGGCTCGCTTCTGAATGTAGGCGATGGCGTCCGGACTGATTTCCACGGCGTAAACTGCTCCGTGAATGCCGACGCGCCTGGCCGCGCGCACCGTGAACCATCCCGAGCCTGCGCCGATGTCGGCGACAAAGCTTCCCGGCGCGATCTTCAGGAGGTCCATCACGCGATTAATTTGCAGGCGGTCTTCGCGACCGGGAGAGTCGAAAATTGAGAGGTCGCCCGTATAGGGTGGACTGGTTTTGCGGGGCGATGTTGCCGGAGATTGCGCTGGCGCGGGGCTGGCGACAAATCCAATTACCGCCGCGAGGATCGCTAAAAACAGTAGATTTTTCATTCGCGGCCCAGGCATCCGCGTGTGTAGGCAGGAAACTTCATTCTTCATAGCATTCTGACGCAACGATAAGCGGTTCAGTTAGCGCAGGCAAGGGTGAGAATTGTCGGGTAACTGGAAACTACTCACAGGCCCGCCGCTTTGACACTTCTTTTCCCAACGCCTGATAATCTCTTCGTGACGCACTTCGCTCGTCCTGCCTCCTTTCCCCGGTCGTTCCACAAATCGTTCCCCCAAGCCGTTCGTGGCGAAGGTGTCTACATCTGGGACACGGACGGCCAGCGCTACCTCGATTTTTCCGGGCAGGCGGCTGTGAATTTCATTGGTCATGGTGTCCCAGGGATTTTTGAGGCGGTGGCCGCCCAAGCCTCGCAATTGGAGTTCGTTCACACCAGCCAATTCACGACGGCTGTTGCCGAAGAGTATGCAGCGGAGTTGCTGGAGTTTGCAGGCAAGCATTTTCGCGGCGGGTGTGTGTACTTCACCTCCGGCGGCTCGGAAGCGATCGAGGCCGCACTGAAACTGGCGCGGCAATACCAGGTCGAAATCGGCCAGGCACAGCGCTACCACATGCTGAGCCGGACCCAGAGCTATCACGGCTCCACGCTCGGAGCGCTCGCGGTTTCCGGAAATGCCCGCCGCCGCGAAATGTATCTTCCTCTGGTGCGCGAGTTCACGCATGTAGGAATTCCCTACTGTTACCGCTGTGTCTACAACTGCATCCACGGCTGCGAGAACTGCGCCGAAAAATATGTGGGTGAACTCGAGAAGGCGATTGAACTTTCCGAGGGTGAAGCCGCGGCATTCATTCTCGAGCCCGTGAGCGGTGCGACTCTAGGCGCTGCCGTTCCCACCACACGCTACATGCAGGGTGTCGCCGAAATCTGCCAACGCACCGGTGTGCTGCTCATCGCCGACGAGGTTATGACCGGCATGGGACGCACCGGCCGTAACTTTGCCGTGGATCACTGGAGCATTGCGCCCGACATTCTGGTGGCTGCGAAAGGTCTTTCCAGTGGCTACGCGCCCCTCGGGGCTGTGCTGGCCAGCAAAAAGGTCGTCGATGCCATCGCCAAAGGTACGGGAGCCTTCCTGCACGGATTCACCTATAACGCACATCCGCTCTCCGTTGCGGCGGGAAGAGCTGTGTTGCGGCATATGAAGGCCCACGATCTCGTACAGGCTGCGGATTCCACTCAACCCGGCACGCCAGCCAGCCACATGAAATCTGCGCTGGCAACTCTGCTGGACCATCGCGTTGTGGGTGACGTTCGCGGTATTGGTTTGCTATGGGGTGTGGAATTTGTCGCGGACAAGACGACAAAGACACCATTCTTTGCCGACCTGAATTTTGCCAGCCGCATAAGCGAATCCGCCAAGAAACGAGGCCTGCTTGTCTATCCCATGCAGGGCTCAGTGAACGGTCACTCAGGCGACCATCTGCTGCTCGCGCCTCCGGCCGTGATTACGGCAGAGCAAATTGATTGGGCAGTCGGTACGCTGCGCGAGGCGGTGGAAGAAGTGTGGCAAGCCTTGTAAAAGAAGTCAGTAGCGCCTGAGCTTACATAGGATTACCGCTTCTCAATTTTCTGTAAACGAAACATTAAGGTCCCCCAGGACATCTTCGCGCGCATCTGCACGGGGGTATGACGCTCATCTTCCGCATACCAGATCCAAAGACCACCTTTGCCTTTGAGCGTACCCGAAGTGGCTTCCACGTGAACCCGTATCGCCGGATAGGCCCCGGTGGGAGTCTTCACCTGCTCCTTTCCCTCGACCTCGGCGCGCACTTCCGCAGTCTTATTCCCGTCATTCGCCGGGAAGGTGTATGTATCCCTTTGTGCCAAAGGCAGCGACGCTAAATAGTAGAAACCAGTCAACACGTCCGTGACGCATCCGGGAATGTCGTTCTCCTCTTTTTTGGTTGCGTTGGTCTTGAGGTTTTTTTCTTCCAGAACGCTCTTCCGTCGCACATAATCAAAACGAATTTCGGTCTGCCGTTTGTGGGAACCTTCCTCCGCGTGTTTTGAGATTCCAAGAGAACAAAAAGTTTGGGGATCCACCGACGATTGGAACTGGTCCCGCACGGTATAGAGCATGTTTACAACGCCCGCCGAATCTGCTGTTGCCACCACATGCTTCTCCGCGCCGGCACTCTCCACGTGAATCGTTGCTGTCCCGGCTGTGAAGAAATGCCACTCCACCATATAGGTAAAATTCAAACCTTCCAGAAACTGGTAACCAGCGGGAGGCGGAGTGATGTGGGAAACCGGTACTGCAGAATCCTTCACCTGAGCCCGCGCAAGCCCGCAGCAAAAAAGAAGCAAAGCTGTGGGCGCTGAGATTCGAGATCTGCGCGATAGGCGCAATGCTACACGTGATAAATGAATAAAATTTGAGAGCAAGCAATTTCCCGCAAGAAGAAACTTGGACTAACTTGCTATCGCACGAACCAAAATAACTTAATCACCAGAAGCGCCGTCATCGCGAGTGAGCCCGCCAATGCATTGTACTCGCGATGCTTCCGGTACAAATCCCACGAAAAAGAGCTTTCCTGCTTTGGCGCTCGTCGAAGAAATGCACTAAGCCCCGGAATAAATCGCGGGACCCGGCGTTCATACTCAGCAAACCCAGGAAAGCGCTCGCGAAGATAAGTCTCCTCCGCCCGGATCACGGGCAGATAGATTGTCACAAACATCAAGAGTAAAACTGGCACGATCATCCACCTTCGTGCGGCAACGGCAAATCCGGCGGCGAGAACAATCGATCCCAAATACAAGGGGTTGCGCGTGTAAGCATAAGGCCCCGTCGTGGCAAGGTCTTCATTTTTGCGCACAGTCCCCGAAGCAAACGCGCGAATCGCCAACCCCACAGCCGTTATGGCTGCACCGCCAAGAATCGACCACGGGGTAGGTCGAGCTATCCACATGTAAAAGCCGGCCAATAAAAAACCAAGCGGCACGCGCACGCGACGTGCAATACGGCTCCAGTTCATGCCGTGTTTCCCCGCAGTAGTTGTCGCGCTGCCGCCAGAGCTTCGTCGGCGGTAATCTGCAACAATCCAGGTTCCGGCTGAGCGTGCCGCGTGTGCGACGTAATGCTTTCAGGGCTGCGCAGCACAATGCTGTGTACCCCGAATGGGCCGTTACGCGCAGGGTTCGTAGGGCCAAATATGCCGACCACTGGCACCTTCAATGCCGAAGCGAGATGTAGTGGGCCGGTATCGCCGCCAAGAAACAACGTTGCCCGCCGCGTCAAAGCGATCAACTCGCTCAAGGAACATTGCACTGACCGCGCTGATCCATCACTGCCGGTTTCCACTGCTTTCGCCAACTCCTGTTCGCCAGGGCCGTAGTTCACGAGAATCGTAGAACCATCGCGCGCCAGCTCCCGCGCCACATTTCCATACCGTTCCGCGGGCCATTGCTTCGCGCCCCAACCCGCGCCCGGATTCACCAGAACCAGACGGCTTACATTGTTTTCCTTGCAGTACCGGTCACACCATGCCTCCGCCGCTGGATCGCGGGGCAGAAGCGCATCGGGCGCCGATGTGCCCCCAGTCCACTCCGCTGAGAGAGCAAGATTCTGCTCGATCACATGCGCCGCTTCGGTGTATATTTTCCGGTTGTAGAACCATTGTGCAGGACGCTCGCGGGGTGCTGCAAAGCCAACGATCTGCCCGGCTCCCGACCACCGCGCAATCACCGCCGATCGAATCGCACCCTGAAAATCAATAGCAGCTTCGTATCGGGCTCGTCGAATTTCTCCCAGGCTGCCGCGCAGATCTGCCCAGGTCGCAGGTGCCAATAAACTCTTGCGCCATTGTTTCGTGCGAACACAATGTACCCGGTTGGCGAAAGGTCTCTGTTTTGATACCGGTCCTTCCAGTGGATATCCCTTGGCGCATAATAATTCCGACCAGCGCTCTTCAATCACCCAACCGATGGTTGCGTCCGGCAGAGCTTTCCGTAATGCCGAGACTGCGGGCAGAGCGTGAATCACATCCCCCATCGAGCTGAGGCGGACGATTAGCAATTTCTGGATCGGTGTTCGGACTGGCGCTGGGTTCGACGCTTGAGCCGGGAATTGCACCGATGCGTTGTCCATTTAGCTCTGGCTGCGTGGAACAAGACGAGTGCGGATGATTTCGCTGGTCGAGTGATCCTTCGGGTCGCCAACGATCTCGACGTGCCCTCCGTATTCGCGCACAACATCGGCCTCGGGCACGCTCTCCGGCGTGTAATCGGTACCCTTGGCGTGAATGTTGGGGCGAATTTCACGAATCAACGCGCGCACGTCCAGCTCCGGAAAAATTACCACAGCATCCACGTCTTCCAGTGCCGCGAGAATTTCTGCGCGCTCCCGTTCGGGCATCAGCGGGCGGCCCGTACCTTTCAGGACACGCACGCTCTCGTCGGCGTTGATCGCAACAACCAACTTTCCGCCCAGCGCCTTCGCGGCGCGCAGATACCGCACGTGCCCAACATGCAGCAGATCAAAACATCCGTTCGTCAAGATGATGGGCTCTCCGGATCGGCGCCAGCCCTCGATCAGCGGAAGCAACTCTCCTCGGGTCACGACTTTGGTGGAATTTTTCTTCAACGGGGTTTCAATGGGATCTTGTCATCGGTGGCGATTGTTCCAAAGCGCGCAACAATTCGGCGCGGGAAACAGTTGCCGTCCCGCGCTTCATCACCACGATTCCGCCTGCATAATTCGCCAGCTGCGCGGCTTCTTCCGTGCTCGCTCCAGCGGCCAGAGCCGCGGTAAAGGTTGCAATCACCGTGTCGCCCGCACCGGTTACATCGGTAACTTCGTCCTTGCCATAGCTTGGAATATCAACAGGCTTGTTGCGCCGTGTGAAGGCGACCATGCCGTCGTGGCCCCGCGTGATCACCAGAGAGTCCAGTTTGAGACGCCGCACCACTTCCTCGCCCGCGTCCACCAGTTTGCGCCAATCCTGTCCCACGCGAGTGCGCAGAGCCGCCTCGACTTCGGCTTCATTCGGAGTTGCAGCGGTAATCCCAGTGAACTCCAACATACGGTAGCGTGAGTCCAGTGTAACGGGAATATCGTCGAGCCGGCTCTTCTGCCGCACCGCATCCAAAATCTGCGGCGTGGCCGTTCCATACCCGTAATCAGAAACCAGCAGCGCGTCGGAAGCCTTGGCGTACTCCCGGCTCGCCAGAATCAGCTCGCGCGTCAAATGACGGCTGAGTTCTCCCTCTGGTTCCCGGTCAATGCGCACCACCTGCTGTCGCCACGTGTGCGGCATGCCCGCCACAATACGCGTCTTCGTAACCGTCGAGTAGTTTTTGTCCCGCAAGATTCCGGTCACGGGAATGTGCTTTTTTTTGAACTGCTGCAAGAGAAGCTTTCCCGCTTCGTCTTCCCCGACAACGCCCACGGGCAGCACGTTGACCCCCAGTTCGGCTAAGTTGTAGATGGCATTGGCGCCGCCGCCGGGTAGTGCGATGCGTTCGCGGTGCTTCAAAATGAGAACAGGTGCTTCCCGGGATACGCGGGAGATCTCCCCAAACACGAATTCATCGGCGACGAGATCGCCCAGCACCGTTACCGTAGCTTGGGGAAAGGCTTCGACGACCTTCTTGAGACGATCAGCTTCTTTAATATGTTTTGTCATGACGTGAACTATTTAGTTGAAACCGGCTCCAGCAGGATTTTCTCACAGCGCCGCCGCCTTCGCCGGGATTTGCCGCAAGAGCCGGCTCATCGCTGCTTCGGGGTCGAGCAATTCCATCGTCACGCTGGCGGTGAAAAGCGGCTGCAAACGCGGCGCATGCTCTTGCAGATTAATCGCATCTTTCTCCGTGGTCACGAACCCCGCACAATTTTTCTCTTCCTTCACAGCCAGGAGATCCCGGACATCTTTTTCGGTATATGAGTGGTGATCGGCGAACGCAATCTCCACAGCCGCCACGACGCCGGCCGCACGAAGCTGCCCAAAAAATCTCTCTGGCCGCGCCACTCCGCAGAACGCGGCCACGCGCGGCGGCATCGGCGGAATGCCAGTCCCGCGCCGCACCCGCCAAATTTCTTTTCGCCCGAGCCGTCGTGCGGGATAGGGAACGTTTTCCTCCAGCACCACCACGTTCGCCCGTTTCAGCGCCGTCAGCGGCTCCCGCAACCGCCCGCCCGGCAACAATCGATCCTCAAAATCCGATGCATTCACCAAGACGACATCGAGGTCTCTCGCCAGAGCACGATGCTGAAATCCGTCATCCAAAAGATGGAGTCGCGCCCCGAACTTCGCCTCCGCAAACTGTCCGGCTTCGTAGCGCTTTTCGCCCACCACCACGGGCACACCCAGACGGCGCGCGATCAGGAGCGGTTCATCGCCATAGTCTCGCGGCGTTCCCTGCGGATCGACAAGCAGCACGCCCATTGTTGACCGTCCATACCCGCGCGAGAGCACATCAAACTCGACGCCACGCGCCTTCAGCAGCTCGCCCAGCAGAATCACGAATGGAGTCTTGCCCGAACCGCCCGCTGCCAGATTCCCGATGCTCACCACCGGCCCTTGCAAGCGGTGCGCTCGCAACGTCCCACGCTCATGCAGTGAATTCTTCATTCGAACCACCGCGCCGTAGATGGAATCCAGTACGCTCATGTCACCGCTTGCGTCTCGAGTCAGAGGGAATTCGCCATCATCCCCGCCAGCATCTGCACAGTTCTTTCTGTAGCCCC
Organism: uncultured Acidobacteriaceae bacterium; assembly: GCA_964619065.1. Lineage (GTDB taxonomy): Bacteria > Acidobacteriota > Terriglobia > Terriglobales > Acidobacteriaceae > JANXUC01. The sequence continues at coordinate 31,285 of CAZUCC010000040.1, read as the reverse complement.
CATTTCTTTTCGCAGCGTTTCCAGTGCCCGCTGTCCCAGCGCTTCGCGTGCCTGCGGAGAATCCACCAGTTCCATGAATACAAGCGGCAACTCGGCGGGTCCCACAATCCGCACCGCCTGATTTTCCCGGAAGAGGCCGACGATATCACGAAAATTCTGGAACGAAACGCCAATCACAATCGCCACCCCAAGCTGCGCCGGCTCCAGAATGTTGTGCCCGCCGTGAGAAACCAGACTTCCGCCCACAAATGCGATATCCGCCAGAGAGTACGCGGAGGCCAGTTCTCCAATCGAATCCAGCAGAAACACGCCACCGGATATCGGCTCCCCACGCCACTCCGAACGCCGCCAATGCTTCGTGCCCAGGCGCTGCAACAGCCCAGCCACTTTATCGAACCGCTCTGGATGTCTTGGCGCTAACAGCATCACGGCGTTCGGATGGCTCGCGAGCACGTTCTCGAACGCACGCAGCAGTAATTGCTCTTCGCCTTCCATTGTGCTGCCGCAAACCAATACTGGACTCGCGTCTGCTTGCACCAAGGCTTCTCGCAGTTGGGCAACCAGTGCGACCTCCACCGCCGGCGGCACGTCGAACTTTAAATTCCCAGCGACGTGCACACGTTCAGGCGCGGCGCCAATCTCGCCCAGCCGCCGCGCATCTTCGGCAGTCTGCGCCAACAACAATTCAACTTTGTCGAGCACGGGCCGCAGCCATCGCCGGACCCGCGAATACCCGGGCAGCGACCTATCGGAGATGCGCGCATTCACCACGGCGATTTTCGCGCCACTCTTCTTGGACAGTCGCAGAAAATTCGGCCAGAACTCCGTCTCCGCCAGCACGATCAGCTCCGGCTGTAGCGCTCGCAGGTAAGGACGCACACAAAATCCCAGGTCAAGCGGGAAATAGAAAACGTTCTGTTCTCCGAACCGCATTCGCGCCAGTTTCTGTCCAGTCGCCGTCGTCGTGGACACCAGCACGCGATGCCGCGGAAACTTCTCGCGCAGCTTGGCCACGAGTCCCGCAATCGCCAGAACTTCGCCCACGGAGACAGCATGGACCCAAATCACGGGAGCTGTCGGCAGCGTCAGAATCCGCTGCGGTACCCGTCCCAGTCGCTCTTCCAGACCAGCGCGGTACTTGCCCTGACACACCATCTGGAAGAGCCAATAGGGCAGCCCCAAGACGAGCAAGGCCGCAAGCAGCGCGCTGTAGAGCCCATACATGCGAACCGTCATTCTAAACGCAATCCTCACCTCTGCCGGAAAACTCCGCGTCACGCCAACGCATCGATATAATTAAGGAGGAATTCGTTTTGCCCCGCCTTATCTCCATAACGTTCCGTGTTATCGTGATCCTGTTTTTCGCACTCGCCCTGGGCGCAATTTGCCTGGCGGCGAAGGAGTTTGTGCTGCCGACACCCCAAGCGGCGACCACCTACCCCGCTAACGACCAACATTCCGACGAGGCCGTCACCGTTGCCGTCGACCCCTACGACATGCCCGACAAGACTGCCATCTTCACCACCAACTATGCCGATGCCGGCATGCTTCCCGTGTTCGTGATCATTACTAACGATGGGGATCAGCCCATAACCCTCAACGGAATGAAAGCGGAGTTCATCACCTCGAACCGGACCAAAATTTCTCCAGCTACGCAAGACGATCTCTACCGCCGTCTTTCGCGCCCCAAAAACATGTCCGTGAAGCACCTCCCCATCCCCGTTCCCCTACCTTCAGGACCTCCCAAAGGCACGGTGAGCGCCAAAGCCCTGGATGAAATGCAACGTGCGCAGTTCTCCGCCCGCGCCGTCGAGCCGCATTCCACTCAGGCTGGCTTTCTGTTTTTTGACATCACCGGCATCGACACACCGCTTCCCGGCGCACATTTCTACCTCACTGGAGTTCGCAACGCCAAAGGCGATGACCTCCTCTACTTTGAGATCGCGCTGGAAAAATACTTGACGGCTCCGCAACCGGAGAAACCGCACCCAGCAGAACCGCCAGCCAAATAACGGTCTCGCCAGTTTTGTTGGGATGGTGGCTGGCGGGGGGAAAAGTCACGCTGAGTATGGGTGTAGCGGCGATATTGTTGGTCGAGCGAGGCGGGCGTACGATCGCAGCACGCCACAGAAACTCTGACTAATCTTCGTGAAAACCATTTTCGCCTGTCATCTTGAGCGAAGCGTACCGGCGCGTCAGCGCAGGAACGCGCAGTCGAAAGACCCCTGCTTCACGCAGGTTTTTAGGGTGATTTGCAGGCGCATGCATTCTGTACCCGCACTGGGGGAAGTCAACTCGTGAAATCAGCCTACTGAGCCGGCGACCCGCACACCCGCCCGCCATAATTTCGCCTTATAATTTCACCCATGGCCACCACGACCACCCCGCTAGCCTCGACCACAAAATACGAGCCTGTGATCGGCCTGGAAGTTCACGTCCAGCTCCTCACCAACACCAAGATTTTCTGCTCGTGTTCCGCCCGCTTCGGCAATCAGCCCAACTCCAACGTTTGCCCCGTCTGCCTCGGCCTGCCCGGAGCGCTACCCGTGCTCAACCAGAAGGCCGTGGAATACGCCGTGCTGGCCGCCATGGCATTGAACTGCCAGATTCGTGAGACTTCTATTTTTGCGCGCAAGAATTATTTCTATCCCGACCTTCCCAAGGGCTATCAGATTTCGCAGTTCGATAAGCCCATTGCCGAGCACGGCTGGCTGGAAATCAAGACACCCGGCGGGGCTTCGGGTGGAAATGAGAAAAAGATCGGCATCACCCGCCTTCACATGGAGGAAGACGCGGGCAAGAGTCTGCATGACGGTTTCCCGGATGCTGCCAGCAAGACCGCTATTGACCTCAACCGCAGCGGCGTCCCGTTAATAGAAATTGTGAGCGAGCCCGATATCGCCACGCCCGCCGCGGCCCACAAAAACCTCACGCCCCCCCAGGAAAACACCCTCCACACCCGGGGCCCACACCACACCAAGGCGGGGTCAGCGACTGCAACATGGAGGAAGGCTCGCTGCGCTGCGATGCCAACGTCTCTGTCCGCCCCAAAGGCCAGAAGCAGTTCGGTACCAAGGCGGAAGTCAAAAATGTGAATTCGTTCCGTTTCATCAAGCAGGCCCTCGACTACGAAATCGAGCGCCAGATCGAACTCCTCGAATCCGGCGGCAAAGTTGTGCAGGAAACGCGCCTCTACAACGCCAGCGAGGGCCGCACGTACAGCATGCGTTCGAAAGAACAGGCGCACGACTACCGCTATTTTCCCGAGCCCGATCTGCTCCCGCTCGTAGTCGATGCGAAATGGCAGGCTGAAATCCGCCAGCAGCTTCCTGAGTTGCCGGAAGCCCGCCGCCACCGGATGGTCGCGGAATACGGCATCACCGAGCAGGACGCGGGCGTTCTCACCACCACCAAGAGCTTTGCTGACCAGTTCGAAGAAGCGGCCCGCGCCTCGAAAAGCCCCAAGCGCGTCGCCAACCTGGTTCAGGGAGAACTCCAGTCCCGCCTCAAAGCTCACAATCTGGAAATAGAACAGTCCCCCATCTCCATGAAGGGCGTGGCCTACTCCGCCGACCTCGCGGAAGCGGGCACACTCTCCAGCAAAATGCTGAAAGATCTCTACGATCTTTGCTTCGAACGCAACCAGGATTTCCCCGAAGTCTACGAAAAAGAAAAGCCCCAGCAGATCACTGACACAGGAGCCATCGAGAAAATTATCGATGAAGTCATCGCCGCCAACCCCAAACAGCTCGAACAGTACCGCGCTGGCAAAAAGACAGTCAAAGCCTTCTTCGTCGGCCAGGTTATGAAGGGCACAAAAGGCCAAGCCAGCCCCGGCGTGGTCAACGACTTACTGGATAAAAAACTCGAAGTCTAGTGCAACTCTGGAAGTTACACGGAGTCACGTGGGGGCCGGCGCCCTCGCCTGCCCAGCGGAAGCTCCGCAGCCCACCCGTCCAACACCTTCCGTCACAAGGCTTCTGCGGCTATTTCCCGCTAGCATAGAGATACATACCGGAGACGCCATGAAACTCAACCGTATCATCAGCCTATGCTCGCTAGCAGTCTCCCTGGCCGTCCTCGTGCTGCTCTTCAAGAGGCCGCAACCAGTCGCCCCGCCGCTCACGCCCACGGTTGCAGCCGCCAGCGCAGAATCGTTCCAAAACAAGATCGCTCAACTCGAGAAGCCGAGTCCGGCGGGCCAGACTCCCGTCGAAGTGCACTTGAATTCTGCTGAGATCAGCGCCGCCTTTGCTCAAGCTGCCGGAGCGCTACCCATGAATCCCTCTCCTGCGTCCGGCGACGCGACTTCTGCTGGCGGCCAATCGGTCAACGCGCCGGTCGATCCCGCGAGTCAGCCCGAAATCAAGGACTACAACGTCAATTTCGAAGGCGACGTAGCGCATGGTCAATTCCTGACCAAGATCGCGGGCAAGGATGTCTGGGTCACGGTCTCCGGTCACCTCGGTTCCAAAGATGGCTACGCCACATTCGAGCCCACGGAATTCAAAGTTGGAGACGTCAGTATCCCGGCGTCCCTCGTCAACGACGCACTTCAGAAAAAGCTAGCCGAGCAACGCGACCGCCTCAAACTTCCCGACTCCGTAAGCGGCCTCAAAGTCGAAAACGGAGAACTCGTCATCACCCAGAAGTAAGCAGAAAAGAAATGAGCGAGTGTGGCGCGGGCGCCCTCGCCCGCGAATCGTCGAACATGAAAGCATGAGCAATCCACCATTCGTCGCCATTGACCATGTCGAAAGAGCAGATCCCTCGCTTCGTTCGGGATGACAAAGCAGGGGTACTAAGAGATTCGCTTACAGCAACCCATTCGCCTTTGCCACGGCCGCATACCACCGCCCCGACTGCTTCACAATCCGCTGCTGCGTCTTAAAATCCACCCACACCAGGCCAAACCGCGCGCTATACCCATCCGCCCACTCAAAATTATCCGTCAGGGTCCAGGCATGAAACCCGCGCACGTCCGCACCGTCAGTCACCGCTCGATGAAGCGCTCCAAGATATCCGCGATAGAACTCAATCCGCCGTTCATCATTTACCACGCCGCTCGCATCCGGACCATCGTTATATGCGCAACCGTTCTCGGTAATCTCAATTGCGGGATGCCCATAGTCTTTCGACATCCGCATCACAATGTCGTAGATCGAATCCGGCCAGACCTCCCAGTCCAGAATCGTGCGCGGCCCTTCTCTTCCAAAAGTCCGATTCACTGGAAACAGCCACATCTTCGGATTGGTCACGCGCGACCACGTACCGGCAGACGCCGCAATCGTGCGGTAATAGATATTGATCCCCAAAAAGTCAAGTGGCGCACGCACCTGTTCCATATCCCCAGACTTGATCCCCATCACCGTTTCCGGCAAAAAAGTAAAGGCATCGGGATAACGCCCATGCAGAGCGGGCTCCAGAAACCATAAGTTCATGATGGCGTGCGTGCGTTCCGCTGCCAGTTTGTCTTCCGCCGATGATGTTGCAGGTTGGCAAGGAGACATGTTGAATGCCGATCCCACGCGGGCTTTCGGTCGAGCCGCCTTCAGCGCCCGAAACCCAGCACCCTGCGCCAGATTCACCACATGCGTGGCGCGAAGAAAATCGGTAATGCTCTTTCTCCCCGGCGCATGCGTTCCATCCAGGTAACCGTAGCTCGTGAACACCGTCGGTTCATTGAACAGGATCCAATCAGAAACATTATCCCCAAGCGCCCGCGTCACCACATCCACGTAATCCGCGAAGCGCCCCGCCATATCGCGATTTGTCCATCCACCCCGGTCTTCCAAAGCTTGCGGAAGATCCCAGTGGTAAAGCGTGGGCAGCGGCCGAATTTTCGCGGCCAGCAACTCGTCGATGAGCCGCTTATAAAAATCAAGTCCCTTGGAATTCGCCTTCCCAACGCCTTCCGACTGAATCCGTGGCCATGCAATTGAGAACCGGTAGCTGTTCATGCCCAGCATCCGCATCAAGGCAATGTCTTCGCGATAGCGATGGTAGTGGTCGCATGCCACATCGCCCGTGCCTGAATCTTTGATTTTTCCTGGTATATGCGAGAAGCGGTCCCAGATGGATTCCCCGCGACCATCTTCCTTGACCGCGCCCTCCACCTGATATGCGGCGCTGGCCGTGCCCCAGTAGAAGCCCTTGGGAAACATCCGTGGTCCCTCCTGCACAGCAAACAGCGGATTCCAGGGTTTCGCAATTGTGCTTACCGCTGCGAATGCACCAGTCGCCATTAAACTTCGAGAAAGAAATTGCCGACGATTCATTGTGACAGAAGATTTTTTCGATCTCAGTAGTTCCGCAGGCTATCGAAAAGCGGCCACACGCGGTCCAGCCCGGCACGGTAGACAACAAATCCCTGTCCCGCATCCAAGGTTTCGCGAAACACCAGTTCACCGTTGCCATCGCCATCGGCATCCACAGCGTCGAGAAATTCCAGGCGCGGATATACATCCAGATGGTGATCGTCCGTCGCCTCCGCCAGCAGTTGCTTCAAATCTCCGTAGATATCGACACGCGCAACAACAGTGACAGTCGCCTTCCCCGTTCCGCCTGCAATTTTTTCCTCCGGATCGACAGTCGCGGTGAACACCAGCACGGGATCGTTGCTATTGGTTAAGTCAAACGTCTGCATCTGAGCGTCTTTGAATGCGATTCCCGGCACAACTTTCGGTTTTCCAGAGTGCGCCGCCTGCGCGTCTGCTTTTACTCCGTAGAGCGCCCGCACTGTGTCCAACGCCATGGCCTGGAGTTTCTTGCGGTACGACAGCACATCATCCGGCTTTGCCGCCAGTACATAAGGTCTCGTGTCCGGCCCGCCCGCGTCGGAAACCGCAAGAAAATGTTCTTTTACCACTACAGTCGGGGAAAAATCCTTATCCTCAAACTTCTGTGGCGCATCTCCCGGCTTGCTCCGCCGCAAGATAGGACGCTCTCCCGCACCGGGCACCCCTGGCATGGTTAGCGCCGGGGCAGCGGCGTCCTTGCTAGCGCCCTTCTTCAGTCGCGGCGGCGCGTCCGCTCCCGTAGGTTCGGACGGCTTCGCATCCCCCACCTTGGTTTCAGTCGGCTTGGTTTCAACCGGTTTTGTCTCGGCTGGCTTCGTACTCGCACTATCCGCACGCCGCAGAATCGGAGGCGCTTCGTCCTCATCCACGCGCTTGGTCGAAGTAACTGGTGCACGCCGCGGCTCGCTCCCCGTAGGAACCCACTTACCTTCGCCAAACCAGCCTGCGTGCACTTTGCGCGCGTCGCTGACGGTATATAAGCCCGTCGAAATACCATTGCGAGTGCCTTCATACACGGTCTCCACGGCTAAAGACATCGGAACTGGCGTCGCCTTATAGGTCCCCGCGTCGTAGAATTTGCCATCCACCATAATGCAGACGGCTTGGATTCGTGCCTTGCCGTTCACCAAAATTTCCACCAGGCCCAGCGCGCGTGGGCCTGTCGATTTGGTGCCACGTTTGGCGATCTGGGCGGCCGCTCCGCCAATGGCAAGGAGCGAGATGACGCCCCACAGCGCGGTGCGATATAACTGACGCGAGGAAGGTGTGCGCATGAAGGTTAATGATAAAGCCCCGGCATTCAGTTTGCTCGATCAAGACGGCAATAAGATTTCGCTCAAGGATTTTTCTGGTAAAACGGTTGTCCTGTTCTTTTACCCCAAGGCCGATACTCCTGGCTGTACCGTGGAAGCATGCGGCTTCCGCGACACCTATAAGAAAATCCAAGCCACCGGTGCGGTGATTTTGGGCATTTCCGCCGATACCAGCGAGAAGCAGAAGAAATTTGAGCAGAAGTTCAAGCTGCCCTACCCGCTCCTGGCCGATACCGACAAGAAAGTTTGCGAGGCTTTCGGCGTCATCCAGGAAAAAAGCATGTACGGCAAGAAGTACATGGGCATTGCGCGCATGACGTTCATCATCGGCCCAACCGGCAAAATTCAGCACATTTACGAAAAAGTAAAGCCAGACGGCCACGCCGAAGAGGTGCTTGCCTACTTGAAGACTGCTGCATAACTGTCTGTGTGGCCATTAAGTGGGAGGTTCTGGACATCATCATCTATCGCCTCAATAGGCCCAGATGCTTGTCTGAGGGACGAATGAACCTCGCCTAGGTTTGAGCGGGGTTCCTGTTATCCGGCAGCGTGTCGTAAGATGCCTTGGCCGCCTCTGCTCGCCGGATAGGGTATTTCTGGTAACGGTTTGGGCCGGCTCGCGTCGAATTTAGCAAGAGAATTTTTAAGGAGTTCCATGCGCCAAGTCATTGTTTTCACTCTGGTCATATTCTTCGTGTTCCCCCTCATGCTTGCCGCTGCGCCTGCAGCCGATGTGGAATCGCGGCGCAAGGCTCTCAATGATTTACTGGCCGAGCGCTGGGAATACACGCTGCGCACGGGTCCAGAGTTCGCCTCGATTTTGGGGGACAAACGCTGGAACGACAAGTGGAGTGACGGAACGCAGAAGGCGATTGACGACGATTTGGCGCGGTCGAAGGCAGACTTAGCTCGCTTTGAAGCCGTCGATACGACCGGTTTTCCCGAGCAGGAAGTCTTGAACAAAGCGCTCATGGTGCGCGACCTGCGGATGCAACTCGAAGGTGCGCATTTCAAAGGCTGGGAAATGCCGGTATCGCAGAACAGTGGTCCGCACATCGATTTGCCGCAACTGGTGGCGCTGTTATCGTTTCAGAACGTCAAGGATTACGAAGACTACATTTCACGGCTCAAGCAGATTCCACGGGTGTTTGACGAAACTGTGATCCAGATGCGTAAGGGTATGGCGGAAGGATTGATGCCACCCCGCCTTCTGCTGGAAAAGGTCGTGGGCCAAGCCAATGGAATTGCCTCGCAGAAACCGGAAGATTGTCCCTTTGCGCCACCATTTGCGAAATTTCCGGAGTCGATCTCCACGGCGGATCAGAAACGGCTTCGAGAGGCTGGATTGGCAGCCATCCACGATGCGGTTCTGCCCGCCTACGCCAAATTCACCGCGTTTGTGAAGGACGACTACGCGCCGAAAGGGCGCACGGACCCAGGCATTTGGGCGCTTCCCGATGGCACTGCGCGCTACGCATTCAGTGTAAAGCAGAGCACGACAACGAACCTGACGCCGGATGAAATCCACAACATCGGGCTGGCCCAGGTGAAGGAAATTGAAGGCCGCATGTTGGGCGTAGCGAAACAACTCGGATACAAAGACGTGAAGAGCTTCAACGCGGCCATTATGGCCGATCCGAAACTGCATGCGCATTCGCGGGAGCAGATCCTTGATCTCTACAGGAAATATGTCGATCAGATGTACACGAAGCTCCCGGAGATGTTCGGGCGTCTGCCCAAGGCAAAACTGGAAGTGATGCCGATTGAGGAGTTCAACGAAAAAGACGCGTCGACACACTACAACCAGGGGGCGGCGGATGGATCGCGTCCCGCGCATGTGATGGTGAATACGGGTGAATTCGAAAAGCAGTTGCTGCTGGATGTGGAAACGACGGCTTACCACGAAGGCGTGCCCGGACACCACATGCAGATCGCGATTGCGCAAGAGTTGCCGTCGCTGCCGCCGTACCGGCAGAACGAATACTACACAGCGTATACCGAGGGCTGGGCTTTGTATTCCGAGCGGTTAGGGAAGGAACTGGGATTTTTTCAGGATCCCTACAGCTACTATGGCCACTTGCAGGATGACATGCTGCGGGCGATCCGGCTGGTGGTGGACACAGGCTTTCATTCGAAGCATTGGACGCGGCAGCAGGTGGTGGACTATTTCCATGAGCACTCGGCAATTGATGAACCAACGGTGCAGAGCGAAACTAACCGCTACATGGCGTGGCCAGCTCAGGCTTTGGGATACAAGATTGGGCAACTGGAAATTTTGCAACTACGGCAGTACGCGAAAGACGAGCTTGGAGAAAAGTTCGACTTGCGCGGCTTCCATGACCAGGTTCTAGGGGCGGGGGCCTTGCCGATGGATGTGCTTTCTGACCGCATTCATGGCTGGGTGAAAGAACAGAAAGGCATGGCGGCTGGAAATTCTAGCGGTGATGCTGCATCTTCTGATCGCGGCTCCGCTGAATAAAGCCTTCCATTTCGACTAAATAGTTTTCGAGCGCCGCGCGGCCAGCGGCCGTAAGTTTATATTCCGTTCGAGGAACACGTCCTTCGAAACGCTTGTGGCAAACGATATAGTTGGCTTCTTCAAGCTTGCGCGCATGCACGCTGAGGTTGCCGTCGGTGGTGTTGAGAAGCCGCTTCAGATCGTTGAAGCTCAGCGAGTCGTTGACAGCGAGCGCACTGACGATGCCCAGACGCATGCGTTCGTGAATGACGCGGTCGAACTCGGGAACATCGCTGGGTGCCGGTTCAACTGCGTGGACAGACGCCGTGCGCCGTTCGCGCGATGAGTCCGCGACAGGTTGGATCTTTCGCCCGGTTTTCTGTGGAATCAATCTTGGCCTAGCCACCGTGTTTCCTCGCAATCAGAATTCCGAACAAAATATGAAGGCCGCCAAAACTCGCGGCCATGGCCCAGTTGCCCCATGCCGGGAAGAATAGTGTCACCGCGCCCGTCGCCATAAAACAAGCTCCCATCATGGGCACGAGGGGCACCGACAGAACACCGCCGCTAATTACCGCGCCGCCATAAATCACGGCCCAAACGCCGGGCAGGCTGCCCACCATGCCCGCGCGATACAAAATGAATGTGACGAACCCGCCCGCCACTAGCGGGGGCAGAAACCCAAGAGCAAATTTTCGAGCCGGTCCACTGACCAGCGGAAGTCCTAGCCGCTGCGACTTGAAGTTCATCGCCACGCTGGAAATCGCAAGCGCGAGACCAGCCTCGATCAGCCAAGTCGAGATCCACAGGGACGGCGAGGACTGCCGCGCCGCAATGTAAGCCGCTATCAGAGCGGTAGCGCCGATGACTACCTGCCCCCAACCCGGAACCGCAGTGAAGGCATTCGACCGCTCCATGGTCTCGCGGATGAAGCGCAAATCGTCGAGCGGATTCTGTAGCGGGTTGTGCAGAGGATTGTCCAGAGGATTGTGTCCGGAGTCCGCTTGGGAAGCGGAAGAGGGGCTCCGCCCATGAGCGGACCGGCACTGGCGTTGCGAGCGCATGAGAATATAAGTTTAGCCCTCCGTCCAATAATGATCAAGTTCTTTGCGATATGAAGCAACAGTCCGATAAATCGCGCCCGGTCGTTCTTGTGCATGGCATCTGGGACACGTCGAGAATCTTCACTCCCATGGTGAATTGGCTTAAAACTCGCGGATTTCACCCGCTCGCTCTCAACCTCATACCAAGCGACGGAGAGGTCGGCCTGGACGAGCTCGCGCTTCAGATGGGCCAGTTCGTCGACCTGCACTTATCACGCGAAGAGCAGTTTGATCTGGTCGGCTTCAGCATGGGCGGGCTGGTCAGCCGGTACTATGTGCAACGTCTGGGCGGGATGGGGCGGGTGAGGCGCTTGATCACGATCTCCACCCCTCACAAGGGAAGTTATTGGGCTTATGCGGTAGGGAACAAGGGATCGCGGCAGATGCGTCCTGGAAGCGCTTTTCTGGAAGACTTGAATCGGGATGCTGCGATGTTGGAACGGGTAAAGTTTGCCTCGATATGGACGCCGCTGGATTTAATGATTGTGCCGGCAGAGAGTTCGCGGCTCGGAGTGGGAGAAGAGTTCAGAATTCCAGTGGCGCTGCATCCCTGGATGCTAACGAGTCGGCGGAGCCTGGAGTTGGTGGAGAAGCTGCTGTACGTTTGACATTAATCGTAACTGCCCCGAACCATGGGAAGTGAAACATGAGGAACCTTACCAATCCAACATCGATCAAAGTAAAAGGGGGCCTCTTTCTGTTCTTGGGATTGCTGTCGGGGATATTGCTATTTTTCGAGCATCCAACGCCGAAGACGGGTCTGCTCTTAGTACTCATAGTTTGGGCCTTTTGTCGTTTCTATTACTTTGCGTTCTACGTGATCGAACACTACGTAGATCCGAGCTATCGGTTCACCGGGCTTTTATCGTTTGCTCGATATTGGATCGGGAAAGAACGACAAAAGCTGTGAACCGGCTAGACTCCCGGCTGGTCTAAATGAGATAACCAGCCGGTACGGTCAACCACAGCCACGTTTGACATCCAACCTGGCTGCTCCTAACCTTGTCATTCACAAATATGAAGGTACTAGTCCTAGGCAGCGGCGGGCGCGAGCATGCTTTGGTTTGGAAACTACGCGAATCGCCGCGACTGACGAAGCTTTACTGCGCTCCTGGGAACGGCGGCATTGAGGACGACGCCGAGTGCGCGGCGGTGGACCTCAAGAGTCTTGACTCGATGGTAGCGCTGGCCAACCGGCTGCAGCCCGATCTGACAATTGTGGGTCCGGAGCTGCCGCTAACAATTGGAGTAGTGGACGAATTCACGCGTCGTGGATGGCGAGTATTTGGCCCGACGCGGGCAGCGGCGCAACTGGAGTCTAGCAAGGGGTTCGCCAAGCAGTTCATGCAGCGGTATCACATTCCCACAGCGCACTATGCCATCTGCACGAGTAGCGAGGAACTTCACGACGCGCTGCCACATTTTCATGCCCCTATCGTGGTCAAGGCGGACGGCCTGGCCGCGGGTAAGGGCGTAGTGATCGCGAAGACAAAAGAAGAGGCCGCGTCCGTCGCGACAGAAATGCTCAACGGCAAGATGCTCGGCGAGGCAGGCAAACGCGTGGTGCTGGAAGAGTTCCTGCAGGGTGAAGAGCTTTCCTTTCTGGTGATGAGCGATGGTGAGCGCGTGGCGCCACTGGTAGCGGCACAAGATCACAAGCGCGTGGGCGATGGCGACACGGGCCCCAACACGGGAGGGATGGGTGCCTACTCGACGGCGACGATCCTCGACGACCAAATGCGCGACTGGCTGTTGACACACGTAGCCCGTCCGGTCGTGTCGGGGATGCGCGAAGAAGGCATGGAGTTTCGCGGCATCCTTTACTGCGGGCTCATGATGACGGCGCGCGGACCGATGGTGCTCGAGTTCAACTGCCGCTTTGGCGATCCGGAAACGCAACCCATTCTCATGCGGCTGGAGAGCGACCTGATTGATGCCATGGAGGCGTCGATCGACGGGCACGCCAGCGATGGCGATTTCAAATGGTCGAGCGACGCTGCGGTTTGTGTTGTCCTGGCGTCAGGTGGATACCCAGGCACATACGAGAACGGTAGAAAAATCGTTGGCCTCGAAGAAGCGGGCAAAATCCAAGGCGTGAAGGTCTTCCATGCCGGAACGACCAAGCGCGACGGCGGGTTCTACACCGCAGGTGGACGTGTCCTGGGTGTGACCGCACGGGGTCCAGAGCTCGAAACGGCTCTGCAGCGCGCATATGAAGCCGTTGGTAAAATTGGATTCGAAGGCATGCACCACCGCAAAGACATCGGTGCCCGAGCGTTGAAGAAGTAAAGGTTAGGTCATACTCTCTCAACCCTGTCATCCTGAGCGGAGCGAAGAACCCCCAGGATGCCGGTAGTAGCAGGAAACTCGATTCTCACTGTGCTTTGAATAAAAATTTATAAAAGGTTAATGTTTCCAACATATGAGCAAACCACAGGTATCGATCGTAATGGGCAGTGATTCGGATCTCGAGATCATGCGCGAGGCGGGGAAAGCACTGGAAGATTTCGGCATCGCTTATGAAATCGACGTGACCTCGGCACACCGTTCACCCGAGCGCACAGCCGACTTCGCGCGCAAGGCCGCTGCACGCGGCATTCGCGTGATCATTGCAGGCGCGGGCGGTGCCGCCCACTTGGCCGGAGTGATTGCGGCGCACACCACGCTTCCCGTGATTGGCGTGCCGATTCCGTCGACATCGCTACAAGGCATGGATTCCCTGCTCGCCACGGTGCAGATGCCAGCCGGTATTCCCGTGGCGACAGTGGCGATTGGAAAACCGGGGGCAACCAATGCAGGCATCCTCGCGGCACAAATGATTGGCCTGTCCGATACAGGCATCGCCAAGAAACTGGACGCGCACAAAGAAAAGTTAGCTCAGGGCGTCGAAGAGAAATCCAAGAAATTACAGAAATCGCTAAGGGGTTAGGGAGCGCACGACTGCGCGCTCGCCACGTGAACCTGACTCAGGAGGATTCTCATGGATGCGGCTCTCACTTTTTCCAAATTACTGCAATATGTCAACGAAGAGACCGCTCGTTGGCACGAGTTCTTTCAGAGCAATCCCAAGGCGCTGGATGTGCCAGTTTCGATTGCCGGCACGAAAAACGTGCGCGAAATGCTGCTGCATATTTTCGCGGTCGAGTTCCGCTATGCCGAGCGGCTGAACGGCGTCACGGAAGTTGCACCCTACGAGGCGCATCCCCGGGAGACTGTCGAAGAGTTGTTTGCGATTGGCGACCAGGCGCGCCAGAAGCTTGCGGAATACCTGGCAAAGGCGAACGATCTCGATCATGTGCTGACGTTCCCAACCTTGACGGCCGGTACCCTGAGCGCAAGCAAGCGGAAGATCGTGGTGCATATGCTGCTCCACGGAGTCCGGCATTGGGCGCAACTGGCGACTACGCTGCGCGAAGCAGGCTTTCCACAAGGACGCCACGACTTCCTTTTTTCGAATGTGATGCCCTGAGGTCGTCGCGGGGCTAGGCGGTCCTTCCCGTGCCGGCTTCTCTTCTTAGAGTTCCAGTTTCTTCAAATACTCCCGAAAAGGCCCGCCCAAATCAGGCCGTTGTAACGCGAACTCAACGGTGGCTTTGAGGAATCCAAGTTTGTCGCCAGTATCGTAACGTTTGCCTTCGTAAACATAAGCCCACATGCGCTCTTGTTGCAACAAATTGCGCATGGCATCGGTGAGTTGTAGCTCACCACCGGCGCCGGGCGTCGTCTTCTCCAGTATGTCGAAAATTGCGGGCGTCAGAATATAGCGTCCGATGATGGCCTGCTTGGAGGGGGCTTCTTCCAGCTTCGGCTTTTCCACCATGTGCTTGATTTCCGAGAGTCTGCCGTCGAAGCGGCCATCGGGCTGTTTTACATCTAGAACGCCATAGGAAGAGATGGCTGGACCTTCCACGACCTGGGTGGCGATGACAGAAGCTTGCGTTTCCTCGAAGACTTCGACCATCTGCTGGAGGCAGGGCTTAGGTGCGTCAATGACGTCGTCGGCGAGAATAACGGCGAAGGGTTCGTTGCCGATGAGTTCCTTGGCCATGAGCACAGCGTGGCCTAATCCGAGCGCTTCCTTTTGGCGCACATACGCCACGTGGATCATGTCGGAAATTTGTTTCACGATTTTGAGCAAGTCGGATTTGCCGCGATCCGCAAGAATTCTTTCGAGTTCGTAGCTCACGTCAAAATGGTCCTCGATCGCCACTTTGCCGCGGCCTGTAATGATGATGATCTGGTCGCAACCCGCCGCCAGCGCTTCCTCCACGCCGTACTGAATAATGGGTTTATCGACAATGGGCAGCATTTCCTTGGGCTGCGCCTTGGTCGCGGGCAAAAAGCGGGTACCCAATCCAGCGGCGGGAAAGACAGCTTTGCGGACTTTCATCTTCATGGGGGAAGTTCCTTAAATTGAAGTCAAAAAAAATTCAATTGTGTACCGTACCACAGAGGCAACTAGACAGGCTTGGGCTCCTCGACTCCGGCCATTGCTTCCTGATGCACCGCCAAGCCGGCCAGCAAATTGTGCAGCTCAGGCAACACCTCAGCCGCCCCGCTCGCTTTCAAGAAAAACTTCAGAATGCCGGCAGGCGAGAATTGCGCTCCCTTATGAGTGGCCACAAATCGCGCCAACCGTTCGGGATCAATCTTCGCGTTCTGATGAAACCGAATACTGAACTGGTCGCGCTTGCGTTCAATACCATTCGCACCCACACGTTGGCAGAGTAAACGCAGAGCAGCGTAATCCACCAGGCTGCGCACGGCGCCAGGAAGCGGACCGTAACGGTCTTCGAGCTCACTGCGAACCTCATTGAGCTGTGGCTCACCCTGCACTCCGGCGACGCGCTTGTACATGCGGAGCCGCTGATTCTCCTCGGGGATATAGTCGTTCGGAATGCGAATGTTGAGCGCGAGGTTGAGCTGAATTTCCGCTTCTTCAGGCGCCGACTCGCCCCGCATTTCACAAATCGTGCGCTCAAGCATGGTGGTGTAAAGCTCAAATCCTACAGCTTCGATCTGGCCGCTTTGTTCCCCTCCCAGTAAATTACCCGCGCCGCGCAATTCAAGATCGAGCGCCGCAAGCTTGAAGCCCGCGCCGAGGTCGGAAAACTCTTTCAGCGCCGCCAACCTGCGCCGCGCCAGCGGTGTGAGCTCCGTATCCTGCGGAATCAACAGATACGCATAGGCGCGGCGATTTGAGCGTCCCACGCGCCCGCGCAACTGGTAGAGCTCAGAGAGACCTAAACGGTCGGCGCGGTTAATGAGGATGGTGTTACACAGCGGAATATCGAGGCCGTTCTCGATGATGGTCGTGGCCACCAGAATGTCGGCCTCGTGGTGCATGAATTTCAGCATCACTTTTTCCAGTTCACCTTCGGACATCTGCCCGTGGCCCACCAGAATGCGCGCCTTGGGCACAAGATCCTGCAGCTTGGCGGCTATCTCCCAAATCGACTCCACGCGGTTGTGCACAAAATAAATCTGCCCGCCGCGTTCCAATTCCTGCTCCATGGCGGATTGGATCAGCTTGTTATCCCAGGATGCGACCACCGTTTGAATAGCGATACGGTCCTTGGGTGGTGTCTCGATCACGCTCATGTCGCGCAGTCCGACCATCGACATGTGCAGGGTGCGTGGAATCGGCGTGGCGGACATGGTGAGCACGTCGACTTCCTTGCGCATCTGCTTGAGCCGTTCCTTATGGCGCACGCCGAAGCGCTGCTCTTCATCCACGATTACCAGACCGAGATCGGTGAATTTCACGTCCTTCGAGAGCAGACGGTGAGTTCCGATGAGGATGTCGATTTTCCCGGCTTCAAGTTTGGCAAGGGTTTCTTTTTGCTGCTTGTTCGTACGGAAGCCGCTGATCATGTCGATGGAGACAGGGAAGGCCGCCAGCCGCTGTTTGAAGGTCTCGAAATGCTGGAAAGCAAGAACAGTGGTCGGCGCGAGCACGGCAACTTGCTTATTGTCGCTGACCGCCTTGAACGCCGCACGCATCGCCACTTCCGTTTTGCCATATCCGACATCGCCGCACAGCAAGCGATCCATCGGTTGCGTGGACTCCATATCGCGCTTCACGTCGCCAATGGCCATCAACTGATCGTCGGTTTCGTTGTATTCGAAAGCCTCTTCAAACTCCTTCATCCACTCCGTGTCGCCGGGGAAACTGTGGCCCTGCACCATCTTGCGCCGGGCATAAAGCTTGATGAGTTCGTCGGCCATGTCCTGCATGGCCTTCTTCACGCGCGACTTGGTTTTGGCCCACGCTGCCGTTCCCAGGTGATTGAGTGCGGGTTTGGCGCCCTCCGACGAGCGGTACTTCTGGATCAGGTCCAGGCGCGTGAGAGGAACGTAAAGCCGCGCCGCGTCGGCATACTCGAGCTGCATGTATTCGGCCTTGCCGTCGCCCTGATCGATTTCTTTCAAACCTAAATACTGTGCAATGCCGTGCTCAATGTGGACCACATAGTCGCCAACTTGTAGATCGCGAAAATCGGAAAGAAATGGCGAAGTGCGTGCCCGCCGCCGCGTACTGTGCGTGACCACGGTTTCAGATTCGTCAAATAGGTCGCGCGCGCCAAAGATGGCGAGGTGCGCCTCCGGCAGCAGCACGCCATCCGGCACGTAACCCTTGACGAGCGTGGCCGTGTAGACATCGCCGGAAAAATTCGTGGTTTCTTCGAGAAAGTTTTCCGAACCGGCGCGCACGCGACTGCCCATGCGATAAGGGAGGTTGTATTCAGCGAAGATGCCCGCGAGGCGTTCGAGTTCACCAGTACTCGGAGCCACAAAGACAACGTGGTTGGACTCCTTGGTGAGCCGCTGGACTTCCTCCGCCATCGAGATCACGGTGCCGTGGAAGCGGGGTGTGGGCTGGGTGGCGAGGTGAATATGCTCAACGCCGGGGGCCTCGACACCGAGATGTTCGAAATCGATGGCGGTCGAGTCGGCAATCTTTGCACTCCACTCTTCGGGGCCGAGAAAAAGATCCTCCGGCCGAACAAGATTTCCAATGAGACTTTGCTCGTGGATCGCCACCAGCTTGTCCCACCAGCGCTGATGTTCGGATTGCAACGCGGAGGGCTCGTCCAGAATCACGACAGCGCGCGGCAACAAATCGAGCAAGCTGTGCTCGGCTCCGGCGATGGGCGCATAGAACTCCCAACCTGGAAAGACGGTTACGCCCTCAGCGCGTGCCGCTTGCTCGACCACCTTGTGCTGCCCCGAAATGCGCTTGCCGGAAAGCCGCGCGTGGATCACGCCAAGCAGCTTCTCACTGAGGGCCGTCTCTGTGAGTGGCAGCAGATTGACTTCATCCACCGGTGTGGCAGATCTCTGCGTGGCAGGGTCGAACTTCCGGATGGACTCGACTTCATCGCCGAAAAGCTCGATGCGCAGCGGGCGCTCAGCCTCGGGCGGATAAACATCGAGAATGCCGCCGCGCAATGCATATTCGCCGGGCATCTCCACAATGTCAGCGACGGTATAGCCCACGCTGTTGAGGTGTTGCAGCAGGTGTTCGATCTCGAGCGTTTCGCCGCGGCGTACTATGCGCGCAAGATCGGCGTAGTACGAGCTGTCTTGTAGTCGCATGACAGCCGAGGCGAGGGGCGTGACCACAATCGATGCCCCGCCGGTCGCAATTCTCCACAATGCAGCGGCGCGAGCTTCTTGAATCTCCGGATGCGCGGATTGGTTTTGGAACGGCAACACATCACGGCTGGGAACCTGGACCACGGACTCGGGATCTAGCGTGCCAGTCAGCTCGACCAGCGAACGTAGCACAGGGTAGAGATCCTCAGCAGTCTTGTTATCGGGCACGACGATGAGCAAAGGCCTTCGGCTGGCCCGATACAGCAGGGCGAGCAGCAAGGCTTTGGCTGCGGGAGTGAGTCCGGACAAACGTATCCGCCCCGTGCCCTCTCGAAGGTGGGAGGCAGCACGCCGGAAGGCGGGCAAAATTTCCACGTCCGCGAAGACTTCGCGAACGAAAGGAAGAAGCATGCATTTTTATTTTAGCAGGCAGTGGAGAGATGCATTTTTGTACGGAGCGAAGTGGCGAGAGCTGATAAAAAAACGCGCGTTCCGTGGGAAGTCAGGCAAGAAGAAAGGACAGCCCGGAGCCCCCGAAGCTGTCCCAACCCTCCCGGTTAGAAGGGCATGTCGATACGACGAAGATAGAGCCTCACTGTTGCGTAGGTGTTGCGAAATCGTAAATTTCCCGTGAATTCGCAAGATTGTGTGGCGCCCTCGCCCGCGAATAGCTTGGGGAGATCCATATAGGCTGCCTGGCAAGGGCAGCCGTGCCACACAGATTGTGAAGTTGCCGCTAATATAGGTTTGGGTCCAGTTGAGGAAGAAATTAAGACACGATGCCGCGAAAAATAGAACAATCCCGCAAGCTGCAAAAGCGTGCGGAGAGCCTGATCCCCGGCGGTGTGAACTCTCCGGTGCGGGCGTTCCGAGCGGTGGGTGGCGATCCACCATTCATGGTGCGCGGCAAGGGCTCGCGCCTGTGGGACGCCGACGGCAACGAATACATCGACTATATCGGGTCGTGGGGACCTCTGATCCTCGGGCATGCCGCGCCCGAGGCCGTGGAAGCAATCACTATGGCGGCGCGCAATGGCACCAGCTTCGGCGCATCCACCGCTGCCGAAGCAGACTTGGCGGAGATGGTGATCTCGGCGTTCCCGCACATGCAGAAGGTGCGGTTCGTGAACTCGGGCACCGAGGCTACGATGTCGGCCATCCGCCTGGCTCGTGCCTACACGCGGCGAAAATACATTGTGAAATTCGAAGGCTGCTACCACGGACACGCCGACGCCCTGCTGGTCAAGGCTGGTTCGGGAGTTGCCACGTTGGGGATTCCAGGTTCGGCGGGAGTTCCGGAAGAGTTCACAAACTGCACGCTGGCATTGCCGTTCAATAACCAGGAGGCACTCGAAACAACGTTCCAAAAATTTAACGGAAAGATCGCGTGCGTGATCGTCGAGCCAGTAGTGGGCAACATGGGTTGCGTGCCACCCGCCCCGGGATATCTGGAAAGACTACGCGCGATCACCAAAAGCGAGGGTACACTGCTGATTTTCGACGAGGTCATGACGGGGTTCCGGTTGGCTTTCGGCGGAGCGCAGGGGCTAAATGGCATCCACCCCGATCTCACCACGATAGGAAAGATCATTGGCGGCGGCTTGCCGGTCGGCGGCTATGGCGGTCCAAGTGAAATCATGGATTGGGTCGCGCCGCTCGGGCCGATGTACCAGGCGGGCACGCTCTCGGGAAATCCACTGGCCATGGCGGCGGGACTGGCCACGCTGCGATATCTGAAAGAGCACCCCGAAATCTACCAACGCATCGACGCGCTAAGTGCAAAGCTGGTCGCGGGAGTTTTGGAGGCAGCGAAAAGCGCGGGCGTAGCCATGACCGCGAATCGTGTGGGCTCCATGTTCACATGGTTCTTCACGGAGACTACGATTCACGATTGGGACACGGCATCCAAAGCCGATACCGCAGCGTTCGGCAAGTTTTTTTGCGGGATGCTCGACAACGGCGTCTATCTCCCGCCCGCGCAGTTTGAAGCTGCATTCTTAAGCGCTGCGCACACACAGGCCGATGTCGAAGCAACAATTGCAGCAGCGAGGATCGCTTTAGGGAACTAACTCAGCTGGCGCAGTCCCCTTGGGGCACTAACTGAGAGTTATGAGGGAACCGACTCAGGCGGCGCATCGTTTTAACGCTGCGATCCGGCCTTTATATGTGTGGGCTTCAGCCCCGGAGGCAAAATATGAGGAAAGCAAATTCCCCCGCACCGAAGACGGTGGAAGAATATATGGCAGCCGTCCCGGAACCCGCGCGCAGCACGTTGAAGAAGGTTCGCGCGACGATTCGTTCTGTTGTCCCACCGGAAGCCACTGAGGTCATCAGCTATGGGATTCCGATGTTTAAGTACAACGGCATGCTTCTTGGCTTCGCCGCATTTTCCAATCATTGCAGTTTGTTTCCAGGTGCGGCTCCAATCGCAGCGCTGAAGAACGAGCTTAAAAGCTTCCGCACGTCCAAGGGGACTATTCAATTCCCGATGGACAAGCCTGTATCTGCTGCGCTTGTGAAGAAGCTAGTGAAGGCGCGCATCGCGGAGAACGAAAAGAAGAAGCGGAAGTAATCGACAGTGACGAACCTCAACAAATCGATCACGACACCCAAAAAAACGAGAGAGTGCGGAGGCTTCCTCGATGTGTGCACTCTAGGACAGTCGTAGGCCTCGACGTGCCTGAAAGTGGGGGGATGGTAAGTCCATCCTCCCCACAATCGCCGTGGCAACTGCTATGAGCGTCTTCCGGCCTTAGATGCCCCAGATGCCACCTCGTTGGTTGGGATGCAAAGCATTACCGGCCATGTCGATCATTGGTTGAAGGACAGGGCGGCCGTCAAATTGGCTGGCTGCTGGTTGTGGTGCATGCGTTCCACTTCTTTTGCGATCGACCGACTCTGCTTTTTCAGCACGATCTTGCTTTGACCAAGTGCCTGGAGGCTGCCCAGGACCTGGTAAATTTGGCCGCACCCTACGGTTTCGATCTCAGCAAGGTTCTGGCCCGTCTCTTCATCCGCGATCCATGCCGTCACCTTTGCGCCGCCGAGGTCCAGCGGCACGAATACAGCGGCGATGGTCACGACGTTAACCAGCGGATGCGACCGCTTCACGCTGGTGATGTTGGCGTTGACCGTCAACCTTCTTGTGGCCGAAACGTCCGGGCCAAGTCGCACCGAGGATAGGTCTTTGGTGAGCGAGTCCCGAAGCAACGACACCATCTTGTCAGACTCCTGCGCTTTGAGCTTCTTTGATGGGCCAGTGTAAGCGACGGTTCCCACGTTAATAGCGTTGTAAAGGGACAGATTGGCTTCCGGGTTGATGCGGATCGTCAGATGCTTTCCATGCACGGTTGTCTTCCAATTGGTAGTCGAAGCTGGGAGCGCGGAGGATGCCTTCGCGCCCGTCTGTGCCCGCATCGCAAGCGGGCTGATGGAGGCCAGTAAGAGTACAACTGTGGTTTTCAAACCTGAGTATTGGGTCCAAGCTTTCATTGCCATTCTCCTTTTTGGTCTATGTCACCATACGGTGACTTTGTGGATATGCAGCTTCCCGGGGGTCGAACCCTGAGAAATGGAACAACTTTGCGAAATCTCTAAATCAGAACGTCGGCGATTGCACGTCTCGGGCTATGCGGCGCGTCCTGCACGGGAAAGCCGAGTCGAAACGGCATGACCGCCTGCCAACTGTCGTCTTGCTGCAGGTCAAATAGAGCACGCGCGTAGGTTGGCGACTGCCCCAGCTGGGTTTCGCGATCACGGCGTTCCACAGGCTGACTCAGCGGATGCATGGCGATGCCATGCACTGTAGCCAGTAGGTGCATCCTCTGCCAAAGGCGCCCCGCTTCTACTTGTTGCTCCGTGTCCCGTACATCCCGAATGGCAATCATTCCAAACACGCCTGCGGTGGCCACATGAGTCTCGCGAGTCGCAGTCAGCCAATACTGGTCGGTTTGCTGCCTGCTCAGCGGGGGCATGAACTTGGCCAGGGCTCGCATGCCTGAAGGCAAGCCCTGCGTGTCATAGGTCAAGCCGTCGCGCAAACGCTGGATGTCGTTCCAGCTCGTCCGCATCCAACGAGCGCTGCTCTTCGATTGTTCCTCGTCTGCGATAATCGCCTCCGTTGCCAATACAACCAGATCTCCGAAAGCCCGCTTTTCCTGAAACTTCCGAAACCAGAAAACCCGCAACTCGGAATCCGAGTCCTTCAAGCCGTTGAGCGCTTCGATCACTCCCGCGTCTACCTCTTTGGCCACATCGTATCGGCCACGATTCGTGTGCCGCCTCGGGATAGCTGCGTACAAGTCAGAGGGACGACGCATGTCCTGTTTGAGGAGGATGCGCCGGATGGGTTGCAACTCGCGGTGATCAGATGGTCCAGGGTTGTCAAAGCTCCATCGATATCCCGCAGCTTCCGCGGCAAGCAGCAGATTTTCCACGGCGCATCCAACCCCGATATGCATCTCCCGAAAAAGGGGATCGATCGCCCCAATGTGCCTCGAAGTGTCTGCGTAAACGTCGACGCCATCTGGCAAAAGATGAAATTTCCAGGGTTGCGAATTATGGGGATTCGCCCCCAGTACAGCGGCCTGGACTAACTGGTCTAACGGGTTTGTTCCACTTTTCTGCCATTCCACCCAGGGAGCGAACGCCGGCCCGTACGGAGCGCCGAAGACATGATTGCTCTCTAGCCGCCAGACGCTGGCTCCGGCCAGACCCAATCCGGCAACTCCGAGACCGCGGAAAAAGACTCGCCGATTCATGACAGCAGCCCCTTCCCTCGGCCTTTGTCCTTAGGATTGCGGGTTTTCTTCCCCTGCACCTCCGCATGCCGAAAGAACAGATCGGAAAGCAACGAGACTGCATCTTCAATTCGCTTCCAACCGCTTGCGGTATGCAGGTCGATGCCGTTGTATGCGTCGGTAGTCTTTGAGCGGAGTGTGAGGTATACCTGCCCTGCCACGAGAATAGAAGCTACAGCGGGAAGGTCTAAGCCATGCAAATCTGGTGCAAGCGCCAACCACTGTAGAGATCGGCGTTCCCGTTCTTTCGCTAAGGCGTCGGTGAGCTCGTTTCTTTCCTGCAACTCCCAGCGCAGCATCTCCTTTGTGATTGGACGCCGGCGAAGAGCGCGTCCGAAGCCCAGGATCATTATCTTGGCCATCTCGGCGGTGGAGAGGTTGGGGAGTTCAGCAAGCCGACCTTCCGCCAGTTCTTCGAGGTCTGGGAATGTGCTGCCCTCCAATGCGAAAGCCCGGTAGAGCTCGCAGATGCCCCCAAAATATCGGTAAATCAGCACCTTATCGACTCTCGCTTCGCGAGCGATTGCATTGATTCCGAGCGCCGTGCTTCCCTTACGCGCCAGCAAATGCCCCATCGCATCCAGGATCTTCTTGCGGGTTTCCTCGCGATCCCGTTGTCCCGCGCCGCGCGGCATGCGCCCCACCCTCGCCGCTGGCCTTGCACCGTTACGCGTTCCGCGGACTGTTGCAACCGCCATATGTCACCTCACAGTGACAACATATGTCACCATGGGGTGACATGTCAAGAGTTTTTTGTAAATAGTTTTGGAGGGTATGCTACTCGCGTGCTCGCCTCCCCTGCGCGAGCATTTCCGGGATAGTCATGAATTGATAACCCTCCGCTTTATAGCGGGCAAGCAGCCTGTCCGTAGCTGCCACGGTGTGTGCGCGGTCCATGCCGAGTTGGCGATGGCTACCATCGTGAAGCAGAATGACATCGCCTCCGCGAACTTGCTTGGAGATTTTCGTCTCGACTGCCTCCGAGGAAGTTGCATCCCAATCCCACCCGGTAACATTCCACATAACAGGAGCCAGCCCAAGCTCGTGCGCGATGCGCAGCGTGGAAGGGCGGCGTCCACCAAACGGTGGTCGGAAGAGCTTCGGCGACTGGCTGGTCGCGTCCTCGATGGCGCGCGTGCATTCCGCGAGTTGAATACGCGTCTGCATCTCGGAGCAGAAAATCAAATTGGGATGTGTGAAGGTGTGATTGCCAAGCGCATGTCCAGCTTGCGCGACTTCTCGCGCGATCTGGGGACGCTGCTGCACATAGCGGCCAATGAGAAAAAACGCGGCACGAACATCGTGCTTGGCCAGAACTTCCAGCAATCGCAAGGTGTGCGGATCGTTGGGGCCATCGTCGTAAGTGAGCGCCAATTGGCGCGGGTTTGTGCCACGCACCAGCGTGCGACCGTAGAGCTGCGAGGTCGGCGCCATGGCGCTATAGCCCGCGTATGTGGCGATGGCGGCACTCGCCGCTCCGATGGCGATTTCCAGCATGGCCCTGATTCTAAATGAACGCCTCTCGGTGTTAACTCTTCGCGCAATTGTCATCCGGCGCGATGCACGATATCCTTCACAAGACTTTCCGACCATCGCCCCCATGGCCAAACTTTTCGAGAGCCCCCGCTACATCGCAGTGGAAGGACCGATCCGGGTTGGCAAGAGCACGCTCACCCGCATCCTGGCCGAGCGCATGAATGCGCAGCGCATCACCGAGCCGGAAGACAATCCTTTTTTGCAGGCCTTCTACGACGGCGAGAAGGGCTCGGCGTTTCAGGCGCAAATGGCGTTTTTGGTTCAACGCTTTGAGAAGCTGCGCGAATTGGACCTTGGTGCGTCGCAGAAGATCGTGATCTCAGATTTTATTTTTGAGAAAGACAAGCTTTTCGCCTGCCTCAACCTCAACGACCAGGAACTCGAAACCTACAATCGCTATTTCAATTTTTTCCGTGAGCAACTGCCGACGCCGGACTTAGTGATTTATCTGCAAGCTACTCCCGAGGTCTTGAAGAAGCGGCTACGCAAAAAAAATGCCCCTGCGGAAAGCGGTGTGAGCGACGCCTATCTCGAAGAAGTAGCCAAAGCCTACGAGCACTTCTTTTTTCACTACACGCAGTCGGATCTGCTGATCGTGAACACGTCGGAGATCGATTTTGTCGACCGCAACCAGGACTTACAGGAACTCCTGAAAAAAGTTTCCGAGCCGATTCGCGGAACGCAATACTTCCTGGCGCTTGGTTCGGAAGAAGCCGCCAGCGCTTAACAACAAGTGGTGCAAATCCAGGTGACGGAGGTATAGATTCGTATCAGGGCATGCCCTCAGGTATGCCGTAAGTGGCACACCATGAGAGCGCCTTCAGACGCGGCTGGTAGCCTATTGTTTTCTATAAGATACATGCAATACACAGGAGCATAACCGGCGGCACTGGTCAGAAAGATTGCTTGCAGCTAGAATAACCGCGGTACATCTAATAACTCGGTAGCAGGTTCTATCCGCCAACGACGGAGGGACACTGGAGGTTCCGTGAACGTCACATCGATCCGCAAGTCTGCTCTTAGCCCGTCTTCCATTAGTAAGTCCAGCGATCCACCCCGCAACAAGATTCGCATCACTTCCCTAGAAGAGAAAAAAGCCCGTCACGAGCCGATCTCCGCACTTTCACTCGCAGACTTCACCAGCGCTCGCTTGGCCGACGAAGCGGGCATTGATTTCATTCTCGTCGGCGATTCGCTCGGCTCCTATTTCCTGGGCTACGAAAACACGTTGCCCGTCACCATGGAGGAAATGCTGCATCACACGCGCGCGGTTAAGCGTGGCGTGCGCTACGCCCTGGTGGTCGCGGACATGCCGTTCGGTTCGTATCAAGTCAGCGTCAAGCAGGGCGTGAAAAATGCCACTCGCTTCCTGAAAGAGGCAGGAGCGGAAGCCGTGAAGATTGAAGGCGGCGAGAAGCGTGAAGAACTGGTGCGGCGCATTCTGGATGCGGAAATTCCAGTGATGGGCCACATCGGGCTGACACCACAGTCGATCCATCGCATGAGCGGCTACAAAGTGCAAGGAAAGAGCTTGGCGGCAGTCGAGCAGTTGATGCGCGACGCGGTCACGCTGGAGCGCGCAGGCGTTTTTGCCATGGTGCTGGAAGGCGTGCCGCGCGAAGTCGCGGCTATGATCACGGCGGAAGTGCATGTGCCAACGATCGGCATCGGCGCGGGTCCGGAGTGTGACGGGCAGATTCTGGTATTTCATGACCTGATCGGTCTCTCGCCGGAAGCACCAGCAAAATTTGTGCGCCAGTATGCGGACGTGGCAACAGCAATGTCCGACGCGGTGCAAACCTATAAGAGCGACATTGAATCGCGCCAGTATCCCTCCGATGAGGAGTCGTATCACTTGCCGAAAGATGCACAAGCAACGCTCAGCGCAATTCTCGAGCGCAAGAGGGCCATGGTTCGGTAAGTGTGGCGCGGGCGCCCTCGCCCGCGAACAATGCGAGCGGATCAATTCAGTTTTTGTAAGGTCAGCTTTTTGGGCGGCACAGCGCTTCAGCATTGCGATAAGCTCTTGTTTTGGATTCCCGGCTTTAGCCGCTGAGCTCGCCACCAGTTTTCGAATCCCATGCAACTCTGCGAAACCATCGAAAAAATGCGTGCCGCTTGTGCCTCCGCACGCCGGAGTGGCAAACGTCTGGGCCTGGTGCCGACGATGGGTGCTCTCCATGAAGGGCACTTATCGCTGGTGCGAACCGCGCGGGCGCAATGTGATATGTCGGCAGCTTCTATTTTTGTAAATCCCGCCCAATTTGGCCCCCACGAAGATCTGAAAAAATATCCGCGCCCGTTCGCGCGCGATTGCGAATTGCTGCAACAAGAAGGCATTGAGTTGCTGTTTGCACCGCAGGTCGAGGAAATGTATCCGCCCGGAGCGGTAACGTATGTCACGGTGGAGAAGCTGAGTGACCGCCTCTGCGGCCGCTCCCGTCCGGGACATTTTCGCGGAGTCGCAACAGTAGTCAGCAAGCTGTTGAACATCGTGCAGCCGGATGTCGCATTCTTCGGACAGAAAGATGCGGCTCAGGTTGCCGTGATTCGTACCATGGTGCAGGACCTGAACCTGCCGGTGGAGATTGTGGCTTGTCCAATCGTCCGTGAACCAGATGGCTTGGCGTTGAGCTCACGGAATGCATATCTCACGCCCGAGCAGCGGAAGCAAGCGTTGGTTCTGCACCGTTCCCTGACGCGTGTGCGGGAGCTGTATGAGCTCGGCGAGCGCAGCTCGACGCGCCTGATCGACTCCGGAAAAAACGTGTTTCAGCAGGAACCCACAGTGCGACTGGATTTTCTGGAGATCGTCAATTCCGAGACACTGGATCCGCTTGACCATGCGGACCCCGGTGCGCTGGTTGCGGTCGCCGGTTTCTTGGGGACAACCCGGCTCATCGATAACATTGTCTTGGGCTAATAGCACGAAGATGCAAGAGAGATTCGTATCAGGGCATGCATTGGCTGAAGTTGTCTCACAGCTTCGACACAAAAGAATTTCCCACCGCCAAATATCGCAACCTGCGGGCAACCGCTTTGGAAACTCCAACTCGTGCTGTGGTTCGGGTGCGCGGCGAGGGATGGCCATCGTCCGCAAGCCAGAGCGCTTGCGTGGGGTCCGTGAGGTCAACACCGTTGTGGCCAGCGCGCGTGATTCCCAAAGCTTGCGTAAGTTTTCCCGGACCGTTGGTCAAGCGGCGCAAATCGGCGCCGTCAAAGCCATCGTCTGGATCAAGGTCTAAACCGCGAGCCTTAGCCATCGCGGCAATCCCCGCCACCGGTTCCAGCGCCCGGAAGAGTACACAGCCCGCTTCACCATCCGGCAGGCAAGTAACGTTCAGACAATAGTGATTTCCATAAATGAAATACACGTAGGCACGCCCTGGCGGGCCAAAAATTACCGCATTGCGGGACGTCCGGCCGGAAGCGGAATGAGCTGCGGGATCGCCCTGGCCAAGGTAGGCTTCCGTCTCCACTATCCGTCCCGCAAGGGTTTGCCTGCCCATGCGGCGCACTACCAGCTTGCCGAGCAGCTCTCGCGCAACAATCCGAGGATCGCGCGCAAAAAAATCCGGCGCTAGAGCGCGCGGCTCCAGGCGGAACGCGGTGGATGGCAGGCGTCGGGTCAAAGTCAGGGCATCACCGGTAAATTTTTGGTATCGTGGAGGCAGATTCATCCTAAGGAGGTACCATGCTCAGGAAACCACTTCAGTTTACAGCTCTGTTCGCTCTGCTGTGCGCGTTTGCGGCAGCCCAAAGTATTCCAGCAGGTACAAGAATCACGGTTCGGTCCGGCTCGGAGATCAGTTCCGGAAGCGCGAAAGCCGGAGAGAGCTGGGAGGGCACCCTGGCCCGGGACCTGGTGGTCGGTGGCAAAACGATTGCCAAGAAAGGCGACGCGGTCCGCGGCACGGTGTCTTCTTCGAAGTCCAGCGGTCGCCTGCACGCGCCGGGTCAACTGACGATACGTTTGACGTCGGTTGAAAATGGCGGCAGGACCATCGCGGTGCGGACTGCGGGCTATCACGTCGCCGGTAAGGACCAAACCAAGAAGACGCTGGTCGAGGCGGGCGGCGGAACCGCGGCAGGTGCGGTGATTGGCGCTCTCGCGGGTGGCGGCAAAGGCGCTGCGATTGGAGCTTTGGCGGGCGGCGCCGCCGGCACGGGCGTAGCAGCGGCAACCGGAAAGCGCGAGGCTGTAATTCCTGCGGAGCGCGTAATCACCTTTACGACAACTGCCACAACGAAACGATAAGCGCAATTTCGTTTCTGCTCGCGTAGGGCTCAAGCCCGCAGTTGGCTTGAGTTGGGTTATTGTAAATGAAACGAAGCGTGTTCTCAGGCCAGGGATTTCAAAAGCCCCACACAACGAACACCGCGTTGTGTGGGCCACCCGCCTAAGAATGATTGCGAATGAGAGGAGGCGTACGTGAAAAGAGCTGTATTCTATTCATGGTCGGGGGCCTGTGTTGTTCTGATCCACATCGGTTTCGTGGCGCTCCATCGTTGGATCGGCGGGCGTCTGGAGATTGCTGCAGCGGCCGCCAGATCCGGCACTGGGCGATGGTGGGTTGCAGGAGCCCTCGCCTTTTTTGTCGTTTTTGTGCTTATCGCGATCGTGGCACTGAGGCTCTCCGGGAAAAGCGCAGTTTGGTTGCCAAAACCTGACCACGCGGTACTGCTTTTCGGGAGCGCGACGTTGTCGGCTGTGCTCCTTGAGACAAGTGCCCTCCTAGACCTGGCCAGGGTACACGAGTTGCTCAGCTTCTACCACTTGGCATTTGTCAGCACTTTGCTCTTCGAGTGCGGGTTTATATTGTTCTTTGTCGCACTCATTTATGCGATGCTGAACGAAAGCAGATACCTCCACGTAGGCGCTGGCGGACGGGAAAACCCGGGGACATCCATGATAAGTAAAAGTCAAGAGGAGACGGAGGTCTCCTGGCACTTGGAAGAGAAGACTCTCGAAGCGAAGATGCGGTTGAGTTCCTGAACGGCGAGCGATCCTGCGTAGCGGCCCCAGCAGCAGCTGGGCCAGACGTCCATTTGCGGGCACTGGGCATGAGCCCGGGCCACGAAGTATGAGTTAGGGGAACCCGGCCGGCCTCGATACAGACGGTGGGGAGCATCAAAATGGCGAGGAACGGGCGGGTGGCCCAGCCTTTGATCTCTCTATCCCGATTCCGGACCGATAGGTGCCCCACCCCTTCGGCTGCGCTCAGGGCAGGCTCTCGGCTTTTTCAGGGGTGGGTATCCGCAGCCGCCAAAATTACCCCCAGAATCACCCTCATCAACTTTTCTCGCAAATTCCCTTGCGCTCCCCGAAGAGGTTTGGTATAAACAATGGATCGAGAGCAGGTGTGTGGCTTGCTGGGCGTTTTTGTGCAACTCTCGACGCTCGTTCAGCATCTTGTGTGTAGAAGGCAAATGCCTTCATTCAGCTCCGGCCACGGAGCTTGATTCGGGAATAGAGTTTCCGAAGGGTTCTTAGCAAGAGCCTCCCAAATTGGTCTTTTGACAAATTTTTAGACTTTCGCCTCGGCGCGTGCCGAAGTTTCGGCGCTTTGGTTCCCTGGCGAAGGTCGCATGTTGCTGTTTGCGCCCAAAAGTCTCCCCATCGCGTGGAAAATGTGCCTGGGTTGAGCTCAACCTGAGACGCCAACTTACACATGGGCTTAGCTTTAACTGTGGAAAAGCCTGTGTGAAAGCTGTGTGAACCCTCGGTTGACAGAGTCGGCGGGCAGCGATATGTTTGAAAGGTTTCGAGGACACATGGATCCGCACTTGTGCGTGTTCTGTGGTTCTTTCCGAAACGCTCCGCTCAGGCGGATGTCGTAGGCGGTCTTTGACAACAGATTGAACGTGCCAGTCATGAATTAAGAAGCTTCGGATTCAAAATCCAAGCGATCTCTAACAAATATGTCCCTGCGCTTCGGCGCATGGGGCAGGATGATCCCGTTCGTTGTCAATTGCGGGCGCGGATCGTCTTCAGGATTCAAATGAGAGTTTGATCCTGGCTCAGAATCAACGCTGGCGGCGTGCCTAACACATGCAAGTCGAACGAGAAAGTGGAGCAATCCATGAGTAAAGTGGCGACCGGGTGAGTAACACGTGACTAACCTACCCTGAAGTGGGGAATAACCTCGGGAAACCGGGGCTAATACCGCATAACATC
>CAZUCC010000039.1:0-40117 GCA_964619065.1 uncultured Acidobacteriaceae bacterium | reverse complement strand
CGTCCTGCAGAAGGAGCTTGAGCAGTGGTTCATGCGCACCACGAACTACTCGGAAGAATTGCTACGCGATCTCGAAAAGCTCGAGAACTGGCCGGAAAAAGTGCGCACCATGCAGCGCAACTGGATCGGACGAAGCGAAGGCGCGCTGGTGGATTTCAAGCTCGAAGGCGCTGCGGGTCCGGCAGGCGCTAGGATTACCGTCTTTACCACGCGTGTGGACACGATCTACGGAGCAACTTCCGTGCAGCTCGCGCCGCAGCATCCCTTGGTGGGGGATATGACGGCCATTGATTCCGCTTTGAAAGCGAAAGTGGATCAGCTTGTTGCTGAGCAAAGAAGTGCACGGGAAGCGGGTGACATCGGAGCCATTGAAAAGCATGGCGTGCCTACGGGACGCTTGGCCATCAATCCGTTTAACGGCGAGCATGTCCCCGTGTGGGTGGCGAACTACATTTTGATGGACTACGGCACCGGCGCGATCATGTCGGTGCCCGCGCATGATGAACGCGACCACGAGTTCGCCAAGAAGTACGGTCTGGAAATCCGGCAGGTGATTCAACCGAGTGCCGGAAGTGAAGCCGCCGGTGGCGATTCGCAGAAACTCGATGTGCAAGACGCGCCGTTCACCACGTTCGAGGGAGTTCTTCAGAACTCGGGGCCGTTTTCCGGGCTTACTTGCACCGATGCGCTTGTTCGGATGGCGGCTCACGCCGAGAAGAACGGTTTCGGTAAGCCGACCGTTACCTATCGCTTGAAGGACTGGGGCATCTCGCGCCAACGGTACTGGGGTACGCCCATTCCCATGCTCTATTGCGAGAAGGACGGAATCGTGCCGGTTCCGGAACAAGACCTGCCCGTGATTCTCCCGGAGAACGTCGATATCACCTTAACCGGCGGGTCCCCGCTTAGCCGCGTGCCGGAGTTTTTGCATACGAAGTGTCCGAAATGTGGCGGCCCCGCCCGGCGTGAGACCGACACGATGGATACGTTTGTCGATTCTTCTTGGTATTTCTACCGCTATACCGATGCCAAGAACGACAAGGCTCCGTTCGACAGCGTACTCGCGAACTATTGGTTCCCGATCGACCAATATATCGGTGGCGTGGAACATGCGATTCTGCACTTGATTTACTCGCGCTTCTGGACCAAGTTCATGCGCGACATCGGCCTCATTAAGAACGATGAACCGGTCGAGCGCCTGTTCACGCAGGGCATGGTGATTAAAGACGGCGGAAAGATGTCGAAGAGCCTGGGGAACGTAGTGTCGCCGGATGAAATGGTGGCGCGCTTCGGGGCCGATGCAGCCCGCATGTATAGCCTATTTGCCGCGCCACCGGATCGTGATTTGGACTGGCAGGACTCCGGGATTGAAGGTGTGCAACGCTTTCTCGGGCGGGCGTACCGTTACGTGTCGCGAAATGCGCAACCGCAGCACACGGATTGGCGCAAGCCTGTGCCGTCCGAGTTGTCTCCCGAGGCACGCGCATTGCAACGCAAACTGCATCAGACGATCAAACGCATCAGCGACGATTTCCAGGGGCGTTGGCACTTCAATACTTGCGTGGCCGCCATCATGGAATTGGTGAATGCACTCTACGCTGCCGAAGACAAAACAATCGCAGCGAAGATTCCCGTCACTTTTCTGGCCGATGCGCAGCGCACACTTGTGTTGTTGCTGGCGCCGTTCGCGCCGTATCTCGCTCATGAACTTTGGGAGATGCTCGGCGAGCAGGGGAATCTGTTGCGCGCGCCCTGGCCCAAGTACGACGCCGCGCTCGCCAAGGAAGAAGAAATCGAGATGGCCGTGCAGGTCAACGGTAAAGTGCGCAGCCGGATTGTGGTTCCAGCGGACTCAACTGACGACTACGCCAAGAGCGTTGCCTTAGCGGACGAGAAAGTACGCGCAGCGATTGCCGGCAAGCAGGTGGTACAAATCCGCGCGGTGCCGGGCAGGCTGGTGAATATTGTGGTGAAGTAGTTTGTGCGGCGCGGGGCCCCTTAAGGGACTCTGATTAGATTGCGTGTCGTAATAATTTGTCATCCTGAGTAAGCGAAGGACCCCTAAGTCTGCTGGTATTAGCTGGGGAACTCGCAAATTTTCTCACTGGGATGCTGAATCGCAAGAAAGGTTGAAAGAGTAGAGTGTGTTTGGGGTAGGGGTCCTTCGCTACGCTCAGGATGACAGAATTAATAAAAAGGATCCGCAATCAAGGATACGCAATCTGGGATCTGAAATCCGAAATTTCTTATGCCTCCTCCCACTCCAGTGCGTGATGGTTTTCGAGCGGTCTGGCGCCAGCCTTCGATCTTTCTGGCGGAAGTTTCCTGGCGGTGGAGCTGGGGAGGCGCGGCGCTGCTGCTTCTCTTTCTCGCGCTGTTTGAGTATCTGCACACGCTCGTTGTCACGCCAGCCGACATGATGTTGCTGCGGCTGCGCCATCCTCTGGCAGTGTCGCGTGCCCTGGCGGACATCTTTCACGGCAGTGGTCCGCGCGTTGTCATGGCGGCCATCCTGTTGATCCCCGCGTTGGCGCTGGCGTGGGCTCTGCTCGGGGCACTGGGACGTTTCGCGACGCTGCGGGCGCTCATCGCACGCGCCGCGCCTGACCTTGATTCGGCCATCGAACCCGGACCGCGCTCGATTCGTGCTCTTACCGGATTGAACGTCTTTCGCGTCGCTCTCGCACTGGCCGCGCTGGTCAGCCTGCTCGGTTCCGCGATCGTGGCTTCGTTTGTTAGCACACCGAAAGCACCTCACGCCGGATTAGCATTTTTGCTCTTCATTCCCTTTGCGATTTTGGTTTCGATGGTTTGGTCCACGGTGAACTGGTTTCTTTCGATAGCCGCCGTGTTTGCGGTGCGGGACGGAGAAGACACGTTCGGCTCCATAGCGGCAGCGGTGGAATTCTGCCGCCGCTGCTCGGGAAAGATTTCTGCAGTGGGCTTCTGGTTCGGCGCCATGCACCTGGTGGCGTTCGTAATTGGAACAACCGTGGTAATGTATCCACTATCGGTGGCCTCGCTGGTTCCAGCAAGCATCACTCTGACCTTGATGGGCCTGGTGATCCTAGCCTATTGTGCCGTGGCGGATTTTCTCTATGTCACGCGCCTAGCGGGGTATTTGGCGGTGGTGGAATGGGATCGCAGTCCGGACCGGGATACCGAAGTTGTGGCACAAGTCGTAAGTCGGACCGGTGCTGGAGACGGACCGGATCAAGACGACGAGCCGTTGTTTTCCTTGCGTCCGGCTCACCTCGGCGAGAAAGAACTCGACGAACCGCTCATGCCTGGATTTTCGCCCGGAGAACCGCTGCCGGGGCGGTAGTCCACGCTCATTCCTCTTTACCTTTACACGGTCCCCCAATCTGATAAACTCATTCGTGGAACCTCAATCGATTGTCATTCTCGACTTTGGCTCGCAATACACGCAGTTAATTGCCCGCCGCATCCGCGAACAGAACGTCTTTTCCGCGGTCCTTCCTTGTAACGCCACTCTTGAAGAAGTCCGGGGCTATGCGCCCGTAGGGATCATTCTTTCTGGAGGACCCAGCTCGGTCTACGACGCCGACGCGCCTCCATCGGACCCGCGTGTGTTCGAACTCGGGCTGCCCGTGCTCGGGATTTGCTACGGGCTGCACCTCATGGTGCATTCGCTCGGCGGCAAAGTAAAGCCGGGGATGAAGCGCGAGTACGGACACGCGCAGGTGGACGTGATTGAGGAGTCGATCCTGTTTCGAGGTTTACCCCCGCAGCTTTCCGTTTGGATGTCGCATGGAGACGAAGCCGAAGCGCTTCCGCCGGGCTTCCGCAAGATTGCTCAATCGCCGAGCGCTCTGGCGGGTATTGAGAATGCCGAAAAGAGGATGTGGGCGGTGCAGTTTCATCCCGAGGTCCACCACACGCCGCTGGGCACGGAGGTTCTGAAGAATTTTGTATTCGGAATTTGCGGCGCTTCGCCGAATTGGACGCCGCAACACTTTATCGATACGACCATCGCCCAGGTCAAGCAACAAGTGGGCAATGGACGGGCCATTTGCGCCATCTCCGGTGGCGTGGATTCCTCGGTGGCTGCTGTTTTGGTCGACCGCGCGCTGCGCGACGAAAAAGGAAATTCGCGGCTAACCTGCATCTTTGTCGACAACGGTGTGCTGCGCAAAGACGAATTCGGCAAGGTGCAGCAGAACCTGCGGGACAAGCTAGGGTTGCGCATTGAGGCTGTTGATGCCAGCGGACGATTTCTGCGCAAGCTTGGAGGCGTAACCGATCCGGAAGCCAAGCGCAAAATTATCGGCAACGAATTCATTGCGGTTTTTGAGGAAGAGGCGCACAAGATTGTTGAGTCAGCAACCAAAGCAACTCCGTACAGGCCCTTTGCTAAAGAGCGAAGGGAAGAAAAGGCTGGAGATACGAAAGACGCGAAGGAAGGCACGAAGCTTGGCAACACTAAGGACGACGTCAAGCTGGACAATTTCTGGCTGGTGCAGGGGACTCTTTATCCCGACGTGATTGAATCGCGCTCCGTGCGCGGTCCATCGCAGACCATTAAGTCGCATCACAACGTGGGCGGCCTACCGGAGAAAATGCAGCTCAAACTCATCGAGCCGTTGAAAGACCTCTTTAAAGATGAAGTCCGCCGAATTGGACGCGATCTAGGTATGCCCGAAGACATGTTGCAGCGACAACCGTTCCCCGGGCCGGGGCTGGCGGTACGCGTGCTGGGCGAAGTGACGAAGGAACGCTGCGATATCTTGCGCGAATGCGACGAGATTGTGGTTGCCGAGATCAAGAGCGCCGGGCTCTACACAAAAATATGGCAGTCGTTCGCGGTACTGCTGCCGGTAAAATCCGTGGGCGTGATGGGAGATCAACGAACCTATGCTTACACGTGCGCGATCCGATGCGTGCATTCCGAGGACGGAATGACAGCGGATTGGGTCCCACTGCCACACGAAGTGTTGAAGACGATGTCCAGCCGCATCGTGAATGAAGTCAAGGGCGTGAATCGCGTAGTCTACGACGTGACCTCGAAGCCGCCTGGCACGATTGAATGGGAGTAGTAGTTCGTGTGGCGCGGGCGCCCTCGCCCGCGAGATAGCGCTACTGCCGCTGCTCCTGAATTTTCCTCGCAATGGCCGCCGTCCAAGCCCTGGGCGCAAAGCGAGTCGATTGCGCCACCAGCCAATTCATTTTTCCAGCGATCACCGTCGGTTTACCCTTCAACATGGCGCGGTAACCGATCTCGGCAACTGTTTTTGCATCCATAAAAGGTGCTTTCATCATGTTCGAAAGGTCCATGGCTGCGCGCTTGTGGAACTCAGTCGTGGTGGGCCCAGGGCAAAGACAGGTGACGGTCACGCCGGAGCCCTGTAACTCGTTCGAGAGCGCCGAGGAAAACGACAGCACGTATGCCTTAGTGGCATAGTAGACGGCCATGAGCGGCCCCGGTTGGAATGCAGCGGTGGAGGCGACATTGAGAATGCGCCCGTGGCGGCGATCGACCATGGAGCGGACGTAGAGCTTGGTCAGGTGCGTAAGGGAAGCAATGTTGAGCTGAATCTGCTGGAGCTCTTCCTGTAGATCGGTTTCCACGTAGAAGCCGAACTGACCGAAGCCGGCATTGTTCACCAGTACATCGACGGGAATGCCAATCTTTTGCGTAGCAGCAAAGATTTGCTCCGGCCCGCTCGGCTGCGAGAGATCGGCGGCGACCACAGTCGCGCGAATCTGGTAAGCCCTTTCCAATTCCGCGGCGAGTTGTGATAGCTTATCGGCGCTGCGGGCGACGAGAACCAGGTTGTAGCTATCGCGCGCGAACAGTTTGGCAAGCTCATATCCGATGCCGCCGGATGCGCCAGTAATCAGGGCAGTGGAGGGTGTACCCATATACGGTTCTTACGTTTTGCTCAGCGTTTCCGTGCGCGCGGAGCCTTCACGATCTTCTCGACTTGCTGCAGATGGTTCAGGTCATGGCCGGCGACCAAATGGGTAAAGTAAGTGATCGTCTCTTTTCCGCGCTCCGAGTGCATGCCATAGTTTTCCAGAAGATTCTTCGGAACTGTTTTCAAGAGAGCAAGGTTGCTTTCCCGCAGCACGCGAAACGTCTCCAGCGAAACCTTGGGATCACGACGACCGTAGTTGAACGTTGAAGCCCAGAGGTCCTGATCGTAACCCTGGATGGGAGTGCCGTTCGAAGTCAGCATCATGCGCAGGCGCCAGCCGATCACCAATTCTGCGTCGGCCAAGTGCGCCAGAATCTCCGCCACCGACCATTTGTCCGGCGCTGGCCGTTTCGCAAGTTTTTTGCGATCCAAGCGCTTGGTCAGGATGGCAAGTTTTTGCGGTGTGGATTGCTGTACTCGCAGAGCCGGTTTTCCGTCTAAGT
The DNA here is from genome assembly GCA_964619065.1 of uncultured Acidobacteriaceae bacterium. Taxonomy (GTDB): domain Bacteria; phylum Acidobacteriota; class Terriglobia; order Terriglobales; family Acidobacteriaceae; genus JANXUC01. The sequence continues at coordinate 33,735 of CAZUCC010000039.1, read as the reverse complement.
ATCCCAAGACCCGTTGTGTGTATTGCTGCGCTGTTTCTTGCATGATTCCTCACTTGGCTGATAAATAGGGTCGAACGCAGGGGCGCATCAATCTTCAAGTCCAGAATTATATGACGGAGGGGGAATAGGTTCTAGTCAGCTACGAGGAGATGCCACGCTCGCCTCGCTGCGCAGTTGATGCAGATCGTACGTGCCTTTCATGCGTTGCTCGTTCTTCCAATTGTGATATTGGTGGCATTCAAAGCAGCGGCCTTCAGCGAATTCTCTCGCGGGACCTTGTGCGCGGTGGCATTCCTGGCAGGTCGCAATGCTGGGAAGAAGCACGTCCGTCGTCTCATGACTCAAAGCAGTTTTCGTGTGACAAGACTCACACGTCATCATGCGATGCGAGTCGTGACTGAACTCGGCATGCGGCATCCAGCGAGCGGTGATGTTCGACTTTGCGATCTCGGGGAACGCACTCGTTGCATTGAGCGTATGACACTCTTTGCAGGTCTTACGCCAGAGCAAATCTTCCGCTTCTTCCACACGAAACTGCACCCATTCCTGAGCGTTACGCGCAATGCGGATCACAGGAGGCTTCTCGGGAATCTGGCGGTCGAACCGAACCGCTTCATGGACTTCGCCGAGGTGACCAGCAATGTATTCGGAGAAACGCTTTCCCAAGAACGCGTGTACCACCTCAGGCTTGTCATGCGGAACCTGCTCTTTGCCGAAACGTTTGTCGAAGTCGAGCAGGTGGCACCCCGCGCAGTTCTCTGCAAACTTTGGAGGCGCCATATACGCAGTAGCGCGCGGTGATCGCAGCTTGCCTGCTCCCTGCGTTGTGGATGCGATTTGCACCTGCGCTCCCGCATAGGGCCAAGCGTCTTTATTAATGGCCGAAATGACATTGGAAGCACCAGTGCTGCGGTGGCAATCGTCGCAAGTGAGCTGCACGCGCGTATGATTCGGCCCAATCAAATTGGCCTGCAGGTGGAGATAGTGATTGAGTTTGACGCCGCCTGGGTCGTGTGCACCTTCACGGACGGCAGCGAATTCTGGATGGTCGCTGCCGAAGCCGTTAATGGAATGCGCAAACTGTGGCATTCCTTTTGTGGAATGAAGATCGGAATGGCACTGTGTGCAGACCGAGTCCGCGGTGGCCGCGAGCCGACGAGTGCCTTTGTGTTCAATATGGCAAGAACTGCAAGCCGGAGTAAACGTTTGACTGACCTGGTGCAGTGGCGCGTCATGGCATGAGAGGCAGGCCTTGTCCGCCACATTCTGGAAGTAGCTGCCCGATTGCCGCAGATGGCACAAGGCGCACTGCTGGGTAAATACAGCGTGCGACCGGGAAAGCGGGCCGCTGCTGAACGCCTTCTGCCCGCCTTGTGCGTGCAGGGCGAACAACCAGATCAGCGCCAGAACCGGAATCGTGCATGAAAGCCAAAACCGCCACTGTCGCAGCCAATGCGGGCGCGAGAAATACATCAGGTCAATGCGCCGGGCCCGTTCTTTGGTTGTGCGTACGCGTCGCATCGTTTTTTGAACTTCCGCCTTCTAATATTTCAGTGCCATGACTGCGTGAATTGCTCCGAGCAGCAACACGGCATAGGACAACGGGATGTGTACCAACAGCCAGCCATGCAGCAGCAGGTGATACCGTCGTTGCCGGTCAAGCTGGCGTTTCTCGTCGCAAATCGTTTCCAGGTCGTCTGTTGTGGAGTGTAAAGTCGCGGGCATCAGGATGCGCAATTGCTGGAACATTCCCTTCGCGCGCAGCGGATCGGCAATCGCCATTCCGCGCGGCCCAACTTTCTCCAGGTAGGGGAGTGTTTCATCCAGGAAGAACTTTCGCAATTGCTTGCTGGCTTGTTCATCGAAGCCTAATCCATCCGCCACAGTCACATCCCAGTCCGTACCAGCGCTCGCCGCTGCCGCGAGTTGGCCCACACTGGCGCGGGAGAGTTCGCCGTCGAGCGAATCGCAAGCGTCGTCGACAAGCTTGCCTGCTTCCATCACCAGTTGGTCGCGGACATGGTCAATCTGCTCATAAATTGTTTCCATCGGGATATGCGAAGTATGGACTCGCGGCATGAAGTGCTGGATGGCTGCACCGATAATGCCGCTTACGAACACGACCGTAAACATCCACATCATGACGCGAGTCAGCGGACCGCCGAAATGGAACGCGCCGTGGAACAAGATCACCGGATAGGACAGGAATCCGAGCCAAAGGTGCGCGCGCATCCACATTTGTGCTCGTCCAATGCGCCACACAGGAAACTTTTTCCGCAAGCCCAGCAGGCCCGCGAAAATCATGAACCCGAAGCCGACGCTGCCATAGATCAGCCCAAGCATGCTGCCACCTCTGGGGCCGGGCACTCGCAGAGCATAGGGAATGTAAATGGCAGTCGCCACTCCAAGCGCCACAACAGAGCCGAGGAACCAACTGCGGTGTGTACGATCAATACGCAAGCTGATTCATCCCCTTTCCGTTGCTTCCTGCCGTTTGAGAAGACCGCCAAAAAATTCCGGCGGGTTTACGCGGTGTGCCGCATCGTGAGGACAAGCGTAGACACAGCTCGGTTCCTCGTGATCGTGGCAGAGATCGCACGATGTTGCCTTTTGCCGCGTACCGGCAATCATCCGGCCCGGATGTTGCGGGTCATCCAACTCAACGGGGAACGGATGCAGATTGATGTTGCCGTACGGACAATTGTTGGCGCACAATCCGCAACCGATGCACCAGTCTTCAATAATGACCTCAAGCGAATTACGGCGTCGGATGGAACCTACCGGGCAACCAACCATGCACAGTGGATCGCGGCATTGCCGGCAGGATGTCGCCACCAGATATTTGTCGAAGCGCAACCCTTCGCGGACCAGACGGCTCACACCCTCATGTGCGTCGGCACAGGCGCGAACACATTGGTCGCAACGCGTACACTTCTCTAAATCCAGAACAAGCAGGCTCTGGGCTTCCATCAGGCCTTGCGCCAGGAATTGGTCGACAGGGACTTCGCCAACTTGCTGGACGTGTCTCTTGTTTTCTTCCACGCGCCCACGTGCGACGCCCTCCAGGCTCTGGCGAACGTCCGGAAACCGGTCCAGCATGAGCTGAAAGTCTTCGCCCGTGATGCGAACGACTTCCACATGATCCAACGCCGTGCAGGAGGCCGTGCGCGTCCCACCCGTCAGCAAGCCGATTTCTCCAAAGAAGCCGCCGCGCCCCAGATACGCCAGAATCATTTCGCCGCCCGGGCGCTGTTCGGAAATCTTCACAAAGCCTATGCGGATCAGATAGAAGCTGTCCGCTGGATCGCCCTGGCGGCAAATCGTTTGTCCAGGCTGGTAGCGGATCAGTTCCACTCGGTCGCGCAGGTGGTCGACAAAATCTTTCGTGAGCGGCGCGAAGATCGGCACGCTGCGGAGATGCGAATCGAGCGCGCGGGCACGGTAGTTGCGTTCCAGTTGCGCGCGAAACGTCTTGTTGCGCTGCAAAATATCGAGCACGTTGCGCAGCATTTCCAGCATCACACAATCGGTTTTGGCGCGCACAGTCGCCGAGCGTGGATAGTAATTCATGCATGTCATTTCGCCAAACAGGTCACCCGGCACCAGCTCGGCAACGGGATGGCCGTAGGGCAAATCCACCGAGGCGTCGATGGGGATGAACGCTCGCGTGGATTCCTCCGCGCGCTGATCTTCGACACGCGGCGTGAGCAGGGAACTTAGACGCTTGAAGAACCCTGCTCCGGAATCCTGCGTCTTGACATGCGCGATCGGACTGGAAAGGTAGACCTCGACCTTGCCTTCCAAAATATAAAACGCGGTCGATCCAAAATCTCCCTCTCGGCAGATAATCTCACCCGCGCGGTAATGCCGCTTCACGATGGCCTTCTGGTTCAGTTCCAGAAACGTTCCGGAAACGTTGTGGAAGATGGGAAGGTCGAGCAGCTCTTCCGGATTCACCACGTCACCTGTACCCAACTCGGTACCGACCACGCGCTTATTGGTCAGCGCCCCCGTCGGGCAGGAGACCATGCACTCACCGCACGAAACACAAGATGAGCTGCCCATCGGCAGATTTGTGTCAAAGGCAATGCCAGCCTGGTAACCCTTGCCACGGCGTGCCAGCACCCAATTCGAGCGAATGTCATCGCACCCGCGAATGCAGCGGTCGCAGAGGATGCACGCCTCGTGGTCGACGGCGATGGCCAGGGAAGAATCATCCTTGCCGCGGGGGGTGGCGCGCTTCGGGAATCGCGGATGTTGGATGCCGGCATCTGCCGCGAGCCGCTCTAGTTCGCAATCTCCCGAATGCTGCTCACGCGCGCAAGGCGAAGGGTGGTCCGACATGAGCAATTCCACCAGCGTTCGGCGGGCGTTGATCACACCCTCCGTGCTGGTTTGGATCTTCATGTTCGGCTCGCATGGTCGCACGCAGGAAGCTGTGTAAACGCGCTGGCCCACATCGACGACGCAAACGCGGCAGACGCCCACGGGGTTTTCGTTTTGCTGATGACATAGCGTGGGGATGGGGATGCCATTCATGCGGGCGGCATCGAAGACGGTTGTTCCCGCCGGAACCGTGACCGCACGGCCATCGACCGTCAGCGTAATGTCCGCCGCCTTGACCTCGGCGCTCATACGGCTCCCATAAAGCACACGCCCGCGGGGCAGCGGCGGTGCTGGATGTGTTCGCTCACCACGTCAGGAAAGTGTTTCATAACGGAAACTATTGGTACGGGCACGACTTGGCCGAGGCCGCAAATCGAGGTCATTTTCATGGCAGTCGACAGCTCGTCGAGCAATGCCATGTCCCCAGCTTCGGATTTGCCTTGTGTCCAGGAGGTCAGCATGTCCGTCATTTTTTGCGAACCTACGCGGCAGGGAACACACTTTCCGCACGATTCGTTACGGAAAAAGCGTACGGCGTTCACCGCCATGTCGAGCATGCAGCGTCCTTCGGCACAAACCACAATGGCCCCGGACCCAACCATCGAACCGGCCGCCGCAACGGCGTTCCAGTCGAGCGGCAATTCCGCCATGGATGCGGGCAGATACCCGGCCGACGGCCCCGAAGGTGCAAAGGAGAGCATCGGCTTGTTGCCAATAATTCCGCCGCCATATTGATAAATCAGCTCGGAATATTTCGTCCCCATGGGCACTTCGTAAATCCCAGGGCGATTCACATCGCCGCTGATTCCCACGAACTTCATCCCTACGGATCCGTTCGTTCCCTGCGACTTGTACCAGTCGATGCCGCGCGCGAGAATCGCCGTGGCAAACGTGAAGGTCTCCACGTTGTTGATGACGGTAGGCTGATTCCACAATCCGTTGGTGCCAGGAAAGGGAGGTTTGTTGCGCGGCTCCGAGCGTTTGCCTTCGATGGCTTCCAGCAACGCGCTTTCCTCGCCGCAGATATAGCCGCCGGGGCTGACAAAAATTTCAAGATCGAATGTCAGATTACTTCCGAGAATTCCCTTGCCGAGCAAGCCTTTCTCATAACAGCGGGTGATCTCCTCCTGCAAAATCTCGCGAGGCTCCTCATATTCGTGGCGAATATAGAGGATGCCGCGGCGCGCACCTGTGACCAGACCCGCCATGATCATGCCCTCAATCACCAGGTAGGGCACTTGTTCCATAATGAAGCGGTCTTTGATAGTGCCTGGCTCGCTTTCGTCGGCGTTGCAAACAATGTAGCGCTCCTTACCCGGAGCGTTGCGCACAATTTCCCACTTCATGCCTGTTGGAAAACCGGCGCCGCCCATGCCACGCAGGCTGCTATTTTTCAACGTAGCAATCACGCCTGCCCAATCGGGAGTCTCCACAAACTTGCGGACAACGGCATAGGTTGGAGTCCCGTCGTAAGGATCGGAAGCGACTTTCGTGTGCTGTGCTTCCCTTGGTTCCGCAGGAAGCTGCCGTCCGGAAAGCACATCGCGAGCCATGCCAACCGCCTCCTGCGGCGTCATGTGCGGATAGATCAATTCGTTGACGCAAACTGCGGGAGCTTTGTCGCAGCGTCCCAGGCAGGAAACATCCCGGATCACGACCTCTTCCGCACTGGCACCGCGAAACGCCTGTTGCAATGCCGCTTTCACGTCGGGGCCACCGCGAATGTGACAGGTCATATCGCCGCACACGCGGATATCCACCCGCGGCGGCGGCGTGAGCCGGAAATGCGGATAGAAGCTGGCAACAGCGTGAATCTGACTCAGGGGAAGGTTGATTTTTCCCGCAAGCAATTGCAACTGCTCGACCGGCAAGTAACCGTATTCGTGCTGAATCTCGCGCAGTTCTTCAAACACTTGCCGAATACTCCTTATAGCACCGCATCATAAATCGGTGAAAGACCGCTTGAATCTTATCGCGGAAGGTTCCTTTATGAACCTACAAAATTCTTAGGCTCGTCTTTGGCTGCTGTAGGCGCGCTGTACGGCGCATCGAACCACAGTTTCCATTGATTTCCCGTCCGGGAATCGGTATAAGCAAAGCGATTCCGTAAACAAGGACGTAAGCGCATGAGGACGACGGGAACACGGGCCGGACTCTGCCTGGGATTGGTTTTTCTGGCAGGTTCCATCAGCGTTCGAGCTGCCGATACGGTGGTGGGGAAGTTCAATGGCGCCGGCGGGTGCGCCGCCAGCAGTTGCCATGGCAGCATTCAGCCGAAGACCGTCACGCGCGTCCCTCAGAATGAATACAGCATCTGGGCCGGTCAGGATAAACATGCCCGTGCCTACCAGGTGCTTTCCAATCCTGTTTCTGTTCGCATCGGCAAGATTTTGAAGCTGGAGCGTCCGCCGAATCAGACTCCACGTTGCCTGGCGTGTCATGCTCTTGCTGTTTCCCCCGAGCAACGGGCGGAAACTTTCGACATCAGCGATGGCGTCAGTTGTGAAAGCTGTCACGGTCCTGCTTCCGGCTGGCTCGGTCAGCATACTGTCAAAGACTGGCCACACGAGCGCTCCGTGAAAGAGCTGGGCATGCTAGACATGCGCGATCTGGTAAAGCGCAGTGAGCGTTGCCTTACCTGCCACTTAGGAACTGCGGAAAAATTTGTAGATCACGAACTCATCGCCGCCGGACATCCTGATCTCACCTTCGAGCTAAATTTGTTCAGCGCGGTGCAACCCAAGCACTGGAAAGAGCCGGAAGCGAACGCCTGGCGGGGTGTACAAACTTGGGCCGTGGGCGAAGCCGTGCAACTACGCGACGGAATGGACCGCCTAGCGCGGCGGTCGCAGAGCAATAACGCCGCCTGGCCCGAGTATTCCGAGCTTGACTGCTTTGCCTGCCACCATAGTTTGACCAAGCCGCAGGAGAGTTGGCGGCTGATCACCGATGGATACTACGACCAGCGTACGGTCGGTGTACCGGCATGGAATACTTCCCGCTATTCTGTCTTTCGTTTCGCACTGCATGAATTGGATGCTGATGTGGAAAGCCGGCTCAACGGCGATATCACCAAGCTCAAAGTTCTGCTGGGAATGCTCAACGGGAACCGCGAAGAGATTGCGGCCACCGCGAAACATGCTTCGGGCATCGCCGGACAGTTGGCGGGCCAGTTGAATGCAAAGCCCTACGACAGCGCCTACACATTGCGTGTTATGCGCGATATTGCCAGCGATGGGGAAGAGATTTCTCTGCAGGGCCAGCGCGCGGCCGAACAAGCTGCCATGGCTCTCGATTCGTTGTTTGTGGCGTACAAGCAAAACGTGAAGGTTGCGAACGAGCGCGACCTTCGTACGGCGATCAACCAGCTCTTCCAGCAACTGGACAATCCATCCGCTTACAACGCGCCGCGTTTTGCCGCTCAAATGCAGAAAGTCAGCGCGCTGCTCGGGCGTGAATCGGCTATGGTAACTGCTAGATGAGTACGAAGCCCTCCTCACCGCTCACGCCCGAACGTCAACGGCTCGTCGAACCGTTTCAGGGTTTTGTTGCGCCCTGGCGCAAGTGGGGGCCTTACGTTTGCGAGCGGTCCTGGGGAAGCGTGCGCGAAGACTACAGTCCAGACGGTTGCGCCTGGGAATTCCTTCCGCATGACTGGGCGCGCAGCAAGGCCTATCGTTGGGGTGAAGATGGCATTGCAGGGATTTGTGACCGTTATCAGTTGCTCGTTTTCGCGCTGGCGTTGTGGAACGGACGGGATCCAATTCTAAAAGAGAGAATGTTCGGTCTCTCGGGGAATGAAGGCATCCACGGCGAGGATGTCAAGGAATACTGGTTTTACCTGGACAGCACACCGACGCACAGCTATATGCGGATGCTTTATAAATATCCGCAGAGCGAGTATCCCTATTCCGAGCTGCTGGAAAAAAATAAGCGCAACCGTCCGGGTCCCGAGCATGAGTTGCTCGATACCGGAATCTTTGACGACGATCGCTATTGGGATGTTTCCGTCGAATACGCCAAAGCCGCTGCTGAAGATATCTGTATTCGCATTGAGGCCTTCAACCGTGGTCCCGAAGCAGCCGAACTGCATCTCTTGCCGCATCTGTGGTTTCGGAACACATGGGCCTGGAACGATCCACCGTTGCAGGAGCCGCAGATCCGAATGGCGCCGGCGGGTCTTGATGAAATTCTCCTGCTAGCCGATGACACAAATGCCACTCCGCTCCGGAATCTGCAATTCCCCTATAAACTCGGGCAGCGATATCTTTACGCGCCGCCGGGCGGTCGGCCTCTCTTCACCGATAACGAAAGCAATGCCGAGCGCTTGTACGGAGCCACGAGCCGCAAGTCGCATGTGAAGGACGCCTTCCACCGTCACATCATCCACGGCGAGAATTGCGTTAATCCCGCGCTGAACGGAACGAAATCCTGCATCGATTATCAAATCCGTGTACCTGCGCGCAGTTCGCATGTACTGCGGTTGCGGCTTTCGCCTGAGCCCGTCTTGCGCGCGTTGGCGCAGGTTGATGAAATCGTTGCTCTTCGCAAGAAGGAAGCCGATGAGTTCTACGAGACCATCCATGCCCCGCAAGCTACTGAGGACGAGAAACGTATCCAGCGCCAGGCGTTTGCTGGCATGCTCTGGAGCAAACAAATATATCTGTTCGATGTGACGCGCTGGCTGGAAGGTGACAATCCTAAGTCTCCTCCACCTGAATCGCGCAAGCATATGCGTAACATTCACTGGCGGCATTTGAATTCCATGCGGATTTTGTCGATGCCGGACAAATGGGAGTTTCCCTGGTTCGCCGCATGGGATCTAGCCTTCCAGTGCATCACGCTCTCCCTGGTCGATCCTGAATTTGCCAAAGAAAATCTTTGGTTGCTCCTGTTCGAACAGTTCCAGCATCCGAACGGACAGATCCCTGCCTACGAATGGGAGTTTTCCGATCTTAATCCGCCGGTGCATCCCTGGGCATGCTGGCGTGTTTACCAAATCGATAAAGAGCGCACTGGGAAGAGCGATATCGTCTTCCTGGAGAAGTGCTTCCACAAGTTGCTCATCAACTTTGCCTGGTGGGTGAATCGTGTGGACAGTCAGGGCAACAACGTTTTTGAAGGTGGATTTCTCGGGCTCGACAACATCGCGGTGATCGATCGCGGTGAAAAGTTGCCTAACGGCGCGATTCTGGAACAATCGGACGCCACTGGCTGGATGGGTCTGTTCTGCCTCTACATGATGCGTATGGCGCTTGAACTCGCCCGCCACAACCGCGTCTATGAAGGCATGGCGACCAAGTTCTTTGAGCACTTCATCTACGTTGGTGCGGCCATGAAGCGGCTCGGTGGCCGCACCTACGCTCTCTGGGACGAAAAAGACGGCTTCTTCTACGACACGCTGCGCTATCCCAACGGCGAGTTCCATAAATTCCGGTTGCGCTCGTTGGTTGGTTTGATCCCTCTCTACGCTGTGGAAGTGCTCGAACGGGAGGACATCGAAGCGTTCCCTACTTTTTTGAGCGATATCGAATGGTTCATCAGCAATCGAGCGGATCTGGTGGGCGATGCTTGCTACAAAATCGGTGACGATAAGACTCGATATGTCCTCGCTATCGCCGACCCAAAACAATTCTCCAGGCTGCTCACGCGCATGGGCGATCCCGAGGAATTTCTGTCGCCGTATGGTTTACGCAGTCTCTCGAAGTTCCACAAAGAGAATCCATTCCGTTTCGGTGAAAGCCAGGTCGGCTATGAGCCCGGAGAGGCTGAGGTCAACATCAAGGGCGGGAACTCCAACTGGCGCGGGCCTCTCTGGTTTCCCACAACGTATTTGCTCATTCACTCGCTGCTGCGCTTTAGCGATGCGCTGGGCAAGGATTTCTCCGCGCCGACAACAGGAGCAGGACAAGCCATTACCCCGCGCGACATGGCCGGCGAAATAGCTAACCGGATGATCTCGATTTTCCAGCGGAACGCCCAAGGTAAACGCCCCGTCTTCGGTCCCTACGCCAAGTTTCAGCAGGACCCTCATTGGCGTGACTGCCTCCTCTTTCACGAGTACTATCACGGCGACACCGGCATGGGCCTGGGCGCCAGCCATCAAACGGGATGGAGCGGATTGGTCGCGAATCTGATCGACGAATGGCGGCGCTAATCCGAATGATTCGGTTAACCCAATGACTCCGCAAAAACGCCTGCTTTTCGCTGGAGCTCTCTTCTTCGGTCTCATCGTCTTCAGTGTCATCGGATATTTACTGCTAGGCGGGAAGGCAGTTGGCTTTTTGCAAGCGTTGTACATGGCAGTCATCACGGTTTCGGGCGTTGGCTATGGCGAAATCGTCGATACTGCCGCCAATCCCGCGCTCCGCATTTTCAACATGTTCATCGTGGTCTTTGGCGTGGCCACCACGGTGTATGTCTTTTCCGTGGTGACGGCTTTCATTGTGGAAGTCGAAATCGCTAATCCATTCTGGAGACGCCGCATGCAGAAGCGCATCAGTGAAATCAGCGGTCACATCATCCTCTGCGGCCTTGGCGACACCGGCCGCCACGCCGCGCAGGAACTGATTAAAACGGGATCGGAGTTCGTGGCCGTCGAGACCTCGGAGGAAAAGATCAAGCGCCTCAAGGAATCCCATCCCGGCGTTTACGATGGAATGCTGTACGTGTTAGGCGACGCCACAGAAGAAGAGATTCTGGAGAAGGCGGGAATCTCGCGTGCCAAGGGTTTGATCACGGCCTTGCCGCAGGATAAGGACAACCTCGTCGTCACCGTCGTGGTACGCCAGCGTTATCCGAATCTTCGCATCATTGCCCGCTCTGCCAGCCGACGGTTTGCGGAGCGCATCCTGCGCGCCGGAGCGAATTCAACAGTTTCGCCCAGTCACATCGGTGGCCTGCGCATGGCGAGTGAGCTCATACGGCCGCACGTTGTGGGCTTTCTGGATCTCATGCTCAAAGAGCAAAGCAAGACCCTGCGCGTCGAGGAAGTGGAAGTCAAAGGGCGGTCGTCGTGGGCAGGGAAGTCATTGCGCGAACTTGATCTGCATGGTCGCTTCAATCTACTGCCATTAGCGCTGAAGGAAACCGCGGTCGGCAAAGAACCACGTCTGGAGGTCAATCCGCATGATCAGACCGTCGTGCCCGCGAATGCCGTTGTCATTGTTATGGGTGACGCGAAAGATGTGTTGCAGGCGCGAAACGATGCCGCAGGTGCGGCATAAGATCAAGATTAACGCTTGAGCTGCGCCAGATATCCGTTCTGTTTTTCGTAGTTTTTCGTAGTGTCTTCCACAAACTTCAGGAAGAAGCGCAGCGTTTCTCGCTCGCTGACGTCCATGTCGACATACTGTAGCCGGACTCCAAACGTGGGATTGTTCTCCGTGACCACGCCGTTGATCACAATTCCTTTCACCCAAATTTTGCCGTTGTTGGCCCAAAGCCCGACTTCCAACTTCGTACTCTTGCGAACCGGTTCGACGGTTTCAATAAAGCACCCGCCCGCGCTGACGTTCGCCAGATTTCCCCACACTGGTGTATCCCAGCCTTCACACCGCAGTTCGACGGCGATGAAACAGCGAATGCGCGGGTAGCTGCGGCGGTCTTGTCCGAACGATGGAGTGAAAAGGTCGGGTTCAAAAGGCGGCTGTATCGGCGGTTTTGCCGCGGGCTGTGCCGCCGGTTGCTCCAAGCTACGTCCTGCAGGCTTGTCGTAGGGCTCGATAGCAGCCGCAGCTGCTGTCGCCGTAACAGCGGTCGTCGGGGTGGTTGTCAAAGTTGGCGGCGGCGCGGTCGGTTGTTTCGCAACTCGGACGCCCGTAGTTGGGGAGTCGGGTGAAAGGCCGTCTGAGGGCCGAATTGCGGATGACGGCGCGGCGGCTGAAGCTTGCTTGCGAATTCGACGCATCGCGGCCAAAAGCGCATCTTCGCGTTTGTCCACCGGCGCTTCACGGTAGGCCTGCAACAACTTGCCGATATGGCCCACCAGTTCGGGGTCAGTCAGCAACTGCGTCCAGTCGTTTTGCGTGCTTTTGTTAGGGCCACTCATGACAGACTTCGGCGCAGGCGGCAAACTGTACGCACGCCTTCACCAAAGGCTAGGTTGAACCATGCCGCCGAATGCAACAAGATGACTGAAGTCACAATCGAGTCGGAACTCGTTTTGCTAGTTGCGCCTCTAACTCTTTTATCTGCCTTGGGTTAGGACTTCCCAAAGGAAAAGCCAGCCGTGCTCCGTAATTTCGCCGTACGCAGGGTGAACAGCGTTACCTCCGGTGGGGCGAAAACCCGGATGGGAACCCCAATCGTCCCAATACCGATATTGGTATAAAGCGCCAGCGAGCCCACGTTTCGCAACCCCATTGGGTACTTCCTGCCTAATCGAGGTAGCCCCGGTGGAGGCAGCAGCGGAAGCCGGATTTGTCCCCCGTGCGAGTGGCCAGAAAGCTGTAAATCTACAGGGTGCTTCGCCGTCTCATCCGCAAAGTCCGGTTCGTGGGCCAGCAGCACAACAGCTTCCTTGCGGGGAATTCGCTGTAACGTCGTGTCTAAATCGGCCAAGCCAGCCAGTACGTCCTGCACGCCTGCAATCCACAGTCTCTGTCCATCTCGTTCTAGGGGGAGCGCCTCATTCTGCAATACTTTGATCCCCCGAGCGGTCAGAGCCCCGGTCACGTAACCGGGGTCGGTATAGCTGTCATGGTTTCCCAGTACTGCGTAGACCCCTAGCTGAGGATGCAGCAGCGCCAGTAGTTCGGCACACGGATCGGCATCCTTGGCAGCCTCGGCATCGACATCACGAAATTCTGAAAGCGTAACGAAGTCGCCTGTCAGCGCGACCAGGTCGACCTTCGACCGAAGCACTATCTCTACCGCTTTGCGGATCACGCCGGCGCTGAAATGAGGATGGTAGTGCAGATCGCTCAACTGCGCTATGGTGAGCCCGTCGAAAGCGTCAGGCAGCCGTGCCAGAGGAATTTCCACGCGCCGGACTACCACGTGCGCACGCTCGAAAAATCCACCGTAACCAGCGGTTGCCAGCAAAGTCCCAGCGGTGAATTTGGCGGCAGTGCGCAGAAACTCGCGGCGTGTTAGCGGTGACGGATCGAGAAGCGGCATGACAGATTATTTTTCGTGCAGGATTCTGTCGCGGAGATCACAAAAAAGCCGATAGCCGGCGGCCGATAGCCAACAGCCGAAGTCATGGTGCGCCCGAAGGGACTTGAACCCCTAACCTACGGCTCCGGAGGCCGGCGCTCTATCCAATTGAGCTACGGGCGCGTTTGCGAGTATCCCTAGTGTACATCCCTCGCGCTTGCGCCTTCAATCGCAGGAGCCTCGTCGGCGGAAATTTTCGTTCTTAACTCAAGAAAAATTGTCGAGCCGGGCAAGTCTTCTAACTCATCACCGCCAGCAATCCCAACAAATACACCCACAACAAAGCCATAAAGTGCCAATACCACGCGGAGAGATCCACGATGATCCGCCGCGAATCCCATGACGCCCTCCCCATGGCCATCGCGGCCGCGCACAGCAGCGCAATCAATCCCGCGCCCACGTGGATTGCGTGCAAGATCGTCGCCAGATACACAAATGTGCTGCTCGGTGTGGTCGCCAGGTAGTATCCTCGCGCCGCCATCTCGCGCCACGCCAGCACCTGACCTAGCACGAACCCGCAGCCCAGCACAATCGTTACAGGCAACCAGGGGATGTACCGCTCCGTTCCCAAAGACACGCCTGGAATGCCTTCCAGCGGGGCTAGCGCCGCCCGTTTCGTGACCTGCCGCCGCGCCATTTCCATAGTCGCGCTGCTCACCAACAGCAATAGGGTATTCAGCAGCAGAAGAGAAATCGGTAATTGCAGGTGGATCCAGTGACTCACGCGGATCGCGCTTGCCGAATCAACTCCAGGTCCTTCATCGAAAAATCGCCGCAGGACGTACGTCGCAGTAAACACAGCGAACAGCATCGCGACCGTAGCCACACCAATGCCAAGCCCTAATCGTGCCCGCCGCAAACGGCTGCCATAGTCCGGGATATCGCGGTCACCGCCACCCTGGTGATTTCCCGTTGTCCGCCCTGAGCGAATCGAGCTCATACAACCAGTTTAGCGCGGACGGCTCCCGCGCAGATTCAAGCGCCAATAGTCGATCTCGAATGGTGGATTATCCTTTGCCGCCAGCCCTGTCAGTTCATCCAGTAATTCATGCCGGGGCTGTTCTTCCGTAATCAATAGCAAATGTGCTCGTAGAATTACAGCTTCTATAAACTCCCGGAAAGCCTTGGCATTCTCAAATCGCGCGGGTGCCGCTTCCAGGTTTGTCTCTACATCCGTAAATCCAGCCAGACGCAGCCGTTTAGCGGTTTCCGAATCATTCGCGTAAATCCATGGGCTACGAGACTCTGCATAGAATCGCCGAAATTTTTCTGAAATTGCAAGTTTCTCGAATCGCTGCATTAACCGTGCCGCATTCGGGCCGCCTCCGCACTGTGCGTGAACCCACCCGCCTGGGCGCAGAGCGCGAAAGAGGTTTCGAAATAACTGGTCGTGATCCAGTACCCAGTGGAAGGTCGCAGTGCTGAAGATGCCGTCAAATGTATTTGCCAGCGTGGGCTCTTCGGCAATTAAATTCCCGACATCTGCAGTCAGAAATGTAACGCGCTCGCCAAACTCCGGCTTTAGATATTCCTCAGCCGTGCGCAGCATGTTCCGGGAAACATCGAGCGCCACAACCCGTCCTCGTGGCAACCTCCGTAGCAATTCCGCCGTAAGACGCCCGGTTCCGCACCCTGCATCCAGCACGGTCTCGTCTCCGCGCAGATCAAGGCGATTAAGAACCTTCAAGCCCCACTCGAATTGCGGCTTCGAGACGCGGTGGTAGACACTTGCATTCCATTCGCGTCTCTGCGATACCTCGTCTGCCTGCACTTACTATCTCCTGTTTACTTGTCTTCCCAATCCACCAACCGTCCTGGTGTCCACGGCGCACCAGCAGCTTCCATCTCCCGCTCCAGTTTCGTTAAGTCCACCTGGATCAGGTTCTTCAGTTTCGCCAGTTGCGAGGCGAATTCTTGCGATGCGATCGCATACTCCTCCGCGTGAGTTTGTGTAGGTTTGGCGAGCGAGAATCGCTCGCCTTCCATGATCCCGGTCACGCGATCATTGATGGATGGAGCCACATTCTCGCTCCGTGCAGCCAGAGCGACATCTCCGCGCAGCGCCCGCAGGATTTCGTTGTTCTGCTTCTCCAGCGCATCCGCCTCGGGGCCCAGCTTCTCTTCCGCCGCCGGGACCTCATGAAGCGCCGCCCGCAGACTCTTCATCTTCGATTGCAAATCATTGGCCGCATTCAGCGCGCCGTTGACCGCCCGGTATAGCCGCGCTGTTGTCTTCATGAAGGTCCGTTGCGTGGCAAAATCCTGCGGCGATATCGCCGATGCACCTTCCACCGTTACTGTGAAATTCTCCGGCTCCCCCATCTCCGCCATCTGCCCATTCACCTTCTTGAACATCCGCACAGAATATTTCCCGGGAAATACCAGCGGGCCTGTTGTCGTGGAGCTCGGAAAATCCTCGTCACCTTCGCCGTCCGCGGAAGGCGCTGGCAAGGCCTGCGTCGCATAGCGCAAATCCCAAGCGGTCCGGTGGAAGCCTTCGCCCGCATCGCCAGCGACTCGCCGGATTGCCGCACCTGTCTCGTCGTAAATGACGAAGTACACTTCCGGCTTCTGCTCTTCTGCTTCGGCCCGCAGCACATCGTTCGAAGGGTAGGGAAGCGACGCATATGGACCCTTCTCATCCTTTCCCTCTTTCTTGACTATCTCCTTCTCCGCGGCCTGGCGCTGTTCCTTGAGCGTCTTGATCTTCTCTTTCAAGTAATACGTCAGCGTCGCTCCGAACGGAGGATCTGCCGCCGCGTAATATGCATCGCCCTGGAATCCCTTGCCTGGCCCGCCCAGCGGACGCCGTTCGATATACAGCAACGCGTCTTTTACGGGAAAGGTGGCCGCACCCTGTTGCAACGTTTCACTCGACGACTTGCGCAAAGCCGTAATGTCATCCAGCACATAAAATCCGCGGCCGAATGTGGCCAGCACTAGATCGTTTTCGCGCTTCTGGATCACGATGTCCTTCACCGCAATCGTTGGCAGCCCGCCCTTCATTTGAATCCATTTCTTGCCGCCGTCGTTGCTGAAGAACGCGCCAAACTCCGTGCCCACGAAGAGGAGATTCGAGTTCACCGTATCCTCCGCGAACGCCAGCGTTGGACCGTTCTCCGGTAAATCGCCCGTGATCGAACTCCAGGTCTTACCTGCGTCCGTGCTCTTCATCACATAGGGCTTGAAGTCGCTGTATTTGTGATTCTCAAAGGTTGCGTAAACCGTGTTTGCATCAAAACGCGACGCCGCCAGACGGCTGACGTATGCCATATCCGGAACGCCCGCAAACTTCTCGTACTTTGTCCATGTCGTTCCGCCATCCTGCGTCACCTGCACCAGGCCGTCGTCGGTGCCTACGTAGATCAGCCCTTCCTTCACCGGAGACTCGCTCAGGGCAACGATATTTCCGTAAAACGAAGTCGACTGATTCTTTGCCACGGCATCCGGACCCCACACCTTGCCCATGACCGGCAATTTGTTCCGGTCAATTTGACGTGTCAGATCACCGCTCACAGCGTGCCACGTATCGCCGCGGTCATCGCTGCGGAACAGCTTGTTGGCAGCAAAGTACAAACGCGTATGTGAATGCGGGCTCACCAGGAGGGGCGAATCCCAGTTCCAGCGCAGCGGAGGCTCACCCTTGCCGGGCTGCGGCTGGATCAACAGTTCCTCGCCCGTTTTCCGGTCATAGCGCACCAGCACGCCATACTGCGATTCGCCATACACGGTGTTCGGATCCTCCGGATCCGTCGCCGCATGGAATCCATCTCCGCCGGTCACGGTGTACCAGTCCGAGTTCACAATCCCATGCGCACTCTTCGTCCGCGACGGCCCGCCCCAGGTGAAATAGTCTTGCGTGCCGCCGTACACGTTATAGAACGGCGTGGCGTTATCCACGGCCACGTCATAGAACTGCACCGTTGGCAGATTGGCTTTGAATTGCCAGGACGCAAATCCATCGAATGTCTCGTAGACGCCGCCATCGCTGCCGAGCAAGCAATGTTTCGTGTTCTCCGGATCAATCCATATCGCGTGATTGTCTCCGTGATGATATTTCTCGTTGATCGTATGTAGCGTTTTTCCGCCGTCGAGTGATTCGCGCATCTGCACGCTCATTACGATCACGCGTTCCACGTTCTTGGGATCGGCGATGATTTGCCCGTAGTACATCGCACCGGAGTTGAACTCGTTCCGCCGTTCCCAGGTCGCGCCTTTATCGAGCGAGCGAAATACCCCGCCTTTTCCATCCGCCGCTTCAATCGTGGCGTACACTACGTTCGCGTCCGCCGGAGAGACCGCCAATCCAATGCGTCCCATATCCACTGCCGGCAGTCCCGATTTCAGTTTGTTCCAGGTAGCACCCGCATCCGTCGACTTGTAGATCGCGCTGTCCGGGCCTCCATCAATCAGCGTGAACACGTGCCGCCTTCGTTGATAGGCCGCCGCATACACAATGTCCGGATTCATTGGATCCAGAGCCACATCCACCACGCCCGTGTTTTCGCTGATGGTTAACGCCGCCTTCCACGTCTTGCCGCTGTCGACCGATTTGTACAGCCCGCGGTCCCCGCCCGGCCCCCACAATGGTCCCTCTGCCGCTACATACACCACTTTGTTATCGCGCGGATCAACCGCAATCCGGCCAATGTGCTCGGATTTCTTCAACCCCATGTTCTTCCAGCTCTTGCCACCGTCGTCGGAGCGATAAACACCGTCGCCATAGCCCACACTTCTCTGGCTATTGCTCTCCCCAGTTCCCACCCACACTACCGACGGATCATTCGGATCCAACGTCACCCACCCAATCGAATACGATCCTTCGCCGTCGAAGACCGGAGTCCACGTCGTCCCGGAGTTTACCGTCTTCCACACGCCACCCGACGCCACGCCAGCATAGAACTCACTCTTGTTCTTCGGATTTACCGCCAGCGCAATTACACGCCCCGAGGCGACTCCGGGACCCAGGGACCGGAACTGCAACCCAGCGAATGTGTCGCTATCCATCGCGCCGGGTTTGTGCTCCGGTTTATGCTCCTCAGCGGGCTTCTGCTCTTCAACCGCTCGCTTGTCCGCCTTCTTATCCTTCTTGTCTACTTTCTTGTCAGGAACAACCTGCTTTGAGGCGGCGTCTGGCTTCTCGGCTGCGTCTTTCTTCTTCACTTCCTGCGCAAAACAGGAAGGCGCCAACCACATGGCAAGTACCACGAGAAGCGAGATCATACGGATCGAAACAACAAGTCTGAGTAAACGGTTCATGGGGTTCTTCATCTCCGACTAAATCGCAATATGTATATGCAAGGTTGCAGTGGCAAACCGATATGTATACAGGATTTCCAAGAAGAATAGAACTGCCCTGGGACGAACTGAGACCTTGTCTGCCAAATTCTGGCGATGCTCCATTTCACACTCGATTCACACTCCTGCGACAAATCTTTTACATCTGTTTGACGGATACATGACACATGCCAACATTCGCTACACATACGCTACTCGTGATGGTCCATCGAATCACGCCGGCTTCGATGGTCACAAATCCTTCCTAATGAACCGGAGTGTGCACTATGGCAAAAGAAAATCTTCCCGCGACTGTTTCTTCTGAAACGACGACTCAACCAGCAGGCGAAGGCGCCGAATCGCACGGGCAGCGCGCCTTTGAACGGCGTTCATTTCTCAAGGGTCTCGGCGTTGTAGGCGCCACCTTGTCCGCTGGCGCGCTCTTGACCGGGGAGAGCGAAGCCGCAAGCGCCACCAGTTCGATTTCCAAGGGCGATGCCGCAATCCTGCGCTTTCTCGCCGCCGCCGAAATTCTCGAAACCGATCTCTGGCAGCAATATGCCGAACTCGCGGGAACCCAGGACGGTGAACTCCCGGGACTCACCGGCGGCAACCCGCTCTATACGCTGGCCCTGCAGCAACTCGATGGAGATATGGACCAGTACATTCACGACAATACCGAAGACGAGCTGACCCACGAACAGTTTATCAATGCGTATCTGGTTTCCAAGGGTGCCGCCCCAGTGAATCTGGATGCATTCCGCACGTTGCCCAGCAGCAAAGCGACAGGCGCCGCGCAAATCGGCCGGCTCACGAACCTGATGCAACTCAGTGTGGACACCACGTGGTACACCCGGTACCGCAGTCGTACCAAGAATCCCGATCTCCACGATACCTTCCCTCCCGCAATTGCATCCTTGGCGGCTGGACAGCACACGGCCATCCCCAGAACGGATGCGGATGTGGCGCCGGACCCGTCGAAGCCCAACAACATTTCCGACTTCACCCAGGCGATCGCCAATACGGCGGCGTTTCACTTTGTGGCCATTGAGCAAGGCGGAACCAGCCTCTACCCGTCGCTGGCTCAGAGAGTCACCGATGTCCAGGTTTTGCGCATTTTGTTGAGCATCGGGGGAGTTGAGATCTGTCACTTCCAGACTTGGCACGACAAGGCCGGTAATGCAATTCACCTGGACAACGTCGTAGACCCCGTGACCGGCGTGTCAGTAACCTTTCCGGACCTCAACGCTCCGCCCTTTGGCGGAGAGGATTTCCAAACGAACCTCATCATGCCGGAACCGACGGCATTCCTCAGCCGCCACCTCCCGCCCTGTTCGATCATTCGACCGACTGCGACCAGGAACGTGGCCATGGGGGCGGTTGCCGGTCTGGCCGCCAGCGGGTTGTTCATCGGCCAGTCGCCAGCATTTTTTGACTTTGTAACGCAGCTCGCTAAGGAGGCGGACGCTGCTCGCCGCGGTTTCTGATCTCCAGACCGCGAAACGATAGCGCGAAGGATAGACAGTTCACGGGCGCGCTGTGTGCCAGGAAGAACGGTCCCAGCGCCTCCGTGGCTGCCAAACTACTTTAGTCCCAGGGGTTTGCTGCCAAGGCTGGTTCAGGGATTCTCGGTCTTAATGTCTTTTCTCAGATTGAGGAGGGCTATGTTCGAACCGATGAGCACGAAAAAATCGCCCAATCCATGCTACGTCTGCGGGGAGCCAATAGGTCTCGATGTCAATAAACGCATCACGTGTTCCGAAACCTGTCTGAACCAATGGCGCCGGCATGAGTTTCTACACGCATCAGGTTGCCACGGTTACGAACTCTCTGGCTTGAAGTTTCCTTCCCAGAACCCAAGGAGTGCTCATGTTTGAAGGTCTGTTTCAGCCGATGCACATGCTGGTCATCGCAGGAATTGCCTTGCTCGTGTTCGGTCCCAAGAAACTTCCCGAACTAGGCAGGGGAATTGGAGAAGGAATCCGCGGCTTCAAGTCCGCGATGAAAGAGCCGGAGCAGCCGTCCGAGAAATCGAGCCTGTCAACCCCCTCCTCGAAGTGACCGCCTGAGTGTGCGGTGCGGCGTGCGCTATTTCGCCAACCGGTTATATTTCTTCAGCACCTCGCGCAAGCGGTCATGCGGCAGCGCAATCACTTTCTTGTCATTGATCCCCGTCATAGTTTCGGCGGCGACGAGCGCGTTGACAATGGCTTCTTCGGTTGCCTGCACCGTAGCGAGGAAAATCGGATCGAGTTCGTCGTTGGCCAGCATGGAGATCTGGTGTAGCCCGGTAGGTTTTCCGGAGCCGGCGTTGGCGGTGGAGAAAGCGATAAAGATATCTCCCGAACCATCGCCAGAGAAGCTGCCATCGCGCCCCAGACCCAGCACGGCGCGGCGGGCGAGCCGCTTCAGTTGTTGCCCAACAAGCGGCGCGTCGGTTGCGACCACGATGATGATCGAACCCAGATCCTTGTCCTGGTATTGCTTTCGCTCAGCGCCGTCCTGAATTTCTTTTCCCACCGGAACCCCAGCGATGCGCAGTTGACTGCGAATGCCGTAATTGCACTGCACCAGCACGCCGACGGTGTAGCTCGTGCCACCCGTTTTCGCGTCGCCTACTTGAACGATGCGGGACGCTGTGCCGATACCGCCCTTGAATTCGCTGCAAATCATCCCCGTGCCGCCTCCGACATTGCCTTCCTCCACAGCTCCGCCATGGGCTGAGTCGAGAGCGTGGAAAGCATGTTCGGGTTTTACATGGAACCCATTGGTGTCGTTGAGCTCGCCGTCCCAAGTTTCGGCGACAACGGGCAACGACCACCAGTAGCCGGAGTCATCGGGCGGACCGTGCTGGACGCGCCACTGGATCACGGCATCGCGCACCACGCCCACGCTATGCGTGTTGGTGATCATGACGGGTCCGTCGAGGAAGCCGGATTCCTCCACCCACGTTGTGCCCGTCATCTCCCCGTTGCCGTTGAGGCTGAACCATCCTGCAAACACAGGGTCGTTAAGGTTGGCCTTACCACGCGGGAGCACAGCCGTGACACCCGTGCGCACGGGGCCCACTCCGGTCTTGAGCGGACCGCTGCCCAAGATGAGCGTGGTGTGGCCGACTTCAACACCTGCGACGTCGGTAATAGCGTTGAACGGCCCAGGAGTACCGTCGAACGGTACGCCGAGATCGCGGGCGCGCGGCTTGTTGTCCGCTGCCAAGCACAGCGCCGCGAGACAAAAATTGAGAACGATCCACAGCCACGGAGTCAATTTGCGCATCGGGTCCCTTCCCTGGTGACTTGGCAGTATAAGCCAGACACGCTATTGTCAAAGCAAGGGGATTGGAAGCATCCATGCCGAGCTGGAAGCGTGCGTTAATCTTTTCATCATTGGGCGCCGGCGTCGCGCTGTTCGTTTCGGGCCGTCGCGTGGCGGGAGTTGCACTGACAGGCGCAGGCCTGGGCGGGCTTGTGTTCGAGAACCGGAAATCCCTGCAAAAAGTGATTCGCGACTTGCCGCAGTTTCTGGAGAAGAGTTCGCAGATGATGGAAGCGGTCGCGTCTGTGGGCGAGAGGCTGATGGAGGCGACGCGTTACGCAAGCCGCTGACGGGGACCGTTGCCGCGCCTGGAGTTTGTTAAAAACACTCGATTGTCATTCCGAAGGGCTCCAGCCTTGAGGAATCTGTTATTTCCCTGGGCTTCAGCACTTCTTCAACAGCCTAGACCTCTATTCCCAACTGTTCCTTCGCCGCCTGGCTCAACCGTTCCGGGGTCCATTGCGGTTCCCAGACGATATTCACGTTAGCGCTGGCGACGCCCGGCATTTCCAGAAGGCGCTTCTTCACATCCGCACTAATCTGCACATGCGACGGGCAACCGGGCGAAGTGAGTGTCATATCAATCGTTACGTCCTGCAGCTCTTCCGTCACAGGCACAATCGCCACGCCATAAATCAACCCTAAATCCACGATGTTCACGGGAATTTCCGGGTCGTGACAATCCTTCAGAGCGATGAGAACTTCTTCTTCTGTGACTGGCATGGCAATTCCTGCTTTCTGTATTGCTTAGTGTAACCCACTATTTCAGGCTTCGACACCATCCGGCAGAAGCGCTGCATGATAGTTTATTGCCCATGCAGGACGAACTCAAAAAGCGTATTCAGCTTGTCTTGGTCGCCGGAATCTTGTTGGCTGCGGCGCGAACCGCCTATATCTTCTACGAACGCCGCAGTGAAGCAGACTTAGCCCTGCAGCAGGAAAAGGAACGCCAGCGCAAGAAAGACACGCTCGACCCGGACTACTACGTCTCTCTGCGAAAATTTTATGCGTACGACCTTGCGGGCGCGCAGGAGCTTGCGAAAGCTCCTGTTTGGGTGCGTACGGGATATAGCGCGGCGTACTACCCCTTTGATCCGTATGAGAAACATCCCATCTTCAAGCACGAAGCGGGGCTGCTGCTTCCCTTGGAAAAATTGCAGATCACCAAAGTAGTGGCGTATTCGTCACTCAAGCCTCCGCCCCAGAGGCAGATCATGGCAGTCTACGTCAAAGAGGGTAAGCAATACGTTTTTCCGATCGGCGTGGAGGAGGGGGGCAACTTCACGTTCTATGTGAACGAGATGCTCTTTCTCGACGACCCGCATGAGTTGTACAAGCATTGGCCGCCCGATGTCTGGGACGCGATCGGAAAACATGAAATTCGCCCGGGAATGAATGAACTGCAAGCCGATTGCGCGATCGGCCTCGGCCTGCTCGAGGGATCGGGGTTGGGAGAAGAGCGTGTTCTCCACTACCCCAACGGAGGTGCTCCACTCACGGTGACGTATCGCAAGGGCAAAGCCGTGGAGATCAAACCAGGTGGGTGAGGGTAGACCTGCCCGCTCAAGTCTTGGCCAATTCGCCCTACTTCAACCGGTCCGAGCGCTCTGTCGCGGGCTTGTCAGCGTCTACGCGAATGGTTCCTGTGTCATCGCTATAAAACCCCCTGTGGGCGGCGTCAAATTGCTTGGGCGTGAGCGTCAGATTAAAGCCCTTGCCTTTGCCTTCTGACTCGAAGGCGACATAGTAGTCCCCGCGATCGGTCTTCGTCATGCGTTGGGTAAAGGATCCGGTGTGGACCAACCCGGCCAAGGAAATCGCGTAGCTATCATGTTTCTTCTTGTAGAGCTTCTGCGCAGTCAGCACGGTACGAATGTAACCTAGCGCTCCAGCTTCCGCGTCCGAATGTGCCGGGTCGCCCACAAATCTGGGCTTGTAGGCCGGTGCCGGCGTCGGCTCCGCAGCCGCTTGCCCAACTGCTTGTTCAACGGGTGGTTGTGCTTCTTGGGCCATTGTGAAACAGGCTCCCGTGAAAAGAACCGCCAGAAGAATTGCCGCTTTACTTTGCACGCCCGATTTCATGCGATGTTTCACTCCTGCAGTATGAAAAAACAGAGGTTACCCGCGTAACGGTCGGCTCGACCCTTTGCTTTGCATAACCCCTTTGGATCGCTATGCTACATGCAGTTCAGCCCTTACCGGAAGGTTTATGAAGCCTGCATTGGCAAAAAAGACACCGATCCGCATTTCCGTCGTCGAAAGCGATCCACTCCGTTTCGTGGGCTTTCGAGCCCTGTTCGACGCGGAGCCCGATTTCGAACTCAGTTCTGCCACCCAAGCGGATTTCGCTTCCGACCGAGAAGTCGACGTGGTCCTGCTCGGCAGCCGCACGGCACAGAACCTATTTGACGTCATGGCCAGCATGAAAGCCGTCCGCCCCAGCCTGAAGATTATTGTGACAGGTTCAGGCATGGACGACGAAACTATCCTCAAGGCCATTGCCTCGGGTGCAAAAGGCTATGTAGATGAGGCTGCTCCTCCTGTCGAATTTGCGCAAGCGCTGCGCATCGTGCACCAGGGGTCGGTGTGGGCGCCGCGGCGAGTACTGTCCCTGTTCATCGAGCGCGTGACCACGGGCCCGGGACGCGTATTTCCCGCCGGGCGTGTCGCCTTTACGGACCGCGAAAAGGAAGTCCTGGAGATGTTGGTAGTCGGCCGCTCGAACAAAGAAATTGGCTCGGTACTCGGTATCGAAGAACGTACGGTGAAAGCGCATGTAGCCAAGCTTATGCGGAAGGTGGGCGTGCAGAACCGGATTGCCCTCTCTGTACATGCCATTACACATTCTTTGGTGGCCGCGAAGTAACGCTGCGACGAACGGTAACCTCGGGGTACCCTTACTGCCGGACACTATACCTCGGTAATCTTGGCGACCCAGACGCCATACCGCATACTCGCTTCACCTACCACAGAACCTGGGAGACGGGGTTGAAACTGGCGACGCAAGTCCCGGATTCAGCCCCGATTTTTTGTCTCTCGGAGTTTGCCCTTCCGAATCCCGGTGGTTAACCAACCCAAGCAACCGCCGAGCAACTCGGATAGTCTAATTTACTGATATCCTGAGATTGCGTATTCTTGTGCGCCATTTGCAACTTGTCCTTCCGAATCGGCTTCAGCCGTGAGGAATCTGCTTGTCCGCAGTCCCAGCCGGAGCAGATTCCTCGCCTGCTCGGGATGACAATCTGGTGGTTGTCACAATATTCTGCAAGCCTCAATATGTTGAAATTCTGTTTGAGCCCATGAGGTAGTCCGGTCATGAAAAAGATTTTGCTGGCAGGCATGATTTTCGCTGTGTGCAGTGGTGCTTTTGCGGCCGAAGAAACCAAGGCTGCCGGGCGCTTGCAGGCGGCGGGCACAGTGTTGGATGAAATCATGGGTACGCCCGATAAGGCGATTCCCGAGGAGGTTCTCAAATCGGCGGAGTGTGTCGCGGTCGTACCGTCGCTGCTGAAGGCGGGCTTTGTGGTGGGTGCCCGTTACGGACGCGGCGTAGCGAGTTGCCGCGGGGAGAAGGGTTGGAGCGCTCCGGCGTTCTTCACGGTCGGGGGCGGAAGCTTTGGGTTCCAGATCGGCGGCCAGGCGATCGACCTGGTGATGCTGATCATGAACAAAGAGGGCATGAAGAATCTGCTCGAGAGTAAGTTTCAGCTCGGCGCGAATGCCAGCGCCGCGGCCGGTCCTGTGGGCCGGCATGCCGAGGGGACCACGGACTGGAAAATGCGTGCCCAGGTGCTCACCTACTCGCGCGCACGTGGACTTTTTGCGGGCGTCGAACTCAACGGCGCGGTGATCAAACAGGATAAAAACAGCACGCGCGATTTCTACGGACGCATGGTTCCGTTTAAGACCTCACTCAATGGATTGATAGATGCTCCACCGGCTTCGCTGCCCTTTCTGGATTCGCTGCATAAGTGGTCGCAGCAGGCAGCTGACCGGTAGTGACTCCGGGTGTCCCGTCCTTGTCGCGTTCTGGGCGACAGGGCGGGAGTCTTGCCGACAGCTACTTCACGATTGACATCGCCGACTGAGCAGTATACGTTCTCCGCTTCTCCCCAGAATGCGCCACAAGCTGGAATATGCGCTGCTTTGGTTAGTCGTGCGGACGCTAGGGCTGCTACCCCGGCCAATCTCCCGTGCGGTGGCGATTCTGGCTGCCCTGTTGATCCTTGACTTCCATCGACGCTTACGCAAGGTTGGCCTGCGCAATCTGGAGATGGCGTTTCCAGACATGCGAGCAGGTGAACGCCGTCGTATCCTGCGTGGCGTCTTCGTTTCTCTGGGACGCCAGTTGGCGGAGTTCTGCCTCTTCCCGACCTATACGCGCGAGAATGTCAACCACGTTGTGATCTACGATGGCTTCGAGAATTTTGATCGTGCCCGGCAGCGCGGTAAGGGCGTCCTGTTTCTCACCGCGCACCTCGGTGGCTGGGAGCTCTCCTCTTTTGTCCATTCGTTGCAAGGAAATCCCCTCCAGATCGTGATGCGCGGGCTGGACAATCCCTATGTGGACCGTTTAGTTCAGAGCTACCGCACCCTGCATGGCAATACAGTGGTGGATAAGGACAACTTCGTTCGCGGATTGCTGGGCGCTATGAAGACAGGCGACACCGTTGGCATTCTGATGGACACGAATATGACGCCGCCGCAGGGCGTGTTCGTGGATTTCTTCGGGATTCCCGCCAGTACGGCGAGTGGGCTGGCGCGGATTGCATTGCGCACCGATGCGGCAGTCGTACCGGGGTTTTGTGTATGGGATTCGGTGCTGCGGAAGTACAGATTGCGGTTTGATCCAGCAATGGAACTCGTGCGCACAGGAGATGACGAGGCGGACATCGTTGCGAATACAGCGAAGTTCACGCAAAAAATTGAAGAGTTTGTGCGAAAGTATCCGGACCAGTGGCTCTGGGTCCACCGCCGCTGGAAGACACGTCCAGAAGGCCAGCCGGGACTTTATTAAGTTGTCGGCTAACGGCTGTCAGCTCTCGGCCAAATCAGGATTCCATGCGGCGTTCTTTGGGCTGTATTCGTAGGAGCTTGCGGAATAACTTCTGAAGTTGTCATCTCCGGTTGTGCTACAACCATCATCATGCAACGTTCCCTCAAAGAAGTGGCAGAGTTTATCGGCGGAAGCGTTACCGGAGACCCGGCGACGGTAGTCAGCGGAGTCGCCAGTATCGATTCCGCGCGTCCAGGCGATCTCGTATTTGTGGAAGAGGAAAACAATCTCGGACGAGCGCTCGGCAGCGCGGCGTCCGCTGTGCTGGCCGGTGCTTTTGCCGGAAAACAGGAGAGGAGCAAACCCTTGCTTGTGGCGGAGAATCCGCGGCTGGCGTTTGCTCGGGCGGCCACTCTGCTGTGTGCAAGACCAACTCGCGCTGCAGGCGTGCATCCCTCATCCGTTGTGCACCCTTCGGCGAGGTTAGGGACGGGCGTTTCCGTAGAAGCTCACGCGGTAATCGCGGGGAACGCGGTGATCGGTGAAGAATCGTGGATTGGGGCTGGGACTGTGATCGGGGAGGGAGTCCGCATCGGAAAACTCTGCGAGATTTACCCGAATGTGACCATATACCCGGAAACTATTCTCGGGGATCACGTGACGATTCATGCTGGCGTCGTGCTGGGGAGCGATGGTTTCGGCTATGTGCGCGATGCCAAGACGGGCCGCTACGAAAAATTTCCGCAGATCGGAAGCTTGCGAATCGAAGACGGCGTCGAGATCGGGGCGAACACGACCATCGATCGCGGAGCGCTCGATACGACCGTGATTGCCCGCGGAACAAAGCTCGACAACCTGGTTCATTTGGGGCACAACGTTCGGATTGGTCAGGATGTGGTCATCGCCGCGCAAACCGGCATTTCCGGCAGCTCCGTGGTCGAGGATGGTGTAGTGATAGCTGGTCAGGTGGGCATCGCAGATCATGTCCGAATTGAGTCCGGCATCATTCTCGGCGCACAGTGCGGCGTGCCGTCGAAGAAGATAGTCCGTGGCCAGGGCATGCTATTTTGGGGAACCCCGGCACGGCCCATCAAGGAATACTTGAAGCAACTTGCCGCATTGGCCCGGTTCGCCAGAAAGAGTTAGAAGCCCATTTCGCGTTAGCTCTTGGGCGAATCGCATCCCCCGGGACCACTCGCGTCCGGGGAAGTCCCTTCCGGCAGTTGCCCGACCGGCTCAACTCCGGTGATCGCAAGCGGGGATTTGGAATCGGCCTGCTCAAGCCGGCGCAAGTCCTCAAGGATTCCCTCACGGGCGCTTCCCGTGCAATCGCGGGCGAAGCGGGCCACGGCTTCGGTCAGAATTTCGTGGTGGTGAAGTCCCGCAAGCCCTGGTTCGCGTGTGATGTTCAGCCACAAGCGGTGAACCAGGAGCACGTCTTCATTCTTCATCGAGGGAGTATGTGGGCCAATGCGGAATGTGCTCACAGTGCAATCCGGCTTGACGATCTGCAACACAAATTGGAGTTTCGGTTCCGGAATCGTCTCCCAGGCGCGGCCAAGGTAAAAGGCTTGTTCTTCTGCACTCATTTTGGTCGAAAGCCCCGCGACCACAGCGGAGCTCTGGAGATTTTTCGCGGTATGCGCAATGGCCGACCAGACATCCGCAGCGGGAACCACAAGCAGGGCGATTTTCTTGCCAAAGTTCTCCGCCACGCTCACCGCCTTGGTAAACAGCTGCTGTTCATAATCACTAAAAATTTGCTCCGCCGCCAGATCGTAAGCTCCCGCGCCGGTCTGGGCGATGCGTGCCGACATCACAACCACGTCTTGCTCGTGAGTGTCCGTCTGCGCCAATGTCCATTTCAAATGGTTCAGCGTGTTGTAATCGCGGACCGTGACCAAAATACTGCCGGGACGAATCCCCAGGCCTTCGCTCTCCACAGTATCGCGCTGCAGGAGCTGAAAGTGCTCCTTCATTTCCATTTCAGCCAGCGCATGTTTGCGGCGGTTCGCCCTCTCCGAAACTGTAAAAATCACAAAGAAGACTGCAGAAAAACTTATGCCCGCCACTGTTGCCACGGACTTGGTGAAGAGATTGGTGATGGCAACGCAGAATAGAACCAGAAAAACGGATGCAATCCCGACCGGAATCTCGATGTTCCCAATGCGGAAATTTGGAGGTACCTTCCAGCCGCGCTCGCCTTTGTATTTGAAGCGCAGGACAAGCATGGCCAGGCAGTTGAAGGTGAAGCTCCAGATCACACCGAAAGCGTAAGCTTCGCCCAGCAGGTAGACGTCACCCCGGCTGTAGAGGATGGTGATGAGCTGCAGAATCACCACCATATTGATAATCCGGTGGCTGGTGCCGTAGCGGCGGTGTGGCACGCGGAACCAGTCGGCCAGCACGCCGTCCTCGGAAACCCGGTTCAGTACACCATTCGAACCAATAATCGACGTGTTGATGGCTCCCGAAAGAATCAGAAAACCTACGATCACGACGAAGCCGCGGAAAGCCAGACGGAGGACATGCGGGCCTACCATGTACATGGCAAGGCCGGCGATCAGATTGTCCTTGTAAATGGGGATGCGAACTGCGTCTGGAATCAGCATCACCGAGAGCAGGGAAGCGAGGCCCGTAAACAGGAAGCTGTAAATCGCAATGACGATCGCAGCGCGCTTCAGGTTCTTCAGCTTCGGGTGCGCGATTTCTCGATTTACCTGGGCCAGAGATTCTTCGCCGCTCATGGCCAGCACGGAGTGACCAAATGCCACCAGGATGCCGAACAGCCCCATCAAGTGCGGCAAGTTCGAGTTCTTCAGGAAGCCCAGCGAACTCGGGGTAAAGTGCAGGTTGCCGGGCGTTGGCCAGGGGATAGGCTGGTATCCGTTCTTCATCACCGTGAGTGCCGACCAGCCGAGCAAAATCACCACCATCACGGTCGTAATCTGCATTACACGGAGAGCCTTTTCGCTCGATTCCTGAATGCCCTTGATGTTCTCGTACCAGTAGTAAAGGGTTACAGCCAGGGCGAATGTTACAGAAAGAAAATTTCCAGAAATTTGCGGTGTGCCGTGAAACATGGCCTGCACAGCGCCGGGCAGCCATCCACGCGCATTCATGGTGGCCAGGACTGCGTTAATCAGTCCGGCGATATAGTGCCCGGCCGAAACTCCAGAGATCGGCCCCGTCAATATGTAGTCGAACATCAGCGCCGAAACGCTAAGCTTGGCGAGGGTTCCTCCCAATGCTTCTTTCACCACGCGGTAGACGCCGCCGCGCACGAACATGGAGCAGCTCTCCACGTAAACCGCGCGCACGGCAAAGGAAAAGAACATCACCGCCACGATGAACCAGGGAGCAGACTTGCCCACGGCCTGTTCAGAAATTCCACAGGCATAAAATGCGGACGAGGCGAGGTCGTTGAGCACAATCGCCGCCGCTCGCCAATAGGAGATGAACGTCAGCATTACCGACGTCGCCACTACGATGCGGACGCGGTCAGAAACGTTGGGGGCTGAGGGAACGAAGGATGCCATCTCTGGGTCGTGTCTACGTACGGGCCGGGTCGTCGGATTCCGTGAGAGTTTCAATGTCTGCAAGCGTGGTCAGCACCAGGACCACGATCGATCCCACAACGCCCAGGAAAAACATGGTCTCAAGAACACGAATGCCGATAACCAGCAAAGCCATAAGGACTTAATCTTACCTGATGCTGACATTTCTGCACAGTGATACGGCTACGCGTTGCGTCTATTTGCCTTATCACAATTATTTCTCCCAGGCGCGCAGGCCTGCACGGGGTCCGCATGCGCAGAATCCTACAGTTCTACAGCACCTGACGGGAATCAGGGGTTCCACTCTGGAGTTATTTTTCTGTCATTTCACCTCAAGTAGGAGATAATTTCGGTGTTTTCCATTTGGGGTGAACATGTTTGATTTTGTAGTCATCAAGATCATTATCCCCGCTCTCACATGGGTGTTCGGCCTTGGCGTAGCGGGCTGCGTGATCGTCATTCCCCTGTGTGCTTTCAAAATGTTCCGGGTGCTTCTGGAGAAAGACGCACCCGGGTTGAGCGAATAAGGGTAAGCCGGCTGGGACTTTCCGACACTCCCTGCCAGGGGCAGGGCTTTCGCATCTGCTATCCTGAGGCGCGTGCGCGGAATTCACCATCGTGCCTGGCTTCTCTGCCTGCTGTCAGCTCTCCTGCAAGTGCTGATTTTTCCGCTGCCGCGACTCTATGTTCTCTGCTGGGTAGCTCTGGTTCCTCTCCTGGTGGCACTATTGCGCACGTGCGCCCCAGAGGTGCTACAACTCGACGCTGCCGGAACCCGGCTGCTTCCTGCGCGTCCCTGGCAAGGTTTCCTGCTGGGGTATGCGTGCGGAATTGTTTGGTATGCCGGCACCTGCTACTGGGTGTTCGCCACCATGCGCCAATATGGCGGGGTGAATGTCGCCATGTCGGCGTTGCTGCTGCTGTTGTTCTGTATGGCGGCCGGGCTGGGGCACGCCTTGTTTGGGTGGTGCTTTGCTTTGCTGGCGTCCTCGCAGGGTTCCATGCGGCGGTATGCTCTCGCCCTTGCTCCTGTGTTTTGGGTGGCCGTGGAACTGACCCGCACCCACCTTATCGACTTTTCCTGGAACTTACTGGGTACAGTGCAAGTGGATAACGTTCCAATGGCTCGGATTGCCACGGTCACGGGCGTCTACGGGATCTCCTTCGAAATCGTCTTGGTGAATGCCGCCCTGGCGACAGCTCTGCTTTTGCCCCGAGGCCGCCGAACCCGGATGCTCACGATCACTTTGGCGGTTGCGATTCTGCTGCAGGCAGGCCGCTGGCTGCCGCAAGATCCTTCGCCCGCCGATCATCGGGTCATACTGGTGCAGGAGAATGTTCCTGTTATGGAAAATGCACCGTGGACCGTCGAGTATTTCCAGCAGTCCATGCGTGAATTCGGCGATCTCAGCTTGACGGCTCCCGTTTCTGGAATCCGGCCCGACCTGGTTGTCTGGCCGGAATCGCCCGCACCCTTCTTCACCCGCGATCCGTTATTTCGCGAAGCCTTGAGCAACGTCGCGCGGCAATCGCAGGCTTGGATGGTCGTGGGAAGTATCGGCGTGGGATCTCACCTGAACGCGTCTATGGGTGATCCGATGGATGCTTCCATGCATTCTGCCGGAGGGTCCGACGCTGTCTACAACTCGGCGGTGCTAGTTAGTTCCGCGGGTGAATGGGTCAGTCGCTATGACAAGGTGCGCCTGGTGGCTTTCGGTGAGTATGTTCCTTTTCGCCAACTCTTTTTCTTCGCGGACTCTCTGACGAAGGAAGTCGGAACCTTTGAGCACGGTGTTTCCCGGGAGCCGTTGCGGGCGGGAGATAAACGGCTCGGAGTCTTCATTTGCTACGAGTCGGTGTTTCCCGACGATGTCCGACAATTTGCCGCAAACGGGGCGCAAGTGTTCGTCAACATTTCCAACGACGGTTGGTACGGCGATAGTGGAGCCTGGGCGCAGCACCTGCAGCAGGCGCGCATGCGGGCCGTGGAAAACAATCGCTGGTTGCTGCGCGACACCAACACCGGGTTGACGGCGGCAATTGATCCACTGGGCCGCGTGGTGGCGTCGATTCCCCGCAAGGCGCGGTCGCGTTTAGAAGCGCCCTATGCCTTGATCGATGACACCACCTTCTTCGCTCGCCACGGCAGCTGGTTCGCTGGCGCCTGTGCGATAATTTCCTTAGTCGCATTGGCTGCCGCTGTGCTGATTCGCGACCCCAAACCATCATGATTGAGAAAACTGTGATTGAAGAACTCGAACGCGAATACACTCCTCTCAAAGACAAAGTTCGCGATTTGCGGGAGTATCTTTGACCCCGCTCGCACCCGCCAACAGTTAGCCGAGATCGAAAAACAGGCTTCCGATCCCAACTTGTGGTCGAATTCGGGAAAATCCCAGCAGGTCATGCGTGAGCGTAAAAGACTCGAGAGTATTCTCGCGACCGATAACGACTTAGCCCGCCGCACGGACGACGTGAAGGCATACTTCGAACTGGGCAGGGAAGGCGAGAATGTCAGCGCTGATCTTCGCCGTGAAGTCGATGCCCTTCGAGAATTCGTCGAACGCGTGGAGACCAGCACGCTGCTTTCGGGCGAGAACGATGCCCGCAACGCCATCGTCACCATACACCCCGGCGCGGGTGGCACCGAGTCGCAGGATTGGGCCGAGATGCTGCTGCGCATGTATCTACGCTGGGCAGAACGCCAAGGCTTCCAGACTGTATTGAATGACCATCAACCCGGCGAGGAAGCGGGCATCAAGTCGGCGACCTTTACCGTGACCGGCGATTACGCCTACGGCTTGCTCAGTGGAGAGATTGGCGTTCACCGGCTCGTGCGCATTTCTCCGTTCGATCAGGCTAAGCGGCGGCACACCTCGTTCGCGAGCGTTTTCGTGTCACCGGAAATCGACGATAGCATCGAAATCGTGATCAAGCCCGAAGACATCCGCATAGACACTTACCGCTCCAGTGGCAAGGGCGGGCAAAACGTTAACACCACAGCTTCCGCGGTTAGCATAACAAACGTAGCCACCCGCACTGTGG
>CAZUCC010000038.1:0-41303 GCA_964619065.1 uncultured Acidobacteriaceae bacterium | reverse complement strand
GAGAAGGGAAGAGGGATCAGTTTTGCTGATTTCAAAAACTCAATCTGATAGCGGTCAATTTCCTTGCGCAGCGCATTGAGCGTAGGCGATTCCGCGTCTTTGGGTTCCAGCGACGGCAGCACGCCCCGCACAGTCTGGGAAACATTCACTGCTACTTTCGCGTGCAATTCCTTGCCCACCGGATGAATTTCCGAGTGTAGCGTCCAAAAATCCGCACCTGAAGTAGACAGATGATACGGCCAATCGAGTTGAATCAACAACGCCAGCCCGGATACCGTTACGTAAACTTTTTGCCCACTTCCATTCGCAGTCATTGACCTTCAGTCCTTAAGGAAATCTCGAATCCCTGTTGAGCTTCTCTATTGAACTACACAACGCTTACACGTGCCTCAAAAAACGCTTGCACGCTGCCAAGAATTTCCGGGCCGTTGCGCGCTTCGTAAATCGCTTTCCGCAGCGCGGCCCCGCCCGGCACGCCGTGCGTGAACCACGAGGCAAATTGCTTCATTTTGCCTTCCATCCCTGGCAACTCTTCTTCAATCAGCATCTGGAAGTACGTACGGATCATGGCGTAGCGATCCGCTTCCATCGGCTCCGTGTAAGTGCCCGTCCCGGCATACTGCGCGATCTGCCGGAAGATCCACGGATTCGCCGGAGCCATGCGCCCAATCATCACGGCATCGCATCCCGTCTGAGCCACCATCGCCGCCGCATCTTCTGGGGAGCGAATGTCGCCGTTGCCAATCACGCTGATCTTGACCGCATCTTTGACCGCGGCAATCCACTCCCAGCGCGCATTTCCGCTGTAACCCTGCTCCCGTGTTCGTGCATGCAGAGCAACAGCGCACAGCCCGGACTGCTCGGCTAACTTCGCCAGTTCCACGCAGACAATCTCGTCGTCGTTCCATCCCGCGCGGAATTTGACCGTGAAGGGAATCTTCACGGCCGCCCGCACCGTCTCGAAAATTCTGGCGATCAGCGGCAGATCCCGCAGCAGCCCGGAGCCGCCGTTGCACTTCACAACCTTCTTCGCGGGGCACCCCAGATTCAGATCCACCAGGTCGAACCCCAGATCTTCGACGAGCTTGGCGGCTTCTCCGAGCACCGCCGGGTTGCTGCCAAACAGCTGCGCCGAAATCGGATGCTCATCTTCATAAAAATGCAGATACCGTCCGCGCGCTTTCATATCCCGCAGTACTCCATCCGCCGACGTGAACTCGGTCATGATCAGTCCGCATCCACCCAGGTTTCGGATGAACCGGCGAAACACGGTATCCGTCACGCCTGCCATTGGCGCGAGCACGGTCGCCGGACGAATCTCCACCCCTCCTAGAGAAAGTGATGGAGGCACGGGCGTCCCGGCCCGTACGACTGCCTCACCCGAAGACGCCGCTTCGTCCCGATCCATCCCCGGATTGTCCCAATACTTCCGCACTACTGACATTCTAAAGGTTTGCTGACAAGCGCGCCGAATACCTTCTATAGCGGGTTCCCCAAGTGTATATTTGGCGCTATGGACGATCCAAACATTTCAAACCGGGAACAGGCAGACACGAAACACGTGCCACTCTACGATCCGGAGGGCCAAGACATCAATTTGCCGGAGACTGAGCGGAAAGCGCGCTGGCAGCAGAAACGGGGCTCATTTCAAACCTGGGCAACTGTGCTTTTCACGGGAATCGTTGCTGTCGCTGCGATTATTCAGGCGTGCTATACGAAGCGATATACAGACTACGCGAGAAAGCAGTTGAAGGTAATTAACGATGGCTCCGAGGACACCAAGAAGCTTCTCGATTTGTATCGCAGGCAGGCGGATGCCACCGATAGGCTGGCTCGCTCGGCCGAGGACCAGGCTGGTTCCACAAGAAGGAATGCCGAATCTACATCGGTGGTTGCGAGTGCATCGCGCAAGACTGCGGCAGCGGCCGACGCGAGCACAAGGTTGGCACGTCAATCGCTGATTGCCTCCAATGCCCCCCTTGTGACGGTGCAGGATGTTCAATTGCTCCGCTCTCTGAAACCTGACGAGAATCTCGAGATCTCCTACACTGTCATCAACACCGGCCATGGGCCGGCCCTTAAATTAAGGATCGTCTTCGAACTTGATTTCCCGTCGGCGCGAACTATTGTTGGAATGCCTTTTGATTTGCGTCCGTCTGAAACCAACAGCGAACTAACCTTAGAGGCGGGAAGCCGCTCCACGAATATAGCTAAGTGGCCGGTTCCGCTTTTACGGGGAGACATCGCCGCAATTCAGTCGGGCAAGCTTCTAGTTCGGCTAAAGGGCATAGCAATATACGACGATATATTCGGTGGGCACTATCGAAAGGAAATGTGCAACGAATATGACTATGATCCTTCAGGCAAATATCTAGGGCTAGCCTACTGTTCCTCTCACAACGGCCCGCCAGAACACCTGAAGACAAGGCCCTGGTAGACGAACCGACGTGAAAGTTTACCGAAGCAAAAGCCCCTGAAATCTCAGGGGCTTCTGAAAGACGCGCTTCGGATA
This sequence comes from uncultured Acidobacteriaceae bacterium, assembly GCA_964619065.1. Taxonomy (GTDB): domain Bacteria; phylum Acidobacteriota; class Terriglobia; order Terriglobales; family Acidobacteriaceae; genus JANXUC01. The sequence continues at coordinate 38,791 of CAZUCC010000038.1, read as the reverse complement.
GGACCAAGCGCCGGAACCCTACTTCTTCGCCGCTTCGCCTGGCTTGGCGTACTTGCGGCGGAAGCGCTCCACACGTCCTGCCGTATCTAGCAGCTTTTGCTTACCCGTGAAAAATGGATGGCAAGCTGCACAGATTTCCACGGAAACATCGCCCTTTTGCGTCGACCGTGTCAAAAAGTTGTTCCCGCAGGCGCAATGCACGCGCCTCTCGCTGTATACCGGATGAATTCCTGCCTTCATAGTGCTTCCCGACCCTTCTATGGAATCTCTCCATCTTAGCGGATTTCCACAGCACCCGCAAACGGGCTATTGCTTCGCCTTGGGTGCCTCCGTCTCCTTCTTCGGCTTTTGCGCGTCCTCAGTCCACGGAGGAACGACGCCATTCATTCGTGCGTAGGCGATGACCTGCCCCAGATGCTCGGCCGCATGACGCAGCACGAACAGCAAGACTCCACGCTCTGTGTTCTTTCCCCCGAACCAGTCCATACTCTTTCCCAGATCAGCTTCCGTTACCAACGTGATGGCCTTGCGAGCGTGGGCGAAGGAGTCTTTGAGCGTAGCAATGACCTTTGTTTTCTCGACGGTCGATTTCTCCAGAATTTGTGGGTCGACTCCTGAAGGGGGAGGCGTGCCAACCAGCCTATAAAGATTGAAGTTTGCGGCGGAGACGTGCAGAAAGACTTCAGCAATCGAGCGAACCTCCGGAGCCGGGCGCCAGGAATATTTTTCCGCGGGGATGGCTTCCGCAAGGCGTACAAACTTATCTTCCTGAATCATGACTTCGGCCAACACTTCGGAACGGTAGCCGGTCACTCCAGGGGTTCCGTCTTTGTAGGGATTCACTTGAGAGGCAGCAGGGATTGCGAGAGAGGTTGCTAGCAGGCAGAAAGTGAACAAACTCCGTTTCATGAGAATCTCCTCGGAAGGGGCGTAAGGGCTGTCAGCCTAGGTAAGCTTACAGCGCCCCATGCAGGGGATAACAGAGTTTGATTTCCACCGTTTGCTCCGAGCGATTCACCTCGAACTTCGCTTCATCGAAGCGTGGCGCGCGAATCCTTGGCCGTGGATCATTCGATGCTCCCCAGCCTTCCTTGGGAATTCCAAGCATGTTGACGTCGTAGACGCCATTCGCATTCTCGTCGTGGTAGGTAATGACGGCATAGCTTCCCTGAGGCAGCTGGTCGAAGCGGACGAGGACCTCTCCGTTCTGGATCACGCCATGCTGGATCCTCAGCGCCTTGGCCTTGACCGCTGGAAACCCGTCCGCCTGATTATAGAGTGCGATGTAAGCGAATCCGTTGGAGTTGCGAAAGCCCGTGATTCGAACGGTAATTGTGGAAAGCTGCTGCGCACCGGCAAAGGAAGAAAACAATACCAAAAAAGAGGCCCAAAACAAGCAGAAGAGCGAGCGGAATTTCATAGCGTGTCGGAAGAGTATAACAATGGATCGAATCAACACCGTGGAACACGGGTGATCAAAAGGGCATGTACCGTTGGCTGGGAAGATGGAACTCGCGTGGCAGGGAGGCTGTTACTTCTCCGTTCGCTCCATCATCAACGCGACAATCTTTCCCACTAGCATCAGCGTCGCACTGCAAAACAGACCTTTGGCCACGAAGTATGTCGGTATGCCTCCGGCAAACATGCCTTCGGGCTTGAACTTGCCATCATCATGACTCGCGGCCCACAGGCACAGCGCCAGCACGAGCCCCGCCACAACTGGATTGATCAATCTCAAGTAAGTTTTCATGATTGTCCTCGCCCACTACTTTCAACACGCAAAGGAAAACGGCAGAGCGTGCGCCCTGCCGTCCTTCATAATTCCACAGCGTTACTTCTTGTTGATGGCTTTTTTCAGATCCGCACCCGGTGTGAACCGCGCCACTTTACGTGCCGCAATCTTAATGGTTGCGCCGGTTTGCGGGTTGCGTCCATTGCGTGCCTTGCGCGCCGCCACAGCAAATGTTCCAAATCCAATCAGCGCCACCCGGTCGCCCTTCTTCAGAGCGTGGGTAATGCTGTCCACTGTAGTGTCAATCGCAGCCGCAGCCTGAGTCTTCGTCAGCCCGCATCCTGCCGCTATCTTGTCGACCAAGTCGCCTTTGTTCATCAGTTTCTCCTCACGAGAATTAGTGGCCACTGGCATCGCGGGGGGAACGAGCCACAGCCTGTGATATCAGCCATTGTCGCCCCGATTCCTTGAATGTCAACTGTGAAAATCCGCGTCAAATGGCTCTTTCAGGCTATAAACCCCCACAAAAGCCTGAAAGAACGGGCAACACGTACATGTATAGTTACGGCTTCGCTGGCGCCCATGCCAACCCCACTTCCCCACAGTTTTTCCAGTTCCTCCACAGCTTCTGCACAACTTCCACAAGCATGCCTCTTGCGTTTCCAACATCCCAGGTAGCAAAGTGAAAAGAAATCATGATTCCCTTGTCTGTCACCTCGCCGCGTTCCGCCGCTTGTCCTCTGTGCGAAGGCACAGGTTGGAAACCTATAACTCAGGGCAACATCCGCCGCGTAACGCGCTGCGATTGCCGCCTCCACGCTCGCTCACAATCGCTGCTCGACGCTGCCCGCATCCCCAAACGCTACGAGCACTGTGAACTCGCCAACTTTGAATTCGATGGACCTCACCGCTCCCTGGCGCCCGCGCGCATGGCGGCCTGTAAATTCGCAGAGGAGTATCCGCGCGATGCTACAGGGCTTCTCATCATTGGTTCGATCGGCGTGGGCAAGACCCACCTCGCTGTTGGTATGATCAAGGAACTCATTCAGAGTAAAGGTATTCCTTGCCTCTTCTCCGATTATCGCGAGCTGCTCAAGGAAATCCAAAACTCTTACAACTCTTCTGTACAGGCGACCGAGCTCGATGTTCTTCGCCCCGTTTTTGAAACGGAGGTTTTGGTCCTGGATGAGCTAGGTGCAGTGAAACCGACTGAGTGGGTGTGGGACACTGTTTCTCTTATCCTGAATACCCGCTACAACCACAATCGCACGACCATTATCACGACCAACTTTCCGAACGAACCCGCCCGCACAGCCGAAGCCGCTAACTCGGAATTTTCACGTGCCCGTCGTGCCGCCGCCGGGGAAACTCTCGGCGACCGTATTGGAGAGCGCATGCGTTCCCGGCTCCATGAAATGTGCCGCGTGGTCGAGCTTCACGGTGCTGACTTTCGCCAGACCATGAAGAGCGCCAGCTTCCGGTAGGCGTGGCAAATCTCGCTACCATTTCTTATAACTTTGCTAGAATTACGCAAGTAGTAACTAACGAAGGGGATAACATGTCAAATTTGCTGCAGATACAGAACGAGTTACAAAGCAAACGCAAGGAGTTACACCACGAACTTAACCGCATAGATGCCGCGATCACAGCACTGAGTGGACGGAATGGCCACAGCAGCAATGCTGGCTCTGCCACCGCCAGTTCCATGCCGCGTCGCGTTCTTTCCCTGAGCGCCCGCCGCCGCATTGCAGCCGCTCAACGTGCCCGCTGGGCTAAGGTTCGCGCTCAGAAAAAAACTGGCTCTGCCATTACCAGTCTCAAACCGCGTCGCGTTCTTTCCCTGGGCGCTCGGCGCCGCATTGCAGCTGCTCAACGTGCTCGCTGGGCCAAGGTTCGTGCTCAGAAGAAAGCGGCCTAAGCTAACCGGCTGCCGCTTCGTGACAAGCCTGCCCAGTCTGCAGTCGGGCAGGCGCGGGTTATAAAGATTCCCACAATTGACTCCTGCTCGCCACCTGTCCGTGCTACTTGCGGAGGAGGTATTCTTGCGCCTTGTTCACGCAGGCCTCCAGGCGGAGTGATGTACGCACCACAAGTTTTGGACGCGCAATCTTTTCGAACCGTGTCTTAACTTCGCGATACAACGCTTCATTCCGGTTCCGCGCGATGTGCCGTGCAGCGGCACGGTCTGCCTTCAGACGCCGCATGGCAACTTTTTCCGGGCAGACACACTCCACGATCCGCCAACGAACGCCAATTTGTTCTGCTTGTGCAACAACTCTGTCGACTTGGTACTTCCGGCTGAAAGGGCGCCCGTCCAGGATTACAATTGTTTCCGGATCGCGTCCCAGCAAGTACTCAGCGGTTCTGAGCATGAGTTCCATGACAAAATCGTCTTGCGCCGTGGAGTACTCAATCCATCGCTCAGGGAAGATACTTGCCCGAATCGCGTCCTTATCCAGCACCACGCCCCCGAGCCGAACGGCCAGGGCCCGGGCCAGAGTACTCTTCCCTGTGCCCGGTAATCCCGCCATCAGGACGATCAACCTGCCCTCGCAACCGGACGCACCTGCTTTTTCTCCACCGCTTCTGCTTCCTTCTCGCTCTCTCGAGTCACCACAAACGTCAGAGCAGAGTCGGTTCCAGCCGCATCGATCAACACATGATCTCCATGGAGCACTTCGCCATCGAGGGTCTTCATCGCCAGAGGATCCTGCACCAGCTTCTGGATGGCGCGCTTCATGGGACGCGCCCCATAGTTCGGGTCGTAGCCCTGCCGGAACAGCACTTCTTTTGCGGCCGACGTCAGATCGATCGTGATTTTCCGGTCGGCCAGCAACTGCTGCACGTCTGCCAGCCGCAAATCCACAATCTTGACCAACTGCGCCTGACCCAGTGGATTAAAGATCAAAATATCATCCACGCGGTTCAGGAACTCTGGCTTAAAGTGCGTCCGGACCTGCTGCAGAATCGCGCGATGCGCGCTGGCAAGTTTCCCGGCGCGTTCTTCTTCGATTGCCTTCGCCTCGCCGTTCTTCGCACTTTTACCGTTGGTTTGAAATCCAATCGGCGGATTAAAGTTCTGCAGGTGCTCCGATCCAAGATTTGAAGTCATGATGATGACCACGTTTTTGAAATCCACGGTGCGGCCCTTACCGTCGGTGAGCCGCCCATCATCCATCACCTGGAGCAAAACGTTGAACACATCCGGATGCGCCTTCTCGATCTCATCCAGCAGCAACACGGCATAAGGACGCCGCCGCACTTGCTCGGTAAGCTGCCCACCCTCGTCATAACCCACATATCCAGGGGGTGCGCCGATCAACCTCGCCACCGCGTGTCTCTCCATATATTCGGACATGTCAACGCGCATCATGGCCTTTTCATCGTCGAACAAATACTGGGCCAACGCCCGCGCGAGCTCCGTCTTGCCCACGCCGGTCGGTCCCAGAAAAAGAAACGACCCAATCGGCCGCTTCGGATCGCTCAACCCTGCCCGCGAGCGGCGAATCGCATTCGCCACGTGCTGGAGTGCATCATCCTGGCCGACGACGCGCAGCCGCAGCCGCTCTTCCATCTGCACCAGTTTCTTCATTTCGCCTTCCAGCATTTTCGATACCGGAATACCCGTCCAGCGCGAAACGATATGAGCCACATCCTCCTCGTCCACTTGTTCTTTCAATAACTTCGTAGAACGTCCGCCCTCGGCCGCGGCTTTCTCGGTCAGCTTCTGCAACTCTTCTTCGGTCTGCCGCAAGAGTCCATACCGGATTTCCGCGACTCTCGAAAGATTTCCTTTGCGTTCTTCCGTCTGCTCTTCCTGCTTCAACTGCTCAATCTTCTCCTTCAACTCTCGTGCCCGGGCGATACCTTCCTTCTCTTGCTTCCAATGCGCTTTCAAAGCGTTCGCTTGCTCGCGCACTTCCGCTAATTCTTTTTCAATCACTTCCAGCCGCTCGATGGAACCGCGGTCGTCTTCCTTCTTTAAAGCCTGCCGTTCAATCTCCAGATGGGTAGCTTTACGCTCCAACTGATCAATCTCCGTGGGCAGAGAATCGATCTGAATGCGCAGTGATGCGCCCGCTTCGTCAATCAGGTCAATCGCCTTATCCGGCAAGAAGCGATCGGAGATGTAGCGGTGCGCCAGTGTCGCCGCAGCCACAATCGCAGAATCTTTAATGCGAATGCCGTGATGCACTTCATATCGTTCTTTCAATCCACGCAGGATGGCAATCGTGTCTTCCACGTTCGGCTCGCCCACGTAGACAATCTGGAATCGCCGCTCCAGCGCCGTATCTTTCTCGATATGCTTGCGATATTCGTTCAACGTAGTCGCGCCAATCGCGCGCAACTCCCCCCGTGCCAGCGCCGGTTTCAACATGTTGGAAGCGTCGATCGCGCCCTCCGACGCGCCTGCTCCAACGATCGTGTGCAACTCGTCGATGAACAAGACGATCTTGCCTTCGGCGTCCTCGATTTCCTTCAGCACTGCTTTCAAGCGGTCTTCAAACTCCCCGCGAAACTTTGCACCTGCCAACATCGCGCCGAGATCAAGCGAAACCACGCGCTTGTTCCTTAGTACCTCCGGCACATCGCCAGAGATAATACGTTGCGCCAATCCCTCGACAATGGCGGTCTTGCCCACGCCCGGCTCGCCAATCAGCACCGGGTTATTCTTCGTCCTCCGCGACAGCACCTGTACCACGCGCCGAATCTCTTCGTCGCGCCCAATCACCGGATCGAGCTTTCCCTTGCGCGCCAGTTCCGTCAAATCGCGCGAATACCTCTCGAGCGCCTGAAACTTCGCTTCCGGGTTCGGATCAGTAATGCGTTGCGATCCGCGCACCGCAGTTAAAGCTTTCAAAATCGCTTCATGTGTCGCGCCGAGTTTTGCCAGGATCTGCTGTGCCGCATCCCGCTTCACCTTGGTTGCTGTGAGCAACAGATGTTCCGTCGATACGTATTCATCCTTGAAGCTATCCGCTTCCTTGAACGCCTGCTCAAACAACTGCTGCACAGCTTGCGAAAGCTGCGCCTGCTGGACGCCACCGCCAGACACTTTCGGCAGCTTGTCGATTTCCTTGCGTGCCTCAACCGCAACTTGCTCCGCGCTGATGCCAATCTTCTCCAGCACGGGAGGAACGATCCCGTCCGCGTCCTGCACCATCGACGCAAGCAGGTGCACCGGCAGCAATTCCGGGTTGCCGTTTGTAGAGGCAGACTCCACTCCCTTCTGCACCGCCTCTTGCGCCTTCAACGTAAATTTGTCCCAACGGATCGCCATACACTCTCCATTCCAGTTTCCGGTGTCCCGGTCCTTATGGCAAAGAAAAAAGCGGGAAGCGGAATTGCCGCCTCCCGCCCACGTTTGCGGCCAATGTTAGGCAGCTTTACCCTGTGTGGCGTCGACTTGTTTTCCGACGCTGATCTTGATCTGCTTCGGCTTGGCTTCGGCCTTTTTCGCCAGGCGGATCTTCAGCAGACCCTTGTCGTATTCCGCCGTAACCGTCTCGCCATCAATGGTTTGCGGCAAGGTGAACGAGCGCACAAACGATCCGTAGCGTCGCTCCACCCGGCGGTAGTTTTCTTCTTTCTCTTCCTTCTCGAACTTGCGCTCGCCGGAAACGGTGAGCGTGCTGTTCTCCAGCTTTACGTCGATGTCCTTCTCTTCAATACCGGGGACTTCGAGCTTCAACGTGTAGCTGTGCTCATCTTCGTAAATATCTACCGGGGGTGCGAAGCTTGATTGCAGCAACGACTCCTCCCGGCCAGCAGACTCCTGCTGAAGCAGACGGTTCATCTGGTTCTGCAGGCTCGCGAATTCGCGGAAAGGTTCAAAACGCGTTAAGAATGTCATAACCTACTTCCTCCTTGAGACATGGATCGTGTCGCACGAGGCGACTCGACCCGTTAGATTGTTAATTAGCATAAAAGAAGCATAAAATATGAGTGTATTATTGTCAATTACATTAAATAGATTTATTTACAATATGTTACGGACAATATTCGCGGGAAATCTCAGATGATCTGCAGAATCAGCGCCTTAAGATACGCCGTTTCCGGGATCGTCGGCACTACGGGATGGTCTTGCGCCTGAGCCCGCTTCTCGAGAACACGAAGCGTGCGCCGGGCGTCAAGTGACGCTGCTACGACGATGCCTTGCAGTTCCTGCTCGCTCACGTGATACGAGCAGGAGCAGGTGACGAGAATTCCGCCCGGACGCAACATCTTGAGCGCGCGCAGGTTTAACTCCTTGTAGCCTCGGGCGGCCGCGTCCAAATCGCGTTTCGTCTTCGCGAAAGCCGGGGGATCGAGGACGATGGTGTCGTACTGGTGTCCGCCGGCAGCGTAGTCTTTCAGCAAATCGAAAGCGTTCGCCTCCATCCACTCGATCTCGCAATTATTGAGCCGGGCGTTTTCCTCAGCGACTTCCAGAGCCGGGCGAGAGCTATCCACGCCTGTCACCCGGTGGCATTGCCGCGCCAGGTGCAGCGCAAAGCCGCCTTGATAACAGAAAACGTCCAGCGCCTCGCCATGAGCGTATTGCGCGGCGGCGGCGTAGTTCTCCCGCTGATCGAGAAACGCTCCCGTCTTTTGCCCGTGCAAGGCGTCGTAGTGAAACTTCACACCGTTCATGGTGAAAGCCGTGCTTGTGACTTTGCCGTGGAGAAGGTGCGATTCCAGTGGAGGAAGTTGTTCCAGCTCGCGCACCCGCGCTTCAACACGCTCCATAATCGCGGAAGGCTGCAATTCTTCTCTCATTGTGGACAATACCGTTTCGCGCACCTCAGCCGCATCCATGGCCTGGGTCAGGAATTGCACGGAGAGCAGATCGTTGTACCGGTCCACAATCAGCCCCGGCAAAAAGTCAGCCTCGCTGAAGATGAGGCGATAGGCATCCGTGTCCCGCACCACGAGCTTACGATATGCCACCGCGTCCCGAATCCTCTGCTGCAGCAGGCCCGGCAACTCTGCCTGCGAAATCGCGCCGCACGACAACATTCGAATCGCAATCTGGGAGGCGCTGCTATAGAACGCAGTCCCCAGCGGCTTTCCGCGATGGTCGGCGACGCGCACTAAGGCCCCAGCGGGAATTTCATTCGTTGATCCAAGCTTCGTTTCGAGGTCAGATCGGTAGACCCAAATATGTCCGCTGAGAAGACGCTCCGCGCCACGGACAGAGATTCGTATTTCTGGCAGATCGTTGGCTGTCGCTTTTGACATCCTGTTATCTTAGCTGCATTCAAATTGGAGGATTTTCCGCATGCCCAAAATCACCCCGTTCTTATGGTTCGACGACAACGCCGAAGAGGCGATGAATTTCTACGTTTCCATCTTTAAGAATTCCAAAATCGTTACACTACAGCGCTTTGCCGGGCCAGGAGGAAAAACGGTCGTCACCGGAGCCTTCGAACTCGACGGCCAGCAGTTCAAGGTGCTGGATGGCGGGCCGCATTTCAAGCTCAATGAAGCCTTTTCCATGTTTGTGAGCTGCGAGACGCAGGAGGAAGTGGATTACTACTGGGAGAAGCTGACCTCGGGCGGCGGCCAGGAGAGCCGGTGCGGCTGGTTGAAAGACAAGTTCGGACTCTCGTGGCAGATTATTCCCAAAGCGCTCATGGATATGTTGAGCAATCCTGACGCGGGGAAATCGGGAAGAGCCATGCAGGCCATGTTGCAGATGCAAAAGATCGATGTTGCGAAATTGCGGGCGGCGTTTGAAGGGAAATAGTTTCACGCTCCCCGCTTTCGGCAGATTGCGCACCGGGTTCGTAACCGCAGTTTTAGGAGGGGACTTCTTCCTGGGCGGGTTCAATCGCGGCAACCGCTGATTTCGCCGCGCCCGCTTCGCGGTGGGCCAAGGCCAAATCGCGCTGCAGCGGGTCCAGCACAATCATGGGCAATTCGTTGCCGTATTCGTCGAGTTCGGCTTCCTTCCAGGAGCCGTTGAGGCGCAGAGCTCCGGCAAGGTCTTCGGAAAAAACTTCCCTGTAATTTCCAGGGCGGATTTCGTTGCCTTGGGGCGAGCGGCCAGTGTGAGCGTCGTAGATGCGCCGCTGCGATCTGGGAATCGCGCCATCGCCATTGGCTTCGGAATTGATGAAGCAAAGAAACACTTCCTCGTGCCCGCCATAGGATTCACGATAGTACCAAGCTTGCGCGGCGTCGGCTTTCGGCTTGGATCGCTTCTTGGGAGCCGAGCTGGCGATTTCTTCCGGAGTCTTTTCAACAGGCCGGAAATAGAGAATTCTCGAGCAGGACTCACAGGCAATCAGCTTATTTCCGGCGCGCACTTCTGCAAAGACTTGCGGCCGCAGGGTCATCTGGCACGTCAAACACTTGCTGTCCCGCGCTTCCGAAATACCCGTCTTCCGCGCTTTGGCGATGCGTTCATAATGCGCCAGCCAATCTCCCGGGACGCTCGCGCGCAATCCATTGCGTTTCGCAGACCATTCCGCCAGCAGCTTTTCGTCCTCAGCGGTCTTGTCGTGGGCAATCTTCTTTTCCTCTTCGATTTCCGCCGCTTCCGCTTTGAGCTCGGATTCCGCCGCCTTCACCTGCGCAGCCTTGGCATCGGCGTCGAGCATCAACTCCAGAACTTTGTCTTCGTTGGCTTGAATTTCCTGCTGGGCGAAGTCGATCTCGTGCTGCAAGGCTTTGTATTGCTCGTTGGTTTTGACGGCGAGCATTTGATCGCGGTATTTGGAGATTTTCTGCTGTAAATCGAGGTTGGCGGCGTCGAACTTCTTTTTGGCGGCTTCGTCGGCTTTGACGGCGGCCCGGGCGGCTTCGAGCTGAGCCTTGGTGCCCGCGAGTTTCGCCTCGATCGCGGCCACGCGCTTGGGTAATGCGGCCACTTCGTCGTTCAAACGCAAAATTTCTTTGTCGACGTCTTGGAGTTTAAGCAGGGTTTCGAGGTCAGCATGCATGGTTGGAAATGACTAGTAATTCTAACACGCGGGGGAGGCCGTAGATGCCGTATTCGGCGAGGACAGCCAACCATGCCATCTAGGCTATTACCAGCCGTTCACGCCTAGGAATCAGTCTCCCTGCCCGTTGGTAATACCAATTGCTGTTATGATTTCATCCCTCACCGTTATGTCAGCAAGAGTTTTCATGGCAGCAAAAATCTTCGTCTTAGCCCTGTCAGTCGCAGCCGCGTGCTTCGCACAGCAGCCTGCTCCTCTCATCACGAACATCGAGCATCGCAATACCATTTCGCTGAACGGAGCCTGGCATGCCATCGTCGATCCTTATGACACGGGCAACTCCAATTACCGCTCGCATCTCCCGTTGAAGGATGGATTCTTCCTCAATGCCAAGCCGCACACGCCTCAGGACCTGATTGAGTACGATTTCGACAAAAGTGAATCTCTCCACGTCCCCGGAGACTGGAACACGCAACGTCCTTCGCTGTTGTTTTATGAAGGCACGGTCTGGTATGAAAAGTCGTTTTCGTATCATCCAAAACCGCACACGCGAGTCTTCCTGCACATCGGCGCCGCGAACTACTTTTCGGGGATCGGTGTGAACGGGACTGTGGTTTGCGATCATGAAGGCGGCTTTACGTCCTTCAACTGCGAGATCACCTCGGTGTTACACGAGGGCGAAAACTTCGTCGTCATATATGTGAACAACGCTCGCAAGGCTGAAGGCGTCCCCACCCTCTCGACCGACTGGTGGAACTACGGCGGCCTCACGCGGGATGTGCAACTGGTCGAAGTGCCGGAGCGGTTCATTGAGGATTTCTTTCTCCATCTGATACCGGGCACGCGAGATCAGGTAGACGGCTGGGTGGAGCTGAGCGATCCCGTTGCCGGGCAGCAGGTCACGGTTCGTATTCCGGAACTTGCGCTGGAAAAGACCGTCGCCACCGACAACGCCGGCGTTGCCAAGTTTTCTTTTTCGGACAAACGTATCCAACTGTGGTCGCCCGACCAGCCCAAGCTCTACAAAGTCGAAATCGAGAGTGGCGCAGCCGAGCTAAAAGACAAGATGCAGGATGAAGTCGGATTCCGCAGCATTCAGGTTCGCGAACGAGACATCTTGCTGAACGGCTCTCCTGTTTTTCTACGAGGCGTCAACATTCATGAGGAAGCGCCCTATCGTTCCGGTCGAGCCTACAGCGAAGACGACGCGCGAACCTTGCTCGGCTGGGCCAAGGAATTGGGCGCGAACTTCGTGCGGCTGGCACATTATCCCCATAACGAACACATGCTGCGGATGGCGGACCGTATGGGGCTGATGGTCTGGTCGGAAATCCCCGTGTACTGGGATATCCAATGGGACACACCGGCGACCCTTGCAAATGCAAAGAACCAACTGACCGAAAATATTACGCGTGACAAGAACCGGGCCAGCATCGTGATTTGGTCCGTGGGCAACGAGACTCCTGTGACCGATGAACGAACCAAGTTCATGCAGAGTTTGGTGAAGACCGCACATGGACTCGATTCGACGCGCCTACTCGCGGCCGCCCTGCAGGTGCAGCATCGAGAGGGCACCACGCGCGTCATCGACGATCCGCTCGGCGCGGACTTGGACGTGCTGGGGTGCAACGAGTACATCGGCTGGTATGAAGGCGCGCCCGAGGATGCCGACAAAGCCCGTTGGCAGACGCCCTACAATAAGCCCCTCATCATGAGCGAATTTGGGGGCAGCGCGCAGTTCGGATTGCACGGGAATCCCGACATTCGGTTCAGCGAAGAGTACCAGGAGAATTTGTACGTCCATCAACTCGCCATGCTCGACCGCATCCCTTTCCTTCGCGGCACCACCCCCTGGATTCTGATGGATTTCCGGTCGCCGCGCCGTCTGCTGCCCGGCATTCAGGACTATTTCAATCGCAAAGGACTCGTCTCCGGCCACGGAGAGAAGAAGAAGGCTTTCTACGTTTTACAGAAGTGGTATCAGCAAAAGGAAATGGCAGAGCAGCGCCACTAAAATTCGGAAAGCTAGCGGAAATGCAGCTGGCCCCCGTCCCCTTTTCCCTTGCTTTCCGCCTCACAAACTGTGCAAAATGGTACCGGACTGAAGGTTACGGTTGGGGTTAGGAAAGACTTCACAAAAAGTGACTTCCGCCAGGCTTTCAGCATCTATGGTTAGTGTAAGAATGTAAGTGCGGTAAAAATTTAGGCGGTTTCAACATCCCCGCAGGTTGGGCGTTTTTGGCCGAATGGGCCGGACGCAGTGAATCTGCTGGAACCGCAGGGTTGCTTTCAACATCCCCGCTCCAGAACCAAGCGAGTGAGCGCCTAAAGGCGTGAGCCGCCGTTGCTGGGGCTGAAAGCGGACAATTTTATGACTACGGCCACAGCAGCGTTATGTTCTCTGGATAACTATCTAATTCTCGCTGACCACACAATGGACGAGCGCATTGCCGCCGCGCGTGCTGCGCTGGGGAAGGACTGTGTTGTTCTCGGGCACCACTATCAGCGCGATGAGGTTATCCGCTTCGCCGATTTTCGCGGCGACTCCTACAAGCTCTCCCAGCGGGCCGCGGAAGCTGGCGCCAAGTACATCGTCTTTTGTGGCGTGCACTTCATGGCCGAAAGCGCCGACGTGCTCGGCCACCCCGGACAAGCCGTCATCCTGCCGGACCTGAACGCAGGCTGCTCCATGGCCGACATGGCCGAGATCACGCAAGTGGAAGACTGCTGGGAGCATCTAAGCCGCGCTGGCGTGACGAATGATGACGGCCAAGGCAGTACGCCCATTACCTCAATGAACTCTACGGCTGCGATTAAAGCTTTCTGCGGCGAACGTGGCGGCGTGGTGTGCACTTCCTCGAACGCCAAGGGTTCGTTCGAGTGGGCGTTCCAAAAGAATAAAAAAATACTCTTCCTCCCCGATCAGCACCTGGGCCGCAATACCGGCTACCGTATGGGAATCCCGCTTAACGAGATGGTCGTCTGGGATCCCTACCTGCTCAACGGGGGCGTGACGCCCGAGCGCCTGAAAGCCGCGCGAGTCATTTTGTGGAAAGGGCACTGCTCAGTCCATCAACGCTTTCTGCCCGAACATGTGGACAATGTTCGCGCGAAATATCCCGACATCCGCGTGATCGTACACCCTGAATGCCGTTGGGAGGTCTGTCAGAAGGCCGACGGCATCGGTTCCACCGAGGGCCTCCTCAAGCAAATTGAAGAAGCGCCGACTGGGACCATGTTTGCTGTAGGCACCGAGATTCACCTCGTCAACCGCATGGGCGCCGAGTTCGCTAGCAAAGGGAAAAAAGTCATCACACTCGACGATGCGGGCTGCCTGTGCACGACCATGTACCGTATCTCGCCGCAGCATCTGTGCTGGGCACTCGAGAATCTGGTCGAGGGCAACGTCGTGAACCAAATCAAAGTCGCCGATGATGTCAAGTACTGGGCGCGCGTGGCGCTGGATCGGATGCTGGAAATCCGGTAGGCCAACAGGTAGCCTCGAATGCTGCTTGCGATCGCATCAGACCGATCATATTTTCCAACGTCTATATATCCCGTACAAGAATGAATTCTTCCGTTTGGCGAGGCATTGCTCATGAAGCTGCTTCATGTCGTGGTTGTTTTCCTTATGGTGGTGCCCCTAGTCGTCGGTCAAGAAACACAAACTATCTATGAAGAAACCCTGGTGCTGCAGCATGTAACCTTAATTGATGCGACCGGTCGTCCGCCTCGGCCCGACATGGCGGTGGTCATTCGTGGAGGCCAGCTTGTGTCCGTTGTCCCTTCGACAAAATTCAAGCCTATCCGTAATGCTCACGTGGTTGACGCGAGCAACAAGTTCTTGATCCCGGGCTTGTGGGACATGCATGTTCACACGCTTAGCAAGACTCAACCGAAGCATTTCTTTCCGTTGTTCATCGCGAGCGGAGTCACCGGAATTCGCGATATGGGTGGCGACCTGCCGCTTGAGCAAATCAGTCAGATCAAGCGCGAGATTGCAGCCGGGACTCGATTGGGGCCGGAAATCTTTGCAGCAGGTCCAATCCTGGAAGGGTCTCATCCTTTTTGGCCTTTCTCCATTGCGGTGAACACTCCGCAGGACGGGAGTCATGCCGTCGATGAACTGATCAAACAAGGCGCCGACTTCATCAAGGTCTACAACACTCTTTCGCGAGATAGCTATCTTGCTATAGCAGCCGAGACCAAGCAGAAGCAGATCCCATTTGCCGGACATATTCCCGACTCGATGACCTCAGAAGAGGCATCGCGTGCCGGCCAGAAAAGCATTGAACATTTGTGGGCGATACCGGTCGATGTTTGCAGTGACAGCGAAGCCCTGCGGAAGCGCAGTTCTGATGCGAATGACGAGGAGGATGCTGCAAAAGCCCGAGACCTCTTCTACGGCATCAATCAGACAATCCTTGCTCACTATGATGCTGTCAAAGCGGCAAAACTCTTCCAGGAGTTTGTCAAAAATGGAACATGGCAATCTCCCACGCTGGTTGTTCTCCGTGCCTATTCAGAGGTCACCGATCCGAGCCTGCGAAATGATCCACGCATGGCATACATGCCTGAGGACATACGGAAATTTTGGGTCAACATGAGCGGGAAGCCCGATCCTCGCAATGATGCGATCCAGAAAGAACTGCTCGATAGGGACGTGGACATCGTTCGCGCCATGCATCGAGCTGGCGTGCGGATCATCGCTGGTACGGATACTCCGAACCCCTATACATATCCTGGGTTTAGTCTTCATGAAGAATTAGAGTTGCTCGTAAAAGCAGGCTTTACTCCTTTAGAGGCGTTACAGGCCGCGACAGTGCGTGCCGCGGATTACCTTGGCGTTGAACGCCGGTACGGAACTATTGAAGAAGGGAAAGCAGCCAACCTCGTACTGCTCGATGCCAACCCCCTGGACGATATTCGAAATAGTAGAGCCATAAGAGCGGTCATACTTCACGGCAGATACCTGGACCGCACTGAATTGGACCGGATGTTGGCGCAAGTGCGCGAAAACAATACCCAATAGCATGGTTTTCCTTCGCCGAAATTGCGACCGGATTCGTAGTAGAAACTCTTAGCTCTCGCGCCGCAAAAAGACTAGAATCCAGACAGGCCCTTATGTCCGATAAGATGTCCGACCGCACATTCACCCTCGAAGAAGCGCATTCGATGCTTCCCGTACTCGAAGGCCTCATTCGCACCGCCATTGAGGGCAAGAAGCTGATTGAGGCGGTTGATGGCGAGTTCCAAACCCTCGCTCATCGCGTCTTCCTCGCCGGAGGCCTGCTCGTGAATGTGGTGCACTTTGCCCGCCGCCGCGCCGAGCGCGATAAAGCCCTGCAGCGCGTCAAGGACGCCGTGCATGAAATTGACGCAATCGGCGTGCAGGTCAAAGACCTCGATATTGGACTTCTCGATTTCCCTTGCCTTGTGAAAGGCGAGACCGTTCTGCTCTGCTGGAAACTGGGCGAAAAACAGATCACGCACTGGCACGGAACCAACGAAGGTTTCGCCAACCGCAAGCCCATCGACGAGCGCATCTCGGGTGTGAAAGAGCCCGGCTCGAAGGATCACGGCTCGAAAGATCAACCCGGAAAAATCAACTAAACCAGATTGTGTGGCGCGGGCGCCCTCGCCCGCGAAAGTCTGGAGCCCAGACGAAGGCGTCCGAGTCAGGCGCGTCCCGGCGGGACATCAACGTTTTTGAGGCATCCAAAGGAATTGAAGCATCACAGCTCGCGGGCGTGGGCGCCCGCGCCACACAATCAAGAAATTGTTTGCAAGTTCCTACAAACCTGACGATCTTCCAGAATCGGGTAGGCAGAGCTGCGGGCATGGCGATGCGTGTTCTGATGGGCAGAACCGCCCGTCCCAGCCGCGTACTAGTGTGCCGGAGCCCAGCAACCGTCTCTGCTAGAATCTCGATAATCCGGTGCGGTCGCTCCTAGGCTGCTCCCCCTGAGGCTTCTTATGATTTCGTTGCCCAATCGCAAGGCTTTGCCAGCGCTGGTGGCCCTTGTGCTGCTCATCCTAACCATAGCCGCGTGCAAGAACTTTTTTGTCGATCCGAAGCTGACATCCATCACTGTGAATGACCTAAATGTCGTCGTAGGACAAACGACACAGGCCGTGGCCACCGGGACCTTTGACGATGGCAGCACCCAAACGCCACCTGCCCACACAGTCTGGTCTCTCCCCTCGGGTGACACAACTGCCTCCGTGGATAGCAAGGGTGCTGTTATGGGCCTGAGCGCTGGATCCTCGGGCTCGGCTACCACAACGCTCACCGCAACCGTTGGTGCCATTAGCGGTACGGGCACGGTAACGGTGTCTTGCGGGGCTATACTTTCCATCGCCATCAGCCCGAGTTCGAAAACGATTGCGCACGGGAGCACATTTCCCTTCATAGCTACAGCGACGTACGCGTCGGGTTCGGGTTGCCCGCCCGGGGACGTAACGAGTTTGGCCACGTGGAGTTCAGCGAACACAACGCTATTTACGGTGCAGTCCGCCGGCAGTTCGAATCCGGGCCTGGTCACTGCGGACTCCACAAACACCGGAGGCCCGGCTAACCTCACGGCTTCGCTGGGCGGCAAGAATGGCACTGCGGCAATTACCATCAACTAGCCGGATGCTTGTGCCACGCGAGTGATCTGTACCTTCGCTATCAAGAGGGCGATAAGAATTCTCGCGTATAGTGGAGCCGAGGTCCCGTGCCCCCCGCTCCAAAGAAATATCTGCTGGTGATCGCGCTCGCCTGTTTTGCCGCTACGATGGGTTGCAAAAACCGCGGCGGCAGAGCCCACGAGGCTGCCTACGTCTCCGCCCCGCAGACCTTCCTTCGCGACCGTGTTGCCACCGTCTACAACAAGATGGCCACGGTCAAAAACGGTGAACGTCTGGAGGTCCTCGAACGCACCAACAACCGGCGCTTCGTCCACGTCCGCACGGCCAACGGTACGGAGGGATGGGTGGAGCAACGTTCGCTCGTTGGCGAGGACGTTTTCCAGGCGTTCCAAAAGCTGGCCAAAGAGAACGCGAACGCGCCCGAGCAGGCGCTCAGCATAACGCACACGGAAACGAATCTTCATATCTCCCCTGGACGCGAAACCGAGCATCTCTACCAATTGCCGCAGGGCGGCAAGCTCTCCGTACTCAAACGCGCATTCGCGGAGAAAACCCTCCCCGGCGCAGCCGTGAGGCCGAATCCGGCAGATGCAGCCCCAATACTCGAAGACTGGCTTCTGGTGCGCGATTCCCAAGGTCGCGTGGGCTGGGTGCTCGCCCGCCTCGTCGACTTCGACGTGCCCCTCGAAATCGCGCAGTATGCCGAAGGACAGCGCATGGCGGCGTTTTTCGTACTGACAGAAGTGCAAGACACAGATCAGGGAATTGTCAAAAAAGTTCCGGAGTATCTCGTCCTTTTCACCGAACCCAAAGACGGCCAGGATTTCGATTTCAATCAGATTCGCGTCTTCACCTGGAATGGCCGCCGCCATCGCTACGAGACCGCCTACCGCGAACACAAGCTCAACGGTGTGCTGCCGGCATCCATTGGCCACGAGGACTTCGGCAAAGAAGGCACCCTGCCTACGTTCATTCTGCATGTACGCGATCAAGACGGAACGACGATAGAGAGAAAGTACAAACTCAACGGCCCCATCGTGCGACTGGTGAAGCCGGACGAGAAGGCTGTCAACTCACCACGGAGTCACTGAAGCACAGAGAAAGTTCGTGCGGCGCGGGCCCCTCCCCACGAGGTCTTGCCCCTATGCCTCACGGTTCAACCATAAAACTCGGCGATGGCAGCGACGACATACTTCTGCTCTTCTTCCCGAAGTTCCGGAAACATCGGCAGCGCCAGCACTTCGCGTGCCGCACGCTCGGCTTCCGGAAAATCGCCTTCACGGTATCCGAGATACGCAAAACAGCTCTGCAAATGCAGCGGTATGGGATAGTAAACTTCGCTGCCCACGCCGCGTTCAGCGAGAAATTCCCGTAGTTCGTCGCGCTGCCGCGCGCGCACCACATATTGATGAAACACATGCCGCGCATTGGAGTCGCGCCAAGGCAATGTCAGCGGAGTTGCGTTCGTTCCAGTAGGACCTGCTTCGGTCTGTTCCACTCGTACAACAAAATTCGCCAGTCCCGCCGTCACCAGCATCTGGTCATACGCAGCCGCGCGCGCCCGGCGTGCCTTATTCCACTCCGTGATATAGCGCATCTTGACGCGCAGAACCGCCGCCTGGATCGAATCCAAACGCGAGTTCCATCCAAACTCTTCGTGCACATACCGTTTCGGACTTCCATGGTTGCGCAGCCGCCGCATATGCTCGGCCCAATCCGCATCCATCGTAGTAACGGCGCCTGCATCACCGTAGGCACTCAAATTTTTTGTCGGATAAAAGCTGAACGCCGCTGCTCGCCCCAGTGCCCCCGCGCGCTGACCCTTCCAGTCTGCTCCAATCGCTTGCGCCGCGTCCTCGATAACCACGAGTTTGAATTCTGCCGCTAGCTCACCCATCGCGTCCATGTCAGCACACTGCCCGTAGAGGTGCACCGGCATCACCGCGCGAAGCTTTTGCGGCGCCGCGCTCCGCAGCTTCTTTACCAGCGTTGCGGCGTCCAGATTCCACGTGCGCGGATCGATATCCGCAAACACCGGACGCCCGCCCGCCCGCACAATCGCACTTGCCGAGGCGAAGAAACTAAACGGCGTTGTGACCACTGCGTCCCCCGGCTGAATGCCCGCGGCAACCAACGCCAACCAAAGCGCGTCCGTGCCGGAAGAGCATCCTACTGCGGCAACGGCCCCGGTGAACGCAGCCAGCTCGGCCTCAAACGCAGCAATATCTTCGCCCCCAACGTAATGCGAGGAAGCGCAAACCTTCTCAATGACGGCCAGAATTTCAGAACGAATCCGGGCATACTGCCGGGAGAGGTCAAGCATAGGTACAGAAAGCCGCGTCGGCCTTCCAGAGTCGCTATGGGCAACCGAAGTCACGAAGTTGGGATTCTAACAGCCCCAGGAAGAGATGGCGCCGCAGGGAGCCGCATCTCACTTAGTGATAAACTTTGCACAGAGCTAGCTTGAGGGACATATTTGTATGCTCCGTAGCCCCCATTCCCCACATCTAGAGGTCCAGGCCAATTTGCCCATCTCCAGCATTCGTCTCCACCACCGACTCCGAGGGGCAACAGCAGCTTTCTTTCTCTGCCTCACCGTGCTTTGCATAAGCTCGTTAGTCCCTGCGCCAGCCTTTGCTGCTGGTTCCGAGAAGAATCTTGCCCCCACCTACCGCAAATGGATTCACCAGGAAGTCAATTACATCATCACACGCGCGGAAAAGAACGAGTTCCTCGAGCTCAAGACCGACGACGAGCGCGACAAGTTCATCGAGCGCTTCTGGGAACTGCGCAACACCACGCCCGGCGCTCCCAGTAACCCTTACAAGGAAGAAATTTACAAGCGCATCGAGTACGCCACTGACCACTTCTCCACGAACAGCGCCAAGGACGGCTGGAATACCGATATGGGGCGTATCTACATTACCCTCGGTGCGCCACAGCAGAAGGCGCGGTACGTCACGCAGAGCGAAGTCCGGGGCATGGAAATATGGTTTTATTCCCAGGCCAATCCTGCGCTTCCGCCCAACTTCTACGTACTTTTTTACGAGAAAGATTTCGGCGACTTTCGCCTCTACAGTCCCTACATTGATGGTCCGCAGAAGCTCATCAGCTCGCACTATATGGAAAATGGGCGCGTTGAGGCGGTGAAACAGATCGACAAAATCCTGGGGCGGGAAGTCGCCCGCACCACGCTCAGCCTCATTCCTGGCGAGCCCGTCAGCCTGAACGACGCCAATTCCACCATCCAATCCGACCTGATGATCGGAACCATCAAAGATCTGGCGAATCACCCCTTCAATGTCGAAGCGCTGAATTTGAAACGTGCCATGAGGGAGAGCGTTTCCCACCGCGTCGTCCTGCCGGGAGAATTCCTCAATGTCCTCACTGTGCCATTGCGTGACCGTCAAGGGATAAGCCGACTCAACTACGTGCTCCGGCTCAACAGTGCCAGCGATTTTGCAGTGGCCAAAGCGGACGAGCGCTATTACATTTCTCTCGAAGTCACAACCCACGTCTTCACGGCCGAGCACAAACCGCTATTTCAGCGCGACAGAAAGATCTCGCGCTACTTAACCAAGGATCAACTCGACGAGGTCAAGGGCAAACCCTTCGGTTACGAGGACTGGCTTCCTCTCGCTCCCGGGAAGTACAAAGTGGAGTTCGCGCTGACCAATCTTCTGGGAGAAACCTCCTACACGGCGGAACGGGATGTGGTCATGCCCAGCGCCCCCACCGAAGGCTTCACCCTCACCGAGGTTGTTCCATTTACAGAAGTCAAAGGGATCGATCCGACGAGCGCCGCGGTTCTTCCCTTCAGTTCCGGAGGCGTGAAGTTTACACCCTATGCCGGCAAGGAGCTGGCTCTCGTCCCCGGGCAGGATCTTATGGTCTTCTACCAAATATGGTCCGTGCCTGCGGCCGCCGGCAGCAACGCGGGCAAGAAGCTTCTCGCGGATTATGCCTACGGGCGTCCTGGAATTACCGGAACCGCCAAATCCATCCACGATGAAGCAGCGAAGGAGCAGTTCGACGAAAATGGCTCCATGATTAGCGGCAAGAAGCTGAGTACTCTCGAGCTTGATCCAGGCAACTATCGCATGGCTCTCACCGTCAGCGATCCCGAGACGCGGGAGAAACGCTTCGGCACTATTTCATTCCACGTGGTCGCCGATTCCGGCTCCCAGATGGAAGCATGGGATATCTATGATGACAAGCTGATCGACTACGTGAACAAGGGCGAAGCCGACTACGATTTCGGTGTGACCTGCCTGGCGCAGGACGACAAACCCGCCGCCGCCAAGGCGCTCCAGGAAGCTCTCAGAAAAGACCCAAAGAACGCCCTCGCTCGCGCCCGCCTGGTCGACATCTATTTCAGTCAGCAGGCGTATGACAAAGTGGTCCAGCTCTACTCGCAACCCGCCGTGACCGCGACGACGGAAGACCAGACAATTGTTAGCCTTTCCGACAGCTTCGACAAAACAGGCAACACAAAAAAGGCAGCGGACATCCTTGAATCGGCCATCGTTCTGAAACCGGAAAGCGGACCGCTCTATCTCGCGCTAGCCTCCTACTATCAACGCCTGGGGAATCAGCAGAAGGCCGAAGAACTCGAGCGTAAAGGGAAGTCCCTCCTCACGAGCTCGCCGCCGTCGCTCTAATAGAGATAGAAAAACTTTTCCAAAACATCCTCCATTAGGATTGTCATTTGGACTGTCATTCCGAATGGCTTCAGCCATGAGGAATCTGCTATTTCTTGGCCGGATTCATCCGCTTCGTATGTCCCAGACGACCCCCTCTCCCGCAGGCCAACCAACCCCAAAAATACAAAATTTCATAGATAAACAAGACAAGACAATATTTGTTTTCGTATTCATCCCTATTATCCATTTTGCGGCATCGACGTAAGTTACAGAAAACAAATTGAATAACATTCACAAAAACAATACAGAACACTGGCATTCGCGGTGCTACTGCACATCAAGTATTCGCGCGAGCGCTGTCTTGTATGCTGCGCTGTTATTGGCTATAGTTCCCGGGTTTAGATTTAGCGCTTTCGATGTCCAGGTTCAATTTCACAAGGAGTGAGAAATTATGTTGAAAAAGCTATGCATGAGCTCGGCGCTACTGGCGCTGATCGTGTCGCTGACAAGCTTGGGCTTCGCCCAGGGATCAGCAGAGTCCTCCGTGTCGGGCAGTATCTCCGTGTTTGTGAGCGATCCTTCAGGAGCTACGATTTCAGACGCCAAAGTAACAATCAATGGAGCGACGGGCACCAAAGCCGCTGACACTGGCGCGGATGGCAGAGCTCTCTTCCAGGTTCTTCCTCCGGGCACCTATACGGTCAAGGTCGAAAAGACCGGATTCAAGTCCGAAGACATCAAGGATGTAGTCGTCGTTATTGGTCGAGCCTTCCCAGTCAACGTAAAGCTTGAGATCGGCGCAGCCTCCACCACCGTGGAAGTGACGGCCGATGCGATCGCCGTGGATACGACTTCCACCTCGCAGGGCGCAAATCTCAACGACCAGTTCTATCAATCGGTTCCTGTAGGCCGTGGCGTTACCGGTCTCTTCTATGCAGCGTCGGGCGTGGCGTCCGGCGGCGGCACGGGCACGGCAAACCCGTCCATCTCAGGCGCTACTGGTCTGGAAAACAACTACGTTGCAGATGGCGTCAGCATTACGGATGGTGGCTTCGGCGGCATCGGCGTCTACTCACGCGTTTACGGCTCGCTCTCCACCGGCATCAACCTCTCTTTTGTTAAGGAAGTTCAAGTCAAGACCGGTGGTTTTGAGGCGCAATACGGCAAGTCCACGGGTGGCATCGTGCAGATCGTCACCAAGTCGGGATCGAGCCACTTCTATGGTTCGGTCGGTGGCTACTTTGCACCTCAGCGCTTTGAGTCTACTCGTAAGTTTTCGGACGATTTTGGTTTTGGCGGCAGTGATCAGCGTTTTAATCTACAGGGTAAGATTCTCCATCAGAGCAATTACGACGTGGACGCTCAGATCGGAGGCTATGTTCCAGGGTTCAAGAACCACCTCTTTTTCTTCGGGGCCTTCAACCCGCAATGGAACACAGATTATGACCAGTTCTCGCAGTACATCAATCCTTCCGATCTCGGTACGGCTGGTCTGGGCGGTCCCACTCAGCAACACTTGGGTAACTTCAATGTACCTGTTAAAGTCTATTCGTATTCGGGCAAAGGCACCTTCAAGATTAATGACAACCACCAGATCGAAGCCTCGATTTTCGGAGACCCAACCTACGGCGATAACAATGCTAACGGCAATCTAGCTCCGCAGACCGCATCCGCAACAACGTTCGATAAACTGCAATACGGCACGCGTAACTTTGTGGCTCGTTATAACGGTACGATGAGTCCGAGTTGGCTGATCAACGCTTCTTGGTCTTGGGGACACAATAACCTTAAGGATACTCCCGGTTCTCCCGGTGTTTACCAGATCGTGGATCTTTTGCAAAATCTTCCTTGCGGTGCGCCGAATTTCAACTTGAACTGCGGCAACACTACCGATCCCCTTCGCGGCCAATTCACCCGCCAAGGATTAGGCTACTTCGAAAACACCAAGGGCGACACCTACGGGACAAACTTCGATACTTCAAAGTCGTTCCACTTTCTCGGGCAGCACAACTTGAGCGTGGGATATCGTTATGACCGTTCGCACTATGACGGATCGAAGAATCGCACCGGCCCCAACATTCCTGTGGATCTGGCTCTTGCCCAGACAATAACGGGAGACCCTGACTTACAGAGTCTTCTCGTCGCGAACGGCACAAATGCCGCATTCCAACTTCGCGCCCGAGGCAGCAGTTCGTGTATCACGAATCCGCTTACTGGAGGTCCGGGCTCTAAGGCTGCGGAAATCTACATTCCCGGCCTTGATGCAGCGCCGATAGTCACTACCAACTCCATAGGCCAGTTAGTTCAGGTGAATGCTACCTGTCCGGACGGTGGTCTTGGCGTATCGTTGCGCCAGACCCGTGGCGAATTTGGCCAATTGGCCTTTAAGACAACGTCCAACTACCATACACTCTTCGCGCAAGATAGCTGGTCGCCGAGTAAGTATGTCACCATCAATGCGGGCATTCGCTGGGAACAGCAACACGTGCAAGGTACCGCTGCCTCGTACACTTTCAATGACAACTGGTCCCCACGCGTGGGCATCAGCGTCGATCCTTGGGGCAACCGGAAAACCAAGATTACAGCCAATTTCGGCCGCTATACCGAGTCACTTCCGCTCGATATTGCCATCCGCTCTCTAAGCCAGGAGTTGGACTTTTCCGACACAAACTGGGTGCCACCGACGGACGGTTCGGGTCACTTGCTGATCGCTTCCGATGGTACGATTGACTTGTCTACCCTGGTGGGAACGACCACCCCGGCCAATCCCGCAGGCGGCTACATCCGCAGCTTCAATTCGGGCGCATCACTGCAGGCAGCTGTCGCGTTTGCTCCTCATACCCGCAGCGAGTATCTCGACGAGTACGTTCTTGGTTTTGAACACGAGTTCGGCAACTCGGGTGTCGTGTTCAGTGCCCGCTATACTGACCGCCGCATTCGACGCATCATTGAAGACTTAGCGGCTCTGTCGCCAGAATCTGCGCAAGCAGGACTGGCGCAGCAGTACTTTATCGGCAATCCTTCGAAAACTACGGATTATTTCACCAACCCCCAGCAGATCTTCTTCACCTCCAGTGCGGGTGACTTCGATCCGACTCTTGGCTACATTGGGCCTCAAATCGCTGGTTGCGGCGACCCTGCGACGGGAGTCAATGCCTTCTACGTGCAGCCGAGTGATAGCAACGGCAACGGCGTGACTTTCCAAGGTAATGACGGGATGTGCGTCGGTGTTCCGGACGGTGGTACGGTCTATGGGCCGCCGTGCGCCGCAGCCTCCTCCAGTGGTGCTCGTGCTGGCGATCCTTGCCCTGATGGAGTTCCGGACGGATTTGTTGATCCACAGCGGGTTTATAAGGCGGTCGAGTTTGAAGTCAACAAGTCGATGTCCAAGGGCTGGCAGATGCGCGCGAACTATCGTATTGCCCGATTGGTCGGCAATTACGAAGGTTCGTTCCGTAACGACAACAACCAGAGCGACCCGAATATCAGCTCCTTGTTTGACTTTACTCGAGGCCAATTGAACTTGCTGGGACAGCAGTTCGTGCCCGGCGTGTTGAACACGGACGTCCACCATCTGGCGAACGGCTTCGTGAGCTACACGTTCGGTGGGAACCACGCCAAGGGCCTCACGGTCGGCAGCTCGGTTCACTTCCAGACGGGTATTCCCATCAACAACCTGTATGCGCACCCGGTTTACGCTAATTCTGGGGAAATTCCGTTCTGCGCTGATGACACCACAAACTGCGCCTCGGCACGTGGATCACTGGGCCGCACGTCGAATTTCGGCAGCGTCGACGGACATCTCGACTATCCGATTCGCATATCGGAAGGAAAGAGACTTCGCCTGATCGCTGACCTGTTCAACGTTACGAACCAGCGTACTCAGCTTCGCTTCGATCAGAACAAGCAGCGCACGGTCGGATCAGGGAATGCTGACTTCCAGAAGCCGGTGGGAACGGGTCCTTCTGCAGTGAATGGAAACACCAACCCGGGCTACCAGCGTCCGTTCTATGCCCGGTTTGGCGTGAAATTCGAATTCTAGGACTTCCGGAGTTCTTACTCGGGGAGGGCATCTTGCCCTCCCCGTTTTTCTTCTGGTAGTGTTGTTTTGCTTACCCCTTCCGCCGATGGGAGGTTCCTCATGAGTCTTCTCCGCTCGCTTCCCCTTGCGCTCTTCCTCGCCACCGCAACCCCGTGTTGGGCCGGCTTCATTCGTGGCGTGGTTCACTACGATGACGGTAAGCCCGCGGACCACGTCATCCTCCGCCTCCGCAGCGACATAGTTGCGTTTCAGACCGAGACCTCAACGGATGTCCAGGGAAAATTTGACTTCGACGGATTGCAGACAACTACGTTCACCTTGACCGTCGAAGGACAGGGCTTCGCTCCCTATAGCAGCTACATCGATATCAGCGTTTCGAAAATGGCGTACGAGATGATTACGCTCCGGCTCAACAAGGACCCGGACGCGAAGCCAGTGCCGCCCGAGGGGCCGAAGGCTGTCGTGAACGCACGCATTGCGCAGATTCCGTCGGCCGCCCAAAAAGAATTCGATCTCGGCAAGAAACGGATGGAGGCCCAGGATGCCCCTGGTAGCATCGATCACTTCCAGAAGGCGATTGCTCTCTACCCCAGTTACGCCGAGGCATACCAGTTGCTCGGCGTGGTGCACCTCGAGGGCGGCAAGTTCGCGGAAGCGGAGCTGGCGTTACATAAAGCTACAGACATCGAGCCCAATCTCGCCACCGCACACTTTGCCCTCGGCATCTGCCGCAACCAAATGGCAAAGTACATGGAAGCCGAGACGGCACTCGCACGGGGACTGGAGCTCGACCCCAACTCCGCCGACGGCCACTATCACATCGCGGAAGCGTATTGGAATCTGGGGCGCTGGGATGATTCCGAGCCGCATGCACGCAAAGCACTTGCTCTCAACCATGACATGGCGCCAGCGCACGTCCTGTTGGGCAACAGCATGCTTCGTAAGCGCGACGCTCCAGGAGCGCTGAAAGAATTTAAGGAATATCTTCGCCTGGCCCCGCAAGGCGAGTTCGCCGCGGGCACGCGAGCCGCAGTAGAGCGCCTGGAGAAGGGTCTGAAAGAAGCGAAGCTGAAGTAGCCCGTGTGGGGCGGGCACTCCTGTCCGCCTCTTCGCAACGCCCTACCGTCCGAACGCCGGCCAATGACTCGCCGCGCCCATAAGAAACAACATCGGAAACGACAGCCAAAAATTTGTGCGCGAAGCGAGAAAACCCAGACGGCCGAGCGCAGCGGCTTCCGCTGGAATGGCAGTACCGTTGGCGGCGAAGTCATCATTCCAGCGAATCAGCTTCTTATTGACCCGCCAGATGATGCCCCAGACGTTCATCATCATGATCCAGCCCAGCCCGCCGCCGATGCCGATGGCGAGCATTCGATTGCTCTCCCAGCCGTGGTTGTTCACGGTCAAGTACACATAAGCTCCCACTGCGATCAATGCAGCCACAGCCGTTCCCAGTACGACTCCGTTATTGACCTTCGCCACCATGATCAGCGCGTAGATCAAAGCAAACACCACCGTCCAGATGGCAAAAAAACTGCTAAATGCCACTCCGGGAGTGGCGGCAGCTCCGGTGGCAGCTTCCGCGTTGCGCGCATCCGTGCCCGCAATGCTCATCCAATACGAAATGCCGGCGAGCACGGTGACGACCGAGCTCCAGCGGAACCACCAGAGTGTGCGCGACATCAGGGCGGGAAACACCTTGCTTTTGGTGGCGGCGTCTAATTGTTTCATAAATGGAACGTTGACCAGATTAAAGAAATACAGCAGCCCCACCCAGGTGATGCCGGCGACGAAATGAAGCCAGCGCAACAGCATGAAGATGTGAGTGTCTGCGCCGGACGGCAGCGCGAACGGCAGTCCAAGAATGGAAGCCGGAACGGCGAAACCAGCAGTCATGAGAGACCTTCCAGCCGGGCAGGCGGTAATCGCCCCAAAAGCCCGTCCGGCGGGCAATTGTACCAAGAAAAAAACACATGGGAGTTGAAAAGTCGCCCGGAAGGCCGTATTGTACGAGGTATTCCCTCCAACGGTTCCCTGGGGGTTGACTCGTACACCGATATATTTCCAGGGCCCTGTTGGGCATCCCCCGGCGTTGGGCTTTCCCCGTCCAGCGTAACGTTGCGACCTGCGTGCTGTGGCACGCATGCGCAACAGCAAGGAGATCGGCGCAATGGATAATAAGCCGGCACAGAATATTCAGGATTCCTTCCTGAACTCGGCCCGTAAGGAAAAAACCCCTATCACCATTTACCTGTTGAGCGGAGTGAAGCTCACAGGCCGGATACGCTCATTTGACAAGTATTCCGTGGTGCTCGACGCCAACGGCCAGGAGCAGCTGATTTTTAAACATGCTATCTCCACGCTGGTGATGCCGAAATCTCACGGAGACCGGTACGGTTCGCACGCGGCTTCGGATTCGAAGCCCGCAGGCGAGCTCGCTGCAGCGGAAGCGGCAGCAGGATCGCGCGGAGAGTCGTAAACTGTTGTAGCTTGCGTAAAGCAGATTCCAGTTTTCCCGGCAAAGCTTCCCACGCGCGCCCCGGTTACGAAACAGGCCGGGGCGTCGAGCGGGCTTTTCTGGTTGGGCTGGATTATCGCGCACGTGGCGTAAAGACGAGGGCCCCAAAGAACACACTCACTGCGGGCGCAATCGCCGCGCGGGATGCAGTTGGGCTCCGCACACAGGCTGCCACCAAGCCGCGAATCCCCGAATTCAGCGCGGAAGAATCGCTGGCCGAACTGCGAGCGCTTACTGAGAGTGCTGGCGCGGAAATTGTCGGCGAATTCTTGCAGCACCGCGACCGGCCCGACCCGGCCACACTCATCGGCCGTGGCAAATTGGAAGAGATCGCGGGTGCTGCCGCGTCCTCGCAAGCCGATCTCATTCTTTTCGATCACGACCTCACACCCTCGCAGCAGCGCAACATTGAGAACGCCGTGCACACGCGAGTGATTGACCGCACGCAACTGATCCTCGATATTTTTGCCCGGCATGCCCGCACCAAGGAAGGCCAGTTGCAGGTCGAGCTGGCACAGCTCGATTACATGTTGCCGCGGCTGACGGGGCGGGGCATTGAGATGTCGCAGCTCGGCGGCGGCATCGGCACGCGCGGTCCGGGGGAAACGCAGCTCGAAACCGATAAGCGGAAAATCTCCCGCCGCGTCCGGCACGTGAAGCAGCAGATCGAGGAAGTGCGGCGCATTCGCGCCCAGCAGCGCCAGCGGCGCGAGTCCGTGCCGGTGCCCACGGTAGCGCTGGTGGGCTACACCAACGCGGGCAAATCCACACTCTTCAACGCGCTTACGCAGGCGGGCGTCGTGGCCTCACCACGCATGTTCGCCACGCTCGACCCCACGCTGCGTTCGATCACGCTGCCCTCCAAGCGCAAGGTGCTGCTGTCGGATACGGTCGGTTTCATCCGCAGCCTGCCGCACACGCTGGTGTCGGCGTTTCGCGCCACTCTCGAGGAGGTGCAACGCGCCTCGCTGGTGTTGCATGTTTCCGATGCCAGCAGCGTCACGTCCGCCGAGCAGGATGCGCAAGTGGAGATCGTTCTCCGCGAGCTTGAAGCCGACAAGAAGCCGCGCCTGCACGTCCAGAACAAACTGGACCTGGTGCGCGCCGCCGAGCGCGCGCATCTGGCCGACGATGTATCTACCGTCTACGTCTCCGCTGCCAAGCAGACGGGACTGTCGGCGCTGCTCGCACGCATCGACGAGATGCTCGACCAGGATCCGATCCAGCGCGTGCGGCTGCGCATTCCGCAGAGCGAAGGCAAGGTGCTGGCGCACCTCGAGGCCAAGTCTCGCATTCATGCCCGCCATTACAGAGACGGTGCCGTCGAATTAGAGCTGGACGCGCCTGCGTCCGTGGTGCGCCGGGTGGAGAAGTGGGTCATCAAGAGCAAGGTCAAGGGCACGCAGGATGGGTAGAGTGTCTGGCTAGCGCTGCGGCGTGAAAAATTGTTCCACGTGGAACAATTTGCAAATTTCCCCGGAAGCGGCTGATTCGGCTGGGGTTGTGGGATTATTTGAACTTGTTCAGAAGTGTGCTCCGCCAACTTCGCGAACTTTATTTTCGGGGATTCCCGTTTTGGGAATGAGTTGGTGCCAGTATTTCGGCACACTGGAGTAGGGACGGGGCACCCAGAGATGTGGTGATTCCGGCAGAGATCAAGAGCAAAGGCTGGGCCACCCACCCGGAAGTTCCCGATTCGGGACAACGATTGGGGTCAGTCCCGTCTGTCCCCGAATTTTTCCTACCTCGTGGCAAGTAATGCAATGGCCATGGTGAGGCCCGCTACTGCCAAAACAAAAATACAAATAACAACCGGAGGCGCAGACAAGGTCTTACCTAACGATGTGGAGCCATCGGAAGAGGTACTCTGAAACATTCTTCCACTTGTCCACGCAACCACTGCCGATAGCAGCGCAGACACGCCGATGATAAGGCCGCGTTCACCGATATATGATCCGGGAACTAGGAATAGAGTATTGCAGAGAACCCAAAGAAGGAAAATTTCTATCCCAAACAGCAGCCATTTGAAGAAATCGAAAGCACGTGTTGTGTGGTGGGTGTTCAAGCGCTCATCAGTGTTCATACTTTCTCCTTGCGCATCAACCGTTCAACCTTGTAAATATCCGGCTTAGAAGCAATCTTTATAATTCTTCAGCGTATTGGCGGGTGGCCCAGCCTTTGACCTCTCTCCCAACCGACACAAGGGGTGCCCCACCCTTCGCGTTTGAAGGGTGGGAGTAATCACATCTATGCCTTTACTCTGAATCCTGCCGCGCGACCTCCACCACTTTTACGGTGCGAACCCTTGCACTTTATCACGTGCCCTGTTCGCGAAGAAGGCTGGGACTGCTCTATTCCTTGGATTCGGACGGTTGGTGGGAACGAAGGTTGGGAGAAAGATTTCGTTCCGGGATCGTGCCGCGGTGACGAACGTTATGGCTCCGGGTGTACTTGCCCTCACCCTTCAAAAAGCGAAGGGTGGGGCACCCCTTGTCTAGGTTGTGCGAAGCGAGATCAAAAGCCTGGGCCACCCGCCCCGGGTAGAGAAGTGGGTCATCAAGAGCAAGGTCAAGGGCACGCCGAACGGCAACAAGGACACGTGATAAAGTGCAGGGGGATGATGCCGTAGAAGCGTTGCGACAGTCTATCGAATCGGCAGTATTTGCTTTCGCCCTTGCACAGAACGCAAGGACGAGGCACCCGAGATTCCGTTTTTGGAAATGAAAAATCCAAACCCATGATAAGGTCCTGCCACCCGCCAAGGTTGGAGGCCGAAGGCTATAACGTCCTGCCTGACCGGTATTCCTGTGCGGGTGGGGGAATTGTGCGGGTGGGGAGTGTTAGGGTGATTAATTGAGGGTGGTGGGAATACCTGTGATGCCCAGTCGTTGCGGAAGGCTGTGTAACTTTGTCAGACAACCTAATTACGATTGAAGGCGATCTTTTCGTCGGACTCTCGAACCTACAAATGGCTGTGAGCACTCTCGATCTGGGACAAGGGATCGTTCTCAGGAAAACATACGCACATCTGATGGCGCCCTTTCTGATGGCCTTCAGTCCGGCGCCCCGTGGAGGGCACCATCCAGCACCGTGGAAAGCCGCAGCAGGCGGATTCTCATTTGATGTGACGGCGGAACTCTTCGTTCCGTCGGCTGTCGTGGCGGACCCTAGCGAAAGGTTCAGAATTGCAAGAACCATAGTGTTCCTACTGCGCCTGAGGATTGACCCGGCGTGCACGGCGCCAGTTTTATCTAACTATTCCTTCGCCGATCTGCCGAGAATTGCGGATGCGGAAACGAAGCTGCTTCCGTTCGAGGTTCTTCCTCGCTATTTTCCTCTGAGTATCGATGATGGGATAGCTACTGATGACAAAATCGAATGGGTCAGGGCAAACTGGAAAACAACTAATCGATTTATCGTTGAAAGCAGCGAGTTCGCTCTGGCGGTGGAGGCACTTTCAACCGGGCAGTTTGTGTCAAAATCCGCGATGACATTGGTTTCGTTGTGGGCTGCGATAGAAGCACTCTTCTCGCCGTCAACCTCGGAACTAAAGTTCCGCGTGTCGTCTCTCGTTGCTGCTTATCTTGAGCCTCCCGGCGAGGCGCGTGGAACGCTGCAGAAACATGTAGCAAGTTTGTACGACAAGCGCTCAGCAGCAGCGCACGGAAAGCCACAACATGAGCAAGACCATTTATTAGGCTCATTTGAACTCTTACGTCGAATAATTACTGCAATGATTGATAGACAAAAGGTTCCTTCTAAGGATGATTTGGAACACGCACTATTCGGGGCAGAAACGTAGCTAACGCAGGCGGCGGTGAAACAGCTCAAAGATGAGCCCCCAGCACTGGTAGGCCAGAGCTGGATCGTAACGTGGACCCTCGTCGCGCATAAAGGCGTGAGCGGCATTGAATTCATGCCAGGTGAAGAGCGTGTCAGTTTCTTCCAGCCGGGCTTTCAAGAGGTTGCGGCCCTCGAGCGGAATATGCGGATCCTGCCGTCCCCAGATGTGCAACAACTCACCGCGAATCTCTCCCACGCGGTCCAGCGAGTTATCGTTCTTGCCTTGGCCCAGTGTGCGTGAGTGGATATCCGTAGCGTAGAAACAGGCGGTGGCCAGAACGTCGGAATTCATGGCGGCGCGGAAGGCGAGATGTCCTCCGATGCAGATGCCCATCACGCCGAGACGGCCGGTGCAGGAAGTGTGCTCTCGCAGAAAATCGAGTGCGGCGCAGGCATCGGCATCGTAGGCGGAAACCGGCTTCGCGATTTTGTGCGCGTTGCCGCGATCGGCTCCGGCTTGGTCGTAGGCAAGTACCGTGCCCGGCGGTTCCAACTCGTGGAAAATTTCAGGGACCGCCACCACGAAACCGTGTCCGGCCAGCATGGCCGCGGCACGGCGAATCGGTCCCGTGATCTGGAAGATTTCAGAAAACAAAACGACACCGGGATATTTTCCGGGAGCGGCAGGGCGCAGAACCTGCGTGCGCATAGGTCCGGTGGGAGTGGGGAGATCGGTCGATTCGTTGTCGAGAAGGATCATGGCGGGTTCTCAGAACGCTCTCGGGATGGGCGTCGATCTGTCAGGAAGATTCTGCCACGAAATCTAATGATGTGTTGAATCTTAATGATGTGTTCGATCATGATGTGTTGGATCGGAAATTCCGAGCCGATGATGACGCCCGCAAATTAAATGGGCCGCCCACCAAGGAGCGGTGACTCTTCCTTGGTAAGCAGCCCATTCGATCCGGATTGGATCGGAGGTGATACTTTTATGGTAGACCTGCCGGGCGCGAAGTCAAGGAATTCTTCGGTTTTTTCCACAACCCCCATTTTGCCTCAAAAGTAGGCAAAAACGGCCTTTTTCGGGGTGTTTTGGTTTGACAGGCCCCCCTCCAAGTGGTAATCTAACTAGTTTCCTACTGCCTTTCTTCTGGCTCACAAAGCCAACTGCGCCGTAATCACCAAGGCCGTAATCAATAATGGATCAGACGCTCAAACAATTAGGCGAATTACTGCTCGGGGCGATCCCTACAGTTGTCTTCCTGATTCTCCTTTATTTCTTCTATTGGCTGCTGGTGCATAAGCCTCTGGCGAAGGTGCTCGCCGAACGTCACAACCTGACGGAGGGCGCGGTGCAGCGGGCGCGAGCCGATATTGCCGCCGCCGAAGCGAAGACGGCGGAGTATGAGCACAAACTACGGGAAGCGAGCCTGGCTGTGTTCAAGGCGCGGGAAGAGCGCCGCCAGTTGGTAGTCAACGCGCGCGAGGCCGCTGTTGCCGAGGCGCGTGTCAACGCGCAGCAGCAGGTCAATGCGGCGAAGGCGTCCTTAGAGCAGGATCGAGCCGTGGCGCAATCGCAGTTGCAGAGCGAGGCGGAACGGCTGGCGAGTGATGTGATCCGAACGGTGCTGCGGCCGATGAGCTTGCGCCCGTCGTCATCGGCAGGGGGCGGCCGATGAGGCTCTCTTTTGCGTCATTGCGGACGACACTGTTGGCAGCGGCTTTTATGTTTGCGGCCAGCACGAGTGCTCTTGCTTGGCAAACGCAAAGTGCGCCGGACTCGGCGCAGCCGGCTTCCAGCGAACAAAAAACTTCAGTCCAATCAAGCGCGGCGGATGAGGCCGCCGGAGTGCACCGCACCGAGCCTGCCGGCGGCTCTGAAAGTGACAAGGACAAGAAGGAAGCCGTCGAGCAAGACGACACGGCGCAGTTCAAGCAGTCTCCAGTTGTTCTCAGTTTGGGTCGAATGATCGGACTGAGCGGAAGCGCAATGTACTGGCTGGCGGTGATCGTCAACTTCGCCATCATTGCGTTGGGTGTAATTTATTTCTCGCGACTGCATTTGCCGACGATGTTCCGCAATCGCACGGATTCGATTCGCAAAGCGATGGACGAAGCGAAGCTGGCAAGCGACGAGGCCAAGAAGCGGTTGGCCGGCATTGAGGCTCGCTTGAGCCGTCTGGACTCCGAAATTGCTGCGATGCGTGCGCAGGCCGAGAAAGACGGCGCGGCAGAAGAAGCGCGCATTCGGGCTGCGGCGGAAGACGACAAGAAAAAGATTGTGGAATCTGCCGGGCAGGAAATCGAAGTTGCGGCTAGAACCGCGCGCCGTGAGCTCGCTGCATATGCCGCCGACTTGGCCGTAAACATGGCTCGGCAGCGTATTGAAGTGGATTTACCTGCCGACCAGTCGCTGGTCAGTAGTTTCGCGCAGTCCCTGGGAAAGGCGAACCAGTAAATGGCCGCCATTACCAGCCGCTACGCGCGCGCCTTTGCCGACGTGGTTATGGAACGTAAGCTCGACGCGAACAAAACGTTGGGAGCTTTGCATGCCCTATTAGGTCTGGTGCAGAGTCACGAAGATTTACGAAGGACCTGGGATAATCCCTCGATCAGTTCCGACCTGAAGCGTGGTGTGCTGGATGGGCTAGTCGCGCGGCTGGGTGCTTCGCGGGAAGTCCGCAACTTTTTGGCGGTTGTAATTGATCATCGCCGCACCAGTGATCTCGAGCGCATTGTCCGTCAGGTGGAGCAGGAGCTCAACGACCGGCTCGGTTTTGCTGAAGCAGAGATCACGAGCGCCCGCCGGCTCGCCGATGGTGAGAAGCAGACTTTGGAACATCAGATTCAGCGTATGACCGGAAAGAGCCTGCGTGCCCGCTATACGGAAGATGCCTCGCTTTTAGGTGGCGCTGTGGTGCGGGTGGGCAGCACAATTTACGATGGTTCGATTCAAGGACAATTGAAGAGGCTGCGCGAGCAGATCGCAGCAGGATAAAAATCTGAATTCATGTAGCTACTTGCAACAGGCTACTGGCAACTGAGAACTGGTTCCTATGGCACAGATCAAGGCAGATGAAATTACAAAACTGATTCGCGATCAGATCGAGAATTACGAATCGAAGATTGCGGTCGACGAAGTTGGCACCGTCATTTCGTTGGGCGATGGTATTGCCCGCGTGCATGGCCTCGACAAGGTTATGTCGGGCGAACTGCTGACTTTTCCGCACGGATTGGCGGGCATTGCCATGAACCTGGAGGAAGACCAGGTCGGCGTGGTGCTGCTCGGCGAATATACCGAGCTCAAGGAAGGCGACGAGGTCAAACGCACCGGCCGCATCATGAGTGTGCCGGTGGGCGACGCTATGATCGGGCGCGTGGTGAATTCGCTCGGCCAACCGGTTGACGGTAAAGGCCCCATTGCCACAGACAAATTTCTCCCCTTGGAACGAATTGCGCCGGGCGTGATCGACCGTCAGCCGGTTCGCGAGCCTATGGCGACAGGATTGAAGGCCATCGACAGCATGATCCCGATTGGCCGCGGCCAGCGCGAACTGATTATTGGCGACCGCCAGACGGGAAAATCCGCCGTTGCCATCGATACGATTCTGAACGCCAAGGGCAACGACTTGATCTGTATCTACAACGCGGTCGGACAGAAACGTTCGTCGATCGCCCAGGTCGTGAAGATTCTCGAAGACAACGGCGCGATGGAATACACCATTGTGGTAGCTGCGTCGGCGTCTGAACCTGCGCCCATGCTCTACATCTCGCCCTACACGGCGTGTGCGATTGGTGAATATTTCCGTGATTCGAAGCGACACGCGCTGGTCATCTACGACGATCTTTCGAAGCATGCGGCGGCGTACCGTGAAATCTCTTTGCTGCTGCGGCGTCCGCTGGGCCGCGAAGCGTATCCGGGCGATGTGTTCTATCTCCACTCGCGCCTGCTGGAGCGTGCAGCGAAATTGAGCGACGCCAACGGCGGCGGGTCTTTGACTGCACTGCCTGTCATTGAAACGCAAGCCGGCGACGTGGCCGCGTACATTCCTACCAACGTCATTTCGATTACCGATGGCCAGATTTACCTCGAAACCGACTTGTTCAACTCCGGTGTGCGTCCGGCGGTGAACGTGGGTCTGTCGGTCAGCCGCGTTGGCGGCGCCGCCCAGATTAAGGCGATGCGCCAGGTTGCGGGTACGCTGAAGCTCGAACTCGCCCAGTTCCGCGAGCTGGCGGCGTTCGCGCAGTTCGGCAGCGATCTCGACAAGGCGACCCAGGCGCAGCTCACGCGCGGCCAGCGTTTGGTCGAAATTCTGAAGCAAGGCCAGTATTCGCCATTGCCCTTCGCAAAACAGATTCTGGCAATTTTCGCGGGAACCAGTGGATTCCTGGACGATCTTCCAGTCGCTCAGGTGCGCGAATTTGAAGCCGCGCTCTACAAGTACGTCGATACAGCAAATCCGGCCCTGTTGCGTACCATAATGGAGAAGAAGACTCTGGACGACGCCATGAAGGCGGAGATGTTGACGGTGATCAAAGAAGCGAAACAACAGTTCTTGGCGAAGTAACTCGAAGCAAAAATGCCCAACGTTCTCGACATCAAACGGCGCATTCGCAGCGTGCTCAACACGCGGCAGATCACCAAAGCCATGAAGATGGTCTCGGCGGCCAAGCTGCGCCGGGCGCAGGAGCGTGCGTTGGCTGCGCGTCCCTATGCGTTGATGTTGACGAATGTGCTGAAGTCGCTGGTGTCGCGTACTGAACTCCTGAGCCCGGAGACCGGGGAAGCGCGGCACCCCCTGCTGGTGCAGCGTGAGGAAAAGAATGTTCTCGTAATCGTGGTTACGGGGGACAAGGGTTTAGCGGGTGCGTTCAACACGAATATCAATAAGGCCGCTACGCGCTTTCTGGAAACGAAGGCTGGCAAGAACGTCGATCTCGAGTGCATCGGGCGCAAGGGACGTGAGTTTCTGCGTCGCCGCTATCCTGCTGCGGCCGTACAGACCGCTCATTGGGAAGATCTGCTGAATCACCCGCAAAACCACACACAAGATGGTGTGGATGGCGAAACTCACTCCGGAACCGTTGCGACAACGGAGCGCGGGGCGGCTGTCCAGGTTATTGGAGAGCACGTTGGGGTTCTGGCAAAAGTTGAATACGCGGCGGCGCAAGCCCTGGCAAACAGCGTAATTGACCGTTACACGCGTGCTGAGATCGATTCCGTATACGTGGTGTTCAACGAATTCAAGTCTGTGATTGCGCAGCGGCTGGTGGTCGATCAAATTCTTCCCATTGAACAGATTGGCG
The DNA here is from genome assembly GCA_964619065.1 of uncultured Acidobacteriaceae bacterium. GTDB lineage: Bacteria > Acidobacteriota > Terriglobia > Terriglobales > Acidobacteriaceae > JANXUC01. Next base: position 1,203 of record CAZUCC010000038.1, on the reverse strand, counting down.
AAGATGTTGTCCGCATGGCGGAAGAAGCAAGCGAGGCCGAGCGTCTGCGCCGCGCCGAAGCGGCAAAGACTGCGGGTGTCAGCCTGCAGGCAGAAGATACTTCCGCCGCAGAACAAGCCGCGGCTGGTTTCGGAACTGCGGGTGTCGATTATATTTATGAGCAAGCGCCGGAGGTATTGTTTCGCGCGTTGCTTCCGAAGTATGTTACCAACCAGATTTTCCGCTCCATGCTGGAGTCGGTGGCGGCTGAGCATGCCGCCCGCATGACGGCGATGGACTCCGCCACCAACAACGCGTCCGACATGATTGAGAGGCTTACGCTGGTGATGAACCGCGCGCGCCAAGCCAAGATTACGAAGGAAATTATCGAGATCGTCAGCGGCGCAGCCGCACAGTAAATGAAATTCGAAACTGAGAAAAGAATTTATGGCTGAGAATATTGGCAAAGTGATTCAGGTTTCCGGGCCTGCCGTCGACGTGCAATTCGCCGAAGACGCGCTGCCGCCCATCTACCAAGCGGTGCGCGTGGTCAGCGACGGCTTCCAGACCCCGCAGCCTATCAGCATCGTTCTGGAAGTGCAACAACACCTCGGCGAAGGCCGCGTCCGCTGTGTCTCCATGCAAGCCACCGACGGTCTGGTGCGCGGCATGAAAGCCATTGATCTGGGCGCGCAGATCACCGTCCCCGTGGGCCGTGGCACGCTGGGCCGCGTGATGAACGTGATTGGCGAACCTGTCGATGAGCTTGGCCCGGTGCAATTCACCGAGCGCTACCCCATTCACCGTCCCGCACCGGCGTTCGACCAGCAGTCGACGCGTGCGGAGATGTTTGAAACTGGCGTTAAGGTCGTCGACCTGGTTCAGCCGTTCCTGAAGGGCGGGAAAATCGGCCTCTTCGGCGGCGCCGGCGTCGGCAAGACGGTCTTCATTCAGGAGCTCATCAACAACGTTGCCAAGCAGCACGGAGGGTTCTCCGTGTTTGTCGGCGTTGGTGAACGTACTCGTGAAGGCAACGACTTGTGGCTGGAAATGTCGGAGTCGGGCGTCATCAAGCCGGGCGATCCGTCGAAGTCGAAGGCTTCACTCATTTACGGCCAGATGACCGAGCCGCCGGGCGCCCGCCTGCGTGTTGCGCTGAGCGGCCTCACGGTTGCCGAATACTTCCGCGACATCGAAGGCGCAGATACGCTGCTCTTCATCGAC